>NZ_LFLZ01000087.1 GCF_001189845.1 Bradyrhizobium tropiciagri
CGGCAACGACCTGCTGGTCGGCGGCAAGGAAACTGTTGCGGAGTACGGTGGCGCCGGTAACGACGTGCTCTACTCGGGCAGCGATGCGTCGCACGCGACCTCGCTCGACGGCGGTGACGGCAACGATTCGCTCTATGGCGGTGCCGGCAATGATACGCTGCATGGCGGCGCCGGCCACGACACGATGGTCGCCGGGTCGGGCAATCAGACGCTGATCGGCGGCAACGATGGTTCGTCGTTCGTCGGTTCCGCCACCGGCACGGCCTCGATGGTCGGCTGCTCCGGCCAGGACTACTTCTACCTGTCCAACCTGCACAGCAACGACACCGTCGACAGCGGTGGCGGCAGCAAGGACTCCCTGACCTTCCTGGATCACGCTTCGACCGACGTGACCGGCATCACCGCCGGCAAGGATGGTTCGTTGGATGTCAACTTCAGCAACGGCCAGGTGACCCAGATCAGCAACATCGAATATCTGATCTTCAACGATGGTCACTCGACCAGGCTGTAGGACCTGAGGTCCGCGCCAGGCGAAGGTACCCCCTCAACCCTTGTTGAGCCGTGTTGCGTGCGAACGTGACGATCGGAACCTGGTCGCCCGCGTCGCATGTCGCCGTCTCCATGATAAGTTCCACTTCAATCGATGAATGTTAGAAGTTAGTTGGTCACATTCGGACCACGTAGCTTTTGTAAAGGCGTGTCACTCGCTTGATACAAGGAGTTGTGACGGCTTGCTGCAGCCTCGGCAACCCTTGGACAAGACGAACGATCGCTGCAGAAACCAGCTGCATCATGTGCGAACCGCGGAGCTCTCGAATTGGCCAAGAAAAAAATGCTGAATGCCGGCGCTGGATCGACGGTTGCCAAGCGGATCCAGCCGCTGTTGTCATCGCATGACTGGGAGGAGATTCGCCTCGACGTCGACGGAAGCGTGAAACCGGACATCGTCGGCTCGATTACCGATCTCGCCAAATTGTGCCGGCCGGCCTCGTTCGACGCGATCTGGTGTTCGCATCTGATGGAACATCTCTATGCCCATGAGATACATCCCACATTCGTTCAGTTCCGCGAGGTCCTCAAGCCGGATGGCTTCGCGCTGATCATGTCCCCCGACCTGGAGGCGGTGGCTCAGCACATGCTGACCAAGGGCCTCGGCGCGGTCGCCTATGTCTCGCCGGCCGGTCCGATACGGCCGCTCGATATGATCTACGGGCATTCCGGCGCGATCGAACAGGGCCGCCATCATATGGCGCACAAGACCGGTTTTTCGTGCGATCGGATGGGAAACCTGCTGCTCAGCGCCGGCTTTCCGACCGTCTCGGTTCGCAGCGCGAATTTCGAGGTCTGCGCGCTGGCGCTCATGCCGGAGGCCGAGGACAGGCGGATCCAGCCGCAGCTCGAGCCTGCGGCTTCGACTTCCGGGAGACGGCGACCGCCGCCCCGTGATGGTTGATGTTAAATAATGTTATAAGGTTCCGTGGTTAAACCAACGGCAGCAAGTGCCGGAACCGGCTTCCTTGCCTGTTCCGACACATATATCTTTTCGGAACCGCATGCCAAAAATGCTGCGTTAGCGAACTAACAGTGATAAGTTATATCTCGCTAACGACCCGATCTTGCGCAGTCGAAACTTCGAGGCATCCATGACCAAACACCTCTCGCTCGTCGGCGCACCTTCCGTGGAGGGACTGCCACCCTCGGGCCTCGCGTGTCTGGTCATCGTGGCAAGGCAGCATGGTCTGCACCTGACCCCGACCCAGCTCATCCAGGACAATCTCCTGGGCGACCGGGAGGTCACACTCCCGGAGCTGCTGAAATGCGCGAATTCCTCGGGCATGACGGCAAAGGCCGTCACGCTGGACTGGAAGGGGCTGAGCCATCTCAAGCGGGCGCTGCCGGTAATCGTCCGCCTGCGCGACGGCAGCCACATGGTGCTGCTGCGCCTCGAGGGCGATGAAGACAGCACCCGGGTGGTCCTGCAGGATCCGAACGCGAGCGAGGATGCGCTGCTCGTGATCGATCAGCCGCGCTTCGAGGACATCTGGTCGGGCGACGTCGTCATGGCCAAGCGCGACTACGAGATATCGGACGAGACCCAGCCGTTCAGCTTCGGCTTTGTCACCGCATTGTTGTTCCGCGAACGGCGCATCCTGCGCGACGTCGCGATCGCGGCGCTGATCCTGGGCTTCATGGGCCTCGGACCGATCATGTTCTGGCGGCTGCTCTCGGACAAGGTCATCTTCTACAAGGCCTACAACACGTTCTACGTGCTGTGTATCGCGATGTTCGTGCTCATCCTGTTCGAGGCGGCGTTCACGTTCCTGCGGCAGTACCTGGTCCAGCGCCTGACGGCACGGCTCGACGTCAAGCTGTCGACCTACGTGTTCGAGAAGGTGCTCAATCTGCCGATCGATTACTTCGAGCAGAATCCGGTCGGCCTGATTTCGCGGGATATTCGCGAAGTGTTCCGAATTCGCGGCTTTCTGACCGGACAGCTGTTCGGGACCATCCTCGATTCGACGACGTTGTTCTTCTTCCTGCCCGTCATGTTCTTCTTCAGCCCGATCATGACGCTGATGGTTCTTGCCTTTGCCGGAATAATCGTAACCTGGCTGATCCTGATGCTGCCCGCCTACCGGAAGAAATCCTCGGCGACTCTGGCCGCTGAAGGCGTGCAGGGAGCGTTTCTGATCCAGAGCCTGAACGGCATGCGGACCATCAAGTCGCTGGCGCTCGACACCCGGCAGCGCCACATGTGGGATGTGCTTGTGGCGCGGGTCGCCAAGCTCGCCTTGCGGAAGGTCTGACCGGAACCGCCATTCAGACGGTGGTGAAGCCGTTGGAACGGCTGGCGGTGAGTGCTCCCTATGCTTTCGGTGTCTACCTCGCCGTGTCGAGCGGCGATCCGGTCTACGTTGGAGCGCTGTTCGCGTTTCTGATGCTGTCGCAACGCGTTGCCGGCCCGCTGATGCAGATGGCCCAGCTCATCAACCAGTATGACGAGGCGCGCACCGCGGTCACGATCGTCGGCAGGCTGGTCAATCAGCCGCCCGAGGAGGGACGCTCCGGCCATGGCGTTCGGGTTCCGCTGAAGGGGCATATCGAATTCTCCGGCGTCACGTTCAAGTACAAGGGCGCGGTGTCGCCGGCGTTGAACAGCATCTCCTTCGAGATTCCGCTCGGCACGACGCTAGGCGTGATGGGCAAGAGCGGCTCCGGCAAGACCACGATCACGCGGCTGTTGCAGCGCCTGCACTCCGACTACGGTGGTCTGATCAAGGTCGATGGCGTCGATGTTCGCGAATACGATGTCGACCATCTCCGGCGCAATGTGGGTGTGGTGCTGCAGGAGAACTTCCTGTTCAGCGGCACGATCCGCGAGAATATTGCGGCCGCCAAGCCCGATGCGACCTTCGACGATGTCGTCAGGGCCGCGCGACTGGCCGGCGCCGAGGAGTTCATCGACAAGCTGCCGCGAGGCTACGAGACCTATATCTACGAGGGATCGACCAATCTCTCCGGCGGCCAGCGTCAGCGCCTCGCGATCGCGCGGGCACTGATCGTCGATCCGCCGATCCTGATCCTGGACGAGGCGACCAGCGCGCTCGATGCGGAGAGCGAGACGATCGTCAACGCGAACATTTCGCGGATCGCGCAGGGGCGCACGCTGATCATCATCTCGCACCGCCTGTCGTCGCTGACCAAGGCCGACGCGATCCTCGTGCTCAATCGTGGCGTGGTCAACGATATCGGCCGCCACGAGGAGCTTCTGGAACGAAACGACATCTATAGCTCGCTCTGGTACCAGCAGAACACGCATCTGGTGCCGGCGGGCCGCACCGAAAAGAACTTCAGGAGCCCGACCCTTGTCTCCTAATCAAGCTTCGCTCGCGACCGTCCGCCAGTTCCAGTCCGAAACCGATGCGATCCGCGAGGCGCCCGAGCCGTTGCTGGCCCGCGCGACGCTGTTCGTCCTGTCGGCGTTCATGGTAGCCGTCGTGGCGATCATGTGCCTCACGCGCGTCGATCGGGTGATCACGAGCGTGGGCGGCAGGATCGTTCCGGTCGATCAGATCAACGTGCTGCAGGCGTTGGACGCATCGATCATCAAGACGATCGATGTTCGGGAGGGTGAGCAGGTCGAGGCGGGGCAGCAGCTTGCGACCCTCGACTCGACGTTCACCGCTGCCGACGTCACGCAGTACAAGCTGCAGATGGCGAGCCTCGAGGCGCAGGTCGCGCGGGACGAGGCCGAATTGTCCGGAAAGCAGCTGTCGTTCGGGCAACCCAAGGACCCCGAGGTCGCCAGATACAACGCCTTGCAGAAGGCGCTCTACGATCAGCGCGTCGCGCAGTACCACGCGCAGGTGAACAGCTACGACTCCAAGATCAGCCAGACCGAAGCGACGATCCAGAAGGCGAAGAAGGACGACGAGCGGTACAGTCAGCGTGCCGATATCGCCGGCAAGATCGAGGACATGCGCTCGACGCTGGCCGAAAGCGGCAGCGGGTCCAAGCTGAACCTGTATTTGTCGCAGGACAATCGCCTGGAGCTGCTGCGCCAGATCGACAACACGCACAACACCCTGCTGGAAGCGCAACACCAGCTGGAGTCGCTGAAGGCGGATCGCAACGCCTTCACCGAGCAGTGGAACGCGCAGCTGAGCCAGGATCTGGTGACGACGCGCAACAACCTGGACACGGCCCGCTCGCAGTACGACAAGGCGATCAAGCATCAGGACCTCGTCCGCTGGACGGCGGCCGAGCCCTCGGTCGTGCTGACCCTCGCCAAGCTCTCGGTCGGATCGGTGCTGAAGCCGGGCGATCCCTTCATCACGCTGATGCCGCTCAAGACGCGGCTCGAGGCCGAGATCCAGATCCTGTCGCGCGACGTCGGCTTCGTCCGGCCGAACGATCCCTGCACGATGAAGATCGATGCGTTCAACGCGGCCGAGCACGGCACGGCGCAGGGCAAGATTCGCTGGATCAGCGAGGGCGCCTTCACCACCGACGATGACGGAAAGCCCGTCGATGCCTACTACAAGGCGCGATGTTCGGTCGACGAGACCAACTTCAAGGACGTTCCGAAGAACTTTCGCCTCATCCCCGGCATGACGCTGCAGGGCGATGTCAATGTCGGCACCCGTTCGGTGGCGATGTATCTGCTCGGCGGCATGCTGCGCAGCGCAAAAGAAGCAATGCGCGAGCCATGACGGTGTTGACGCGATCCCTTCTCGACCTGCTCAAGCCCGGGTCGTCCCGTTCGGAAGCAACGCAGTTCGAACGGGGACTGGAGGCTTACGAGAACCGGCAGTATCTGGAGGCGTTGCGCTTCTGGAGGCTGGCGTCGCGGGCCGGCAATCCGGAGGCGGATTACCGGATCGGGTTGCTCTATGCGAGGAACGAGGGCGTTATCGGCAACATTCCGGACGCGGTCGCGTGGTACGAACGCGCTGCCCTGAATGGACATACCGAAGCGCAATTCCAGCTCGGCTTGATCTACTTCCACGGGGTCAAGGCGTCCGTCGGACCGAACAAGCCCGAGATGTGGCGGCAATCCACGGCGGCGCGCCTCGGCGACAAGGCGACCAATCTCCACGACCTGGTGTTCCCGAACGGAATCGGCGTGGCCAGGGACCTCGACGCCGCCTTCCTCTGGATGTCGGTGGCGGCGGAGGCCGGCAAGGCGGACGCGCAGGCAATCCTCGGCGACATGTACGCCAACGGACACGGCTGCACCAAGGATCACGCCGTTGCCCTGCGCTGGTACGAGGCCGCGGCCGAGCAGAAGGCGGCGGCTGGCCAATTCGCGCTCGGCGACGTGCATTATCAGGGGCGCGGCGTTCCCGTCGACTTCGCGCAGGCCGCGATCTGGTATCACAAGGCGGCGGAGCAGGGCCATGTCCGCGCGCAGGTCGCGCTCGCATTCATGTGCCTCAAGGGCACCGGGCTTCCTGCAAATGTCGAGGAAGCCGCGCGGCTATTCCAGAGCGCGGCTGCGCATGACGATGCCATCGCGCTGTACAACATCGCGCTGTTGCGGCTGAGCGGCAAAGGGGTCGCCAAGGATCTCGATAAGGCCGAGACCGCCTTGCGCAAGGCGGCACGCAAGGATTACCTGCCGGCGATCCAGGCGCTGGCCGAGTTCTATGCGCTCGGCACGGCCGCCGAGCCGGATCTGCGCGAGGCGGCGTATTGGTACGAGAAGGCGGCCGAGCGCGGTGACGTGCAGGCGCAGTTCTTTACCGGACGCTTCTATGCCACCGGCACCGGCGTGCCGCCCAGCGTCCGCCAGGCGGCGAAATGGTTCGAACGCGCGGCCGAGAGCGGCCACGCGACCGCGGCCCACAACATCGCGGTGTTCTATCTCAACGGCAACGGCGTGACGCGCGATGTCGCGACCGCGATCAAGTGGTTCGAGCGCGCATCCGAGGGCGGCATCAGCGCCGCCGGCGTGCAACTGGGCCGGCTCTATTCGGCGGGCAACGGCGTGCCGCGCGATCAGGTGCGTGCAGCGGAATGGCTGAGCAAGGCGGCCAACGGCGGCGACGCCGATGCAAAGACCGCCTATGCCGTGTTTCTGATCCAGGAGGAGCCGTCTGAAGCGCGTCTTGCGCAGGCACGCACGTTGCTGACCGACGCCGCCGAGCGCGGTCATTCCACGGCGGCGTTTCAACTCGGCGGGCTTCACATGGGAAGGTCCGGCGGCACGGTCGATCTTCCCGCGGCGGCGCAATGGTTCAAGCGCGCGGCAAGCGCCGGCCATGTCGAGGCGCAGCACACCTTGGCGCTGCTGTACTCCGATCCGAAGAGCGGCCTCAAGGATCCGCAGGCCGCCGCCAGCTGGATCGTCAAGGCCGCCGACGGCGGCAATGCCGCAGCACAGTTCAAGCTTGCCGTTATGTATTGCACCGGGCAGGGCGTCGAGCAGGACCTTGCGCAGGGTGTGACGTGGTACGAGGCCGCGGCGCGCCAGGGCCACACGACGGCGCAATACAACCTTGCGGTGATGCTCGGGCGCGGCCAGGGCCGCGAGGCTGATCCGGCGAAGGCGGCCGAGTGGTTCGCGGCAGCCGCGGAGCAGGGCATGGTCGAAGCCCAGCTCGCCATCGGCGACGCGCTGCGTGCCGGCAACGGCGTCGCGCAGGACCGCGACCAGGCGCTGCGTTGGTATCGAAAGGCGGCGCAGCAGAACAACGAAGGCGCGCTACGTCGTCTGCAGGCGATGGGCGAGAGCGTCGGCTGAGATTGTTGGAGGCGGACATCTCGTCGCACGCGCAATGGCAGAGACGGTGAGCGGCTTTGTTTTTGGGCGCGAAGGCACGGAAGCGTGCACCTCTGCGTAACAATCTAGGCAGAACTAACAATGGCTTTCATATCGGCGATAGAGAGATTGCGTTAATGTGGGTTCGCGGAATAAATGCTCATTGCACCTCTGGTTGTGTGAAGCTGATCGATAAGAACCGAGAGGTCATGATCAGAGGCGTGTCAGGCAGCGTGATCTCGGGATCGAACGTCCGCGTGACCGGGAAAGAAACTGGAGCCGGCGTTAAGCGTTGGCAGGAGATCGAGTGGCAATGAACAAGATGGTCGAACGGAGCGTCAGGGATACGAAGGATATGTTGCCCGTTGCCAGTCCGGTTCAGCAGGACGACCATCCGCAGAGCCTGTTCCTGGATCCCGATATCAGCGATCTCCAGTCGGGATCGCGGTTGCGTGGCGCGATCCTCGAATATTCGGGGCGGGGAATCTCGGGCTGGATCGTCGATGCCCAGTCGCCCGCTGCAACCGTTTCGATAGCGCTCTTCGTCGGCTCCCACTGTGTCGAAGAGGGACGCACCGGCCGATCCATGCCGGCCCGCATCGGTCCGCGCAGCGTGATCGGGCGTCCCGGATTTCGGATCGATCTGTCGACGCCGGGCGTGCGCCGTCGTCTGGCGCGTGCCCTGAGAAACACGCTTGTCGAGCCCAAGCATGCGCAGATCTATCTGCGCATCAGCCTGAACGACGGGGAATATTACGAGATACCGCTGTTCGAGAACTTCACGCCGAGCGAAGTGGTCGTTGCGCTCGGCTTCTCGCTCGAAGACTACGACGATCTGCTGTTTCCCAGCATCGACAACCGAAGCGTTGCGGGACCGGCGGACGCCTCCACCAAGGAGGTGCGCTATATTTGTTTCTACCTGCCGCAATTCCATTCGTTTGAAGAAAATGACAGGTGGTGGGGACCGGGGTTCACCGAGTGGACCAATGTCGCGCGCATGCGCGCCCAGTTTCCGTCGCATGAATCGCCGTGGCTGCCGGCCGATCTTGGATTCTACGACGTCCGGCTGCCGGAGACGCGCCGCCAGCAGGGCGACCTCGCGCGCAAGTACGGCATCGATGGCTTCTGCTACTACGTGTATTGGTTCCAGGGGCGCAGGCTGCTGGAAAAGCCGCTTCAGCTCTTGCTCGAGGACGGCGAGCCGAACCTGCCGTTCTGCATTTGCTGGGCCAACGAGAACTGGTCCCGCCGGTGGGACGGCTCGGATGCCGAGCTGCTGCTCGGACAGAATCACTCGCTGGACGACGATGTCCGCTTTATCGACGACATGGCCGACCTGCTGCTCGACGAGCGCTACATCACGGTCGATGGTCGGAAGGTCATCGTCATCTACCGGCCGTCATTGTTGCCGGACAAGCAGCGTCTGTTCGAGATCTGGCGCGAGCGAGCCCGGGAGCTCGGAATTGGCGAGCTTCTCATCTGCAATGCGATGACCTTCGGCGAGTTCGATCCGCGCGACGTCAATTGCGATGCAGCCATCGAGTTTCCGCCGCACACGGTCTCGACGCGGGAAGTGCCGCCGACCGAAGTCGATGCTCCGGCGACCTTCGCCGGGAAGGTGTACGATTATGTCGACGCCATGCGATCGTCGATCGGCAAGACCTACGACTTTCCGTTCTTTCCTGCTGTCATGCCGCGTTGGGACAACACGCCGCGCAAGGGACCGCGCGGTCACGTCTTCACGAGATCCAGCCCGGAGGCGTTCGAGGTCTGGCTTCGCGACGCCACCCTGCGGGCCAAGGGCAACAGCTTCGCCGAGTCACTGGTGTTCATCAATTCCTGGAACGAATGGGCCGAGGGGGCTCATCTCGAGCCGGATTCGCGTCATGGACGCGCCTTCCTCGAGGTTGTGCGGAGGGTCGCGTCGGCTGAGCCGATTTCGGCGCAGATCAGAAACAGCCCGGATCTGCTGGATTGCCTGAGCAGGCAGGAGCTTGAGTGGGCGGTGAAGGAAGCCTCGACGCATGTCGAAGTGCTCGCAAGCCTGCACCGGTCGGGTCTCACGCATTCGGGGGTGCAGCGCTTGAGAAGCGGCACACCGGTTGAGGCGGAAGGCGCGTCCGACAATCCGGCAGGTTCGTTGCTGGTCATCGAGAACATCAATTCCCAGACCGGCGAACGGGTGATCGTTGATCCGCGCTTTGAGATCCTGGTGCGGGGATGGATTTGCGCGGGCAACGCCTTCGAAGCAAGCAGGCAGCGAACGGGATTCCTGGTTCTGTCGGGGCTTGCCGCGGAAGGCGCAATCAACGGCGGCTATTGCCTGATCGTCGATTGGCACGAGCGCGTCGACGTGAAGGAGTACATGAAGGCGGAAAGCAAGGATTGCTATTTCGGCTTCCAGCTGTCGTTCTCGATTCGCGACTTGCCGGATGGTGAATATCAACTCGCGGTGCTGGAGGTCGGCGACGGCGCCAGCGCCCTGGTGAGGTCGCGCCATTCGATCATCGTGAGACGTTGAGGTCGCCGCCGATGCTCGCAAGTGTGGTCATCGCGTGCTACAAGCACGAGCAGTATCTTGAGGAATGCCTCGAGACCGTCTACCAGCAGACGTTTGCCGATATCGAGCTCGTCATCGTCGACGACAATTCGCCGGACCGGAGTTTTGAAGTCGCGCAGCGGGTCATCAAGAAGCGGTCGTTCGGAAAGCGCTTCGTGTCCTGCAAGCTGCTCAAGAACCCCCAGAATCTTGGCGCCCATTACACCTGGAACAGGGCATTGTCGCTGACGAAGGGCGACATGATCTTCCTCTTGAACTCGGACGATGCCTTTTCCAGGGATCGGGTGCAGCTGTTCGCGGACAAGCATGGCGACGAGCGGCTGTTTTTCGGCTTCTCGGCCGTCGAGCCGATCGACGAACATGGAAAGTCGATCAGCAACTACCAGTTTCCGACACGCCTGCGCTATGCGATCGACCGGGCCCAGATTGCCGCCGCGCCGCTGTCGTGGACATTCCTGGATTCCCAGATTGCCGCGTCGACCGGAAACTTCGTCTTCAGCCGCGAGCTGCTGCGGCAGGTGGGCTGGCTTGCCGACCTGAAATACTGCCACGACTGGGACTTCGCCTTGCGCGCCGTAACCAAGGTCGAGCCGACTTATCTGGAGGCCGACCGCTATTTGTACCGGCTGCACTCCACCAACAGCTTCCGAAGTCTGAGCAAGGTGGCGGAGAGCGAGACGAAGGCTTGCATGCTGTCGTATTGCCTGAATGCCATCTCATCGCGGCCGCAAAACAAGACCTGCCTCAGCCCGTCCAATTTCGGCGATTCATTCTATGACTTCGTGAAGCTGCACCCGAACTTCAACTACTGGGTCAAGCAGATCTACGCGCCCTATCATCTCGAACACCGGACGGTGGAATCGAACGACCGGACAAGGCCGCTTCGCTGGCGCTGAGCGGAAGCGGAGAGCCGATCTTGTCCGTTTCCAGCGCAATTGGAACGGAGCTTGGTTTGGTGAGTTCGGCGCGGCTTTACGCAAGCCGCGCCGGACCTCGCTTGAACTGGTCTAGCAAAGGTTCTTCGCCGCCGCCCGTGTCGTCGTCTTGAGAACCTCGCGCAGCGCTTCAAGGCGCTCCGTTTGACACGGCAGCGTCGGGACCAGCCAGCCACCCTCGTCATTTTCGTTCCAGGCATAGATCAGCACCGCGGGGGCTCGGAGATCAGGTGCTTGGCTGTTGACCCAGCGGATCGATTGCGCGAGATGGCTCGCCAGTTCCTGCTTCGTCGGAGCCGTATAGAAATTGGTGATGCCGTCGCCGGGACGCTGCGACGTTTCCCAGGGCACGGGATGCTCGATACGAGGGCGCCTGTCCCATCCCGTCATCACCGTGGGCACGACAGGGACCTGGCTGGCGGCCAAGGCATTCCAGCCTTTTTCGGCATACTTCGCGAGGTCGGCAAAGCTGCCGCGGCCGTTGCCGGTTGTAATCGCATACGACCCGAGCGCATCGGCGCCCAGATTGGCGGCCTCCTGGCTCAGGAATTTCGTGTCGCCTGCCAGCACGATGTACGGCTCCGCGACGCCGGCTGCGGTCGCATCGGATTTGAACTTGCTCAGTTGGGTGCGGAGACCTTGCACGCCTCCCCAGCTTCGCTGCACGTCGGCACCCTTGATGAAGCCCAGGAAGTAGAGCGGCCGATCGCCCTCCACCCTCAGATAGTTCTTGTCCGCCATCAGGCCGATGTGCTCGTGGGGGAGTGGCGACAGCTTCGCCGCCGATCCCCATCGACCGAGCTCGGTGAACATGCAGTACTTCAATTGGGCTGCCTTCGGACGGGTTCTGAATGCGTACAGCGCTTTCGACATCGGGTGGTTGGCGCCGTAGCCGGCGAATGCCCAATAATCCAGTCCGGCAAAGATGGCTTGGTCGATTTCCTTGTCGATCTCGGCCTCGATCGAGCTCGAAAAATCAAGCGCGTTCGGGTCGCGGTTGATCTGGGCGCCGAAGAAGGGGGCCCGCCAACGATATTTCTGCGGACCGAGCGATTGCTTCATGGCTTCCGTCGGCTGCGAGCCCGGCGAATACCATGCGTCCCATCGGATGGCTCCGACGAGAGGCCGTGAAGCTGCCGCAGCCGCCGCAGGGTGACCGGAACCCAGGACACTGAGCGAGCCGGGCAGCAGGCTTGCGGATAACGATGTCAAAAACATCCGTCTCGTAAGCGCAAACGGCTTACGGATTGCTTCGTTCCCATTGTCCATTGGCGATCTCCGGTCGTTCCCGTCCTGTGCGACGGTTTCGTGCAAATGACAGCGAGCCCTGTACTCTATTGTATTGATTTTCCTCGAAATAACCTTACAACAGTTAAATGTGAGCGCTACGTGTTATAGCCTTATTCTTGTAGGATAAGTGCGCTAATAGGGAATTCGTGGTGCGAACCAATGGTAATTGCTTGTTGATCTCGTGGGGAGCGGCTCAGGTTGGACATGGAAATTCCTGCATTGTCTAGTTTCAGCTCAGGCGTGAATCTCGATACGCTTCCAGCAAGTGAGATCGAGACAAAGCTTCGAGATTTCTTTTCCGGGCGGATCGCAAATCCGAAGCCCGACGAGCTCATCCAGTCGGTCGAGCAGTTGGAGCGGCAATTCGGCGATTACAAGGAATTCCAGTTTGCAAAGGCGGCAGCGCTTGTGCAGGCCTGTGATTTCGCCGGAGCGCGTGGAATCCTTCTCGACCTTGTCAAGCAGATGCCATCCGACTCGCGGGTGTTGCATCGCCTTGCGATCGCGGATCTCAACATGGGGGCTGCCCATGAAGCGCAGGACGTCTATCTGTCCGCGCTCGCTGCGGCCCCGAAAAGTGAAAACCTGCGGCGCGAGTTTGCCGGCCTCCTGCGCGTGATGGAGGCGAAGAAGCTCTATGTCGGGGTCGACCGGAAGAAGCACGGCCTCGCCGCGGTGTGCGCCATCAAGAATGAAGGCGACGATCTGCTGGAATGGCTGCACTTCCACCGACTGGTCGGCTTCGATCACTTCTACCTCTATGACAACGGCAGCACCGACAATACGCGCGCCGTGATCGAGTCCTTCCCGTGGCCCGAGATGATCACCTATCATTTCGTGGAGGGCGAATTCGGCCAGATGCGCGCCTTCTCGCATGCGATCGACACCTATCGCAATTGTGCGGAATGGTGCGCCTTCATCGATGCCGATGAGTATTTGTTTCCGACGCAGGCCGGCAACATCAAGGACGTCCTGGCCGAGCTCGGCTCGGCGCCGGCGGTGGCGGTGCATTGGCTGAACTTCGGATCGAACGGTCACGACGCGCGGCCGGCCGGCCTGTGCATCGAGTCCTTCACGCGTCGCGCTCCGGACGACTTCCCGGATCATTTCATCATGAAGTCGATCGTGCGGCCGGACACCATCGTGTCCTACCTGCATCCGCATCAATCGCTTGTTCTGGGTTGCTACGTCGCGGAAGACGGCACGCCGATTTTCCCGATCGGCGGCCGTTGTACCGCTCCCAAGCGGAGCAAGCTCGTGATCAATCACTACTACACGAAGTCACGCGAGCAATTGCTGAAGAAGCGCGAGCGCGGCCGGCCGCTCGCCGATGGCGATCCCGAGAAGATCCGCGCGATGGAGTTCTTCACGTTGCGGGATCGCAACGATGTGGAAGACGCAACGATCCAGCGGTTTCTTCCGGAGCTGAAGAAGCTGGTCCAGGGCTGAACCCAGCCGACAGCGATTTTGCTCGCCGAAGGAGGGCGCGCCAGGCGGCGCGCCCGATCAATCGTGCAACTTGCGTGGTCTTTGACCGAAGCGGCGATCGACGGCAGAAGGCTCCGGCTGCCGGCTACAGCGGTTCCAGCCGGTATTTTGCCAGCAGGGCCTGTGCGGCATCGACGTCGATCCTGGCAGGCCTCTGGAAGATCGACATGTTGTTGGCGCGCGCGATTTCCCGCGCGACCGTCCGAACCGAATGGTAGTGGGGGCGGTTCTCGAAGTCGTGAATTGCGATGAAAGCTCCCGGTGCGCCGTGCAGCACGCACTGCACGAAGCTCGCCACGCGAAACCGGCCGTCGATGAAATACAGGTCGGCCGTCTTGCTTTCCGGACGCTCCCAGACACGCTCGTGATATTCGGGCCAGGAGCTCTCCTTCTCCTTCTCGATCGGATAACCCCACTCGCGCAGCTTGCCGATATCGACATGCAGCAGCTGCGGCTTGGTGCTCGCATCGCGCGTGGCGTCGCCGACGTTGTTGAGCCATTCCAGCGAGGAATCGATCGAGATGACCCACTCCTTCCTGGTTTGGCAGGCGAGCCAGGTGCTCCCTCCCGAGCCGAATTCCAGATAGCGCTTCGAGAGATCCACGAAGCTTTTGAACAGTGTCAGTTCCTGGCCGTCCATTGCGATTTTCATGGCGGGACCCCGTGGTTTCTCGATTTGTCGTCTGTCGGATGGCTGCCAATCCACCGTCGGAAGGCGGTCGCGGCTGGTCAAGTCGCGATGAGATCCGGTTGAATCATCATCGCGCTTGTCGGCTTCCTGCTGGCTGTCCACGCCGGTGGCTTGGAGAGATCGGCGGCTACTGGTTCAGGCCGACGCGCTCCACCTTGTAGCCGCGCTCCAGGATCGCGCGCCACCAGGGTTGCTCGTCGACATACCAGCGCACCGTCTTGGCGATGCCGGTCTCGAAATTTTCCTCGGCGCGCCAGCCGAGCTCGGTTTCGAGCTTGGTCGCGTCGATGGCATAGCGGCGGTCGTGACCGGGACGGTCGGCGACGAAGTTGATCAGCTGGCGCCGCGGGCCTGCCGCAGCCGGCACGACCTTGTCGAGCAGGTCGCAGATGCTTTCCACGACGTGGAGATTGGTGCGCTCGTTGCGGCCGCCGACATTGTAGGTCTCGCCGACCTCGCCGCGCTCCAGCACCAGGGTCAGCGCCTTGGCGTGATCTTCGACGAACAGCCAGTCGCGGACGTTCTGGCCGTCGCCATAGACCGGCAGCGGCTCACCGGCGAGCCCCTTGATGATCATGTGCGGAATCAGCTTCTCCGGGAAGTGATAGGGGCCGTAATTGTTGGAGCAGTTGGTCACCAGGGTCGGCAGGTCATAGGTCTCGCGCCAGGCGCGCACCAGATGATCTGACGATGCCTTGCTGGCCGAATAGGGCGAGTTCGGCGCATAGGCCGTGGTCTCGGTGAACAGCCCCTCGTCGCCGAGCGAGCCGAACACTTCGTCGGTCGAGATATGCAGGAAGCGGAACGCGTCGCGCTTCTCGGGCGACAGCGTGCGCCAGTGACGCAGCGTCTCCTGCAGGATCGTGAAGGTGCCGACGATGTTGGTCTGGATGAATTCGCCGGGGCCGTCGATCGAGCGGTCGACGTGGCTTTCCGCGGCAAGATTCATCACCGCATCGGGCTGATATTTCTCGAACAGCCGGCGCAGCACCTGTCCCTCGCAGATGCAGGCCTTTTCGAAGGTGTAGTTCAGGCTCTCGCTCGAGCCGGGCAGGGAGGCCAGGTTCGCCGCATAGGTCAGCTTGTCGATGTTGACGACGCGGGCGTGGGTGTCGCGCAGCAGGTGACGGACCACGGCGGAGCCGATGAAGCCGGCGCCGCCGGTGACGAAGATCGTCGATCCCTTAAACCGCATGTTTGAATACCTCGGCTGTGCGGGGCTGACCCTGGAACGAACGGTAGACCGACAGCAGATACTCGCCGTAGCTGCTCTTTGCGGTCTTCTGCGCCACCCGCGCGAAGGCTTCGAGCGAGATGTAGCCCTGGCGCAGCGCGATCTCCTCGGGGCAGGCGATGCGCAGGCCCTGGCGCTGCTCCAGGATCTGGACGAAGTGGCTGGCCTCGACCAGCGAGGAATGCGTGCCGGTGTCGAGCCAGGCGAAGCCGCGGCCGAGCACCTCGACATAGAGGTCGCCGCGCTCGAGATAGGCCTTGTTCACGTCGGTGATCTCGATCTCGCCGCGTGGCGACGGCCTGATGCCGGCCGCGATATCGACCACGTCGTTGTCGTAGAAATAGAGGCCGGTGACGGCGACGTTGGACTTCGGCCGCTTCGGCTTCTCCTCGATCGACAGCGCCCGGCCGGTGCCGTCGAGCTCGATCACGCCATACTGCTCCGGCGCGTTGACGACGTAGCCGAACACCGTGGCGCCCTTCTTGCGGACCGAGGCGGCCGACAGCATGCTCGGCAGGCCGTGGCCGTAGAAAATGTTATCACCTAACACAAGGGCGACGGAGTCATCACCGATGAACTCGCGGCCGACGATGAAGGCGTCGGCAAGACCCCGCGGGGTCTCCTGCGTGGCATAGGCGAAGCGGACGCCCATCTCGCTGCCGTCGCCGAGCAGCCGCTGGAACAGCGGCTTGTCCTGCGGCGTCGAGATGATCAGAATATCGCGGATTCCACCGAGCATCAGCGTCGACAGCGGATAATAGATCATCGGCTTGTCGAACACAGGCAGCAGCTGCTTGGAGACGACGGTGGTCACGGGGTAGAGGCGCGAGCCGGTTCCACCGGCGAGGATAATGCCCTTCATGGTCCCTCACAGTTTGACTATCAAAACATAACAGATAGCGTGCGCCGCACAAGTTTGTTATGAGTAGCAAATTAACATTTCGGGCCTGCCCAAAACTGGAACCCTTGTTAAATGAACGTCATCAAGACCGAACTTCCGGAAGTCCTGATCGTCGAGCCGAAGCTGTTTGGCGACCAACGCGGCTTCTTCCTCGAGACCTACCAGGCGCCCCGTTATGTCGAGCACGGCATCACGCGCCCCTTCGTGCAGGACAACATGTCCCGCTCGGCCTATGGCGTGCTGCGCGGGCTGCATCTGCAGAACCCGCTGACCCAGGGCAAGCTCGTGACCGTGCTGCGCGGCAAGGTACTGGACGTCGCCGTCGACGTGCGTGTCGGCAGCCCGAATTTCGGCAAGCATGTCGCGGTGGAATTGAGCGAGGACAACCGCCGGCAGTTATGGGTGCCGCGCGGCTTTGCCCACGGCTTCGTGGTGCTCTCGGAAACCGCCGACTTCTTCTACAAATGCGACGACTTCTACAGCCCCAAGGACGAGCTCTCGATCCGATGGAACGATCCCGCGATCGGGATCAAATGGGGCGTCGACAAGCCACAGCTGTCGGGCAAGGATGCGGATGCGCCGCTGCTCGCCGATGCCAGCAATCTTCCCACCTATGGACAGATCTGATGCGGATTCTTTTGACGGGAACGCGCGGCCAGGTTGGCAGTGCGCTGAAGCCTCTGCTGGAAAGCCACGGCACCATCATCTCGCCGCCGACCGCGGAGTTCGATCTGTCGAAGCCGGAAATGCTGACGGCCCAGCTCGAGAGCCTGAAGCCCGATCTCATCATCAATCCGGCTGCGTACACGGCGGTCGATCGCGCCGAGGACGAGCGCGAGCTGGCTTTTCTGGTCAACGCCAGGGGACCTGAAGCGCTCGCGAAATGGGCGGCAGCAAACCGCGTGCCGCTGGTGCATTTCTCCACCGACTATGTTTTCAACGGTTCAGGCGACCGGTCATGGCGCGAGGACAGTCCGACCGAACCGTTGTCGGCCTACGGCGCCAGCAAGCTTGCCGGCGACGTCGCGATCCAGGCGGCGGGCGGAGCGCATCTGATCGCGCGCACCTCATGGGTCTATGCCGCAAAGGGCACCAATTTCCTGCGCACCATCGCGCGGCTTGCCGGCGAGCGTAAGGAGCTGCGGATCGTGGCCGATCAGATCGGCGCGCCGACGACGGCGCAGGCGATCGCCAGCGCGGTCGCCGGCATCGTCCTGCCGAACATGACCACGCTATACGATCAACTCGAGCGCAGGGGCGGCGTCGTCAATCTCGTTTGCGCCGGCGAAACCAGCTGGCATGGCTTTGCCACGGCCATCGTCGGGGGCCTGCGGTCGCGTGGCGTCACGCTCGCCGTCGACAATATCGTTCCGATCGCGACGGCCGATTTCCCGACCAAGGCGGTGCGCCCTGGCAATTCGCGGCTGGATCTGACGCGGCTGAAGGCGCAGTTCGGGGTCGCGATGCCGACCTGGCAGGAAGCGCTCGCGCGCGAGCTGGATGCGTTCGTCCAACTCGGCGCGCCCGCGCACGCCTAGAGCATGATGGGACTAGGTTGAACTAGAACGGCGTCGAAGGTTCACCTCTCCCTTGGGAGAGGTCGATTTGCGCAGCAAATCGGGTGAGGGGTTACGGTCTATCGAGAGAGCAAGAGCCCTCACCCGGATTGCACTGGACGATGCTTCGCATCGCCAGGCGCAATCGACCTCTCCCCAACGGGGAGAGGTGAACCGAGACCGCGCCAAGCCGATTCAACCAAAACTCGTCCCGCTTAAGAGCGAAGTGGATATCGGAACGCGTGGGGAAAACGCGTCAGAACAAAAACAGAGCCCCGTTCCGATTGACTCGGAACGGGGCTCCAGGATCGAACCGTGGCTATCGCTGCCGGTCCGTTGCGGCCGCTCAGCGCGGCCGGCCGATGCTCTCGTAAGTGAAGCCGTGCGCGGCCATCTCGTCGGGGCGGTAGATGTTGCGCAGGTCGACGACGACCGGATGCTTCATCTCCTGCTTGATGCGCTTGAGATCGAGTGCGCGGAACTGGCGCCACTCGGTCACGATGACGAGCGCATCCGCCTGGCGGGCGCATTCATAGGCGTCCGTGCAGTACTCGATCTCCGGCAATTCCTTGCGCGCCTGCTCCATGCCGACCGGGTCATAGGCGCGAACCTTGGCACCGAAATCGATCAGGCCGTTGATCAGCGGGATCGACGGCGCCTCGCGCATGTCGTCGGTATCGGGCTTGAAGGTCAGGCCAAGCACGCCGATCGTCTTGCCGCGCAGCTCGCCGCCGAGCACGTTGGCGACCTTGCGCGCCATCGCGCGCTTGCGGTTGTCGTTCGCGGTCAGCGTGGCTTCGACGATTTTCAGCTGCACATCGTGATCGAGCGCCGTCTTGAACAGGGCGCGGGTGTCTTTCGGGAAGCAGGAGCCGCCATAGCCCGCGCCGGCATGCAGGAACTTGGTTCCAATCCGGTTGTCGAGCCCGATGCCGCGCGCGACCTCCTGCACGTTCGCACCAACCCTCTCGGAGAGATCGGCGATCTCGTTGATGAAGGTGATCTTGGTGGCAAGAAACGCATTCGCAGCGTATTTGATCAGTTCCGCCGTGCGCCGCGCGGTATAGAGGATCGGCGCCTGGTTCAGATAGAGCGGACGATAGACTTCGCCCATCACCTTCTTGGCCCGCTCGTCCTCGGTGCCGACGACGATCCGGTCGGGATGGCGGAAATCCTGGATCGCGGCGCCTTCGCGCAGGAATTCGGGGTTCGAAGCAACCGCGAAATCGGCGTTGGGACTGGTCTCGCGGATCAGGCGTTCGACCTCGTCGCCGGTGCCCACGGGCACGGTCGACTTCGTCACCACCACGGTGAATTTCTTGAGCGCGGCGCCGATCTCCTTGGCGGCTGCATAGACGTAGCTCAGATCTGCATGGCCATCGCCGCGACGCGAGGGCGTTCCGACCGCGATGAACACGGCATCGGCATCGCCAACGGCTCCGGCGAGCTCCGTCGTGAAAGTCAGCCGTCCGGCGGCGGTGTTGGTCTCGACGAGCTTATCGAGGTCAGTTTCGTAGATCGGGATCTTGCCGCGCTTCAGGGCTTCGATCTTGCCGGCGTCCTTGTCGACGCAAACGACCTGATGGCCGAAGTCGGCAAAACACGCTCCGGATACGAGACCAACATATCCCGTTCCAACCATTGCAATCTTCATGAATCCGCTCGTCGATCAGTGTGGAGAGGAGGAGTTAGCACTAGCACAATTGGCGCCGATAACGCCAAGTTTTATAACGTATAGTTTGTGTTGGAGCTCGGCGGCTTTTTGTGCAAACGGTGATGGCCTCAGTGCAGTTGAGTGCGCGCTAGTCACCTTTGACGCGCCATGGACACATTCTCAACTTGAAATCGACTGACAATCGAGCCGCCGTTTGAGGGTTGGACATGAGCACGAAGACGATTGGCAAGCAGAGGCCCTCAGGAGCTGAATACGCGTCGTTGCAAACGCGGTTCTCCAGATACGATCGCACGACGTTTTCTGGATTTGTGTATGACCGCGCCGATCTCGGCCGGCGCTATACCGTCGAGCTGCTCGTCGACGGCGAGCCATACATGTCATCATTGTGTGACGAGTTTGTAACAGAGCTCGCCGATGCCGGAATCGGCGACGGGCGATTTGGATTTACCTTCAACGTGCAGGATGAGGTCGGCGCGAACGCCGGAATCATCGAGGCGCGACTGGCCAATATCGGAAGTGCTGTCGGTGCTCCGATTCGCTGCGATGTCGCAGCGCCGGACGCGCAGTGGCACCGGATCGGCGAAATCAAATGGGCCGGAGGTCTGCGCTTCGAGGGCTGGCTTTCGCAGGACGTCGACGAAGACATCGAAATCCTGATCGCGCAGCGGCCGGTGATGACCGTGAAGCCGACCGGGTGGACCAACGTTGCGCGGGGTGGCGAGTTCGGCGTCGGTCGCCGGATCGATTTTCATCTGCCCGAGCATTTTGCCGATGGCCGCGTGCGCGGTCTGTCCGCACGGACGGTTTCGGGGCGGAGCGTGATCTCGGAGCCGATCGCATTCGTCGCTTTCGAGCGCGGCCTGGAGCAGACCATCGCGGAGCTCGGACGCTGGGATAGCGAGCGGTTGCGCGGACAACTGTTCGATCAGTTGTTGCCCGCTTCGGTGCCATTTCACACTTATCGCAGCTGGAAGGAGCGTTTCGCGCCGGCGATCGAGTCTGACGTTCCATCCGAGGCCGCGGTCGTCCTGATCGGCGACGCCAGGGTGGACGAAAGCATCGAGAGTCTCGAAGCACAACGGCATGCGCCTGGTCGGCGGTCTGCCTGCCGGCACGTGGGTTCAGCCGGTTCGATCCGGCAGCTGCGCGCGAGTTTATCGACGGCGATGCCGCGAGCAGCGCATTCTTCGTCTTCTGCCTGAGCGGGACGATCCTCGCGGAAGATGCCTTGCAGCGTTTCGCCGATGTGTTCGCTTCCGAGCCTGGCTGCGATCTCGCCTATGGCGACGTCGAGGTCGCCGCGGGTGCCGGCGCCGTCTGGCCGCTGGCGTTTCCGGCATTCGATCTCGAACGTGCGCTCGAGCAGGGCTATGGCGCGTATTGCTTTGCAGTGCGCCGCGAGCGTGCCGTGGAGGCGCTGCGATCGGCGGCGTCGCTCTACGACATCTTCCTGTCCTGCGCCGAACCCGAGCGAACCTATCATCTGCCGGGGGCGGTTGCGGCGTTGCCGGGAATTGATGCGTCCACTGCAACCACCGAGCTTGTCGCCGCAAGCGAGGCGTATTTCGCGAGGGCCGGCGTCGAGGTGCATGTCGAGCCGCGGACAGCGGGTCTGCTTCCTGCCGTGCGGGTCAAGCGCGCGGTCGACTGGAATGAGCGCACCACCATCATCATCCCGACCAGGAATCGCGCAGAGCTTCTCAAGCGATGCATCGAGACGGTCTTGCCGGCCGCACATGAGACCAACGCCAGGATTCTTGTCGTCGACAACAGCTCGAGCGAGCCTGACGCACTGGATTATCTGGAGGGCCTGTCCGACGACGAAATCGACGTGATTTCGGTCGAGGGGCCGTTCAACTTCGCAGCGATCAACAACGCTGCCGTCGATTGCGTCGATACGGATAACATCTGCTTTCTCAACAACGACATCGAGGCGCTCGATGACGGCTGGCTGGCGGAGATGCTGTGGCGGCTCGCCGCTGCCGATGTCGGCGCCGTCGGCGCCAAGCTGCTCTGGCCGAGCAGCGTCGTGCAGCATGGCGGGGTGGTGCTTGGTGCCAATTTCTCGGCTGCGCACGCCTTCAACGATCGGATGGATGGTGATCCCGGCTACGGCGACCTGCTCCAGGTCGCGCACGAATGCTCGGCGCTGACGGCGGCGTGCCTGCTGATGCGCAAGCGCGATTTCCTGGCCGTCGGCGGCATGGACGAGGTCCGCTTTCCGATCAGCTTCAACGATATCGATCTGTGCCTGAAGCTGCGCCAGCTCGGAAAGCGGATCGTGTTCACGCCGGACGCAAAGCTCGTGCATCTGGAATCGGCCAGCCGGGGCCGCGATTCCGCGCCGGATCGCAAGGCACGCTTTGGGCACGAGCTGGCGATGCTGCGCGCGAAGTGGGGCGAGGTGCTGCTGGACGATCCCTACTACAGCCCGCTGCTGGGGCTGGATTCGACGCCGTTCTCGTCGCTCGCATGGCCGCCGCGGTCATGGAAGCCGCGCGCCAACCTCCCGCCTCAGCCGACCGCGCCTCCGATCGGGATGTAGCGGCACGTCCTCGGCCACCCAGTCGAGGACGGCGGCAATCGCGTCGTCGGCATCAAGTCCTGGCTGCAGCTTCAGGTCGGTGTTCCGGCCACGTCCCGGTGGTGCCGGCCTCCATTCGATCGCGGCAGTCGGCAATTCGGTTGCCAGCAGCGCGTCCACCAACGGATGTCCAAACACCGGTTCGCCGATATCGAGAACCAGTTTCGTGATGCCGTGGCCTTCGATCAGCGTCGTGACGTCGTCGGCGCCGATTTCGCCGGCGACCGTGACGTTCGAGCGCTGCATCAGCTTGAGATCGTCGAGGGTGGTGCCCAGCACGATGATCGCGGCGTCTTCGTCGGCTTCGGCCATTTGATCGCTCAGCGCTCTAACGAAACGAAATTCTGCTGCGCTCGCGTGCAGGGCCAGCAGACCGAGACGCGCCGGGCCGCTCACGGCGCTAGGCGGCACCGGCTGCGCCAGCGGGGCGCTCAGCCTGGTCACCTGCAGGCCGAGCACCGCTTCGGCGAACTCGGCCCCGGTTTCGCCGATCACCATCACGCGCCGGGCCCGTTCGACGAGACCCGTCCAGTCCGGATGCACGCCCGATCCGGTCGCGGCGCGCATCGCAAATGCAGTGTCGGTGACCAGGAGGTCGTAGGCGAAATGTTGCGTGAGCTGTGCCAGGCAGGCGCTGGGGATGCGGTTCGGCTCCGCGATCTCAAGCGAGCCTAATCGAAGATCGGCGAGACACTTCAGCAAAGCATCGCGGCCCTCGGGCGTCGCAACGTCGAGTGTGATGGACTGCGGAGCTCCGCCATCCGGATCGAA
The DNA here is from genome assembly GCF_001189845.1 of Bradyrhizobium tropiciagri. Lineage (GTDB taxonomy): Bacteria > Pseudomonadota > Alphaproteobacteria > Rhizobiales > Xanthobacteraceae > Bradyrhizobium > Bradyrhizobium tropiciagri. Next base: position 22,950 of record NZ_LFLZ01000087.1, read on the forward strand.
GATCGCGGCGATCCGGCGCTCTCCCTCGGCGCGGAAGTGAACGATGAGACCGCGCCTGTCTTCCGTCGCCAGTTGCCTGCATCGCCCGACCGCGATCTCGCGGCCGATCGAGGAGCCGCAGAGGATGACGTGCGGGTCGGCGGCGCGCGGTTCGTTGGAGAGCAGCTTGAGCTCGAGCGCCGCGCGGCAATCGCGCAGCGGATCGGCAACCAGGAACGCCGCGCACTCGGTCGCATAGCGCTGGTATCGGTGCTCGAGGACGCGAAGATTGCGCAGCACCAGGGAACGCTTCTCGCCAAGAAACGAGCGCGAACCCTCATGTCCGACAAAGACCGACGGGATGCACACGTTGCGGAAACCGGCCTCGGCGGCGCGCAGACAGAAGTCGACGTCTTCGAGATAGCCCGATAGAAATCGTCGGAGAGCTCGTGCACGGCGTCGAGGCATTCGCGGGTGATGTAGAGGCAGAACCCGATGCCGTTCGGGATGTCGATGGCCATCCCGGAATTCGCCGTGCCGGCCAGTTCGTCGAGCAATTCCAGTTCATCGGGCGAGGGCAGGGGATTGGAGCGGTTCGGGACCGGGAAGCTGGTATATTCGCCGTTGTTCGAGAGCGGGGTTGCCGTGCCTACGCGCGGCGTCGATCGTACCGCGCTTCGCAAGCGTTGCAGCGCATATTTCGGCACGATCGTGTCCGAGTTCAGCAGCACGACGTCGCCCGCGCCCGTCTCGCCGAGGGCCCGGTTGATCGCGCCGACAAAGCCGAGATTGTGCGCGTTGGTCAGTAGCAGGATGCGCAGCTCCGCAGCCAACTCGCCGAGCAGATGCTTGATGGCGGGTTCGGGCGAGGCATCATCGACGACGACGATGGTCGAGCCGGGCGTGCAGGCGACGGCCGTCAATGCGCTCTCGATGCAGGCACGCGTTGCGGCCAGATCGCGGTAGACCGGGATGATGATGGTGAGCGGCGGCGTTTCGCCGTTGCGCACGCGAGGCGGCCGCTGGGGTGCATTGCGCCGATCCGGAGCACGGTTGGCCGGGAGCTGAATGCTGGCGATGACGTGGTCCACTTGCGCGATCTCGAGGCGTTGCGAGGTCGCGGACGCCGGCCGCATCAGACGGAAGCTCGCAGCGCGTCGCCCGTTGAGCGCAAATCTGTGACGGGGGTCGGCGGGAAGCTGGATGGTGCTGGATTGATCGGCCTGCGCCAGCGAAAGCTGTGGGTCGTCGCCCCGCCACGTCACCCATCCCTTCACCTCCTCATCGAGGAAGTCGACACGGGCGCAGCTGTCCTGACCGTTCTGCTCGAGCAGCAGGAGCGCGCTCCTGACTGAATCCGGATCGTCGTCGCGCCGCGCGATGCTTCGCGCGGCTTCGAGCTGCGGGAGGCCGTCGCCCCAGGCCATCATCCGCCGTGCGGCGACAAGATCGTCCGGTTCGAGCTCGAGCGCCCGGGCTACGCTCGCGACAGCCGCATCCCTGAGATCGAGGCGAGACAGCGCTTCCGCGCGCAGCAGATGGGCGCGGGCGCCGGGATGCGGCAAGATCCGGCAGCGGCGGTCGGCGAGCGCGAATGCGCGCCGGAAATCACGCGCCTCGAGCGCCGCGACAGCGGCCCGCTCGAGATCGACGTGATGCAGCGTTTTTGACGTAAAGGCGATCCTGCGCGCGTCGGCGGTCAAATGTCGCCCTTGTCTGCGCGCATGGTCAGCCTGCTGTCTTGACGGCGCTCTGCCGGCTCCGGAACACGCGCACCCGTCCCTCGAGGCGCGGCGCCTCCTGGCGGGGCATCGGGGCGACGGGTTCAGCGCGCCGCGGCTGCCGGGGCGCCAGCGGCGCTGCCTGCACCCGGTGCTCTTCGACACTGAGCTTGAGGCCCACCAGCGGTTCCCGGCCTGAAGGCCCGGCCACCACGATCCGGTTCCCGGTCACGTGCAGGGCCGGAGCGCCCAGAAAGATGGTCTCGGCTGCGATGGTGTAGCGATCCGCGCCGGGGCCCGTGGCTTCCAGCGAGAACCCCGTGATGGCCAGCGCGCGTCCCCGGGTTCCGGCAAAGGTTCCAAGCGGAACGAACTGGTTGTCACCCCGCTGCGGCCTCGCGAACTTGACCGCATATTGCAGGTTGAGATCGTAGGGCTTGTTCGGCCAATCGAGGGAAATTCCCTCGATCCGGGCCGGAGCGGCCGGTCCAGCGATCCAGGTATTCGGGCCGACCGTGACGTCGCCCAGACCCGCGACATGCGCCAGCAGCTTGAGATCGTTCAGCTCGCCACGGTCAAGGCCCGGATCGGGCTCGTCCGTATCGAATGGCTGGCTGGCGGGCTGCGCGGCCGGCTGTCCCTGGGTCAGCGGTTCGATCTTGATATTGGCGGCGGTCGACCCGCCGGCGCGCCCTGCCGTGACCTCGACGATCAGGCGGCTTGGCCGGGCGACCGAGACGACCAGCGCGGTCTCGGGCGCGAACAGGGTTCCATTGGCCCCGTCGGGCCCGGTAATAATGTTACAATTGTTAGTGCTGGCGCGATCCGGATAGACGCGCACCACCGGAGGTGATGTCTTGTCTTCCGCGCCATTGTAGCGAACAAGGAAAAGCCCTCGTGCCAGGTCAATGGTTTTCTGCTGAATCTGTTCGTTCATGGTCGCCTGCGAGCCTAACGGATGGGTCGATATGTTTCTCACACAGTGTGCCCCAAAAATCTGTGTGATAGAAGGGGGCTTAATGTTAATCCGGTGAGATAGTTTCGCACGTGCATATCGAAGACACCCTGCCGGTCATGGTATCGACCCTGACCCCAATCGAAGACCGCGCGGCCGGGGGGCGCGCTCGCCCGCCAATGAACGTCCTCTTCGTCCACAACAACTTTCCAGCCCAATACCGCCACATTGCGCGTGCACTTGCGGAGCAGCCCGGAAACAGGGTCGTTGCGGTCGGCTCATCGACCGCGAGCACGACGCGGGATATCCGGCTGCTCAAATATTCGACCACCAAGTCGGACTCCGCGATGGTGCATCCCTTTGCGCGCCGCTTCGACGTCGAGGCGCGGCGCGCCGAGGAGGTCCTGTATGCGCTGTCGTCGCTGTCGGGGCAGGGCTTCGTGCCCGACCTGATCTTCGCGCATCCCGGCTGGGGTGAGACGCTGCCGCTGCGCACGATGTTTCCGAAAGCGCGCATCATCCTCTACTGCGAGTTCTACTACGGTGCCGAGGGCAGGGACGTCGGATTCGATCCCGAATTTCCGATGACCGGCCTCGACGGCAATGTCGCGCTCCATCTGAAGAATGCGACCACGCTGCTGGCGCTCACGGAGTGCGACACGGGCGTTTCGCCGACGCCATGGCAGAGGTCGACCTTTCCCCGCGAGTTTCAGAGCAAGATCGAGGTCATCCACGAGGGCGTCGACACCGACGAAGTGAAGCCCAACCCCGTCGCGCGATTTCAGCTTCCGAACGGCGCGACACTCTCGGCCGACGATGAAGTGATCACCTATGTCTCGCGCAACCTCGAGCCGGTGCGCGGATTCCATGTCTTCATGCGGTCGCTGCCGCGGATCATGGCCGCGCGGCCCAACGCGCAGGTGGTGATCGTCGGCGGCAGCGGGACATCCTACGGCGCGAACCCGCCGGAGGGTTCGAGCTGGAAGTCGATGTTCCTCGGCGAAGTCAGGTCGGATATCGATCTTCGCCGCGTGCATTTCCTCGGCCGGATTCCCCGGGAACCGTATCTCGAGCTGCTGCAGATTTCCTCGGTGCACGTCTACCTGACCTATCCCTTCGTGCTGTCATGGTCGCTGCTGGAGGCGATGAGTGCAGGGTGCGCGGTGGTCGCGTCCGACACGGCGCCGCTGCGCGACATCATCTCGGACGGCAACGGCCTGCTGACGCCGTTTTTTGATATTGATGCGTTGTCGGATCAGGTAATCTCGGTGCTGTCACGGCCCAAGGCCTTCAAGAAGATGCGGATGAAGGCGCGGAGCTTCGTGCGGGACAATTACGACGCGAAGCGGGTCTGTCTGCCCCGGATGCTGACGCTCGTTGATGAAGGTGTCCTCCCGCGCATGCACGGGGGATAACGCCAGGAGCTTGCGATGCCGCTTGTCATCTCGGTTGCCCAGCGCAAGGGCGGGGTCGGAAAGACGACGCTTGCGGTTCTGCTGGCGGCGGAACTCGACCGGCGCACGGGCGTGGTCGGACTGGTCGACGCCGACTCGCAGGCGTCCGCCTGTCACTGGGCTGAGCCCGGCAATCTGACATTCCCGGTCTATCAGCTTGACCCGGAAACCCGCCCGGTCGCCGAATGGGCCAAGCTGATGCGACAGATCCCGCATAAGATCATCGTGGTGGACTCCGCGCCCAACGACCGGGTGCTGGGCGCGGTGCTCGCGGTCGCCAACATCGTGCTGATGCCGTGTACGCCGTCGGGCCTCGACATCGAGGCCACCGCGCGAACGATCGACATCGTGCGCGAGGTGCGTGCGGCGCGGCGAACGGCGCTCCGCGCCATGATCGTGCCGAACCGGGTCGACCAGCGCACGCTCGAAGGCCAGCAACTGATCGAGGAGCTGGATACGCTCGACGAGGAGATCGGGCCGATGATCGGAAGCCGCTCGGCCTATGTTCGCGCTGTCGCGTTGGGACAATCGGTGGCCGATTTCGCCGGCGGCACGCCCGCGGATCTCGAGATCAAGATGCTCGCCGATCTCGTCATGAGCTGGTGCGGGATCGCACCCCGGCAGCGGGTGACGGTTTAACAGAGCGCGCCGGCGCTCGGAAGCGCGATAAGCCGCGATCCGTTGGACCTTCACGTGCGTTATCATTGGCGGCCGAAAGGTTCGCCGGCGCCGGAGCCCGGCCTGGTTAATGGACTGCTCGGGCGCTTCCGAGCATTTGAGACAAATGCCGCCGCTCGCCTGAGCCTTAACTCAAGACATTTCCCGTAGATGCTTCCCGTCACTTTGGGGAGTGAAGAATGTACAGCGTCAAGAGAGTGGTGGCCTTGCTTCTGGCCATCGTCGCGCTCGGGACAAGCGCGCAGGACACCCAGGCCGGAATGATCGGATTCCCGCTGCCGCTCGGCGGCGTGGTCGAGAAGATCCGCTTCAGCGAGCCGACGCTGGCGCCGATGGCCTACACGATTTTCTGCATGCGCTATGCCGACGAATGCAAGCCGAAAGCCCGCGCCCGCATGGTGTTCCGCGGCGGCGCCGCGCGCCTTACCAAACAGCGCATCGCCGATTTGATCGAGGTCAACGCCACGGTCAACCGTCGCATCGTCCCACAGCGCAACGAACGCGGCCTCGCGGGCGAGGAATGGCTGATCAATCCGGCGCGCGGCGATTGCAACGACTATGCCGTCAGCAAGCGCCATGAACTGCTGGCGCGCGGCTGGCCGATGCGCAATCTGCTGCTGAGCGAGGTGGTAACCTCCTGGGGCGAGCATCATCTCGTGCTGGTGGTCCGCGTTGAGGGCGGCGATGTCGTGCTCGACAATCTGAACGCGCAGATCCGCACCTGGTCGCAGGCGCGTTATCGCTGGGTCAGGATGCAGACCCCGGCGAACCCCGACCACTGGGCCGCCGTCGCGCCGGCCCGCGCCTGAATTTCCTGGGTTAGCCCGATCGTTTGAACGTGACGCGGCGAGACATTTCGCCGCGCCAGGTTTCATGTGAGGCAGGCAGAACATCGCGAAGGCTGCGACGGCGCGCGGAACGATCGGAGGCGTGACCGGTTGATCCCGATCCAACCCTTCGAGGCATCGACATGAAGCTGGCCGGCCTTGTCACAACAGCGGCGCTGGTCGTCGCCACCGCTGCCCCCGCGCTCGCACAGGGGGCGGGGCAGACCACGCAGGGCGCACAGCGCTATTCGATCGATGGCCCGGGCGGCGGCGTTCCGACATCGCGGCCGCAGGCGACCCGGCCGGTCCCGCCGGCAACACCGGTTTACCCTTACGGCAGGCCGTCACGCCACCGGCCACCAGTCGGGCAGCAGACCAACGTTCCGTTCGGGTCGCGTTAACCGTCACTGCTGAAGCCAAATCCGTCCGGTCTTAACGCTATTCCCATCGTCGTTTTGCCGCGCCCGACGGAATGTCGTACCCATCGACCATTGCATCTGTTGAGGCGCGGGATTGGCCTGCGCAGGGACGGCATCTTCAATGGCGAGCAGGGGTTCGATCCTCATCACGGGTGGCGCGGGATACATCGGGTCCCATTGCGCCAAGGCCGTTGCCGAGGCCGGGTTTCTCCCGGTCGTCTATGACAATCTGTCCACCGGTCACCGCAACTTCGTGCAATGGGGCCCGCTCGTCGTCGGCGACGTCGCCGATCACGGCAAGATCGCCGCCACCATCCGTGAGCACAATGCGCTCGCCGTCATGCATTTCGCCGCGTTCAGCGCGGTCGGCGAGTCCGTCGCGGATCCGCAGAAATACTACGGCAATAACGTTGCCGGCACGCTCGGCCTGCTGCGCGGCATGCGGGAGGCGGGCTGCGACCGCCTGGTGTTTTCTTCGACCGGCGCCGTCTATGGCAATGCCGGGCGCGATCCGATTCCCGAGAGCGCGGCAGGTCCGACCGTCAATCCCTACGGCCGCTCCAAATACATGATCGAGCAGCTGCTCGCTGATTATCGCGCGGCCTATCAGTTCAAATCGGTCTGCCTGCGTTACTTCAACGCCTGCGGTGCCGATGCTTCCGGCACCATCGGCGAGCTTCGCGATCCCGAGACGCACCTCATTCCACGCGCGATGATGGCGCTGCTCGGGCATGTGCCCGACTTCGCGATCTTCGGTGAGGACTATGAGACGCCTGACGGCACCGCGGTGCGCGACTATATCCACGTCGACGATCTCGCCGCCGCCCATATCGCCGCGCTCGAGCTGCTGCTGAAGGGCGATGCCGGCGGCGTGTTCAACCTCGGCACCGGCACCGGCTATTCGGTGCGCGAGGTGCTCGATGCGATCCGCGCCGAGACCGGCGAGGCGGTGCCGAGCGTGGTGCGCGAACGGCGGGCCGGCGATCCGCCGATCCTGGTCGCCGATCCCGCCAAGTCGGAGAGCGGGCTCGGATTCAAGGCGAAGAGGTCCGATCTCGGCCACATCATTCGCTCGGCCTGGGCGTGGCACCAGAAGGCGCATCCGCGCCGGCGCTAACCAATTGCGGCTATTCCAGCGTGATGTAGTGCTGCTCCGCGAGGCGGCCGAGGAACGGCATGTCGACGAAGCTCGTCACCAGGAACACAGCGACCAGCGCCAGCACGATCAGCATCAGGCCGCGCTCGCCATAGAGCTTCTCGGGCTTCTGCGCCGACGATCCCGGCGACGTCGACATCGAGAAGTAGGTGGTGAACAGCATCACCACCAGCGGCATCGCGAGGATGTACTCGATGCGGTACTTCACCAGGAATACCGAGAGGAAGAACACCGAGAACAGCGAGTAGCTGAGGCACGAGGCGGTCAGCGACACCTCGGTATAATCGGCAAAGCTCGCGCGGCAGCGCGCCAATAGCTCCTTGCCGTAGGACGCGGCGATCTCGCGATATTCGGACAGCCGCTTGGCGGCCATCAGGAACGCGCCGCCGAACCAGTAGCACAGGATCACCGAGCTCGGCGGCAGCGAGGTCGGGTCGATCATCGCCCAGCCGATCAACAGCCGCAGCGGATTGTTGACGGACTCCGAGATGACGTCGAAATAGGCCTTGTCCTTGCTGCGCAGCGGCGGGACGTTATAGACGAGGCCCTGCAGGGCAAAGATGCTGCTTGCGAGCAGCATCAGGCGGCTGCTCGCTGCCGCGCAGACGAGGCCGATCGCCAGCAGCACCAGCCACTCCAGCCCGATGATCCTGCCGTCCATGGCGCTCTGCACCGCGGAGCGCTGCGACTTGGTCGGGTGATGGCGGTCGAAATCGCGGTCGAACCATTCGTTGATCACATAGTTGGCCGACGCGATGCAGACCGCGGTCACAAGTCCGAGCACGATGTCGGCGGCGAGGTGCTCGCTCCTCGCGCCGCGCAACAGCCAGGCGAGGATGATCCCGGGAACGATGAAGATGTGCTTGGTGCCGTGGTCGAGCCGCAGGATCGCAAGGTACTGCCGGATGCCTGCGGCCGGCGCCTTGCGGGTGTCGATCTTGCTGTCCATCAGCGCCATCGCGCAGGTCCTTTCCTGGTGTCCTCGATCGATCGCCTAGTTGAGGAGGTAGACGTCGAAGCTCTCGTCGGTTTTGGCGGGATCGAAGCGGCGGATCAGCGTGGTCGCTGCGCGGAAATCGCTGACCTGCGCGTCCGAGGCGCGGAACGTCCGCCAGTCCTCGCCCTCGTCATGGATCCGGTCGGGCACCATCTCATCGAGCCGATAGGCCAGCAGGATGATGACGGGCGCACCACGCGTGTCGCGCAGTTCGCGTGCCAGACGCAGCGTCTCGCCGAGATCGCTGTCCATCCTGCCCTTGCGCGAGAAGATCACGACGCTGCCGAGCTTGCGGTCGCGCGCGAGATAGAGCGGGTTCTTGACATAATAGGGCAGGGCCTCGACCAGGTATTCCGGCTCGCTGAGGATGATCGCGTTGGCGAGATCGGGACGTGAGGCGATCAGGCGGCCGAGATCGGCGCTGCGGCTCGCGACGATACCCCTCGCAGCACTGCGCAGATCGTTGATGCCGGCGGCGCTCTGGATCGCGAGCACCAGCAGGAGCGACACGCGTCCGACCGCGGGCAACAGCCGATCGTGCCATGCTCGAGAGGCGGATGTCGCCGCGGTGATCCGGCCCCAGCCGATCCAGTACAGCGCGATCAGGAAGCACAGCCAGACCGCGGCGTGACGGTAGGCGCCGTTGGCCGCGACGGCAAAGAACAGCGACGTCAGCAGCAAGGCGGCGATGGCAGCGAGAAAGGCCGGACGCCGCGACAGCAGCCCGAGCGTCGCGCCGAACAGCAGCACCGATCCTGCGATGGAAGTCAGCAGATTGGCAAACAGCGCGCCCAGCGACGTCGCGCCGGGGTTCACCAGCGACAGGACTGCCGCCGCCAGCGGCGAAGCATGCGACCAGTCGCGGGCCGCCGCATCATTATAGGTCGGCAGCATCGTCACCGCGCAAATCGCGACGCCGATCGTTGCGCTGACGGCATTGATCGCGAAATTGGTGAGTTGCGGCGTCCAGCGCCAGCCAAATTGGTTCGCGAGTTGGGTCTCGAGCAGGTCAAGCAGCCAGAACAGCAGGAACGCGCCGACCATGATCGCGCCGACGACATTGGTGTTGGCGAGCAGGAACAACAGCGCGCCGAGCAGGAGGCCGCGGTCGCGATGCGCCGGATAGCAGGCCGCGATCGCGAACAGGAACAGCGCCGAGATGCCGTAGTTCCTGGCCATCACCACATATTCGAACAGCAGCGCATGGCTCGTGATCAGCAACAGCACCAGCGGCCGCGGGAAGGGCGACCGGAAGATCAGCAGGGCGACCGTAAGGAGCCCGATCACGAAGGCGACGCCGGGCAGCACCTCGACCCGGCCGAACACCGCATGCGCGCCGCGCAGCAGCAGGTACCAGAGGGCAGGGTGGCCTTCGCCATGCAGGCCCCTCAGCATGGCGATCAGGTTGTCGCCGTTCAGCGCGATGGTGAGCGCGCGGACCTCGTCGCGCCACATCACGTGATGGGCGATCTGGAAGCCGACCAGCGCGATCCATCCCGCGAGCAGCAGGAGGTCCGGCCAGGATCGGCGGTCCCGCTTCGGCGCGAACAACCAGTCGTCCAGGATTTGCAAAGATCGGGTCAATGAACCCTGCTGCTGCTCGGATCGGTAACGCCAAACCGCGGCGTCGGCCGCGGGTTTCGTCATTTGTGTTAACATTAAAAGCCGCCTAGAATGTTGTAACATTAAGGGCGAGCCAGATTAACATTTATGACGGCGGCACCGGCCCAGAGGACGGTCAGGGACGTGAGCCCTGCGCACCCCGAAGTGGAGTTCGCGCTGGTGCTGGCGCGGACCATCGAGTCCGTGCGTTCCGACCCGCAGCAGCTGCGCAGCGCCGTCTACGAGCTGGCGCGGCAGAAGCTGCAGCAGCTCTCGCATGAGGATCCCGGCGAAAAAGCGCGCCTGATGCGGGCGCTGGAAGTGGCGATCGAGGGCATCGAGGCGCACACCAGGGATGATCTGGTCGAGACGTTTTCGGTGCCCACGGCGCGGGCGCTGCCCGCGTTCCTGGAGGCGGCGGGCGCCGCGCGGCGGATCGAGCGGCCGCCCCGGATCGATGCCGAGGAGGCATTTGTCACCACGCTTGAGCCTGTTGCGCCGGCCAAGATGCCGCGCCGTCCGCGATGGTCGTCATCGGCGCCCCTGCGCTACGTTGTCATGCTGGCTCTCTTTGGACTGATCGCGGCCGTGGTCCTGCTGCAGCAGCGCGGTGTGTCGCTGGCGGAGGCGCGCGCGATGATTGCGGGCACGCTCGCACCGGCGCCGCCTCAAACGCAAAGGCCGGCCGTCGTCGCCACCGTGCCTGCCCCGGCGAGGCCCGCCGAACCGCCTGCTCCAAGACGGCCGGTGCCGTCTGCCTATGGTGTGTATGCCGAGAGCGGCGGCAAGCTGTACGAGCTGCAGCTGATCCAGGGCCGTGCGCCCGATCCGCGCATCGCGATTTCAGCTGCGATCACCAAGCCGAGCGAGACCTCGCTGCCGGACGGGCATTTGCGCTTCATCGTGTTCCGGCGCGATGGCGCTGGCGGCGCGTCCGACCCGATCGACGTGCGCCTGATCGCGCGCGTGACCCAGCAGACCACCTTCGATGCGACCGGCAAGCCGGTGGTCTCGCCGGGCGACGACACCTGGGTGATCCGCAACATCTCGATCCCGTTCCGCACGGCGCCGCTCAGCGAGGATCCGCAGATGTTCGAGGTCCAGCCGCGCGACGACGCGCCGCTGTCGCCGGGACGCTACGCGCTGATCCTGAAGGCGCAGGCCTATGACTTCACGGTCGAGGGCGCGGTGACCGACAAGCGGCATTGCCTGCAGCGGCTGGCGGCCGCGAATGGCGTGTTCTACTCGGAATGCGAAAGGCCGTGAGCGCCGCGCCCATCCGGTTCAGCGCCGTGCTGGCGCTGTTGCTGTCGTCGAATGCCGCCATCGCCGCACCGGATGCCGAGACGGCGAAGCGGTGCCTGCGCGCCGCCTATCTGGTCTACCCGTACAAGCGACCGGGTGCCGTGCCGATGAATGGCGACCGCCTGCACTTCTTTCAGCAGTGCATGGCGCAAGAGGGCAACAAATCGGCGGAAGCGCCGAAGCGCGATTAACTCGTGATAGGATTAGGTTGAGCCGGAACGGCGGTGCTTCACCTCTCCTTTGGGAGAGGTCGGCGCGTAGCGCCGGGTGAGGGATCACGGTCTCTCGTTAGCGCCGCGGCCCCTCACCCGATTTGCTGCGCAAATCGACCTCTCCCCGCTGG
>NZ_LFLZ01000088.1 GCF_001189845.1 Bradyrhizobium tropiciagri
TTTACGGGGAGAGGTCGACCGCGCAACGCGCGGGCGGGTGAGCAGCCGCAAGCGATGATCGAGCAAGTGGAGAAACCCCTCACCCCAACCCTCTCCCCGCAAGAGCGGGGCGAGGGGGTGGAAACAGCGCCGCAAGCCGGCAAGAAGAACTGATGGTTCGATGAATCAAAACCTGCCCAATTCCTTCCGCAGCGGTCCCGACGAGCGCGGGCATTTCGGCATTTTCGGCGGACGCTTCGTCGCCGAAACGCTGATGCCGCTGATCCTCGATCTCGAAAAGGCCTATGCCGACGCCAAGGCCGATCCGGCGTTCCAGGCCGAGATGAATGTCTATCTGAAGGACTATGTGGGCCGGCCCTCGCCGCTCTATTTCGCCGAACGGCTCACCGAGCATCTCGGCGGCGCCAAGATCTACCTGAAGCGCGAGGAGCTCAACCACACCGGTTCGCACAAGGTCAACAACGTGCTCGGCCAGATCATGGTCGCGCGCCGCATGGGCAAGAAGCGCATCATCGCCGAGACCGGCGCCGGCCAGCATGGCGTGGCGACGGCGACGCTGTGCGCGCGGTTCGGGCTCGAATGCGTGGTCTATATGGGCGCTGTCGACGTCGAGCGGCAGCAGCCGAACGTGATCCGCATGGAGATGCTGGGCGCAAGGTGATCCCGGTGCAATCAGGCGCGCGCACGCTGAAGGACGCGATGAACGATGCGCTGCGCGATTGGGTCACCAACGTGCATAACACCTTCTATTGCATCGGCACGGTGGCGGGCCCGCACCCCTATCCGATGATGGTGCGCGACTTCCAGTCGATCATCGGTCACGAGACCCGCAAGCAGATGCAGGAGGCCGAGGGCCGCCTGCCGGATTCGCTGATTGCCTGTATCGGCGGCGGCTCCAATGCGATGGGCCTGTTCCATCCGTTCCTCGACGATCCCTCGGTCGAGATCTTCGGTGTCGAGGCGGCTGGTCACGGCCTGACGCAGCTGCATGCCGCCTCGCTCGCCGGCGGGCGCCCCGGCGTGCTGCACGGCAACCGCACCTATCTTCTGATGGACGCCGACGGCCAGATCGAGGAAGCGCATTCGATCTCGGCGGGCCTCGATTATCCCGGCATCGGCCCCGAGCACGCCTGGCTGCACGAGACCGGCCGCGTGAAATATCTCTCGGCGACCGACGAGGAAGCGCTGGCCGCATTCCAGCTGCTGTCGCGGCTGGAGGGCATCATCCCCGCGCTGGAATCCGCGCATGCGATCGCGAAATTGTCCGAACTCGCGCCGCAGCGGCCGAGGGATCACCTGATGGTGGTCAACCTCTCGGGCCGTGGCGACAAGGACGTTCCGCAGGTCGGCGACATCTTGAAGGCGAGGCAGAAGTGACGGGCTGGGCACCCCTTCCTTACCTCTCCCCGTCGGGGAGAGGTCGGCTGCGCAGCAGCCGGGTGAGGGGTCTCTCCACTCATTCGAACCGCAGCGATGTTTCGATCATCTCGAGCACACCCTCGAGATTCTCATACACATCGGTGTTGGTAACCCGCACGACGAGAAAGCCGCAAGCTTCGAGGACTTTGGTCCTGGCCTCGTCGCGTATCAGTTCTGATGACGTCGAATGTGTTGCGCCGTCGACTTCGACGATCAGTTTGCCGTCGAGCGTGACGAAATCGACGACGTATCGGTCAATCGGGTGCTGGCGACGGAATTTCCATCGCGCTAGCCTGCGATTGCGCAGCACCTGCCAAAGCTTTGCCTCGGCGTTTGTCTGTGACGCACGGAGGCTTCGCGCTCTTGCTTTGAACCGCTCCATCCCCCTCACCCGGCTGCTACGCAGCGACCTCTCCCCGGAGGGGAGAGGTATAGCACAGCGACTGTCCAACCATGACCACCCGTATCGATGCACGTTTCGCCGAGCTGAAGCAGCAGGGCCGCTCCGCTTTCGTCACCTTCGTGATGGCCGGCGACCCCGATGCCAAGACCTCGCTCGACATCCTCAAGGCACTGCCCAAGGCCGGCGCCGACGTCATCGAGATCGGCATGCCCTTCACTGATCCGATGGCCGACGGCCCGTCGATCCAGGCGGCCGGCCTGCGCGCGCTCAAGGGCGGCATGACCTTGCGCAAGACGCTGGCGATGGTCCGCGACTTCCGCAAGGAGGACAACGCCACGCCGATCGTGCTGATGGGCTACTACAATCCGATCTACATCTACGGCGTCGACAGCTTCCTGGCCGATGCCAAGACCGCCGGCGTCGATGGCCTGATCATCGTCGACCTGCCGCCGGAGGAAGACACCGAGCTCTGCATCCCCGCGATGAAAGCCGGGCTGAACTTCATCCGGCTGGCAACGCCGACCACCGACGACAAGCGCCTGCCGGCGGTGCTCGCGAACACCTCGGGCTTTGTCTACTACGTCTCGATCACCGGCATCACCGGCGCTGCGACGGCCGATTCGAACGCTGTTGCGGAAGCGGTCGCCCGCATCAAGCGGCACACCAAGCTGCCGGTCTGCGTCGGCTTCGGCATTCGCACCCCGGAGACCGCGCGCGCGATCGCCGAAAACGCCAACGGCGCCGTGGTCGGCACCGCGATCGTCGACGTGGTGCGCGCCAACCTCGATGCCGAGGGCCGCGCCACGCCGAAGACCGTGAGCGCGGTGGCGGACCTGGTGTCGGCGCTGGCGCAGGGGGTCCGGGGCGCCAAGCAGGCCGCTGAATAAGCCACATTTTGCGGCAACAAGGCCGCAAACGGCGGCTTGCCGGGTTCGCCCGGCCCGCCATATATCCAGCTGGTGCGGGACCGACCCGCATTTCGGAGCGAACCATGAACTGGCTCACCAACGTCGTCCGGCCGAAGATCCGCAACATCCTGCGGCGCGAGACGCCGGAGAATCTCTGGATCAAGTGTCCGGATTCCGGGCAGCTCGTGTTCTACAAGGACGTCGAGGCCAACCAGTTCGTGATCCCCGGCTCGAACTACCACATGCGCATGGGCGCGGTGGCGCGGCTGAAGTCGATCTTCGACAACGAGACCTGGTTCGACGTCGCGCTGCCCGAGGTGACGCCCGATCCGCTGAAATTCCGCGACGAGCGCAAATATGTCGACCGCATCAAGGATGCGCGCACCAAGACCGGGCTGAACGACGCGGTCAAGGTCGGCTACGGCAAGCTCGAGGGCGCCGGCGTCGTGGTCGCGGTGCAGGATTTCGATTTCATGGGCGGCTCGCTCGGCATGGCCGCCGGTGAAGCGATGGTGCGCGGGCTCGAGCTCGCGGTCGAGAAGAAGTCGCCCTTCATCGTGTTCGCCGCGTCCGGCGGCGCGCGGATGCAGGAAGGCATCCTGTCGCTGATGCAGATGCCGCGCACCACGGTCGGCGTGCAGATGCTGCGCGAGGCACGGCAGCCCTACATCGTCGTGCTGACCAACCCGACCACCGGCGGCGTCACCGCCTCCTATGCGATGCTCGGCGACGTCCAGATCGCCGAGCCCGGTGCGCTGATCGGTTTTGCCGGCGCGCGTGTGATCGAGCAGACCATCCGCGAGAAGCTGCCGGAAGGTTTCCAGCGTGCCGAATATCTCCGCGAGCACGGCATGGTCGACATGGTCGTGCACCGCCACGACATGAAGGCAACGCTGGCCCGGTTGTGCCGCCTGTTCACCAAATCGCCGGCGCTCGAAACTGCTTCGAAGCCCGCAACGCCCGTCACCGAGCCGGCCCAGATCGTTACGGCCCCGGAGACGGTGCCGGCCGCGCCGCACGCGTGACCGCAAGCGCCGCCCCATCGCAGGCCTCGTTCGAGGCGTTGATCGCGCGGATATCGGCGCTGCATCCGAAGCGCATCGATCTCAGCCTCGATCGCATGCGTGGCCTGATGGAGCGGCTCGATCACCCTGAGCGCAAGCTGCCGCCGGTGATCCATGTCGCCGGCACCAACGGCAAGGGCTCGACCGTCGCCTATCTGCGCGCGATCCTCGAAGCCGCTGGCCTGCGCGTGCATGTCTTCACCTCGCCCTATCTGGTCCGGCTCAACGAGTGCTACCGGCTGGGTGCGGTCGGCGGCGGCAAGCTGGTTGGCGACGACGAACTGCGCGCGACCTTCGAAGATTGCGAGCGCATCAACGCCGACAATCCTATCACCATCTTCGAGATGGAAACCGCGGTCGCGTTCTGCCTGTTCGCCAAACATCCGGCCGACGTCGCGCTGCTCGAGGTTGGCCTCGGCGGCCGGCTCGATTCCACCAATGTGGTCGAGACACCGCTCGCTTCGGTGATCACGCCGGTCAGCATGGACCACATGGAATTCCTCGGCGACAATCTGACGGCGATCGCCGGCGAGAAGGCCGCGATCATCAAGCGCAAGGTGCCGGTGGTCTCAGCCGAGCAGGCGCCGGATGCGATGGCGGTGATCGAGGCGGAGGCGAACCGGTTGCGCGCGCCGCTGCATGCGGCCGGCCAGCAATGGCATGTCGGCGTCGAGCGCGGCCGGCTGGTCTATCAGGACGAGCGCGGCCTGATGGATCTCGCTGCGCCAAAACTGTTCGGCCGGCACCAGTTCGACAATGCGGGCCTCGCGATCGCGGCCCTGCGCGCGATCGACACCTTCAAGCTCAGTATCGCGGCCTATGAGGCCGGCATCGTCAATGCGGAATGGCCGGCGCGGATGCAGCGGCTGGTCTCCGGCAGCCTGGTCTGCCAGGGGCCGCAGGGCTCCGAGGTCTGGCTCGATGGCGGTCACAATGCCGAGGGTGGCCGGGTCGCGGCCGCCGCGCTCGGCGATCTCGAGGAGCGTGTGTCGCGGCCGCTGGTCGTGATCGCCGGCATGATGGCCAACAAGGATGCCAATGCCTTCCTCGCCAATTTCGCCGGACTGACGCGCCACATCATCGCTGTGCCCGTGCCCGGCCGCGACAACGGCATGGCGCCGGACAAGCTCGCCGATGCCGCGCGGGCGCTCGGCATGCGTGTCGAGATCGCGACCGGAGTCGACACTGCGTTGCAGCGGCTCGCCACGCTGGCCTACGAGGTGCCGCCACGCATCCTGATCACCGGCTCGCTGTATCTCGCCGGCCCGGTGCTTGCGGCCAACGGAACGCCTCCTGCATAACGTTGGTGTCGTAGCCCGGATGAAGCGAAGCGAAATCCGGGGCCTTCAATCCGGGGCGGAAGCCATCCCGGATTACGCTTCGCTCCATCCGGGCTACGGGAGGACGACACATCATGCGATTTGCTGCGATCGCCGATATCCACGGCAACCATCTCGCGCTCGAAGCAGTGCTCGCCGACATTCACGCGCAGGGCATTTCCGACATCGTCGATCTCGGCGACATGGTGAGCGGGCCGCTCGATGCGCGGCCGACCATCGATATGCTGATGGCGCTCGATGCCGTCCATCTGCTCGGCAATCACGACCGCTATCTGATCGATCGCCCGCACGAGAAAATGGGCTCCTGGGAGCGGCGGACCTACACGCAGCTCGAGCCTCGGCATCTCGACTGGCTGCGCACGCTGCCGGCGAATGCGGTCTATCGCGACGAGGTCTTCCTCTGCCACGCGGCGCCGCAAGATGACGAGAGCTACTGGCTCGAGACGGTGTTGGCGGGCGGTGAAGTGCTGATGTCCGCGCTTGAAGCGATCGAAGCGAGGGCATCCGGCATAACGCAATCGCTGATCCTCTGTGCGCACACGCACACCGCGCGAGCAGTAAGGCTTCGCGACGGAAGGCTGGTCGTCAATCCCGGCAGCGTCGGCTCACCCGGCTATCGCGCCGGCAAGCCGCATCCGCATGTCGTCGAGGCCGGTTCGCCCGATGCGCGCTATGCCATCCTTGAGCAGGTCGATGGTCGCTGGGACGTCACCTTCCGTCACATCCCCTACGATCACGCGGCGATGACCGCGCTGGCGCGGCACAATGGCGAGGCCGAACTCGCCTCGGCATTGGCGACCGGATGGATCAGGTAAAACAAAACGGCCGGCTCATCGCCGGCCGTCTCGCAAATCAGCTAATTCGAATCGGATCAGACCGCAGCGGTGATCCACTGCTGCAGCTTGGCCTTCGGCGCGGCGCCGACCTGACGCGACGCCATCTCGCCGCCCTTGAAGATCATCAGGGTCGGGATCGACATCACGCCATACTTCGACGCCGTCTTCGGGCTCTCGTCGACGTTGAGCTTCACGATCTTGACCTTGTCGCCCATCGCGCCGGAAATCTCATCGAGAGCGGGCGCAATCATGCGGCAGGGGCCGCACCACTCGGCCCAGAAGTCGACGACCACCGGCCCGGTCGCCTTGAGCACTTCGGCTTCGAAATCGGCGTCAGAAACCTTGCCAACGGCCATGTGAGTACCTCGTTCGGTTGGGACAAAAGGGCGCGGTGGAGAATCGCGCCCGGGAGCATGGGGCAAACGTATGAACGCCCCCTTGCCGGGTCAAGCTCGCTCACGCCGACATGAACTTATGCCAGCCCGGCGTCCAGCGCGGAGGCGGAAATCTCCATCATTTCAGGGGTTTCGGTCCAGAGCAGGGCGGCGTGGATGATCCTTTGGGGATAAAGCTTCGCCAGCACCGCACGGTACAGCGCGAGCTGCCGGATATAACCCTTGGGGGCCTCGGCGGCGGTCTTCGGCGGGGCGCGGTTGGTCTTGAAATCGACGATCAGGACCTCGTTCGGCGTCACCACCAGCCGGTCGATCTGGCCCGAGACCAGCGCCTTCGGCTGGCTCGGCCGCTCCAGCCGGCCCACGATCGACACTTCGGCACGGCTGCCGGGGGCGAACACCGGCGCGAAGCGCAGATCGACGGTCAGGGCGACCACTTGCCGGGCCAGCGCCGCGCGCTCTTCCTCGCTCCAGCCATCGGCGTTACGCGCGAGATAGCCGAGCGCCGCGCCGAGCCGTCGTTCCACCGCGACGTCGGGCAGCGATTGCAGCAGGCGATGCACCAGCGTGCCGCGTTGCAGGGCGCGGGCGCGCAGCTGTATCGATTCGCCGGTGCGTATCGGATGACTGTCGTCATCGGCTGGATCGGATGGGCGCAACACGCCTGCCGCGGAGGCTTCAGGTGCGGCCGCGGTCCGAAGCCAGGACGGCAAGGTGACCGGCGTTGCCGGCGCTGACGCAGCGGCACCGGTGAGATCGGCTGCGTCGTCGGCCCGCGAATAGCGCATCACCTTGCCGGCCGGCGTCTCGATCTCTTCGAGCTTGAGCCCGGAATTGGCGAGGCCCTTGGTGATCAGATCGTACCAGGAGGATTTCCGCACCGTGTTCATGTTGCCGGGCATGCAGCCGCCGACGATCAGCCGGTCGGCGGCGCGGGTCATCGCGACATAGAGCAGGCGGCGATATTCGTCCTCGGTGTCGCCGAGCATCGCCTTGCGCGCGTCGGCGACATTGGGCGGATCCTCGGCCTTCTTGCCGGCCCACACCACGACGCCGGGCGCGTTCGGCGCGGCATTGCCTTGCGGCAGATGGATCAGCCGCAGCCGCTGGGTGTCCGACGGCGAGGTCGTGGTGTCGACCAGGAACACGACCGACGCCTCGAGGCCCTTGGCGCCGTGCACGGTCATGACGCGGACCTCGTCGCGCGAGATCTCCATGTCGCGCTTCACCTCGGTGTCGGCGGCGCGCAGCCAGGCGACAAAGCCCTGCAGCGAAGCCGGCGCCTTGCGCTCATAGCCCAGCGCAAGCTCGAGGAATTCGTCGAGCGCGTCGTTGGCCTCATGGCCGAGCCGGCGCAGGATGCGCGCGCGGCCGCCGTCGCCGCCGAGCAGCCAGGCGTAGAACGCGAACGGCGTCTCCTGGGTGAAGCGGCGCTCGCAGTCTTCGAGGCGGCGCAGCGCGGCCGAAAAACGCTCGTCGGCCGGCGCCTGCGCGGTCAATGCCTCGCGCAGCGAGCCGCGGCGCTGATATGCCAGCTTGAACAGATCGTCATCGTCGAGGCCGAACAGCGGGCTCTTCAGCGCCACCGCGAGCGCGAGATCGTCCTGCGGCAGCAGCAGCGCGTCGGCGAGGTTCATCAGGTCGATGATCGCGATGTGCTCGGTCAGCTTCAGCCGGTCGGCGCCGGCGACCGGAATGCCCGCGTGCTTCAGCGCCTGGATCACGGCGTCGAAGGCGTTGCCGCGCCGCCGCACCAGGATCAGCATGTCGCCGTAGCGCAGCGGCCGCCGCCCGCCGGCGCTGCCGGTCATGGTGCCGCTGCTGACCAGACGCTTGATCTCGGCCTGGATGCGCCGCGCCAGCTTCACCTCGGGGCTGGTCACCGAGACGCCGTCGAACGGCGCGCGCCAGCCTTCGATGTCCTGGCGGTCGTCGGCAACCGCGAGATCCCAGAGCTCGATCAGGCTCGGGCCGGCGTCAGTCATCGCATTGTGGATCGGATAGCCGTTCTCGACCGCATGGATGCTGCGGAAGATCTCCTGCTCGCGGAACACATGGTCGACCGAATGCAGGATCACCGGTCCGGAGCGGAACGAATAGGTGAAGGACACCGGATCGAATTTCAGCCCGGCCTCCTCGAACCGCCGTTTCAGCTCGCGCCGGCGGAGATCGAACTCGCGCGGCGCGGCGCCCTGGAACGAGAAGATCGACTGTTTCTCGTCGCCGACCGCGAACACCGTGCGCACCAGGCCGTCGCGCGCGCCGGCGCCGGAGGTGAATTCCGAGATGATGTGGGCGACGATATCCCACTGCCGCGGGCTGGTGTCCTGCGCCTCGTCGATCAGCACGTGATCGACGCCGCGGTCGAGCTTGTAGTGCACCCAGCCGGAGGAGACGCGGTCGAGCATATCGAGCGTCTTGTCGATCAGATCGTCATAGTCGAGCAGGCCGCGTTCCAGCTTCTCGCGCCGGTAGTGCGCAGACGCCGCGGTCGCGATGTGGATCAGCGCTTCGGTGCGGTCGCGCGTCACCACGGCGCGCCGCCGCTCGATCAGCGGACCGAGCCGGTCGATTTCGGCCTCGAACCTGTTGCCCGCGACCGAATTCTTCTTGATGAAATTGTTGGTGATGACGGACGCGCGCGGCGCGCGGTCGTCAGTCAGGAACACGCCGAGATATTCGTCGACCTGGGCCGCGCCAGTGAAGGTCAGTGCGCTCCGCAGCCGCTCGGCCTGCTTCTGATCCGCCTTGCTGCTGGTGTCGAGCAGCGTCGCCATTTCCTTCCAGCTCGACCGTGACAGGTTCGGCCCGTCGACGATCTCGCGCTCGACATCCTCGATGCGATCGTCGGCAGAAACGCCGAGCGCGGCCGACATCTGCGCGGCGGCGGCCGCGGCGTTGCCGGCGGCATCGGTCCAGGCCATGAAATGGTCGCGGCTGAGGCAGGCCTCGCGGACCACTTCCTTGAAGGTGACGTCGGCGGCATTCGCCATCGCCGTCCGCAGCGCGCGGCCGATCGGACTGTCGGGAATCCGCGACGCCTCGAGGAACACCGCGAGATTGGCGCGCTCCATCATCTCGTTCTGGTCGCGGTCGTCGAGCACGGCGAAGCGCGCCGGAACGTTGGCCTCGAACGGGAACTGTTGCAGCAGGCGGGCGCATAGCGCGTGGATGGTCTGCACCTTCAGTCCGCCGGGCGTCTCCAGTGCGCAGGCAAACAGTTTTCGTGCTTCTTTGCGGAGCTTCGAATCTGGATGCGCGATGCCCGCCTCGCGGATTGCTGCGTTGAGCGCATCGTCGTCGAGCGTCACCCAATGGCCCAATGTCGTGAACACGCGCTCCGCCATGTTCGCCGCGGCGGCCTTGGTGAAGGTGATGCAGAGGATCTTCTCCGGCGGCACGCCCGACAGCAGCAGGCGGATCACGCGCTGGACCAGCACATGCGTCTTGCCCGAGCCGGCATTGGCCGACACGAAGGTCGATGCTTTCGGATCGGACGCGCGGGCCTGCGCATCGCGCACCGCCGGCGGGATCGGACGCGGAGCCTTCACCATTCCTCGATCCCCAGGCCGCCCGCGGCGGACCATTCCTTGATGCGCGCGAGGTCGTCATAGGCGCCGTAGCGGTTCGCCCACATCGAGAGGTTCAGCGAGGTGTAGGCTTGGCTCTCGTCGTCGAAGGCGCGGATCAGGGCTTCGAGCTTGCGCCGCGCGCTGTCGGCGGCTTCATCGGGCGGCTGCGGCGTGTCGCTGGTCTTGATCTTCAGCTCCAGCGAGCGCTGCTCGCCCGGCGGGTTGTTGCCGCTCAGCCTGACATAGACGAGGTCGCCGACCGAGCGTCCGGCCGGAATATCCGCAAAGCCGCCCTCGCGCAGGATCGCGGCCTCCAGCGTCAGCTGCGGCGACAGGCCCATGCGCACCTGCTTGCCGGTCGGCGGCTGGCCGGTCTTGTAGTCGAGGATCGCAAAGCTGCCGTCGTCGCGCCGCTCGATGCGATCGGCGCGCGCGGAGAGCACGAACGTCCTGGCATCGTCGAGCGGAATGCCGATCTCGCCGCGGATCTCGGCCTTGATGGCGTCGATGCTGCCGCGCCGGGCCTGCTCCCATTCGGCAAACCACGCCGCGATACGCTGGAAGCGCGGCCACCACAGCGCACGTGCCTCCGGCCGCTCCATCAGCGGCGCAAAATGCCTGGCCCCGATATCGCGCAGCGCGCTCTTGATGTCGTCAGGCAGCGCATCGGCATAGGTTTGCGTGAATTCGCCGAGCGATTCGTGGATTGCCGAGCCGCGATCGGCCGCCGACAGCGGCATGTCGACGGGATCGAGCGGATCGAGCTTCAGGATGTAGCGCGCATAGATCGTGTAGGGATCGCGCAGCCAGTCCTCGATTGCGGTGACCGACATTTTCAGCGGCCGCGCCTCGCGCGGGGGCCGCGGCTCCGGCTGCGGCATCGGCTCGACCTTGTCGGGCCGGTCGAGTTCGGCGGCATATTGCACGTAGATTTCGCCGGCCGAGGTCGCCGCCTTCCAGCGCGCTTCGCCCGCAACCGCTTCGAGCCGGTGCAGGAATCGCGAGGCGACCGCCGGCGCGCCGCCGACCTTGGCCGCATGGGTGAGGATCACCTCGTCATGGCCGAGCAGCTGCGCGAAGTCGTGCGCCGATAGGCCGATGCGCCGTTCGGGGAGGTCGAGCCCGAGCTCATGCCGCATCGGCCGGCTCAGCCAGGGATCGATCCGCGGCGCCGGCGGCCAGACGCCCTCGACCAGGCCGCCGAGGATGACGCGATCGGATTCGGTGAGACGCGCTTCGAGCTGGCCGAAGATGTTGAGCTGCGCGCGGGCCGATTCCGGCCGACGCACCATGCGGTCGGCGAACGCGGTCTGGAACACCTCGGGATAATCTGACAGCGGCGTCATCAGCCCGCTCGGCTGCTGCCTGGCGAGCAGCTCGTCGAACGCCGACGCGAGCGACGCACCGGCGCGCTCCTCGAACACGATGGCGACGCCATTCTGATCGGCCGACAGTGCGATCAGCGCCTCGCGATGACGCGCGGCCAGCTCGGCGAAATCGTAGGGCTTTGACGACGCCATGCCTTCGAGCGGCGCCAGTGCCGCCTGCAATCTGGCGATCAGGTCCTGGGCCTGGCTGAGCTCATTGTCGCGCAGCCGGGCGCGCGGCTCCATGGCGTGCAACGACGAGGTCTCGCCGCCATGCAGCTTGACGAGCTCGGCGCGGAAGCGTGCGAAGTCGCGCGCAAGTCCGCCGGTCCCTGGTTGCGGCCGCGTGCCGCGCAGCAGCGCGATCTCCAGCACCTCGATCGCGCGCTTCAGCGCGCCATGGGCGCCGCCGAGCCGGAACAGCGGATGCTTGAGCAGCGCGAGCAATGTCGGCGGCTCCAGCCCGTTGGCTGCGGCCTCCGCGGTGAGGCGCGCGAACACGCCGGCCGGCGTTTCGATCAGTGCGTCGCCGCCGGAATCGTCGAACTCCAGCTTCCAGCGCGTCAGCGAGGCCATCACGCGGCGCGCCAGTGCACGGTCCGGCGTCACCAGCGCGGCCGATTTGCCGAGATGCCGCGCCTCGCGCATTGCGACTGCGATTGCCAGCGCCTCCATCTCCGGATTGGGCGCCTCGACCACGGTGAGATTGGTCATCCCGGCGGAAATCCGCGCCGCGATCTCGGGCCGCTCCAGCCGGTCGTGCCACTGCGCGGTCGCGGTCGAGGGACGCATCGTCTCCGACACCAGCACCTCGCGGCCGAGCGGCGTAGGCTGAGCGAGGCTCTCGACATCGCGGCGCTTGATGCCGAAGCGGTCGAGCAGCGCGTGCATCGCGAATTGCGGATGGTTCGACGAGGGCGGCGTTGTGAACCTGCCGTCGTCGCCGCGCTCGCCGCCGATCGTGTCCCAGCTCTCCTCGTCGAGATCGGTGTCGAGCCCGGGCAGCACCACGGCGCCGTTCGGCAGCTTCGCCACCGCGTGCAGGAATTTCGCGGTGGCCGGCATCGAGCCGGTCGAACCGGCGGCGATCACCGGGCCCGTGGGGTGCGCGGTCAGCCGCGCCGCCTCCGCCTCGATCAGGAGGTCGCGCCGCGCTGCCGGCTCGATCCGGCCGATCTCCTTGAGGTAGTTCGGCCACGCATCGCGCGCGATGCGCAGGAAGTCGAGCGAGTGCTGCCAGTATTTGTCGAGCTGGTCCGGCACCAGCCGGTCGAGCGCGCGCCAGTCGACGCCGCGCGTCACCATGTCGTCCATCAGCCGCGCCAGATCGCCGGCGAGCTGCAAGGTCGAGGCCGGTCCGCCGACCACCAGCGGCGCCGACACCGGCGTCTTGGCCCAGGCCGCGACCAGATGGGCCAGCGTCAGCCGGCGCTCGAGCTCGCCCAGTCTTGGCGGGATCTCCAGCGGCGCGGCGCCGCCGACATCGTCGCCCTGGTCGGCGAAGGCGAGCTCATCCTCATCGATCTCGCCGAGGGCGACGATGCGCGGCAGCACCGCGGCGTCGGAATCGAGCACATCGAGGAAGATTTCGCGCGCCAGCCGGCCGGCGCGGCGGGTCGGCAGATAGAGCGTGGCGTTGGCGAGCTTGGCCGGATCGTTGCGCGCCTCGAAACCCGCCACCAGGCGGCCGTCGACCAGTGCCGCAATGACGGTGCGCAGGAACGGCGCGGAAACGGGAACGCTGAAGACGCGCATGGGCTGCCTTGTTCGAATCAGGCGCCAATATAGGAAGCGGCGGCCGTCATTAGCCACCCCTCCGGGTTAGCCATGACAGCTCAATGTCTCAGATGGCCCGCGCAGCGATCGACGGCATCCAGGAACCAGCGCAACGCCGGATCCTGCGCGGCGCGGCTGGTATGGATCAGGTCGATTGCGAAGGCGGGGATCTCGATCGGCGGCATCACGACGGCAATGTCGGCGAGATGCGTGAAGCGCCGGGCGACGCGCTCCGCCATCGTGGCGATGAGGTCGGTGCCGGTTACCGCGAAGGGTACGGCCACCACATGCGCAAGCGTCACGGCGAGGCGCCGCTTCAACCCATGGCGCGCCAGCAGCGCGTCGATCACGCTCGGCAGGCCGTCGCCGCCGGCCGCCGAGAACAGCGCGTGCGGCAGGGTCGCATAGTCTTCCAGGCTGAGAGCCTCCGATCGGCTGGCGCGCGCGCTGTCGCGGATGCAGACGAAGCGTTCCTCGAACAGGCAGTGCCGGACGCAGCGCGGCGTCTCCGGCAGGTGGCCGCCGATCAGCGCATCGAGCTCGCCGCGCTCGAGCTTTGCGAGAGCCGCCGTCGCATCGGTCAGCGGGCGCACGGCAAGGTCGATGCCCGGCGCTTCCGCGCGCAGCAGGCGGGTCAGTTCCGGCACCAGGACGAGATCGCCATAGTCGGTCGCTGCGATGGTGATACGCCGTCGCGCGATGGCCGGATCGAAGCTCCGATCGGGCGCCAGCGCGCCCCTGATTTGCTGCAGCGCCTCTCCGATCGGGCCCGCCAGCGCCAGCGCTTTCTCGGTCGGTTGCATGCCCGCGCTGGCGCGCAGGAACAATTCGTCCGCAAACAGCGCGCGCAGCCGCCGCAGCGCGCTGCTCATCGACGGCTGGGCGAGGCCAATGCGTTCGGCCGCGCGGGTGACATGGCGCTCCTCCATCAGCGCCTCGAACGCGACCAGCAGGTTGAGATCGACGGCGGCTAAATTCATCGCAGCAATAATGGTCATAATAATAATCGATTTCAACAATGATCTTGATAGGGCTAGGGTCGTCGCGGGCATGACGACGAGGCCGGAAGATTTGGGACGATTTGCGAGACTGATGCCGGGCGGGCCGTCATTGCTGATCATCGGCGTGCTGGCCGGGCTGGCGTTCCCTGCCTTGGCGGATCGCACCCGCCCGCTGATGGCGGCCGCGATCTTCGTGCTGGTGCTCGGCACCTTCCTCCAAATCGACGGCGCCGCGTTCCGGCGCGCGTTGCGGCGTCCGCTGGTCTGGCTGCTGTTGCCGGCGCTGGCGATGCTGGTGTGTCCGCTTGCGGTCGGTTTCGCGGCGCGCGGCGCCGGATTTGCGCCGGAGTTGATCGTCGCGCTGGTGCTGTCGGTCTGCGCGCCGCCGTCGAGTGGCACCGCAGCGGTCGCGCGCATGCTCGGCTTCGATGCCACCGCTCCGCTCGCCGTGACGTTGCTGTCGATGGCGCTGGCCCCGGTCACCGTGCCGCTGATCGCCGCCGCATTTGCCGGCCTCGCGCTCGATCCGCTGGCGCTCGCGACGCGGCTGGCGCTGCTGGTCGGCGGCGCCGGCGCGCTGGCGTTGCTGCTGCGCCGTCAGGCGGCGGCACAACTGGCGCAGCATGCGCGCCTCATCGACACCCTCGTGCTGGCCTCGCTGCTCCTGTTTGCAATTGCCACCATGGCCGGGGTGCGTGCGCAGATCGCGGCGGAGCCGATCGCTGCGGCGACTTGCGTCGGCCTTGCCTTCGCCTGCAATCTCGCCTTGCAAGCGCTGGGCGCGCTGCTGACGCCGGGCCCGCTCGCCGAGCGGTTGACCACGGGCCTCATTCTCGGCAACCGCAATGTCGGATTGGTCTGGTCCGCGATGGGCGCTGCGGTGTCGCCGATGACGGCGCTGTTCTTTGCGGCGACACAGTTTCCGATCTACATGACGCCGCGCCTGATCGAGACGCTCGTTCGCCGCGCGCGATAAGGAGAAAACCGCACCATGAGCGAGACGATCCTGACCGAACAGCTCGCCGTCCGTTTCGCGCGCATCGCGCTCGGCCACGTCACGCGCGAATATCCGAACAAGCCGGATCACGTGCTGGCTGGGCCGCAGGACGCACGTACGCCGCGCGAGCTGCATCCGGTGTTCTTCGGCAGCTACGACTGGCACTCCTGCGTCCACAGCTATTGGATGCTTGCACGGCTGCTGCGCCGTTATCCGACCTCCGAAGCGGCGGATGCGATCCGCGCCTTGTTCGACGCGCAGTTCGTTCCGGAAAAGATCGCGGCCGAGTGCGCTTATCTGGCGGCGCCGACCGCGCGCGGCTTCAAGCGGCCTTACGGCTGGGGCTGGCTGTTGAAGCTCGCCGCAGAGCTCGCGCTGCTCGACGACGTCGGCTGGCACGAGCAAATCGCGCCGCTTGCCGCAATCTTCGCACAGCGCTTTCGCGATTTCCTGCCGCTCGCCACCTACCCGGTGCGGGTCGGCACGCATTTCAACACCGCGTTCGGGCTGCGCATGGCCGTCGACTACGCCGCGGCGACGCAGGACGACGCGCTCAGTGCGCTGCTGCGCGAGACGGCGCTGCGCTGGTACGGAGCTGATCAGGATTGTCCCGCCTGGGGCGAGCCGAGCGGCGACGACTTTCAGTCGTCCGCGCTGATCGAAGCCGAGTGCATGCGCCGGCTGCTGTCGCCCAGCGACTTCCTGCCCTGGTTCGACCGCTTCCTGCCGCACCTCGCGCAAGGCGAACCCGCAACCTTGTTTCGGCCGGCACGGTGACCGATCGCACCGACGGCAAGCTTGCGCATCTCGACGGGCTCAATCTCAGCCGGTCATGGTGCTGGCGTGCGCTGGCGGGCGCGTTGCCGGAGGGCGATGCGCGGCGTCCGATCCTGCTGGATGCGGCGCGACGCCATCTCGACGCCGGCCTGCCGCATATCGCCCGCGACTATATGGGCGAGCACTGGCTGGCGAGCTTTGCGGTGCTCGCCATCGATACAGATAGCTGAGGACAACTTAGAGTGGGGATGAGTTTCGGTCGAATCGGCTTGGCGCGGTCTCGGTTCACCTCTCCCCGTCGGGGAGAGGTCGGATTGCGCGTGGCGATGCGAAGCATCGTCCAGTGCAATCCGGGTGAGGGCTCTTGCTCTCTCGATAGACCGTAACCCCTCACCCGATTTGCTGCGCAAATCGACCTCTCCCAAGGGAGAGGTGAACTTGCGACGCCGTTCTAGCTCAAGCTAATCTCATCAGGCTCTAAGCGACGCTTTCCAGGTAGCTTCTTCCGCAGCCTGGATCGCGTCGGGCGTTCCGACATGCATCCAGACGCCGTCGAGGCGCAGGCCGAACAGCCGCTCCTGCTCGTTGGCGCGATCGAACATCTTGGTCAGCGAGAATTCGCCGGCCGGCGCGTCCGCGAACAGCGCAGGCGACATGATCGCGGCGCCGGCATAGACGAACGGCACCACCTGGTTCTCCCGACGCTTGCGCAGCGCGCCGTCGGGCAACATCGAATAGTCGCCGCGGCCGCTATAGCCGATGCTCGAGGCGGTCGGCGCCATCAGCAGCAGGATATCCATCCGCGCGGGATCGAAGGTCTCGGCCAGCCGCGCCAGATTGGAGCGCACGCCGTCGATCCACATCGTGTCGGCATTGAGATGGAAGAACGGCGCATCGCCGAGCAGCGGCAGCGCCTTGACGACCGCGCCGCCGGTGCCGAGTACCTGGTCGCGCTCGTCGGAGATGATCACGTGCGGGCGGCTGCGCGGCTTGACGTGCTCGATGATCTGGTCGGGCAAATAATGCACGTTGACGACCGCTTCGCTGACGCCGGCGCCGGCGAGCTTGTCGAGCACATGGTCGAGCAACGGCTGGCCGGCGACGCTGACCAGCGGCTTCGGCATCGTGTCGGTCAGGGGGCGCATGCGCACACCGAGGCCCGCAGCGAGCACCATGGCTTTATGGGGAGTGACGGGCATTTTCCGGATATTCTCGGTCATCATCTCTCATGCGCCGATCATATCACGGCGATTCGGCAAGCACATCAATCAGACGCCATAGTCATGAGACATGACGGCCGTAAGACGGCAATAACGACGCCCCTTTGTTGGAGCATGATCTTGCCGGAAAACCGTCTCCACTTTTCCGGATCATGCTCTAGACGTCGGCTTGCGCGCCGCGTCTGGCAGTTTTCTTCTTCTTGTCGCCTTGTTTGAGGAAGTTGACGCCAATCTGGTCGCCATTGACCCATGCCAGCTCGCAGCGGCGATAGGCCAATCCTGTGGACGACAGCAGCAGAAAAAACTCCTTCAGGGCCAGGCCCTCGACCGAACCCTCGACGGTCAGCTTGGCGCCCGTCTCGGACACGTCTTCCATGGTGCAGTCGCGCCGCCAGGTGCCGTCGATGCCCATCATGTGCGCGGCTATGCCGCGCTCAAACGTGACACGATCGCCCCTGCGTCGTTCCGTCCCCATCGTGTAGTCCCGCTCCCGATCCGACCGCGCCATGGATGAGGTGCGGACTCTGCGAGCTTAGGGGACGCAAGGCTAATAACCCGTAAACTAAGGTACTGGGGGAGGGACGTTGGCTGTGTACCAGATGCGGAAAGTCGTCAGCGCCGGATGGGCGAGCGAGCGCTCGAGATAGGTCCAGATCCGCGGCTGGTGCTTGAGGTATTGCGGCTTGCCGTCGCGGCGGTTGAGCCGCGCAAAGGTGCCGAGCAGGCGGGTGTTGCGCTGCGCCGACATGATCGCATAGAGCTCGGCGAAGCCGGCCGGATCGAAGCTCTCGTCGGTGGCGCGCCGCGCCTTGATGTAGCGGGTCAACAGCGACAGTTCGAGCTGCTCGGGCACGTCGATCCGCGCATCCTGCAGCAGCGACACCACGTCATAGGCCGCGGGCCCGAGCAGCGCGTCCTGGAAGTCGATGATGCCGACGCGCAGGATACCGGTGCGTTCGGCAAGCCAGATGATGTTCGGCGAATGGAAGTCGCGGATCACCCAGGTCTGCGGTGCCGCGGCGGGCTTTTCCAGGAGGCCGCGCCACATCCCGAGGAATTCGGTGCGCAGCTCCTCGCTCGGCTGCACGCCGCGGTCGGGCAGGTACCATTCCAGCATCAGCCCGATCTCGATCAGCCAGGCGTCGATATCGAACACCGGGATGTCGTAGCTCTCGTCTGCCGTCAGCGGCAGCGTGTCGGGCAGCGCCTCGCGATGCAGCGCCGCCAGCATGTCGACGGCGGCCTCGTAGCGCTCGGCGATCGGCTGCGGCGGATCGCCCTCGATGATGCCTTCGGCGCCGAGATCCTCGGTGATGAGGAAGCCCGATTCGAGATCGATGTGCCGGATCGCCGGTGCGGAGAAGCCATGTTTGCGCAGGCCGTTGCCGATCGCGACGAAGGGCCGCACGTCTTCGGCGAGATGCACCGCCGCGCTGTAGGAGCTGCCATTGAAGATCGCCGGGCCGTCGGGACGGCGCGGCGAGTTCATCAGGATGACGCTGCCGTCGTCGTTGCGCAGCCGCGCATAGGAGCGCGTCGAGGCATCGCCCGGCATGCGTTCGCGCCGCGCATTGAGGAAGCCTGCGCGATCGAGGAACTGGCGCAGCTCGTTGAGCCGCGCGACTTTCGCCGCGGCCTTGCCGTAGCCGGTGATCTCGGCGGCGCGCGCGGCCGATCCGAGCGCCGGGCGGTGGCTGAACGCGATGTCGATGCGATCAGTGGGCATCGCGCCCGGCGCGCGTTCAGGCCACTCGATCAGCGCCACGATGTCGTCGGGCAGCGGCGACAGCCCGATCTCCTCGAGCTCGCTGGCGTCGTTGATGCGGTAGAGGTCGGCGTGGACCAGCGGGAACGACGGCAGCTCGTAGCTCTGCGCCAGCGTGAAGGTCGGGCTCGGCACTTCCAGCGTATCGTCGGCGGCGAGGTAGCGGATCAGGGCGCGGGCGGCCGCGGTCTTGCCGGCGCCGAGGTCGCCCGAGAGCGTGACGACGTCGCCGGCACCGATCAGCAGCGCAAGGTCGGCCATCAGCTCTGACGTCGCGGTTTCGTTCGCGAGCGCCACCGAGAATGTTGAGATCGCCGTCATTCAGCAGCGTTGCGGTGTGCGGTCTGGTCGATCGGGAAGTCGCAGGTCACGGTCGTGCCGCGGCCTACGGTCGAATCGACGCGCACCCGGCCGCCATGCAGCTCGACGAAGGAGCGCACCAGCGACAGGCCGAGCCCGGCGCCGCGATGCCGCGAGCCGTGCGAATGGCTCTCGAACCAGTTGAACACCTTGTCGCGCATCTCGGCCGGGATGCCAGGGCCGGCATCGGTCACCGCAAACACCACGCTGTGTTCGGTGCGGTGCGCGCTGATCGTCACGGTGGCGTCATGCGGCGAGAAGCCGACGGCGTTGGCGAGCAGATTGTAGAGCACCTGCACCACACGCCGCTCGTCGCCGACGAAGGCGCCGATGTTGGGCTCGATATCGACCTTCAGTGTGATGCGGTCGGTCGCCAGGCGGTCCTGGATGCCTTCGGCCGCGGCCTCGATCGCCTGGCCGATATTGACCGGGCCGAGCTCGAGCTTCATCGCGCCGGCGTCGATGGTGGCGAGATCGAGAATGTTGTTGGTCAGCGCCAGCAGCGCGTTGGTCGATTTGGTGACGTAGTGAGATATTCGGCCTGCTTCGGCGTCAGCGGCCCGGTCGAGGGATCGCTGAGGAAATGCGCGAAGCCGATGATGGTGGTGAGCGGCGCGCGCAGCTCGTAGGAGACGTGGTGGACGAAATCCACCTTCATCTGGTCCGCCGCTTCCAGCGCCTCGTTGCGCTCGCGCAGCGCCCGCTCGACATTCTCGGTGTCGGTGATGTCCTGGAAGGCGAGCAGGGTCTTGCCGTCGGGCAGCGGGACGGTCATGCAGTTCAGCACGCTGCCGTCCTTACGCTCCAGCTTGAGCGCGACCTGGGCGCGGTTCTCGATCGCGGTGATCGATTCGCGCAGCGTCCGCCAGGTCAGCGCATCGT
This sequence comes from Bradyrhizobium tropiciagri, assembly GCF_001189845.1. GTDB lineage: Bacteria > Pseudomonadota > Alphaproteobacteria > Rhizobiales > Xanthobacteraceae > Bradyrhizobium > Bradyrhizobium tropiciagri. The sequence continues at coordinate 20,083 of NZ_LFLZ01000088.1, forward strand.
CGAACAGCGGCCGGCACAGCGCCTCCACTTGCTCGATGTGCGGTTCGCCTTGCAGCGCGTCGGCCGGCAGCTTCCACATCTTGGCGAAAGGTGGGTTGAACAGCTCGGCGCGGCCATTGCTGCCGAATACTGTGACCGCTTCGCCGAGATTGTCGAGGGTCTCGCGCTGCACCCGGGTCAGGCGGTCGTAGCGGCGCGCGAGGTCGAGGCTCTCGGTGACATTGTCGAACAGATAGGTGACGCCGCCCTCGAGGTTCGGCGTGGTGACGACGCTGATGGCGCGGCCGTCGGGCAGGAACCAGGTGTAGGTCTCGGATTCGACCGCGCGATAGGCTTCGTGCAGCTTGGCCTTCCAGGCGCGGAAATCCGGCTGCTCGGGCAGCTTGCGGTTGGCGCGCAGCCGGTCGAGGACGCTGGAATCGTCGGGGTTGCTGTCGAGGAAGGCCTGGTCGAGGCCCCACAGCCGCCGGTACGACTCGTTGTAGAAGGTGAGCCGCCGGTCGGCATCGAACACCGCGACACCCGAGGACAACTGGTCGAGCGTGCGGCGGTGCGCCTCGACCATCCGCGCGATCGCCGCGCGCAGCGCCGCGGCTTCGCTGGCGTCGATCGCAATCCCGGCGCTGCCGCCGGAGAGCTTGAGCGCCTGCACGTCGTAGATCCGCCGCTCGCCGCTGACCACGATCGGCAACCGTGCGGCATAATTGGCGTTGTCGTTCAGCGCGCGGGTCAGTTCGGTGCGCTGGTCGCTTTCGAGCAGTTCGAGATTGCGCTGCAGCGCGTCCGACACGCTCTTGCCCTCGGTGGCGCGGACATAGGCCGCGTTGGCATAGCGCAGATTGCCCTCGAGGCTCTTGGCCCAGATCGGCCAGGGGGCGGCAGCGGCGAAATCGCGCAGCAGCTCGGTCTCCTCCTGCAGCGTCTTGTAGCGCAGGTTGGATTCGGCAAGCTCGCGGCGCAGGCCGCCGAGCTCGCGGATCCGCACGATGGCCTGGCCGCCGATCGCGCGGCCCATCGCCTCGATGGCGCGGCCGGCCGAGGTCGAGAGGTTGAGCAGGAACGCCTCGCCCTTCTCGCGCAGCGCGTCGACCGCGTGGTCCATCTGCAGCGCCGGCTCGGGCGGCAGCCAGGTTCCGAAGGCAAGGATGCGCTGCGGCGGGCCTTCCTGCGACATCACCAGCGAGATGTCGCCCGAGATCTGCGGCCGGTTGTCGCCCGCGGCCCAGGAGATCAGCACCTGCGGCTCGACGAACAGCAATGCGCGCAGCCGGTCCGATTGCGCCTGCAGGTCGGTGATCTCCGACTGCAGCTGCTCCTCGTTCCGCGTCGCGCGCAGGCGGGTGCGCATCAGCAGGATCGCGGCGACGGCGGAGAAGCCGACCAGCGCGAACGACGTCGCGAGGACCGCGACCTCCTGGTGATTGAAACCGAAATGATCCGACATCGCCTGGGCCACCAGGCCTTCGGCGGCGAACGAATTGCGGGCCGGCAGCAATGCTGACATGGCGAGCCCAATCATGCCGTCGCGCGCCAGTGAGGTGCATGACAGCAGGGTTCGACGCATTGCCGCGACTACGCCCGACATATGTTGCCCCAGAACGCACAAACCTTAAGGCATGATCCGGAAAAGAGGAGACCGGTGTTCCCTCACGGCAAACGTACGACGTTTGTCCGGGGATCATGCCCAAGCAGGACCCGACAGCCCGACGAAGACCCCCCGTCGCGCTCGAATCAATCCAGAATAGTCCCAACGGGACTCGGCGAGTAAGAGTCCAGACCGTGAACGCAGAATCCGCTGTGAAAAAATGCGGCCGCTGGTGTGGATTTTACGCGAATTGACTCCGTAATCGTGCGGAGAGCGCGCGCGAAGCGTGATCTCGCGGAGGCGGTCCGCACACTTCTCGGATCTCCCTCGCCCCGTTCTTACGGGGAGAGGGTAGGGGTAGGGGCCGTCTCCGCGTATTCGGTGACAGCTGCGTTTGCGGAGGCTCCCCCTCACCCGGAACGCATCTGACGATGCGTTCGACCTCTCCCCGCAAGCGGGGCGAGGTGAAGCGGAGCCCGCTGCTCGATTCGAAGTACAGTTATCTCCTAGCGTCCGGTCGAGCCGAAGCCGCCGCCGCCGCGCTCGGTTGACGACAGCACGTCGACCGGAACCAGCTCGGCCCGGGTCACCGGCGCGATCACCATCTGCGCGATGCGCTCGCCGCGCCGGATCGAGAACACCTCATGGCCGTGATTGATCAGGAGCACGTTGATCTCGCCGCGATAGTCGGCGTCAACAGTGCCGGGCGAGTTCAGCACCGTGACGCCATATTTGGCGGCCAGGCCGGAACGCGGCCGGACCTGCGCCTCGTAGCCCGGCGGCAGCGCGATCGTCAGCCCGGTCGGAACCATCTCGTAGCGGCCCGGCAGCAGCAGCAACGGCGCCGACCGCGGTACCGCGGCCAACAGGTCGAGCCCGGCTGCGTCGGCGGTCTGGTAGATCGGCAGCAGGAGATCTGCGCCGTGCGGCAATTGGTGGACTTCGACCTTGATGGTGGCGCTCACGATGCGGTTCCTACTTCTCTTGCGATCCGCGACACCAGCGCGGTCGCGACTTCTTCCTTGGTCATCACGGGCCAGGAGTCGACGGTGACATCCTTGCCCTCGCGGGAGAGCAGGTGAACGGTATTGCGGTCGCCGCCCATCACGCCGGTCGCCGGCGAGACGTCGTTGGCGACGATCCAGTCGCAGCCTTTGCGCGCGAACTTCGCCTTGGCGTTCTCGATCAGATGTTCGGTCTCGGCGGCGAAACCGATCACCAGCGGCGGCCGCTTCTCCTTCAGCTTGGAGATTGTCGCGAGGATGTCGGGGTTCTCGACCAGCTGCAGCGGCGGCATGCCGGCCGCGGTCTTCTTCAGCTTCTGGCTGCCTTCGCTGGCGACCCGCCAGTCGGCGACCGCGGCGGCAAAGATCGCGACGTCGACCGGCAGCGCGGCCTCGACCCGGTGCAGCATGTCGCGCGCGGATTCCACGCGCATCACCGAGATGCCCTGGGGGTCGTCGAGCTCGACCGGGCCGGTCACCAGCACGACCTCGGCGCCGGCGGCGCGGGCGGCGGCGGCAATGGCAAAGCCCTGCTTGCCGGACGAGCGGTTGGCGATATAGCGCACCGGATCGATCGCCTCATGGGTCGGCCCGGCCGTGATCAGCACGCGCTTGCCGGCGAGCGGACGCGGCTGCGGCGGCCGCAGCATGCGATCGGCGGCAGCGGCGATCTCGGTTGGCTCCGCCATCCGCCCGATCCCGGCCTCGCCGGCTTCCGCCATCTCGCCGGCATTGGGGCCGACGGTGTGGACGCCGTCACGGCGAAGCTGCAGCACGTTGCGGCGGGTGGCCGGATTGTTCCACATCAGCGGGTTCATCGCCGGCGCCAGCAGGATCGGCCGGTTGGCCGCCAGCAGCGTGGCGGTGGCGAGGTCGTCGGCGTGGCCCTGCGCCATCTTGGCCATCAAATCGGCGGTCGCCGGCGCCACCACGATCAGGTCGCACTCCCGCGCCAGGCGGATATGGCCGGCATCGAATTCGCTCTCGGCGTCGAACAGGTCGGTGTAGACGCGCTCATGCGACAGCGCGCTGGCGGCCAGCGGGGTCACGAATTGCTGGGCCGCCTTGGTCAGCACGCAGCGGACCTGGATGCGCCGCTCCTTGAGCCGCCGGATCAGATCCAGCGCCTTGTAGGCCGCGATCCCGCCGCCGATGATCAGGGTTACCTTGGGCTCGCCGGCCGCGCCGGCGGGCTGCGGAGCGGGGGCTGCAACGGTCAGGGAACCCGCCCCAAGCGCCTCCGCGGGCTCCGTACCGCCGTCTGCGAGCTCCCTGAGGATGACCCGGACCTCCTCCTCGACCGAGCGCCCGTTTTTGGCGGAGCGAAGCCGCAGATAGCTCTTCAGCGCGTCGTCGAGTTTGCGGATGGTCAGGCTGGCCATGGCACGCCCTCAGGCATCATGCTTCAACAATGATAGCGATGCTATCACACGGTGCATGCATTGCAATCAGTGCGCACGGATGGCGAAGAAGATTGCGATCGAGGCGATGGCAATGACCCAGAGGCCGACGGTCTGCACCCGCGCTTTGCGGGCCTCGGCGCGGGCCATTTCGTCGATCGAGTCCGACGACAGCATGTGGCCCTCCCGGGTCATGGTCTCCAGCTGCTCGAGCACGGTCACGGCGCGGCTGGCGATCGACGGCAAATTGGCGAGGACGCGGCCGAGCTCGCCCGCACCCGAAATCGCGCCCTGGATGCGTCCGGCCGGACCGAGATTCTGCGTGATCCATTCGCGCACCACGGGATCGGCGATCTTCCAGATGTCGAGCTTGGGGTCGAAGCCGCGCGCCACGCCCTCGACCACCACCATGGTCTTCTGCAGCAGGATCAGCTCAGGCCGCGTCTGCATGTCGAACAGGCCGGTGACCTCGAGCAGAAGCGTGAGCAGCTTCGCCATCGAGATTTCCTCGGCGGTGCGATTGTGGATCGGCTCGCCGATGGCGCGGATCGCCTGCGCGAAATTCTCCACCGAATGATGGCCCGGCACGTAGCCGGCCTCGAAATGCACCTCGGCGACGCGGCGATAGTCGCGGGTGATGAAGCCGAGCAGGATCTCGGCGAGGAAGCGCCGCTCCTTCAGCCCGAGCCGCCCCATGATGCCGAAATCGACCGCGACGAGCCGTCCGGCTTCGTCGAGAAACAGATTGCCCGGATGCATGTCGGCATGGAAGAAGCCGTCGCGCAGCGCGTGGCGCAGGAAGCTCTGGATCACCTTGCGGCCGAGATCGGGCAGGTCGACCTTGGCTTCTGCGAGGCGCGCATGATCGTTCAGCGCGATGCCGTCGATCCACTCCATCGTCAGCACGCTGTGCGCGGTGCGGTCCCAATCCACCGTGGGCACGCGGAAGTCGGGATCGTCGCGCGTGTTCTCGGCCATCTCGGACAGCGCGGCCGCCTCGAGCCGCAGGTCCATCTCCATCGCGACCGAGCGCGACATCGTGTTGATGACCTCGATCAGCCGCAGGCGCCGCGCTTCGGCGGAATGCGCCTCCGCCTTGTGCGCGACGAAGAAGAAGTCGCTGAGGTCGCGGCGGAAGCGCGCCGCGACGTTGGGCCGGAGCACCTTGACCGCAACCTGCTGCCGCACGCCGTCGCGCTCGACCTCGCCGCGATGCACCTGCGCGATCGAGGCCGCGGCCACCGCGGGACCGAGATGCACGAAGGCCTGCGCCAGCGGCCGTTCCAGCGATTGCGTGATGACGGTTTCGGCCTCTTCCTGCGCGAACGGCGGCAGCCGGTCCTGCAGGGCTTCGAGATCGCGTGCCATCGCGACGCCGACCACGTCGGGCCGGGTGGCGAGGAATTGCCCGAGCTTGAGATAGGCCGGCCCGAGCCGCGTCAGCGCGCGCGACAGCCGTGGACCTGACTTGCCGTCGCGGCGCTCGATCAGCCGCGCCAGCTTCAGCGCGAGCTGCCCGGGCGGCGGCACCAGCGCGGGATCGACGACGCCGAACACGCCTTCGCGCGCAAACACGAAACCGGCGCGGCCAAGGCGCGTAATGTGGGACAGTGCAGAGATCACAAACGCCAGCCCGAATGCAGCGCCACGATGCCGCCGGAGAGGCTCTGCCACTTCACGCGGGCAAAGCCGGCGGCGCCGATCATCTCGGCGAACGCGTTCGGCCGCGGGAATTTGCGGATCGACTCGACGAGATATTGATAGGATTCGGCGTCGCCAGTGACGGCGCGGCCGAGCGGCGGGATCACCTTGAAGGAGAACAGATCGTAGATCTTGTCGAGGCCGGGCACGTCGACGGTGGAGAATTCCAGGCACAGGAAGCGGCTGCCGGGCCTCAGCACCCGGTAGGCCTCGCGCAGCGCGAGCTCGATCTGCGGCACGTTGCGGATGCCGAACGCGACGGTGTAGGCGTCGAACGAACGGTCGGCGAAGCCCAGCGCCTCGGCATTGCCCTCGACGAACGACACGCGGTCATCGAGGTGCTGTTTGGTGGCGCGCTCGCGGCCGACGGCGAGCATGTCGGTATTGATGTCGCAGACCGTGGCATGGAAGCCGCTGCCCGCGCCTTGGCGGCCCGGAACGAGATGTCGCCGGTGCCGCCGGCGACGTCGAGCAGCGCGAACGGCCGGTCGCCCTTCGGCGGGTCGAGCGTTGTGATCATGACGTCCTTCCAGGCCCGGTGCAGGCCGCCCGACATCAGATCGTTCATCAAGTCATAGCGCTGTGCCACGCTGTGAAACACGTCGTTCACCAGCGTCTGCTTCTCGCCCAGGGGCACGTCCCTGAAGCCGAAATGGGTGGTTTGATCCGGCCGATCCATCACTCAGAACTCTTACCCTTTTTGGTCGCGCTGTCTTCACGCGAACCGGGGCCCGCTTCGCTCGAAAACGCTCCAGCCAAACCATAGCGCGGCGGCCGCAATGGCGCTATCACGTCACTTCCAAAAGGTGAATGCCTGCCATGCCGGAATTACCCGAAGTCGAGACCGTCCGCCGCGGCCTGCAACCGGCCATGGAAGGCTCCAAAATCCTCAAGGCCGAGGCCCGCCGCAAGGATTTGCGGTTTCCGTTTCAAAAAGACTTTATCGCCCGGCTCGAGGGCCAGACCATCACCGGGCTCGGCCGCCGTGCCAAATATTTGATGGCGGACCTGAATTCCGGCGACGTGTTGCTGATGCATCTCGGCATGTCGGGCTCGTTCCGCGTGCTGAAGCAGGAGGGTGCGGCGGCACCGGGGCAATTTCACCATCCGCGCAGCGACGATCGAGCGCATGATCACGTCGTGTTCCACATGTCGTCGGGCGCCGCTGTCGTGTTCAACGATCCCAGGCGCTTCGGCTACATGAAGATTATCCCCCGCAACGCGATCGAGGATGAACCGCTGTTGAAGGGGCTCGGTCCCGAGCCGCTCGGCAACGAGTTCGGCGCGGCGATGCTGGCACGCTCCTGCCACAACAAGAAGACCAGCCTGAAGGCGGCGCTGCTCGATCAGCGCGTGGTGGCGGGACTTGGCAACATCTATGTCTGCGAGGCGCTGTTTCGCTCGCATCTGTCGCCGCGGCGATTGGCCGCGACGCTTGCGACCAAGAAGGCCGAGCCCACCGACCACGCCAAACGGCTGGTCGATGCGATCCATTCGGTGCTCAACCAGGCGATCAAGGCTGGCGGCTCCTCGATCAGCGACCATCGGTTGACCAACGGTGATCTCGGCTATTTCCAGCATTCGTTCCAAGTCTACGACCGCGAAGGCGAGACATGCCGCACCTCTGGCTGCGAGGGCATCGTCAGGCGCTTCACCCAGAACGGTCGTTCGACGTTCTGGTGCCCGAAGTGCCAGAAATAACAACAAGGCAAAAACAACAACAAAGGGGAGAGCCGATCATGAACGGCAACTGGCGCGATCGCGCCGCGACAAGCTTTCAGTGCGAGAAGCAGCCGGCGACCAGCAGCCGCGGCATGGTGGTAAGCAATCATCCGTTGGCCTCGGCTGCTGGCGCCGAGATGCTAGCTGCCGGCGGCAATGCGATCGATGCGGCGATCGCGACCCTGTTCACGCTGACCGTGGTCGAGCCGATGATGGTCGGCATCATCGGTGGCGGCATGGCGCATATTCGTCTCGCCGACGGCAGCCATCGCTTCATCGATGGCCAGAGCACGGTGCCGCAGGCGGTGAAGCCGGATACCTACACCTCGAAGCCCGGTTCGGCGCATGACGTGTTCGACACCGTCGGCAACGAGAATCTGAACGGGCCGAAGGCGGTCGCGGTGCCGGGCTCGCTGAAGGCGTGGTGCGAAACGCTGCGCCGCTTCGGCACTATGAGCCTTGCCGACGTGATGCAGCCCGCGATCAAGCATGCCGCGCGCGGCTATGCGGCGACGCCCTATCTGCATGAATGCATCACCGACGGCGCCGAGGAGATGCTGAAGGACAAGCCGATCTCGGCGATCTATCTGCCTGATGGCACGCCGCTGAAGCCCGGCGAGCGCGTGGTGCAGGCGGAGTATGCCGAGACGCTGAAATACATCGCCGACCATGGCGACAACGCGCTGTACCAGGGGCCGCTCGGCGACATCCTGGTCGACTACATGAAGCGAAACGGCGGCTTCATCGCGCAGGATGATCTTGCGACCTACAAGACCGTCGAGCGGCAACCGATCCGGTGCGACTATCGCGGCTGGGAGATCCTCGGGCCCCCGCCGCCCGCTGCATCGGGCGTGCATATCACGGAGATGCTCAACATCCTCGAAGGTTATGACATCGCCCACCTCGGCTTCGGCACGGCCGAGACGATCCACTATCTTGCCGAGGTGCTGAAGATCGCCTTTGCCGATCGTGAGGCTGCGAGCGGTGATCCCGCCTATATCAACGTGCCGGTGGAGCAGCTGACCTCGAAGGCCTATGCCGAGGAACGCCGCCGGGCGATCGATCCCGACCGCGCGCAGGCGTGGGGCGCCGGCGTCACCCAGCTCGAAAGCGCGCACACCACGCACATGACGGCGGCGGATGCGATGGGCAATGTGGTCGCGACCACCCAGACCATCAACAATCTGTTCGGCGCCAAGATCCTGATCCCGGGCCTCGGCACCGTGCCGAACAACTACATGAACCTGTTCGATCCGCGGCCAGGGCACGCGCTGTCGCTGGCAGCAGGCAAGCGCGTCACCACCTCGATGTCGCCGATGATGGCGCTGCGCGACGGCAAACTGGTTTACGCACTTGGCCTGCCCGGCGGAAAGCGCATTTTCCCGAGCGCGATGCAGGCGCTGATCAATCTGATCGATCACGGTATGGACCTGCAGGAAGCGGTCGAGGCGCCGCGGGTGTGGACCGAGGGCAATGCGCTGGAGGTCGAGCAGGCGGTGCCGGAGGCTGTGCGAGCGTCGCTGTCAGCGAAAGGCCACAAGGTGCAAGTCGTGCCGACGGTCGCCGGCGGCATGAACGCGATCCAGTTCCACGCCGATGGCACAATGTCCGGCGCAGCCTGCTGGCGCGCCGACGGCACGCCGGTCGGCATCGCCGGGGGTCTCGCGCGGGCGGGCGTGCGGTTCGCGTTGAGGTGACGCGGACTGCGCTGTTTGACAAGTGAACCGAGCACCATCCTCAACGTCGTCCTGGCGAAAGCCAGGACCCATTACCCCTAGTCTCATTGTTGTGCGACGCTGGGGCCGCGATCCGGTTTCATCGCTGAGTGCGGTGGTTATGGGTCCTGGCTTTCGCCAGGACGACGTCTGGGAAGAGTGGTGGCTGAATCACAGGACTCTCCGATCACCCGCACGCGCGGACGATGACGGCTTGAGTTACTTCCTGACGCAGATCACGCGGACCACGGCGGCCTTGGCGTCCGCCGATTCGCCCGGAGCATTGACGCCATGCGCCTTCAGGAAATTGCGCACCGTGTCGGCCGGCACCAGCGTGGCCTGCGCCGGTGGTGCCGCGTTTGCGGGGCCCGCAACGATGACAGGCTTCAGCAATGCGATACCGGCAAACTTGCCGCCGCCGTCGAGCGCTGCCGCACCGGAGAACCCGAGCGCAGGCGGCGGCGACAGCGCCTGATCGCTGCCGCCGAGTTGCGCCACCGACGCCTTGACGCTGCTCGCGGCCGCGCCGCCGCCCTGGTTTTGCGGATCGGCGATGCCGGTGATGTCGAGCGCGGTCCGCGTCGCCTGGCCTGCGATATCGAGCGGCTTCAATCCGCGCGCGCCGTAGATCCGCAGCAGAGCGAGATCGTGATCCTTGTCGTCGGCGACCCGGTCGGCACTGCCGTAACCCGGGATCGTCAGGGCGATACAGTCGCTGGTCGCCACACGGTCAGTTATGATCGCGCCATCGTCGCTGACCACGATCCCGGTGGCATATTCGACGGTCTTGCGCGGCGGCGGGCCGGCCTGCACGCCAGACGGAAATGCGTTGAAGGCGCTCGACATCGCGATCACCACCGGCTCGACGGTGGTCTGCATCGCCTGGTCGTAGAGGATGGTGAGGATGCGGACCTCGTCGCCCTTCAAGGTGCCGCGCAGATAGAACTTCTTCAGCCCCTGCATGCCCGACAGCACGACAAAATCCGGCTTCACCACGGTGTAGTCGATGGTGCGGCCGGCCGGCTCCTTCTTCTCCTGCTCGGCGAGCTTCGCGGTGGTCGGGCTCGCCTCCTTGCGCCGGGTCAGCAGCACCTGAACGGTGCCGGTCGGCGAGGTCCATTTGGCGCCGGAGGCGTCACTGGTGAGCTGCGGCACCAGTTTGGTGGGAATGCCGAGCCGCGCCCCGGTGGCGGGCTCGGTGACGATCCGCCAGCCGACGCTCTCCTGCTTGCGCCGCGCGGTGTCGGCGAGCACGCCGCGCTCCTGCGGGTTCAGCACGCCGGTCGGCTTGCCGCCGCGGTTCTTCTGGAATTCCTTGATGGCATTGACCATGCGCTCGCTGACGTCGCCGGTAATGGCGCCGTTATATTCGCCGACCCAGGCGAGGTCGGATTGCAGCGCCAGCCGCTCGGCCTGCGCCATCGCGCTCGCGGTATCCTCGGGCTTCTGCAGCGCGGGTCGGATCGGCACCGTCGTCACGGTCTTCGGCTTGGCCCCGGCCGTCGATGGCGGCGTCAACTGGGCATGCGCACCGCCCATGCCGCCAACCGTCACGGCCGCGACCATCAATGTTGCCGAAAGCATCAATCTCATGACAAATCCGGGGAAAAGACTGAAACCATTGACGTCGACGCAATTAAGCACATCTGCTTGGTCGGCAACAACCGCGCTCCGGTTCAGGGAACAGCGCGCAGGACATCAAGATGCTGAGTGCCGATGAACTTGAACGCTATGCCCGCCACATCGTGCTGCGCGAGGTGGGCGGCCCCGGCCAGAATGCGCTGAAGCAGGCGTCGGTGCTGGTGATCGGCGCCGGCGGCCTTGGCGCGCCGGTGCTGATGTATCTGGCTGCCGCCGGCGTCGGCCGTCTCGGCGTGATCGATGACGACATCGTCTCGCTCTCCAATTTGCAGCGCCAGATCATCCATGCGACCACTGACATCGGCAAGCGCAAGGTCGACAGCGCGGCGGCGCAGATCCACGCGCTCAATCCGCATGTGACGTTCGAGGCGCATCCGGTGCGACTCACCGCCGACAATGCGATGGCGCTGATCGGAAATTACGATCTCGTGCTCGACGGCTCCGACAATTTCGAGACCCGCTATCTCGTCGCCGATGCCTGCTTCCTCGCGAAGCGGCCGCTGATTACGGCCGCGCTGGGCCAGTTCGACGGCTCGCTGACCACGATCCGCGCCCATGAGAAGAATGCGGAAGGCGTCTTCAACCCGACCTATCGCTGCCTGTTCCCGGAGGCGCCGCCGCCGGGCACCGTGCCGGCCTGCGCAGAGGCCGGCGTGATGGGCGCGCTCGCCGGGCTGATGGGATCGATGATGGCGCTCGAGGCGATCCGCGAGATCGTCGGCTTCGGCGAGGGGCTGGTCGGCCGTCTCCTGATGGTGGATGCGCGCGCGATGCGGTTCGAAACCCTGCGCTACGCGCGCGATCCGCAGAACCCGCTCAATGGTGATGCAGCCGTGATCACTGATCTGAGCGGGCATCGGTAGTTCGCCAAAGCGGGATGAATTTTGATTAAATCGGCCTGACGCGCCCTCGGTTCACCTCTCCCCGCCGGGGAGAGGTCGGATTGCGGAGCAATCCGGGTGAGGGTTCTTGCTCTCTCGATAGACCGTAACCCCGATTTGCTGCGGAAATCGACCTCTCCCAAGGGAGAGGTGAATCGTGTTCGTGGCCGAACCTATTCAACCTAACTTCATCCCGATCTAGGACGCGGTCGCAGGCTTCTCGCTGTCCATGTGCCGGAGGTGCTCCTCCGGATAGCGTCCGCCGGCGGCCGCGCCGGGCGGAAATGCGTCGGCCAGCGCGGCCAGATGCGCCGCGGTCAGCTTCACATCGAGCGCGCCGAGCGCTTCGGTCAGCCGCTCGCGCCGCCGCGCGCCGACCAGCGGCACGATGTCCGTGCCCTGTGCCGCGACCCAGGCGATCGCGACCTGCGCCGGCGAGGCACCGATCTCGCCGGCGATGCCGCGCAGCCGATCCGCGAGCGCAAGGTTGGTGTCGATATTGCCGGCCTGGAAGCGCGGGCTCAGCAGACGAAAATCCTTCGCCTCCGCGTGGTTCTTCGACCAGTGCCCGCTGATCAGCCCGCGCGCCAGCACGCCATAGGCAGTGATGCCGATGCCGAGCTCGCGGCAGGTGTTCAGGATGCCGGTCTCGATGCCGCGCGAGATCAGCGAATATTCGATCTGCAGATCGGCGATCGGGTGCACCTTGTGGGCGCGGCGGATGGTGTCGGAACCGACCTCCGATAGCCCGATATGCTTGATCCAGCCGGCCTTGATCATGTCGGCCATCGCGCCGACCGTGTCCTCGATCGGCACATTGGGATCGAGCCGCGCTGGGCGGTAGATGTCGATGTGATCGACGCTGAGCCGCTGCAGCGAATAGGCGACGAAATTCTTCATGGCATTGGGCCGGCAATCATAACCGAGAAAGCCGTAGTTGCGGTCGCGCAGCGCGCCGAACTTGACGCTGATCTGCAGATTGTCGCGGCTGCGGCTCTTCAGCGCCTCGCCGATCAGCATCTCGTTGTGGCCCATGCCGTAGAAGTCGCCGGTGTCGAGCAGCGTGATGCCGGCATCGAGCGCGGCATGGATGGTGGCGATGCTCTCGCTGCGATCGCTCGGCCCGTAGAAATCGGACATGCCCATGCAGCCGAGGCCGATCTGCGAGACGGTGGGGCCGGTGGAACCGAGTTTGCGTGTATCCATGGTGGTGTTCCCTGCGTGTCGCGGCGTGCGATCGCGCCGCCAAAATCGCGAGGCTGATATGGGCCGACCTGCGTTTCGGGATAAGCTGGACAATCTCGAATGGGTTGTTCACTATATCGAACAATGCAGGATCTCGACCTTCGCGACCTCGACGCCTTCGTGGCGGTGGCGCGCACGCGCAACTTCCGGCGTGCCGCATTGGAGCAGCGCGTCTCGGTGTCCAGCCTCAGCCAGCGGCTGCGCGACATGGAGGAGCGGCTCGGCGTCCGCCTGATGAACCGCACCACCCGCAGCGTATCGCTGACCGAGGCCGGCGAGCTGCTGCTCGCCCGCGTCGCGCCGGCCATGGTCAATGTCGCCGACGCGATCACCGAGGTGCGCGGCCTGCGCGCCGAGCCGTCCGGGCGGCTGCGCATCAACGCGCCGCCGCCCGCGGTCGATCTGGTGCTGGCGCCGATGATCGCGCCGTTCCTCGCCAGATATCCGCAGGTCGATCTCGACGTCGTCTCCGAGAGTGCGTTCGTCGATATCGTCGCGCAGGGCTATGACGCTGGCGTGCGCTATGGAGAGCATCTGGCGCAGGACATGGTGGCGGTCCCGCTCGGCGCGCCGCAGCGCTACGCGGTGGTGGCGTCGAGCGACTATGTCGCCAAGCACGGCCGGCCGATGCATCCCAAGGATCTGCTGGCGCATGCCTGCATCCGCAGCCGCTTCAGCAACGGCGTGATGTTCGATTGGGAGTTCGAGAAGAACGGCCGCGTGGTGAAGATTTCACCGCCGGCCAAGCTGACCGCGACCCATCTCGGCCTCGCGCTGCGCGCGGTCCATGACGGCGTCGGCTATTGGGCGACCTTCGAGGGCTACGTCCGCTACGGCGTCAAATCCGGCACGCTCGTCAGCGTGCTCGACGACTGGTGCCCGCCATTCGACGGCCCGTTCCTCTACTACCCGAGCCGCCGCCAGCCGCCACCGGCGCTCGCTGCCTTCGTGTCGTTCGTCGCCGACTGGCGCAAGCAGGCGCGGCGGAAGACCAGGTAGATGGTTCTTATCCTCCCCTGGAGGGGTCGAGACGAGCGAAGCTCGCTCTGGGATCGGCGCGAATGAAATGAGCGACGAGGACGGTCCCTCCACGCGAACGCTGCCCGTGTTGAGAGATCATCCCACCCCAGCTCACATTCCGCTTCGCTTCATGTGAGCTG
>NZ_LFLZ01000089.1 GCF_001189845.1 Bradyrhizobium tropiciagri
GCTGCGAAGCCCGCGCCGGCGCCGACACCCGCACGGCCGGAGCCGCCCGCGGCTGCACCGGCGAAGCCCGTGACGCCGCCGGCGGCAGCGCCCGGACATCCCACGCCGACCCCGCCGCCGCCCGCTGCAGCACCGCAGCGGCCGGGCACGCCGCCGACTCCGGCGCCGGGAGCCTCACACACGCCGCCAACTCCGACGCCAGGTGCCGCAACTCCGGCACCGGGTGCCGCTGCTCCGCCAGCCCGCCCCGGCACGCCGCCCGCAGCCGCAACGCCGACGCCTGCAACGCCCACGGCTCCGACAACGGCGCCCGCGGAGCGCCGGCCTGGCGATCGCCCGGGTGGCGAACGTCCGGGCGGCGCCAAGCAACCGCCGGGCACGCCGCCTGGCGCAACATCGCCGGCAACGCCCGCGCCGGGCGCGACACCGGCTGCACCTGGTGCCACTGCTCCGGGTGCACGCCCCGGCACGCCGCCGGCCGCCGCAACGCCAACCCCGGCCGCACCTGCAGCGCCGGGAGCTGCAACACCGGGTCCGCAGGGACGTCCCGCGACACCGCCCGGAACACCCGCGACTCCGGGCGCCGCAATGGGCGCCCCCGGCGCCACACCGGCTCCGGGTCAGCCAGCCCGTCCGGGCGTTGCGCCCGGCGTCTCGCCAGCGCAGGGAGCCGCCATGGGCGCGCCGGCACCGTCGGTCGTCCCCGGCTCAGCCGCCGCAACGCCGCCGCCCGGCCGCGCGCAATACGCGCCGCCGACGGTCGCGCCTGCGTTCCGGGCCGCGCCTGCAGTCGCAGCACCGCTGCCGCCGCCGCCGCGGCATGACAACATCACGCCGCTCGCGATCGGCGCTGCGGTCGGTGCCGGCGTGGTGGCCGGCGCGATCATCGGCGGGAGCATCGCCGACCTGCGCGGCCAGCGGCAGGAAGTGATCGAAGACGGCCGCACCATCTACACCGAGCCGGACCGCGTCATCATCCGCGACCCGAGCGGGCAGGCCTATGTCCGCGGCGACGACGTCTATCGTTTCCGCTACGGCGCGCGTGACATCCGCACCGAAACGATCGGCGGCGAAACCCGCACCGTCGTGGTTCGCCCTGACGGCAGCGAGATCATCACCGTGGTCGGGGCCGATGGCCAGATGCTGCGCCGCATCCGCAGGGATCCCGGCGGGCGCGAGCTCGTCATCATCGACAACAGCTATCGCGATCCGCGTGCGGTCGGCGGCTTCTATGTCGACGTGCCGCCGCCGGTGGTCAACATTCCCTATGATCGCTATATCGTCGACGCGCAGGAGGCGTCGCCGGACGTGATCTACGAGACCATGGAGGCACCGCCGGTGCAACGGATCGAGCGGCGCTACTCGCTCGAAGAGATCCGCTACAGCCCCAACGTCCGCATGCAGATGCCGAGCATCGACGTCAACACGATCAACTTCGACTCGGGATCGTGGACCATCCCGCCGGATCAGGCGGCGAGGCTGCAGGTGATCGCCGACGGCCTCAACCGGGCCATCCAGCGCAATCCGCGCGAGGTGTTCCTGATCGAAGGCCATACGGATGCGACCGGCAACGACACCGACAATCTGTCGCTGTCCGACCGCCGTGCGCAATCCGCCGCCGAATTGCTGACGCAGCAGTTCGGCGTGCCGGCCGAGAACCTGACCTCGCAGGGTTACGGCTCGCAATATCTGAAGGAGCAGACCGACGGACCGAGCCGCATCAACCGGCGCGTCACCGTCCGCCGCATCACCCCGCTGCTCAACGGCGGCACGGCTTCGGCCGCCCCGCCGCGCTGAGCCGGCGCGACATCACGTGACGAAATGGCCGGGAGCAATCCCGGCCATTTTTGTTTGGTGAGGTTCTGGAGCAGAGACTTGCCCCCTCCTCGTCATTGCGAGCGGAGCGAAGCAATCCATCGATCCACACGCGCGGACAGATGGATTGCTTCGTCGCTATGCTCCTCGCAATGACGGCGCGGCTACTTCGCAGCGCCGAGCCCCAGCGCGTCGACCATCACGCGAAACACCTCGGTGTTGTCCATCGAGCCGCGGACGCGCTCGCTGCCCGGCCCGGTCGCGGTGAGGATGACGTCCTCGCCGGAATGCACGCTGGCGCCGATCATCGCCGGCAGATTGCCGAAGCGCAGCACGACGCCGGGCACATCCTTGTACCTGTCGTTGGCCTTGAAGGTGTCGGGCTGGTCGCCTTTCACCGTCGGCTCGTTCGGATCGTCGAGCTTCGGACGGAACGTCTCGTAATGATCCGGCAGGCTGGCCGAGAAGATCGCAAGCCGCCTCGAGACATCGACGCGCGACGGATAACCCTCCGCATCGGGCGCCGGATAATTCGGAAAGCCGGCCTTGTCGTAGACGCCGACGCGCTCGCGGAGCGGCACGTTGGGTACAGCGGCCATGTCGTCATTGATGGTGCCAACCAGGCTGTTCGGATGGTTGTGGTCGGCCACGACCAGAATCAGCGTGTCGTCGCCACGCGCTTTGGCCCAGTCCTTCGCCAGCCGTACCGCATTGTCGAGCATGATGGTGTCGTAGACCGCACGCTCCATGTCGAGCAGATGGGCGTATTTGTCGATCAGGCCGGACTCGACCATCAGGAAGAAGCCGGGCTCGTGCTTCGACAGCACCGTGAGCGCAGCCTGGACCTGCTCGGTCAGATCGGGCTGCTCGGGGAATTTCTTGACGCCGCCGCCCTTGAGGAATTTGCGGTCCAGCGCGCCGTCCATGTTGCCGGTGGCGAACAGGCCGAGCAGTTGTCGCGTCTCGGGCTTAGCCGCGATCGTATTCAGCTCGCTTGCGGTGGTGGCGACCGGATAGCCGGCACCGCGGAAACGCGCGAGATAGTCGAGATCGTCCTTGCGCTTCGATCCGGCTGCGGATTGCGGCAGGAAGTTCGCGGAGCCGCCGCCCATCAGCACGTCGGGCCTGACATCGAAATATTGCGCGACGATCGCGTCATAAGCGGCGCGGCGGCGGGTATGCGCAACCATCGCCGCCGGTGTCGCGTCCTCGACTTCGGTGTTGGTGACGATGCCGACGGCGAGGCCCGCTCGCTTAGCTAGGCTCGCGATGGTCTCGACCTTGGGATCGTCGAGCGGATCGGGCGTCCGATCGGCGTAGACGCCGAGCGCATTGACCGCGGCCTTGTGGCCGGTGGCATAGGCGCTCGCCGCATTCGCCGAATCGGTGATGATCGAGTCCGAGCCCGCGGTCGCAACCAGCGCCATCTGCGGCATGTCGTCGATGGCAAGCTTGCCGCGGCTCTTGCCCTCAGCGATTCCCTTGGAGAGGATTCGCGCGGCGACGCGGTGCGCGGGCGACATCCCGTCGCCGATGAACAGGATCACGTTCTTCGCCTTGCGCGCACCGGTGTCATAGACGGTCCAGGTCACGCTCCGGCTCTGCGTGCCGTCGCTGACTTCGACGGCAACCGGACCGGGCTTGGCAAGCGTGACGTCGCGCAGCAGCAACGCCGACTGGTCCCTACCCGCCTCGCGGGCGGTGAATGTGCCGCTTTGGCCGAACACCGCGGCATAGTCCGTGCCGTTCAGCGTCACCTTCAGCTTGGCCTGATCGACCACGCCGGGAAGCTCGACCTTGAAGTCGAATTTGGCACCGGCGAGGATATCGGCCGATCGATCGGATAGATGGTCTGGGCAAGCGCCGGCGCTGCCGACAACAACAGCGTGGCGGCCACGCCGGTGACTGACTTGATCATGATCGGTGCTCCGCCCCTTGCGCATGATGCGCGGTTAAGGGCGGAGGCTAGTGGCGGCGGATGACGCCGCAATGAGGCGGCGCCGGGGCGTATTGCCGCAACGGCCGCCAGGGGGCGTCAGCGCGCCATCTGGGTGGGATCGTAGAAGAAGCGCTCCTCGACCAGCTCCTCGCCGCGCCAGGTCTGCCAGGCGACCTCCTCCATGCTGCGGACCTTGCCGTCCTTGCCGGTGAATTCGAATCGCCAGCAGATCGCCGAATGGTCGCCGTCGACCAGCAGCGGCCCGAGCCGCGTCGTCTTGACGCCGGAGACCGCGGCGAGCACCGCCGCCTCTCGCGCCGCCAGCGCCTCGCGGCCAACGCGCCATTCGCCGCCGTTCTCCTGGGTGCGGGCATCGGCGGTGTAGAAGTTCCTGATCGCGCCGACATGGTCGTTGGCTTCGACCGTATCAGCGAAGGCTTGCAGCGTCTTGAGCGAGGGCATCGGGCATTCTACCATTTACCGACTGATGGTCGGTATTTATCGACTGACAGTCGGTAAGTCAACTGGCGTCGCCGGGGAACCTGGGTTAGAGATGCGTGATCCGGAAAAGTGTGAAGCGGCTTTCCGAAAGATCACGCTCAAAAAATAACGAACCATGGCAACCCAGGCCGAACGGCGCGAGAAAACCAAAGCCGCGATCGTCAAGGCGGCGCGGCGCATCTTTGGCGAGCGCGGCTTTGCGGCTGCAACGATCGACGACATCGCCGCTGGGGCGCGCGTCGCCAAGGGCGCCGTCTATCATCACTTCGCGACCAAGGAGGCGGTGTTCGAGGCGGTGTTCGAGCAGGTGTCGATCGACCTCGTCGCGGATCTCGACCGCATCTCGCGCGCCGAGAACGATCCGCTCGCGGCGATGGCGGCGGGCACGCAGGGCTATTTCGCGGCGTGCTCGAAAGGCCCGACCGGCCAGATCATCCTGCGCGACGGCCCGGCGGTGCTCGGCTGGGAGCGCTGGCGCGAGATCGACGCCAAGCATTTCGGTGGCAAATTTCCCCGCGCACTGGCGGCCGCGATGGAGGCCGGCGTGATCGCTAAACAGCCGATCGAGCCGCTGGCGCGGCTGTTGCTGGGTGCGGTGACGGAAGCCGCGGTCGCGGTGTCAGCGGGGCCCGACATCGGCAAGACCGGCACCGATTATGCGCGCGCGTTCCGTTCGCTGCTCGATGCGCTGAGGGTGAAGTAAACTTGCACTGGCAAGCTAAGTTCGCTTATGCCCCGTCACCCTGAGGAGCGCGCCTGCGCGCGTCTCGAAGGGTCGACGGCCACCAGCCGGGCCGCGCATCCTTCGAGGCTCGCAAGCGCTCGCACCTCAGGATGACGGAGATGGACCGATCGGCTTGCCTGGGACGACAGCGAGTTTGTGGCGCGGTTCGCGCCCAGCTCAATCCTTGTCGTTCTCGAGCTGGAAGATCTGCGAGCCTTCGCCGCTCGAGATCAGGCCGGTCTTGTTGTAGAGGCCGAGCTTGGCGCGGGTGTCGGCGATGTCGAGGTTGCGCATCGTCAGCTGGCCGATGCGGTCGGCCGGCGTGAAGGCGGCGTCCTCGACTTTCTCCATGCTGAGCCGCTCCGGCGCATAGGTCAGGTTCGGGCTCTCGGTGTTTGATATCGAGTAATCGTTGCCGCGGCGCAGTTCGAGCGTCACCTCGCCGGTGACGGCGCGCGCCACCCAGCGCTGCGCGGTCTCGCGCAGCATCAACGCCTGCGAATCGAACCAGCGGCCCTGATAGAGCAGCCGGCCGAGCCGCATGCCGCTGATGCGGTACTGCTCGATCGTATCCTCGTTATGGATGCCGGTGACGAGCCGCTCATAGGCGATGTGCAGCAGCGCCATGCCGGGTGCTTCATAGATGCCGCGGCTCTTGGCCTCGATGATGCGGTTCTCGATCTGGTCGCTCATGCCGAGGCCGTGGCGGCCGCCGATCGCATTGGCTTCCAGGAACAGCGCGACGGGATCGGCAAACGTCTTGCCGTTCAGCGCCACCGGCTGGCCCTCCTCGAACCGCACCACGACCTTCTCGGCCTTGACGTCGCAATCGGCGCGCCAGAACGGCACACCCATGATCGGGTTGACGATGGTGATGCCGCTCGACAGGCTCTCGAGATCCTTGGCCTCATGCGTCGCGCCGAGCAGGTTGCTGTCGGTCGAATAGGCCTTCTCCGCGCTCATCTTGTAGGCGAAGCCCTGCGCGGTCATGAACGCCGACATCTCGGCACGGCCGCCGAGCTCGTCGATAAACTGCTGGTCGAGCCAGGGCTTGTAGATGCGCAGGCTCGGGTTGGTCAGCAGGCCGTAGCGATAGAAGCGCTCGATGTCGTTGCCCTTGAAGGTCGAACCGTCGCCCCAGATGTTGACGCCGTCCTCCTGCATGGCCGCCACCAGCATCGTGCCGGTCACCGCGCGGCCGAGCGGCGTGGTGTTGAAATAGGTGATGCCGCCGGTCGAGATGTGGAACGCGCCGGACTGGATCGCGGCGATACCCTCATGGACCAGCTGGGTGCGGCAATCGACCAGGCGGGCCTTCTCGGCGCCGAAGTCCATCGCCTTGCGCGGGATCGCGTCGTAGTCGGCCTCGTCGGGCTGGCCGAGATTGGCGGTATAGGCAAAGACCTTGGCGCCCTTCAGCTTCATCCAGAGCAGCGCCGCCGAGGTGTCGAGCCCGCCCGAGAACGCGATGCCGACTTTTTCGCCGGTGGGCAGGCTTTTCAGAATCGTACACATGGGACGGTCCAATCGATCGAAATGGATGAGGTTTGACGAGGCCGAATATCAAATTTCGGAAGGCGGGGCACGCCTTTAATCAGGCTTCGGGCTGGCCGGCTCGGCCTCACCGCCCCGGCGCCAGCGCTGCATCCAGCGGTAGCCCGGCATTGCGAGCCGGGTCAGTGCCGCATCGACCTGGGCGTCGGTCAGCCGGGTCGCGGCCCAGCGGTAGATCAGCGCGTAAAACAGCCAGACGGTGAAGAACGACACCAGGCCGGCGATCGCGACGTCAGTGAAGAAATGGCCGCCAAAGGCCATTCGGAGCCCGCTGGTGACGATGCCGAACACGGTCGCCCCGGCAAAAGCCAGCGGCCGCCACGCGGGCGGCGTCAGCGCCGCCGGCGCATAGGTCCAGAACGCGGTCGCGCCCTCGCCGGAGAAGAACGAGCAGTTGCGCGGGCAGCCGCCGCGCGGGTCCCACCACGGCATGAATTGCAGATCGCCGCCGAACTGCGTCACGAACACCGGCCGTGGCCGGCCCCAATAATTCTTGAAGGTGAAGTTGGTGAGCACGCCGGCCGAGAGCAGCATCGTGGTGAGCAGGAACACCGCAGCGCGGCCGGACATCAGCATCGGCCGGTCCGGCCGGATGAATTTCCAGACGATGGTCACGATCGCCGGCAGTACCAGCGCCCAGGCGATCCACATCGCCGCATCGCGCGCGAACTGCGCCACCGCGTCGAGCTTCACGGGGAAGGTCTTTTCCGCGGCGTCGTAGAACAAAGCTGCCAGCTTCAGGTCGAGCTCGGGATAGAGCCCGAACAGGATGCCGACGATGAGCGCGAGCGCCAGCGCGATGAAAAGTCCGGTCCGGTTCATGGCGCGCGGTTTAGCCGAGGCAGGAGGGCATGAAAAGTGCGAGGACGCCGCTTACCCTCCCCTGGAGGGGGAGGGTCGGCTCACGTTGAGCGGAGCGAAATGTGAGGCGGGGTGGGGTGATCTCTCCACGCGGGCAGCGTTTGCGCGGGCAGACCGTCATCCCACCTCGGTTCGCATTTCATGCGAACCGATCCTCCCCCTCCAGGGGAGGATGGGAGTTCCGATCACGGCCGCGGCGATTGCGACGGCAACGGCGGGGGCGGCGGCAAGGGGCGCGGCGGCTCGCGCCAAGCGCCGGCGGTGCGGCCGGCGATCAGCCAGTAGACCAGGCCCGCGACGATGCCGGCGCCGGTCATGATCTCCATGTGCCGGCGCACGATGCCGTGGAACTGCATCGTGTCGGGATCGAACGGGATCAGGCCGAGATAGCAGGCCGCACCGACGATCGCGCCGCCGACCGCATAGGCCAGCACGCTCCTGATGAAGAAGGCCTCGGTGATCAGCACCACGATCAGCGCGGGGAGCAGCGCAAAGCCTGAGATGAAGATGAAACCGAAGCCGAGCACGATATCGATGGCGCTCTGGTCGATCTGCCCGCCGAAATCGCTGATCTCGGGATACAGCACCGCGCCGACCACGATGATCCCCGCCACGAAGCAGGCCATCAGGAAGCCGAACGCGACGACGAACAGGCGGCCGATCAAGGCCATGCTACAGGCTCCCCGTCATTGCGAGCGGAGCGAAGCGACGAAGCAATCCATCCTTCAGCAAGCTCGGACATGGATTGCTTCGCTTCGCTCGCAATGACGCCACGGAGAGCGATGTCGCTCACAACACTCAATCCGTCATCGCCATCGCGCGCAGTGCCTGGCGCTCGCGGGCCGAGAGCTTTTCGGTCTCCGACTTGAGCTGGCCGCAGGCGGCGAGGATGTCGCGGCCGCGCGGCGTGCGCACAGGCGAGGAATAGCCGGCGTTGAAAATGTATTCGGAGAATTTTTCGATCTGCTCCCAGTCCGAGCATTCATAGGCGGTGCCCGGCCACGGATTGAATGGGATCAGGTTGATCTTGGCCGGAATGCCCTTGAGCAGCTTGACCAGCAGCTTGGCGTCATCGAGCGAATCGTTGACGCCCTTGAGCATCACATATTCGAAGGTAATGCGCCGCGCATTCGAGGCGCCGGGATAATCGCGGCAGGCCTGCAGCAGCTCCTTGATCGGATATTTGCGATTCAGCGGCACCAGTTCGTTGCGCAATTCGTCGCGCACCGCATGCAGCGAGATCGCGAGCATCACGCCGATCTCGTCGCCGGTGCGCTGGATGTTCGGCACCACGCCCGAGGTCGAAAGCGTGATGCGGCGGCGGGAAATGCCGATGCCTTCATTGTCGGCGACGATGAGCAGCGCATCGCGCACCGCGTCGAAATTGTACAGCGGCTCACCCATTCCCATCATCACGATGTTGGTGACGCGGCGCGTGCCGTCCTCGCGGTCGGCCCAGTCATTGAGCCGGTCACGCGCCACCATCACCTGGCCGACGATCTCGCCGGCGGTGAGGTTGCGCACCAGCGCTGCGTGCCGGTGTGGCAGAATGCGCAGTTCAGCGTGCAGCCGACCTGCGAGGAAACGCACAGCGTGCCGCGATCGGTCTCCGGGATGTAGACGCACTCGACCTCGTGCGGCCGCTCGACCTTGTCGCCGCTCGGCAGCCGCAGCAGCCATTTGCGCGTGCCGTCATTGGAGATCTGTTCGGCGACCACCTTGGGACGGTCGACGGTAAAATACTTCTCGAGCTCGGCGCGCATGTCCTTCGAGACGTTGGTCATCTCGGCGAAGCTCTTGGCACCGCGGAAATACATCCAGTTCCAAAGCTGCTGGGTGCGCATCTTGCGCTGGCCGGCCTGCACGCCGATTTCGCCCAGGCGATCTGATATCTCCGCGCGCGACAGCCCGATCAGCGACGGCTTGGCCGGCGGCACATAGGTCTCGAGCGGAACCTTTTCGACCAGCGCGCTGGCGCCGGACACGGCTTTGGGGGTTACGGTGTCGGTCATGAAACCTCAAATAGGCCTTCCAGCCGGTGCTGGAAAGCCACCAAATACCTCGATTTTGTGTCTCTGAGCGGACTTTGTCGGCCGGATCGCGCTCTAGCGCCGGCAGTCCTGCCCCAAGCGGTCGAGCGCCTGCGCAAGGCCCTTCAGCGAGAAGCTGTCGATGGTCTCGGTACCCTTCGCCGAGACGGCTTTTACCGTCAGATCGGCCGATTTGCGCATGGCTTCCACCATCCGCTCCTCCTCGGCCGCATTCTTGATCCAGAGGCCGTCGCCCTGCGTGTACATCGCATAGGTCCCGCCACCGACCTGAAGCGTCGATTCCGAGCCCGGCTTCACGGTGTAGCCGATCATGATCGAGACTTCGTTGACGACCTTCTCCGCCGGACGGGTCGAGATGAAGGCATAGGCCGGGTCGCGCGGCCGGTTCGGCGGGTTGGTCTTCGAAGACGACGGCTTGGCGAGTGCAAAGCACACCTTCTTGCCGTTGGGCGAGGCGGTGTATGCACCCCAGG
Organism: Bradyrhizobium tropiciagri; assembly: GCF_001189845.1. Lineage (GTDB taxonomy): Bacteria > Pseudomonadota > Alphaproteobacteria > Rhizobiales > Xanthobacteraceae > Bradyrhizobium > Bradyrhizobium tropiciagri. The sequence goes on from NZ_LFLZ01000089.1 coordinate 9,919, forward strand.
TCCCGAATTGGCCGATCAGCGTCGGCTCTGCGCCGCCGGCCGCAGCCGCGGCGGCCGAAGGCGCCGGCTTGGCCGCTTCCTTGGCCGTCTCCTTCTTGGGCGCAGCCTGCGTCGGTGCGAGGGTGATGGTCCCGCACAGGACACAAGCCGCCAGTGATGTCAGAATCTGCCGCACGGCCAACTGGTTCCCCCATCATTGTGACTGCAAGATGGCCCGGCGATTCCCCCTCTGCCGGCTCGGATGGATAACCGGGAAACGCTTTTTTGGGAAGGCAGTTAGGCCCGGATGCGGGTCAGCCAAAAGCCGCACGCGCGTTGTCGTACCTCGGTACTTGATGTCGCTGATCAGCCCTTGATCATCCTTTGGCACGCGCCGCGCGCTGGCTCTCCCATTGCGCATCGGTCCATTGCAGCAGGTCCTCGGCACCGGAACCGCGCAAGTGCGAGCCGCCGTCCTGCACCACCATCTCGCCATTGATGTAGCCGGCCTGATCCGAGATCAGGAAGGTCGCGAGATCAGCGAGTTCCGAATGCTCGCCGGCGCGGCCGAGCGGATTGCGATGCGACCAGGTCTCGCCGCGCCCTTCGGGACGCAACTGTCCGGTGGCACCTGGCGTCGGGAACGCGCCGGGCGCGATCGCCACGGTGCGAATGCCCTTCGGGCCCCACTCGACAGCAAGGCTCTTGGTCATCGCCAGCACCGCGGTCTTGGCCATCGACGACGGCACCGTGAAGGCGCGGCCGGTGATGGTCGAGGTCGACAGGATCGAGAGCACCACGCCCTTGTGCTTGGTTTCGATCCAGCGGCGGCCGGCGGCGAGCGTGCAGTACATCGTGCCATGCAGCGTCGGCGCAAGGATCGCGTCCGCGGCACGGAATGACAAATGTTCGCTCTGCGCAATAAAGGTTGCGGCAGCATTGTTGACCAGCACGTCGATCGGCGCGTCCTGCCACACCTGGTCCATCATCGCCTCGACCGCAGCGCCGTCGCGGATATCGCAGCGCGCGGTGGAGACCTTGGCGCCAGACTCGCTGCGGAATTTTGCGGCGGTTTCCTCCAGCAGCCCCTCGCGCCGTCCGCAAATGATCAGTTCGGCGCCGAGTTCGGCAAAGCGGGCGCCCATCGCCGCACCGAGGCCGGAGCCACCGCCGGTGATCAGGATGCGCTTTTTCGCTAGCAGGCCTTTTTCAAACATAGTTTGATCCCTCCGCTTTGTATTGTCGCTCCGCCGCAAATCCGGCATGAAGCTTGTAGTCCAAGATCTTGCAGCTCTTTCTGCGTCCGAAACTCAGGTGTGTCCATGAAAGCCATCCTCTGCTCGCAATACTGTCAACCCGACGATCTCGTGCTGGCAGACGTGCCCGATCCGGTGGCGGGTCCCGGCGAAGCCGTGATCGCGATCAAGGCGGCGGCGCTGAATTTCTTCGACATCCTGATGATCCAGGGCAAGTACCAGATCAAGCCGCCGTTCCCGTTCTCGCCCGCTGCGGAAGTCGCCGGCGTGATCGAAAGCGTCGGCGCCGGTGTCGCCGATCTGAAAGTCGGTGATCGCGTCGTGGCTTCATGCGGTCACAACGGCGCGCGCGACAAGATCGCGCTGCCGGCGAATACGATCGTGAAGATTCCCGACAATCTCGATTACGATCGCGCCGCCGGGATCATCATCATCTACGGCACCGCGCTGCATGCGCTGGAAGATCGTGCGAGCCCGAAGCCGGCCGAAACGCTCGCCGTGTTGGGCGCCGCCGGCGGCACCGGCCTTGCTGCGTGCGAACTCGGCAAGCTGATGGGCCTGAAAGTCATCGCCTGCGCATCGTCGGACGAGAAGCTCGCCTTCGCCAAGCAGCACGGCGCCGAGCTGACGCTGAACTACGCCAAGGAAGATCTCAAAGAAGGCCTGCGCAAGCTGACGGACGGCAAGGGCGCCGACATCGTGTTCGATCCGGTCGGCGGCGCCTATGCCGAGGCCGCGTTGCGCTCGACCGCATGGGAAGGCCGCTTCCTGGTGATCGGCTTTGCCGCCGGCGACATTCCGAAGATCCCGCTCAACCTCGCGCTGCTGAAGGGCTGCGATATCCGCGGCGTGTTCTGGGGCGCGTGGGCGCGGCAGAATCCGGAGAAGAATCGCAAGAACCTCGAGAAGCTCGTGCAGTGGACCGCGGAGGGCAAGATCTCCTCGCATGTCGACCGCACCTTCCCGCTGTCGCAGACCGCGGAAGCCCTGAAGGTGCTCGCCGGCCGCAAGGCGATGGGCAAGGTGATCCTGCATCCGGGAAGCTGAGGACAACGCTGAACCGCGCGCGGCTCACTACCACCGTCACCCCCGCGCAAAGGCTTCGCCTTTGTCGCTGGAGGAGCGCGTAGCGCGTCTCGAAGGGTCGACGGCCCCGGACCGGGCCGTGCATCCTTCGAGGCTCGCAAGCGCTCGCAATTCAGGATGACGGATTGAGAGACGATCCATCCACCCCGCGCTTCAGCGCGGCGCGCGCGGCTTCGCGATGGTCCGGTGTGATATGGCTTGCCACCATGCGGATCGCGGTTGCGAGCACCGCGGCATCGTCGGTGAAGCCGAGCACCGGCAGCATGTCCGGAATGAAATCGAACGGCAGGATGAAGTAGGCGATCGCGCCGAGCAGCGCCGCCTGCACATGGCGCGGCGTCTGCCGGTCGAAGGCGCAGTAATAGGCGGCCAGCAGGTCCTCCGCGAAAGGCAGGCGCGCCACCACTTTCTTGAACTTGATCCAGAAACGGCGGCGCACGCTTTCGGGGTCCTGCGCCAGCCGGTCGGCAGGCCCAAATCCCACACCGTAGTCGGTCGAAGGCATCGCTGGGTTCCTCGGCGCCGCGCGACGTTTCCGCGGCGAACGATGCGAATCTGGGGATGTCGGCCAACCGGCGCAAGGTTGCGCGCAACGGGGTCAGTTGACCCCGAGCTGCCTTGCGATCGCGTTCATGGCCTTGGCGAGCTCGATATCGCGCTTGGTCACCCCGCCGACGTCGTGGGTCGCCAGCACGACCTCGACCGTCTTGTAGACGTTCTTCCAATCCGGGTGATGATCGTTCTTCTCGGCGACCAAAGCGGCGCGCGCCATGAAGCCGAAAGCCTCGTTGAAGTCCTTGAACACGAAGGTCTTTGCGATCGCCTCGCGACCGGCCAGCTCCGACCAGCCGGCCAGTTCCCAAAGCGCGGCCTTCCTTGCTTCCGCTGACAGCTTTTCGACCATGGTAACCCTCCCGTTTGCCGCCGACCTTAACCTAACAACCGGCCGCCGGGTGGGATCCACGCCGAAAATAAGGCCGAAATCGCGTCCTATCGCCGCTGGTAACCATGACGGAGATGTAACATCTGTCCGTTCAGTAATTTGCTACAAACAGAGGATGTATCCACGTTGGTAGTTTGCGAAATTGAGCCCAGACGGTTGTTTGCGAGATCGATGATCCAAGGCCGATGACAGACGGCTCCGCCAGCATATCGCCCAAGCCATTGCGCTCCGCCAAGCGCCGGCTGATGTTCGTTTTGATTGCGGGCGCGCTCGCCATCGTCGGCGCGCTGATCGCCGGCTACTATTTCGCGGTGCGTCCGGTGACGCTCAAGATCGCGGTCGGCCCTGCGAACAGCGATGACCTCAAGGTCGTGCAGGCGCTGGCGCAGGCCTTCAACAACCAGCAGCACACCCAGGTCAAACTCCGACCAGTGCAGACCGACGGCGCCACCGCCAGCGCGCAGACCCTGGCCGACGGCAAGGCCGATCTCGCCATCATCCGCGGCGACCTCGAGGTGCCGAAGAATGCGCAGGCGGTCGCGACCTTGCGCAAGAACGTGGTGGTGATGTGGGTTCCGCCCGCAACGGGCAAAGTTCGCAAGTCCGCCAAGATCACCAAGATCGCGCAGCTTGCCGGCCGCAAGATCGGCGTCGTCGGCCGCACCCCGGCCAATGTCAATCTGCTGAAGCTGATCCTGACGCAATACGGCGTCGACCCGATGAAGGTCGAGATCGTGCAATTCCCGGCCAATGAGGCGCCGGACGCCATCAAGAACCTGAAGGCCGACGCCTATCTTGCCGTCGGTCCGGCCAACAGCAAGCTCACGATCGATGCGATCACGGCCTCGACCAAGGACGGCGGCGAGCCGACCTTCCTGGCGATCGACGCGTCCGAAGCGATCGCGCAAAACCATCCGGCCTATGAGGCGGCGGAAATCCCGGCCGGCTCGCTCGGCTCGGCCGACCGGCCCGACGACGAGGTCAAGACAATCAGCTTCTCGCACCACATTGTCGCACGAAAAGGCCTCTCGGACTCGACGGTCGCAGCCTTCACCCGGCAATTGTTCGCGATCCGGCAATCGCTCAAGAACGACTTCCCGCTCGCCGCCAAGATCGAGACGCCCGACACCGACAAGGACGCCACCATCCCGGTGCATCCCGGTGCGGCCGCCTTCGTCGACGGCGAGGAAAAGACCTTCCTCGACCGCTACAGCGATTACATCTGGTGGAGTCTGATGGCGTTCTCGGCGATGGGCTCGGCCGGTGCGTGGTTCGCCGGCTATCTCAAGCAGGACGAGCGCAACACCAACACCTCGCAGCGCGAACGCCTGCTGGAGATGCTGAAGGCGGCGCGGCAGAGCGATTCGACCGATGAGCTCGACCAGTTGCAGGCGGAGGCCGACGACATCTTGCGCCACACGCTGGACTGCTTCGAGCATGGCGCGATCGAGGAAGGCACGCTGACCGCGTTCAACATCGCGCTCGAGCAGTTCCACAACGCCGTCGCCGACCGCAAGGCCCTGCTGCTGAGCATGCCGCAGAACTTGCAGCGCACCGCAAGCCAGTTCAGGGCTGCGGGCACGGCGTAGCTGCGGCTCTTCTTCTCTATCCGCAGGCTCCCTTCGCCTCTCCCGCTTGCGAATGACTGCCTTCGCTTCTCATCCGCTTGTCCGCCGAAGACTTGTGAGGGAGTCACCGGCGGCAGGGTTCCCTCCCCCCTTGCGAGGGGGGGGGTAGGGAGAGGGGTGTCAGACGACGTGCTCTCTCCGTATGCGGTTCGACGTCAAGCGGCAGTGCTGCGAAGGCACCATTCTCCCTGTGCATCTCGCCCGGGGCCCACTCCCCACCTCCCCCGCAAGGGGGGAGGGAGCCTGACGTGCGTGCTCGCCTTACGAACGAAGCCCGAATCAGCTGCGAACTTCACGCACGCTGATGATCCGCCGTCCCGCCCCTGTAATCTCTCCGTCATGGAATTTTCCTACGTCTTGGCGCGCCCGCGGCGCATTGTCGCTGTGACCTTAAGGAGGCCCCCATGACGATCCGGTTCTCGCGAAATCTCACCCGCCGACGCTTTCTCTCTACGGCAGCGGCGACCGGCGCCGGCGTGATCGCGATGCCTTATCTGTCGCGCGCCGCCGATCGCCCCGTGATCACCCATGGCGTGCAGTCCGGCGATGTCGGCGTCGACGGCGGCGTGGTGTGGGCGCGCGCGGACCGGCCGTCGCAGATGATGGTCGAGGTTGCGACCACGGAATCGTTCAAGGACGCCCGCGCGCTGCCGCCGATCACGGCGCTGCCGGAGAGCGACTTCACCGCCAAGATGCTGCTGGAGAACCTGCCCTCCGGCCAGGACATCTTCTATCGCGTCCGCTTCCGCGACCTCGCGCATATCGACGTTGCCGGCGAGCCCGTGGTCGGCCGCTTCCGCACCGCGCCGAGCGACCGCCGCGACGTCTCCTTCGTGTGGGGCGGCGACGTCGCCGGCCAAGGCTGGGGCATCAACCCCGACGACGGCGGCATGATCACCTTCGCCGCGATGAAGAAGCACAATCCGGATTTCCTGCTGCATTCCGGCGACACCATCTACGCCGACGGCGTGATCCCCGCCGAGGTGAAGCTCCCCGACGGCAAGATCTGGAAGAACATTACGATCCCGGAGAAGGCCAAGGTCGCCGAGACGCTCGACGAATACCGCGCCGCGCATAAATACAATTTCCTCGACTCGAACCTTCGCGCCTTCAATGCCGAGGTGCCGATCTTCGTGCAGTGGGACGATCACGAGGTGACCAACAACTGGTCGCTGTCGAAGCAGCTGCCGGCGGTCTACAAGGAGCGCGACATCACCGTGCTGGCCGCGCGCGCGGCCAAGGCCTTCCACGAGATGTATCCGATGCGCGAGAGCATCGTCGAGCCGGGCCGGGTCTATCGCACGCTGAGCTACGGCCCGCATCTCGACGTCTTCATGCTCGATGAGCGCAGCTATCGCGGCCCGAACGGGGCGAACCTGCAAGAAAAATATGGCCCCGACGCCTATTTCATCGGGCCGGACCAGATGGCCTGGCTGAAGCGCGCGCTGCTCAACTCGCGCGCCACCTGGAAGGTGATCGCCTCCGACATGCCGCTGTCGCTGATCGTCTATGACGATGCCGCCAACAAGAAGGGCTCGGAGGCGTTCGCACAGGGCGACGGCCCGGCGCGCGGCCGCGAGCTCGAGATCGCCGACATCCTGCGCTTCATCAAGACTGCGGGGATCGTCAACACAGTGTGGCTGACCGCCGACGTGCACTATGCGGCCGCGCACTACTACAACCCGAACAAGGCCCAGTTCCAGGAATTCGATCCGTTCTGGGAATTCGTCTCCGGCCCGCTGCATGCCGGCACGTTCGGCCCGAACGAGCTCGACAACACGTTTGGGCCCGAGGTGAAGTTCGTCAAGGCGCCGGGCGAGGCCAACCAGAACCTGCCGCCGTCGGCCGGCATGCAGTTCTTCGGCCACGTCAAGATCGACGGCAAGAGCGGGCAGATGACGGTGAGCCTGCGCGATCGCGTCGACGCCGAGCTGTGGGCGATCACGCTCGATCCGAAGCCGGTGTAATCCGGCCGAAGCGAGGGAACCGGACGCCCCGTCCGCGATGCCTTTGTCCGAAAGGCAAGGGCGTCGCGATTGACAGGGGATGGACGCGACCTGCCTCTTCCGGTACCGATATCGGAGCCGTTATGCTGGGGGCCCGGAGGGGCGGAGCATGAGGCGCTGCGAGTTCTATCGCGTGCTCGGTGGCATCGTCGCGAGGTTTCGGCCTCGCCGCTTGATTGTTGTCGCGATCGCCGTGTTCGCGCTGCTGCCGATCGAAGTCAGCGATGCCGGCTGGCTGCCTGATTTCTTCAAGACCTCGTCCAAGCACGCCAAGGCGCCAAAGCGCGCGAAATCGACACGGCCGGCCAAACTGGCCAAGCACCGCGCGCCGGCAAAGCACCGCGCCACGCGGCTGGCCGCGCTTGGGCCGGTCGCGCTGCCGCCTTCCGTTCTCAAGCCGGCCGCAGGCAAATGCGATCCTGCGACGTTCCGGATCGTTCTCGATGTCGGACATACCGCGGAATCGGAAGGCGCGATGAGCGCCCGCAACGTTGCCGAGTTCGCCTTCAACCTGCGCCTTGCGCGGCAGATCGAGGAGACCTTGAAGGCCGAAGGCTTTGCCGAAACCAGGCTGCTGCTGAGCGAAGGCAAAGCGAGACCCAGCCTGTTCAGGCGCGTCGCTGCCGCCAGCAATCTGCACGCGGATCTCCTGCTGTCGATCCACCACGATTCCGTGCCCAACAAGATGCTCGAGGATTGGGAATTCGAGGGCAAGAAGAGCCATTTCAGCGACCGCTTCAGCGGCTACTCCGTGTTCGTCTCCCGGGAGAATCCGGACTTCGGGACGAGCCTGCGGTTTGCCGAACTGGTCGCGAAGGAAATGAAGGCCGGGGGGTTGCACTATGCCGCGCAATACAGCCAGCCCATCATGGGTCGCGACCAGCACCCGCTGCTGAACAAGGAGACTGGCGTCTACAGCTATGATGAACTCATCGTGCTGCGGAAGACCACGATGCCCGCCGTCCTCTTGGAGGCCGGCTCGATCATCAACCGCGACGAAGAACTCGCAATGGCCTCGCCCGAACGCCGCAACAGCATCGCGAGCGGCGTCGCGGTCGCGGTGAAGGAATTCTGCGATCCGCGCTGGGCCCTGCTCGGTCCGCTCTGACGGCCGAACGATCGGCACGTCCTCGCTCAGCCCGGTTTGCCCGCCTTGAGCTCGCTGAGCTTGTCTAGCGCCTGTTCGAACTTCGCGTTGAACAGCCACATCGCATCGAGGATTTCGCGGAAGGTCGCAGATGATTTGGCCCTGTCGGCGCGGCCGAACGCGAAGACGCTGTTGTTGCGCAGATATCCCATGATCCTGGGATCGGAAATCCTGTAGCCGACGAGATTGCCTGACTTCAGCGCGGCCCGCGTTGGCGTCGGAATGATCTGGATCAGTTCGAACAGCTTCATTTGATCGATCGGATCGGGCAGCGCCTTTGCGATCGCCGGGACCTGCGGGAAAACATCCGCGTGTGCGTTCATGAGCGCGTCGCGCACCGCGGTCCAGTGATTGAACCGATGGTCGAGATTGCCGGCCCGAGCCTCTTCCTTGTCGTCGCGACGGCTCAGCGCAGGATCGAGGGCTGCGATCGATCCCTTGATGGCGGCCCACTTCTTTCGACCGTTGCGATCTTCGGACGGGCCGGTCTGCAGGCTTCCCTTGTAGGAGTTCGACCGCGCATTTCCTGCATTCTGCTTGCCGTTCGTCTCGGCAAAGAACAGGCCGAGGCTGATACGGCCCGCGGTGGCGGCAGCAACGGGATCGAGCCCCTTGGCGCGCGCGATCACCGTCGCCAGATCGACCACGTCCTTGAATGGCGTATCGGAGCTTTGCGCGTCGGCGGGCGGCGCCTCCATGACGTCGAACAGCTTCCTGTATTCGTCGAGCAGCGGCTCGTTATCGGCGTCGAAATAGGCCGCAGGGATGCCGGATCTGCCTGACTTGCCGATCCTGGATGGAAGCGCATCGGTGAGATCCTTGTATGCGCTCATCGTTTCGACCCGGGCAAGGTAGAGCGCCTGACCCGGCAGGTCGGGCAGCGGCTGCCTGGAATCGATCTGCGCGCGTCGCTGGCGCAGGATCGAGACGAAGTTCTTCAGCGCATTGTCATAGGCCTTGAGCGCGGCGGCTTGCTCGCTCGTGAGCGCGGCCGGCTCAGCGATGGCTGGCCGCGCCACAACCGGCGCAAGGAGCAGCCCGAGAGAGAGCGCCGCTGCGCGCGCAGCGGCAGATGTTCTGATCGCCATCCTGATTGCCATCCTGACCGCCATGACAGCTTCCCGGGGCCTGTGCGTCGCCGAATCCGATATTCCGGATCGTAGACTGCGTGGCCGAAGCCCGGCAATCCGTCAAAGCTCGTTTCTCAGCGCAGCTTCAAGCGTCTCGCTCGAACACGGCTTGGTCAGCCGCGGCTTGCCGGCGAGCGAGTCCGGCAGCCTGATGTCGGCGCCGTAACCGGTGACGAATGCGAAAGGCACTTTCAGCGCATCGAGCCGCTCGGCGATCGCGAACGTCTTCTCGCCCCTGACGAGACCGACGTCGAGCAGCGCGAAATCCGGCGCGCGTTCGGCGATCAGCTCGAGCGCACGGGCGACGTTCGCGGCGGTGCGCACCGTGCGGGCGCCGAAGCCGAGGATGGTGTCCTCGAAATAGAGCGAGATGATCGGATCGTCCTCGACGACCAGGACATCACCGGGCATGTCGGCATTGGGGGCGGATTCCATAGCTCGGTGTCCATTGCTTCGATGATGGATGAGAGACCGGATCAGTCCGGCCGGATGGCCCGCGACCGGCGCCTGAAAAGCACGCCGTCTGTTCCCGAGATGAAACCCACCACATCGCGAGCCGCCGCGTCTGTTCACTAGTGAACATAAAAGCTGGAACATTTTCAGTATGGTCCGCGTTGGGTTTTCAGGATTTTCCAATGATTGCCAAACGGACCGATTTGGCCGGGACGAGCGACCGGCCATTCAACAATCTCTTGCGCCGGCTGAATGCCGCCGATTACGAGCTGATCGCGCCGCATCTTGCGGTGGTCGATGCTGCGGCCGGCGACCTGCTCTACAATCCCGGCGACGACGTCCAGATCGTGCATTTCCCATGCGGGCCGAGCCTTGCGTCCTACATGGTGGCCAACGAGGACGGGCGCGATGTCGAAACCATCCTGGTCGGCCGCGAGGGCGCGGTCGGCGGCATCGTCAGCCAGGGATTCCTGCCGGCCTATACCCGCATCACCGTCAAGTTCGGCGGCCCGTTCGTGCGGCTGCCGATCAGCAAGCTCGACGCCGCCAAGCTGAAGTCGATCTCGGTGCGCAACATCTTCGCGCGCTATGCCGACTGCATGCTGGCGCAGATCTTCCAGTCGACCGCCTGCAATGCGATCCACTCGATCGAGCAGCGCGCCGCAAAGTGGATCATCTCGGCGATGGAGCGCACCAATGGCAATGGCGTGGTGCCGCTCACGCATGAGCAGCTTTCGACCTTGCTCGGCGTCGGCCGCAGCTACACCAGCCGGGTGATCCAGAACTTCAAGGCGGAGGGCGTGCTGGACACCCGCCGCGGCGCGATCGTGATCCGCGACCCGGACAAGCTCCGGCTGCGCTCCTGCATGTGCAACGAGGCGGTGAAGGATCACTTCGAGGAAGTGCTGCGCGGGGTGTATCCAAGCGAGGACAACCCGGCGAACTAGGCTCACCTCGCCCCGCTTGCGGGGAGAGGTCGGATTGCATCGCCAGATGCAATCCGGGTGAGGGGGTACAGGTCCCTCAACGTACACTGCCTGGCGGAGAGACGCCCCTCACCCCAACCCTCTCCCCGCAAGAGCGGGGCGAGGGAGAACAACTATCGCGGGCCGCGAAAATCACGCTACACTCGCCTCATGAGTGGGGCTGAACTTCACGCCATCTTCGATGTCGCAGCATGGGGCGCAGCCGCAGTCGCCATGTGGTGGCTGTCGCGTATACGCGGACTGCAATTCCCGCGGCAATCCTTCGAGCTGCCCTACATTGCCGTTCTGGTGTTCGGCGCCGGCATCGGCGCCTACATCTTCGGCACGTTGAACCTGTGGTTCTCGGGCATGCCCGGCATCGCCCGCTCGGTCGAGGGTGCGCTGGCCGGCGGCATCGTCGCGATCGAGCTTTACAAATGGCTGCACGGCATATCGCTGCGAACGGGTGCGCGGTTCGCGCTGCCGCTTGCGATCGGCGTCGCGGTCGGCCGGCTCGGCTGCTACTTCGCGGGGATCGAGGACTTCACCTATGGCACGCCGACCACGCTGCCCTGGGGCCACGATTTCGGCGACGGCGTGCCGCGCCATCCGGTGCAGCTCTACGAGAGCCTCGCGATGGCGGCATTCGCGGCTTTCTATATCCGGGCCGTATTGAACCGCAACGCCGCTGTCATCACCAATGGATTCTACCTCGTGCTGTTCTACTACGGCCTGCAGCGCTTCGTGTGGGAGTTCATCAAGCCCTATGGCGCGCTGATCGGCCTGTTCTCGCTGTTCCACCTGCTGTCGCTGTTTGTCATGGTCTATGCCGCCGTCATGCTCGCGACGGCGCCGAATGTGAGTGTGAAGCATGAACGCGCCGCTGCGTAAGTCCCGCCCCTACATCTTCTGGGGCCAGACCCAGTCGCTCTGCGAAACCTGCCTGACCCTGGTGCCGACCAAGATCCAGATATCAGGCAACGAGGTCTGGTACGAGAAGCGCTGCAAGCAGCACGGCGTGCAGTCGACGCTGGTCTCGACCGATTCGGCCTACTGGCGGCTGTGCAAGGATTTCATCAAGCCCGGCGACCGGCCGCTCGCCTTCCAGCGCCACACCGAATTCGGCTGCCCCTATGATTGCGGGCTGTGCCCGGACCACGAGCAGCATTCCTGCCTGGCGCTGATCGAGATCACCGAGCACTGCAACCTGACCTGCCCGGTGTGCTTTGCGGATTCCTCGCCGGCGCGCACCAGCTTCACGCCGCTGGCGAAGATCGAGAAGATGCTGGACGCGCTGGTGGCGAGCGAAGGCGAGCCCGACCTCGTGCAGATCTCCGGCGGCGAGCCGACGCTGCATCCGGATTTCTTCGCGATCCTGGATGCGGTGCGCGCCCGCCCGATCCGCCATGTCATGATCAACACCAACGGCCTCAGGATCGCGCGCGAGCCCGACTTCGTGGCGAAGCTCGCCGAGAACAAGCGCGGCCTGGAAGTCTACCTGCAATTCGATTCGCTGAAGCGCGAGGCGCTGGTCAACCTGCGCGGTGCGGACCTGCGCAAGATCCGTCAGCAGGCGCTGGAGAATCTCGAACATTACGGCGTCTCGACCACGCTGGTCGCCACCATCAAGCGCGGCGTCAATGATGCCGAGATCGGCGACATCGTCCGCCATGCGCTGACCTGGACATGCGTCCGCGGCGTCACGCTGCAGCCGGTGCAGGACGCCGGCCGCAACGAGAACTTCGACAAAATCACCGACCGCATCATGCTCTCGGAGATCCGCCAGCACGTGATCGAGACCGGAGTGTTCGGCGACAAGGACATGATCCCGCTGCCGTGCAATCCCGAGAGCATCTCGATCGGCTACGGCCTGCGCAACGGCGACAAGGTGCTGCCGCTGACCTCGCTGATCCCGCAGGAACAGCTCGTCGCCGTGATGCCCAACACGATCAGCCCGGAAAAATATCCGGTGTTGCGCGAGAAATTCGTCGACCTGTTCTCGCTGTCGTCGGGGCCGCTCAACACCTCGGAGCGGGTCTGCGAATTGCTGTGCTGCCTGCCGAGCTTCGAGGTGCCGGAGGGCCTGACCTACGAGAACGTGTTCCGCGTCACCATCGTGCAGTTCCTCGATCGCTTCAATTTCTGCGTCGGCAACGTGAAGCGAAGCTGCATCCATTTCGTCACCGAGAGCGGCGCGATCATCCCGTTCGACACCTACAATCTGTTCTATCGTGACGGAAAGATCGACGGCATCCGCGCCGCGCTGGCCGGGCAGACTTATCGGGAGGCGCGGCAGAGCGAGGATGTCTCGCGATGAGCGAGACCGGTGGACCGCCTTCGCCTCCGTCTCGTCCTCCGGGGCAGCGCAGCGGCTGCGTGACGGCGCTGATGATCTTCGCAGGAATCATTCTGTTGCTGCCCGGCGTCTGCTCGCTGTTTCTGGTTTATCCCGGCATCGAAAGGAATGCTTCCGACCTTCACTTCGTCGTCGGCTGCCTGCTTGTGGCGTGCTTCGGCGTGGCCCTGATCTGGTGGGCGATCCGCAGACTTGCGTCCTAGCGATGGCCGGCATCACGAACCCACTGATGGACCAACAGCGATGAGCGAGACAGATCCTCCGCCCGTGCCGCCTGCGCCTGCGCAGCCGCCCCGCGAGTACGTCCCACTACCACCGCCGTCACGCAGCGGCTGCGCGACCGCGTTCATGGGGGTGTTCGGGCTGGTCCTGCTGCTGCCCGGGCTGTGCGCCCTCCTGTTCGGGATCGGTTCGCTGACCAACTCGAGCCTGGAGCCCGGCCTGCTGTTCCTGATCCTGCTCGGCCTTCTGGTCGGGTTCGCCGGCATCATGCTGATCCGGGCTGCGATCAAGGGGTGGTAGCCGTAGGAGGCGCGACGAATCATGAGCAGCCTGGACCAACCGCCGCCGAACAGCTCTTGGCAACCTCGCCAAAGCAGCGGCTGTCTGACGTCGCTCATGCTGTTTCTGGGCGTCATCCTGCTGCTGCCCGGCGTGCTGTGTGCAGTCATGATCGTCACCTCGGTCGAACCGGGCAGGGACCCATATACGCCGGTGGTGATGTTGATCGCGCTTGGCGGCGTCGTATTGATCGCCTTGGCCCGTTCTCGGAAATGACGCCGAACACGGGAACCTGTCAAAACCGACCCTTCCGGCCCTAATTTCGATCAATCAAGCCGGCAATAAACCGTTGTTTTTTGGCGTTTTCTGACTATATTGCGCCGCAACGCACGAGGTGCCCGGTCCGCTGACCGGGCTTCCTTTTTGGGGTGATGCGTCCCCGTCAAATTTCTTGGGTATGAGCGTGATCCGGGCCCCTGGTGGGCCACGCGAGCGAGCGGCCGGCCAAACTGGTCCGGCGAGATCGCGCATCTGACCATTGCACGACCAGAAGAAGAGCCATGAACCTTCGCAACGTCGCCATCATCGCCCACGTCGACCACGGCAAGACCACCCTCGTCGACCGCCTGCTGCAGCAATCCGGCACCTTCCGTGAGAACCAGAAGGTCACCGAACGCGCCATGGACTCCAACGACCTGGAGCGCGAGCGCGGCATCACCATCCTGGCCAAGGCCGCCTCGGTGCAGTGGAAGGACATCCGCGTCAACATCGTCGACACCCCCGGCCACGCCGATTTCGGCGGTGAGGTCGAGCGCATCCTCAACATGGTGGACGGCGCGCTGGTGCTGGTCGACGCCGCCGAGGGTCCGCTGCCGCAGACCAAGTTCGTGGTGTCGAAGGCGCTCAAGATCGGGCTGAAGCCGATCGTCGTGATCAACAAGGTCGACCGCCCCGACGCGCGCCCGACCGAAGTCATCAACGAGGTGTTCGACCTGTTCGCGGCGCTCGACGCCAGCGAGGAGCAGCTCGACTTCCCCATTTTGTATGGATCAGCCAAGCAGGGCTGGATGGCCGAGAGCCCGGAAGGTCCGAAGGACCTCGGCATGCAGCCGCTGTTCGACCTGATCGTGCGCCATGTCGAGCCGCCGAAGGTCGAGGAAGGTCCGTTCCGGATGATCGGCACCATCCTCGAGGCCAACCCCTATCTCGGCCGCATCATCACCGGCCGCATCTCCTCCGGCTCGATCAAGCCGAACCAGCAGGTCAAGGTGCTGGGCGCCGACGGCAAGCTGATCGAGAGCGGCCGCCTGACCAAGATCCTCGCCTTCCGCGGCCTCGAGCGCACGCCGCTCGAAGAAGCCGAGGCCGGCGACATCGTCGCGATCGCGGGCCTGACCAAGGGCACCGTCGCCGACACCTTCTGCGATCCTTCGGTCGAGACGCCGCTGCCGGCGCAGCCGATCGATCCGCCGACGGTGTCGATGTCGTTCATCGTCAACAACTCGCCGCTCGCCGGCACCGAAGGCGACAAGGTGACCTCGCGCATGATCCGCGACCGCCTGATGCGCGAGGCCGAAGGCAATGTCGCGCTGCGCGTCGTCGAGGCCGCCGACAAGGATTCGATGGAAGTCTCCGGCCGCGGCGAATTGCAGCTCGCGATCCTGATCGAGACCATGCGCCGCGAGGGCTTTGAGCTCTCGGTGTCGCGTCCGCGCGTCGTGCTGCAGAAGGACGAGGCCACCGGCGGCTGGCAGGAGCCGATCGAGGAGGTCGTGATCGACGTCGACGAGGAGCATTCCGGCGTCGTCGTGCAGAAGATGAGCGAGCGCAAGGCCGAGATGATCGAGATGCGCCCGTCCGGCGGCAACCGCCTGCGGCTGGTGTTCTACGCGCCGACCCGCGGCCTGATCGGCTACCAGGGCGAACTGCTCACCGACACCCGCGGCACCGCGATCATGAACCGCATCTTCCACGGCTATGCCGCCTACAAGGGCGAGATCCAGGGCCGCCGCAACGGCGTCCTGATCTCGAACGACCAGGGCGAGGCGGTGGCGTACGCGATGTTCAAGCTGGAAGACCGCGGCCCGATGATGATCGAGCCGGGCTGGAAGGTCTACAAGGGCATGATCGTCGGCGAGCACACCCGCGACAACGACCTCGAGATCAACGTGCTGAAGGGCAAGCAGCTCACCAACATCCGCACCACCTCGAAGGACGAAGCGGTGCGCCTGACGCCGCCGATCCGGATGACCCTGGAAAAGGCTCTCGCCTATATCGAGGACGACGAGCTCGTCGAGGTGACGCCGAAGTCGATCCGGCTGCGCAAGAAGCATCTCGATCCGAACGACCGCAAGCGCGCCGAAAAGGCCAAGGAAGCCGTCGCGTAAGCGGTGGCGTAAGCCATCGCGTAAACCAAACTTGTCGTGCCCCGGCACCGGGTCGGCGCGAAGCGCCGCCCGATGACTGACACTTCCGGGGCACCCAGTACGCCGCGGCTCATCAGCTCAAGCACTGCTGTCTCTGGAATTCTGGATCACCCGCTTCACGGGTGATGACAGTCATGCATGAGGCCGCTTCAGGCCCGGCGGCGAACGTGCTAGAGCCGGGGCATGAGTTCGCTTCCCTCCACGGTCGATGTTGCCATCATCGGCGCCGGTGCCGCAGGCCTCGGCGCCGCGCATGCGCTGAGGGGCAGCGGCCTCTCCAGCATCGTTCTGGAAGCCCGCGACCGGCTCGGCGGCCGGGCGCATACGATCCAGGCCGCGCCTGACGTGGTGTTCGACGTCGGCTGCGGCTGGCTGCATTCGGCCGACCAGAACAGCTTTGTCGGCATCGCCAAGCAACTCGGCTTCGAACTCAACAAAGACCTGCCGCCGTGGCGCGAGCGCGCCTATGGCAAGGCGTTTCCGCAGTCCGACCGCGACGACTTCGTCGTTGCGCTCGACCAATTTTACGACCGCATCGAAAAGGCCGCAGAGCAGGACAAGGACTTCCCGGCCAGCCTGTATCTCGAGCCCGGCAATCGCTGGAACCCGATGATCGATGCGATCTCGACCTATGTGAACGGCTGCGAGCTCGATCAGGTCTCGATCCTCGATGTCGACGCCTATGAGGACACCGACATCAATTGGCGGGTGCGGCGCGGTTATGGCGCGCTGGTCGCAGCCTATGGCGCGGAGGTGCAGGTCGCGCTGAACTGCGAGGTCAGGCTGATCGATCACTCCGGCAAGCGTATCCGCATCGAGACCTCGCGCGGCGTGCTGGAGGCGGACAAGGTGATCGTCACCGTGCCGACCAATCTGATCGCCGACGAGGCGATCCGCTTTTTGCCCGCGCTCCCCGACAAGCTCGACGCCGCACGCGGCCTGCCGCTCGGCCTTGCCGACAAGGTGACCTTGGCACTCGCCGAGCCCGAGGCGCTGCCGAAGGAAGGCAATCTGCGCGGCGCCACCATGCGCACCGAGATGGGCACCTATCACATCCGCCCGTTCGGCCAGCCCTGCATCGAGGGCTTCTTCGGCGGCCGCTTCGCGCAAGCGCTCGAAGATGCCGGCGCCGGCGCCATCGCCGCCCACAGCATCGACGAGATCGTCTCCTTCCTCGGCAACGACTTCCGCCGCAAGCTGAAGCCGCTCAGCGAATCGCGCTGGGCCCACGACCCGTTCGCCCGCGGCTCCTACTCGCATGCGCTGCCCGGCCACGCCGACAAGCGCGCCGTGCTCGCGACTCCGGTCGACGGCCGGCTGTTCTTCGCCGGCGAAGCCACCTCGCCGCACTTCTTCTCGACGGCCCATGGCGCGCGGGACAGCGGTGAGAGGGCGGCGATGGAAGTGCTGGCGGCATTGCCGCGCAAGTAGCCTCCTCGTCATTGCGAGGAGCGACAGCGACGAAGCAATCCATGCTGCCACAGCGGAGAAATGGATTGCTTCGCTTCGCTCGCAATGACGGCGGAAACTACTCCAGCACCCTTGCCCGCATGTCCGTGTCCGGCACGAAACACGTCTCGTACTTCCCGAAGATGCGATAGCGGTTACGTGCGATGAGGGTGTAGACGGCGTCGCGCAGCGGTCTTGGCACCGCGAACAGCGCGCTTGTCCAGCCCCAGCCGGGGAGATGGCTCAGCACCGTCAGCGCGGCGTCGGACTTCATCCACGCGATGCCGCCATGGACCACGGCATTGGTGTCGGGATCCTCGGGATCGATGCCGAAGGTCCTCGCCAGCCGCGTGCCGTAGTCGGACTGGATCGGGGTGAAGCGAAAGCGGCGGGCCTTGTCGCGGGCGACGACGAAGCGGACCCAGCGCGAGCAGAAGATGCAGACGCCGTCGTAGAGGATCACATCGTCGTCGGGCCAGCTCGTCATCTTGTTTTCCTTCGACGCGTTTTCTTCACGCGAACCGGCTCCCACTTCGCTTGAAAACGCTATCGGTTATCCAATGTCAGCAGCGCCACCAGCATCAGCACGATCGCAGGTCCCGTCTTCACCAGCGCGCCGAGCGGCTCGATCCAGAGATCGGGCGTCAGGACCGCCGATCCCGTCATGTAGCCGAGCGAGGCGACCATGCCGGCGATAAGACCGAACGCCGCGGTGCGGCGGATCGCGATCAGCGCGCCGATGCTCATGTCCATCAGGCTGGTCAATACCGTCACCGGCCCGACCAGAGCGGGCGGGAAGTGATGCGCGCTCAGGATGCCGGCGGCGGCGTCATAGGAGATCACCAGCGCAATGAAGCCGGAAGCAATCCAGAACAGCACGAGGCTTGCGAAGATCAGCGCCTTGATCAGGAACAGCCGCGCAAACCATTTGTCCTGGATGGTCGCGGGGCGGCCGCCGACCGCTTGCGCGATCGTCTCCGGCACGATGCCGGTCGCTGCCATCCAGGCCGCGGGATCGCCGGTGACGCCGCGGCGCAGCTCGGCAATCGCATTGGAGCGCATCGGCGGCATCCAGCCGAGTCGGCTCGTGAGATCGCCGAGACGGGCGCCGAGATCGATCAGGACCGACGGGGACGCGATGCGAAAATGTTTCGCCGTGCCGAATGACCAGCGGAACTGGGCGATGACGCCGCCAAGCGAGACCGGCTGTGACTGCATCAGGTCCCACGTCACCGAGCGCATTGCTTCATCGGCGACATCGCGCGTCGCGAGCCAGGCGACGGTCGCGGCGATGTCCTCGACCGCAACCGGCTGGAACGGCGTTGCCGCCTCGTCGGCCGGCAAATCCACCGGCAGCGCCGCCAGCGCGCGCAGCATGGCGCTGCCGCCATACGCCGATGGCGCGATCACAAAACCGGGGCGCAGGATCGCGTGGGCGATGCCGGACTCAGCGATCAGCCGTTCGGCCTCGCGCTTGGTGGTGCTGAAGGCCGTGCGATCCTCATCGGCGCTGCCGGGAATCGAAATGTGCACCAGACGGATGGCGCGATGGCTGTCGCGGATCGCCTGCAGCAGTCGCGCCACGAAGTCGCGGTGCACCGCGCGCGTGTCGCTGCCCGGACCATCCTGCAGCACGCCGAGGCAGTTCACGACGACATCGGCCTCATGCGTGCGAAGCAACTGCGTCAGGTCAGCGACATCCATCGCCATCACCGGCAGCTCGAGGTCGGCTGCGCTCATCTTTTGTGCAGCCGTGAAATGCCGCGCGATCCCGATCGTGCGAAAGCCGCGCGCCCGCAGATCGTCGGTGACATAGCGTCCGATCAGGCCCGATGCGCCGAGCACGAGGATATTGTGTGATGCGCCGTCACTCATGTTATCGGATCATGCTCTAGAATGGCTTCGCGATCATCAGCCAGAGGATGATCATCACCGAGCCGAAGCCGGGAATCCCGAACAGGAACCAGCGGCGAAACAGCGCAGTGTAACGCGGCGGCAGCGGAAGACCTTTATCGGCAGCCGCCTGTGCGAGGTCGCGCATCTCGATCTGCATGAAGACAACGGGAACCCAGAACACGCCTGCCAGTGCGTAGAGCGCAAGCGACAGCAGGAGCCAACGCTCGGTCAGGCTGGTCGCCGACAGCCACATCAGCAGTCCGCCGCTCACCGGCTGCAGCAGCACCGCGCTCAGGGTGAAGATCATGTCCGCGACCACGACGGTCGACGCCGTGCGCGCGATGAAAGACGCGCTTTGCGTGCGATGCGCCGCCAGCATGAAGAAGGCGATGCCCATCCCGGTGCCGAGGATCACGATGGCGCCGAGCACATGCAGATATTTGATCAGGAAATAGAGCGTCATCGCAGTCCGCTCGCGATCGGGCCGATTTCGGCGCGCACAAATACCGCCGCTGCCATAGGCCGTGCGCGCGCAAAAATCCACTGCGGCTGCGCACGCGGAGTACCCACATCGCGTTTGGATCGCACGCCAAATCCTGCCGGCGAATCAGCCCCGAATGCGCTTTTTCCAAGCGACGGCACTGTCATATTGCGCGCGCGATTCACGCTTTGCACAGGGCCGGACCAGCGATCGGTCGCTTGAACCCGGCAAGTGTCCTTTTTCGGAACAAGTTTTCATCACACTGATGCAAAAAACCCACAGGTTAACCGATAATTAACGATGGACCTTGAAGGCGGGCCTCCGACTTGCTTTGATTAGACGCATGAGCACAACGCTAATCGAGGTCCGGCCAGCCAAAGCTGCAGACGCAGCCTCGGTGGCGTCTACCCATGACGAAGCCTGGCGCTCGGCGTATCAGGGAATCATCCCCGGCGCCGAACTCGAAAAGCTGATCAATCGCCGTGGCCCGCAATGGTGGGATAGCGCCATCCGCAAGGGCAGCCGCGTCAGCGTGCTGGTGTTCGGTGACAGGATCGCGGGCTACGCCAATTACGGCCGCAACCGCGCCCGCAGCCTGCATTTCGAAGGCGAGATTTACGAGCTCTATCTGCGGCCGGAATTCCAGGGCCTTGGCTTCGGCCGGCGCCTGTTCGCCGCGGCTCGCCGCGACCTGATGCAGAGCGGCCTGAAGAGCATGGTGATCTGGGCGCTCTCCGACAACGAGCCGGCGACCGAGTTTTACCGCGCGCTGGGCGGCCGGATGGTGGCGCGCTCCTCGGAACGGTTTGGGCCTAAATCGCTCGACAAGGTCGCTTTCGCCTGGGCCAACTGAAAATCCTGCTTCTCTCGCAGCTGCAGCAAGGCTAAACCTGCCTGAGCGTTGCGCGCGACGGCCAGCCCGGCCTCATGGCCGGGCCTGATGCCGTTTTGCGGCCTGGCGGCGCCAACCAAAAAATCACATCATTCTCAACTTCCAAAAGGCCACGCGGAGCGATCCATGCGTATCGACGCCATATCGATCGGAAAAAACCCGCCCCACGACGTCAACGTCATCATCGAGGTTGCCGTCGGCGGCGAGCCCATCAAGTACGAGATGGACAAGGAGGCCGGCACGCTCGTGGTGGACCGCTTCCTCTACACGCCGATGCGCTATCCCGGCAATTACGGCTTCATCCCGCACACGCTGTCGGGCGACGGCGATCCCTGCGACGTGCTGATCGTCAACACCCGCGCGATCGTGCCGGGTGCCGTGATGAGCGTGCGCGTGGTCGGCGTGCTGTTGATGGAGGACGAGGCCGGCGGTGACGAGAAGATCATCGCGGTGCCGTCATCGAAGCTGACCCAGCGCTACGACAAGGTGCAGAACTACAACGACCTGCCCGACATCACGCTGCAGCAGATCCAGCACTTCTTCGAGCACTACAAGGACCTCGAGAAGGGCAAGTGGGTGAAGGTGCTGCGCTGGGGCGACGCCGACGAGGCCCGCAAGCTGATCCTCGAAGGCATCGAGCGCGCGAAGAAGAAGTGACGGCGTAGCCGATCCGGCGCCTCTCCCGTCATTGCGAGGAGCGTAGCGACGAAGCAATCCGTGCTTCCACAAGCGGAGAGATGGATTGCTTCGCTCCGCCCGCAATGACGGCGGAAGTACTTTTCGCTACCTCACACCGCCGGCGCCGGCAGGCCGGCAATCGCGCAGGCCGCGCGCAGGGTGTTGACCAGCAGGCACGCCACCGTCATCTGCCCGACGCCGCCCGGCACCGGCGTGATGGCACCTGCAACGTTGAGCGCTTCCTGGAATGCGACGTCGCCGACCAGCTTCGGCTTGCCGCCGGGCACTGGAATGCGGTTGATGCCGACATCGATCACGGTCGCGCCCGGCTTGATCCAGTCGCCACGCACCATCTCCGGACGGCCGACCGCGGCATAGACCAGGTCGGCCTGGGCGCAGAGCTTCGCCAGATCGCGCGAGCGCGAATGGGCGATCGTCACCGTCGCGTTCTCGTTCAGCAGCAATTGCACCAGCGGACGGCCGACCAGATTGGAGCGGCCGATCACGATCGCGTTCATGCCCTCGATCGAGGCATGCACGCTCTTGGTCAGGATGATGCAGCCGAGCGGTGTGCACGGCGACAGCGCGGCAAGGCCCCCGGCGAGCGGCCGGCATTGTTCGGGTGCAGGCCGTCGACGTCCTTGGCGGGGTCGATGGCATTGATGATGGTCTCGGTGTGCAGCGATTTCGGCAGCGGCAGCTGCACCAGGATGCCGTGCACCAGCGGATCGCGGTTGAGCCGTGCGATCAGCGCCAGCAGATCGGCCTGCGACACGTCCTCGGGCAGCTTGTGCTCGAACGAGGCCATGCCGGCGGCCTGGGTCTGGGTGTGCTTGCTGCGGACATAGACTTCGCTCGCCGGATCGTGGCCGACCAGCACGACGGCGAGCCCCGGCGTGAGCGCATGATCGCGCTTGACGCGGGCAACCTCGTCGGCGACGCGGGCGCGAAGCTCGGCGGCGATGGCTTTTCCGTCAATGATGCGCCCAGTCATGTCAATCCTTCGTCTTTTGGTTCGGCCCGGCCGCCGTCAGCTTCCGCAAGGTCTCGCCAAGGCTCTTCGGGTCGCCGGCGACCGCCACCTGCTTCAGCCGCGAGGTGGCGCCGGACAACAGCTTCACCCTGGCCTTGGGCACGCCGAGCGCCTTGGCCAGCAACTCGGTCACCGCGCGGTTGGCTTCGCCGCCTTCCGCGATGGCGCGCACCCGCACCTTCACCACCGAGCGGCCGTTGGCCAGCGTCTCGATCCCGTCGATGTCGTCGCGGCCGCCGCGCGGCGTCACGCGCAAGGCGATGCTGATGCCCTCGGTGGAGTAGCGCCAAGGCTCCATCAAAAAGGATCCATCAGCGGAGGTCCATCGGCGCAGGATCAGATCACGTTGGGATAGATGTAATAGGCGATCACCCGCTGGAGGAACATGATGATCAGGATCACGATGATCGGCGAGATATCAAGGCCGCCCAGATTCGGCATCACGTTGCGAATCGGCCGCAGCACCGGCTCGGTGATCCGGTAGAGGAACTCGGCCACCGCCGAGACGAATTGGTTGCGCGTGTTGACCACATTGAAGGCGACCAGCCAGGACAGGATGGCGGAGGCGATCAGGAGCCAGACATAGAGGTCGAGGACGATGATGACGATGTCGAGAACAGCGCGCATATGTTGGGAGCTCGCGGGTGGGACGACCAATTGAAGCGCAACGAGACCGGACTGAGCCGCCATCGCGCGTTTGAGCAGGATCTTCTCGGAAAACCGCTACACGCTTTTCGCTAACGCGGCCCGCCGGGTCCGGATCATGCTCTAAATATCGGTTCGGCCCCCCGCAAACAAGGGAAGTTCCCGGCGGGACGGGCCGAAAACCGTTGTTTCACCGTTCTTGACTTGGCCTTGGGCGGGACTGTAAATGGCGCCCGACTGACGGCCGGGATACTCAGCAACACCCGGCCGCAATGGGGCCATAGCTCAGCTGGGAGAGCGCGTCGTTCGCAATGAC
>NZ_LFLZ01000090.1 GCF_001189845.1 Bradyrhizobium tropiciagri
GCGACAGCTAGATTCGCGGAAACTCCCCCTCACCCGAAACGCATCTAACGATGCGTTCCGACCTCTCCCCGCACGCGGGGCGAGGTGAAGTGGAGCGTGCGGTTCAATTCGATTCGAACCCATTTGCCCTAAACCAGGAACGAGAGCGTGTAGATCGCCTTGTCGTTGTTGACGAGGATGACCTTCTTGCTGGCCATCCGCAACTCGCCATCGACATGGCGCAGCCGATATTCATTGCGCGCCGCCCAAAGCGTATCGTCGCGCAGGCTCGACTCGAAAATCAGGCTGTTGCTGGCGACCGCGATGTCGCCATTATCAGGCTGCTCGTCCATCAATTCGATGTTGGAGATCAACCTGCGCAGGTTCGACTGCGGCGTCTGGGTGAAGTGCTTGCCGGTCATCAGCTGGCGCACGCGCAGCGCGATCCGCGAGCGGTTGTCATAGATGATCGACATCTGCCGCTCGGGGTCGATATCGGCGCCGTTGGCCGGCACCCAGTAGACGCCGTCATCGGTCCAGAGCTTTTCCCAAGCCTCGTATTGATGCTCGTCCTGCAACCGCGCCTCGCGATAAAGGAAGGCGGTGATGGCGCTCATCAAGGTGGCGCTGCTCTCGCGCGACAGCATCAGGCCGGCTCCATCAGCTTGCGATAATGGGTCCAGATGCCGCGTGACGGCACCTCGTCGGTGACGTGGCCGACTGTGAAACCGAGCTCATCCTGCCGCTGGCGCTTCTCGCCGCGGCCGAGGAAGATCCATTCCGGATTGCGCGCCAGCACGCCGCGGTGGCAACGCTCGTACATCTCGGAATCGTCCGCAAGCAGGAAGCCGGCCGGGCCGACCGAGCCCATGGTCTGCTGGCGCAGCCTGCGGTTCAGATCGGGCGCGCCCTTGAATTGCAGTGCCGTGACATGCTGCACGCTATCGTCGACGCCGAGCGGCTGGATCACGAACATCTGGATCTCGGCGATGAACAGGTTGGGGAAGATCATCACATGCGGCGTGCCGTCGATCATGATCTCGCGCGCCGCGGTGTCGCCGTAGGCCGTCTTCATCCGCGCGGTGTAGTCGGGCAGCCGCTCCTCGCTGGTGCCGAACCAGCTCATCGGCGCATCGCGCTTGCGGAACTCGGGCCGCAGGTCGATCTCGGTATGGCCGTTGCCGTAATCGCGCGTCAGCGCGGTCGAGGCGCCGCCATAGAGCTTGCCGATCATGCTGTCGGCGACACCGAAGATCGAGGTGTGCACGAAGGCCGGGTGATAGCCGTCGCACTCATTCTCCAGGATGAACTTCCAGTTCGCCTTGACGCGATGCTTGAGGAAGCCCGCGGTGATCTCGACCTCGCCCTCCGGCGAGGTGCGCACGAGCCGATCGATGGTCTCGCGGCGCCGCGAGATGCTCCTTCAGGGTCGGGCCTTCGGCTGCGAACGAGCCGAACACGAAGCCGCGGTAGGACTCGACGCGCGTCACCCGCCCGAGCGCCAGCTGCGCCTTGTCCTGCCCCTCGTAACCATCAGGGAAGGCATAGCCGACCAGCCGGCCGTCATTGGCAAAGGTCCAGGAGTGGAACGGACAGGTGAATGAGCGCGCATTGCCGCGCTCAAAGGAGCAGACCTGGTTGCCGCGATGCGAGCAGCGGTTGAGCAGCAGATTGACCTTGCCCTGCTCGTCGCGCGTCATGATCACCGATTGCGGGCCGATCGACTTGACGACGTAGTCGTTGGCATCAGGCACCTCGCTCTCGTGGCCGACATAGACCCAGGTCCGGTACCAGATGTTCTTGAGCTCAGCTTCGAAGATCTCGGGATCGGTATAGAGCGATCCGTGCACCCGGTCGGGCCGGATCAGCCGCTCCCATGGCGGAACGCCGGTCATCATGTTCATCGCTCCGTCTCCCTCGCCGGCCGCTTGCGCGGATGCCTTCGCCGATCGCTCAAATAATAATCCGAACGACCGTTCGGTAAATTAATAGCATGGGCATCGGAGGCCGGCAAGCCTCTTTCTGGACACCGCGCACCGCCGTGCAGTGCGCAACGATGCAATTCCCGGTGGTCGCCGGTGTGCCTCAGCCCTGCACGCCGCCTTCGCGTTCGCCGCCCGCAATCTGTTGCAGCATCGACTTCGGCGTCGTCGCGAGCTCGATCTTGAGCTGGTCGCAGATCGCCCGCCGCAGCAGGCGCTCGATCTCGGTCGCAGCATCACGATTGGCGGCACGCGCCCCCTCGCCGCTTGCCCAGAGCAGAAGCTGTCCCAGCTGCCGGTCGCCATCGTCGCGCAACGCCTCGATCGCGGTCGCGTCCGACGTGTCGCCCTGGACGCGGGGCGTCGTGGGAATCTCGGGATGGATCATGCCGTCGGCCAGTCGCCTGACGGCCGCGAACGTGTCGTCCTGCAGACGCACCTGCTCGAGCAGCGGCCCGGCCTTCCAATCCGCGGCGAGCTTCAGCCCGTTCAGCGCGTAGATCGCAGAGAACACCTGTCCCCGGACAAAATCGTCGTCGCTATTCGGCACGACATGGCTTTGCAGGGCATCGATGATGCCGTCGATCAGCCGTTCGAAGGATGCGCTCATGCCGCGGCCTCCAGGGCGCGCTCAAAGGCCCGCACGATCGAGGGCATCTGGCTTGCCATCACCGCAAGCCGCATGTCGTTGAAACGATCAACCTCGAAGGCCCGCACGGCGCACATCTGGATCGCCGCCGCCTGGTACAGCGCATAGGCCTCGTAGAAGGCGAGGCTCCTGTCCGAAACCACAATGCCGGAGGCCCGCTGATAGAGATCGATCACCTCGGCGCGCTCGAGCACGCCATAGAGCTTCCGGCTCCTGGCGTTGAAGGTCGGCATCATCGCCCAGGCGAGATCCTCATGGGGATCGCCGAGATGAGTCAGCTCCCAATCGAGAATGGCGGCGATCCGCCCGCTATGCTCGATGAAATTCCCGATCCGGTAGTCGCCATGCACGATGGTGCGGCACGGCGGCTGCGGGCAATTGTTGTGCAGCCAGCGGCCGCCCCAATCGAGCAGCGGATAATAACGCGCTGTCGGACGCGCCAGCGACGCCCGCCAGCCGGCAATTGCGCGCTGTTCGGCGCGATCCGCGCCCTGCGCCTGCGACGCGAATGGCGTCGCGCCTGGATTGATCCGATGCAGCGACGCGAGGATCTCGATGAACTGCCGGGCGATCGCGCGCTTGTGGTTCGGGTCGATCTCGCTCGCCGCCCAGGGGGCGGGAACGTCGCCCTCGATGTGCTCGCAGATAAAGAAGGGAAAGCCGATCTCGGCGCCATCCTGCGCTGACGACACCAGCGCCGGAACCGGAACTCCGCTGCCGGCCAATGCTTGCAACGCATGAACCTGCGGCAGCACGGAGTAAGGCGCAAACAGCCCGCTCGGCGGCCCGACGCGCAGGATCAGCTTGTGGTCCCCACCGAGAGCAGAGCGCGCCACGAAAGCGTAGGTAGTCCAGGAGAAGCCCGACGATTTGCGGCCGAAGCTCGTGATCTCGGTCCGGCTCCCGGATATCCGCGACATGTGTTGCGCCAGCGCAGTCCGCACCGCATCATCATTCACCACAGCCGGGTGAACAAGGTTCGGCGCAGCACCCGGCACATCGTCGGATCGTTTCGCAACCTCCGGCATCAATTCACCGACCTCGTATAGCCCTGCCACTTCTCTTCGCGCAGCGCCGACTTCATGATCTTGCCGGAGCCGGTGAGCGGCAGCGGTTCAAGACGGATGTCGACCGAACGCGGGCATTTGTAGCCTGCGATCAGCGTGCGGCAATGCGCGATCACCGTTTCCGAATCGAGCCGCGCGCCGTCCTTCGGCACCACGATGGCATGCACCGCCTCGCCCCATTGCGGATCGGGAACTGCGATCACGGCGCATTCCTTGACTTGGTCATGCTGGAAGATGGCGTTCTCCACCTCGCCGGAATAGACGTTCTCGCCACCGGAGACGATCATGTCCTTCAGGCGGTCGACGATATAGACAAAGCCGTCCTCGTCCATCCAGGCGCCGTCGCCGGTGTGTAGCCAGCCGTTGCGCAGTACGCGCGCACTCTCCTCGGGCTTGCGCCAGTAGCCGAGCATCACGCCGGCGCCGCGGATCGCGATCTCACCGACCGTGCCGCGGGGCACCTCATTGCCCGCGGGATCGACGATACGGATCTCGACTCCCGGCGCCGCCCGGCCCGCCGATTTGCGCTTGCCCGCCAGCGGTCCCTCGAGCGCGTGGTATTCCCAGGGCAGGATCGTCGCCAGCGCAGCGCTCTCGGTCATGCCGTAACCCTGGTGGAAGCGCCAGCTCGGCAGCACGCGCATCAGCTTGACCAGCAGCGCATCCGGCATCGGAGAGGCGCCATATTCGCAATCCCTGACGCTGCTCAGATCATAGGTGCCGAAGGACGGATGATTGAGCATCATGTTGAGCATGGTCGGCACGAACAGGCAGTAATCCACCTTGTGCTCGGCGATGGTCTTCATCGCGAGTTCGGGTTCGAACTTGGGAATAGTGACATGGGTGCCGCCGACCAGGGTCAGTGCGATCATCGGCGAGGTGCCGGCCAGATGGAACATGCCGGCCGAGTGCAGATACCTGGTGTCCTCGCGGAATCGGAGCGCATAGATCCAGACCAGCGATTCGTAGATGATGTTGGCGTGCGACAGCATCACGCCCTTGGGGAAGCCAGTGGTGCCGCCGGTGTAGAAGATGCCGGCAAGATCGTTGTAGGCGCCGGACGCATCTTCGATCGGCGCGTGCGCAACCAGCTCGTCATAGCCCTGCATGCCGTCGGGGACCTGTCCTTCATCCAGATAGACCATCGCGGTGAGCGATTTCGCGCCTCGCAGCGCCGAGCCGATCTCGGCAAAGGCCTTGTCAACCAGCAACAGTTTTGGCGTGGAATCGTCGATCGCATAGGCATTCTCCGCGGCCGCCCAGCGCGTGTTGAGCGGCACTGCGACCGCACCGGCCCAGGCGATGGCGTAGAGCGCCTCGATATAGAGATCGCTGTTGTGCGCCAGGATGGCGACGCGATCGCCGGGCTCGATGCCGAGCCGCCGCAGCCCGCCCGCGGCACAGGCGACGCGACGGCCGATCTCCTTCCAGCTCCGCGACCGTCCGGCATGGATCGTGCCCGGTGCATCCTTGCGCAACTGCACCGCCGAGATGAGCGCCTGCGTCAGCTTCATGTTTCCTCCTCGCCGCCACGCCGCTGCGTACGCCTGCGGATATTTCCGTCATGCACGCAGCCGGTACGCCGCCCGGAGATTCCAGTTGATAATCCGGACAGACGGTCTATTATTGCACAGCGAGCGCGGCGGGTAAAGCCTGGAAGCTGCCGCCGTCGGGATCAGTGAGCCCCGCAAAAGAGGGCCGTCATGGGAGGGGAAGATGCGGAAGCCAATCGTCACGTTTGCAGTGTGGGCGTTTGCGCTCACCGGCGCGCTCGGAACAGCGAACGCCCAGAAGGCCTATGGTCCGGGGGTCAGCGACACCGAGATCTTGCTCGGCGCCAATGCGCCCTACAGCGGGCCGGCGTCGATCTATGCGAGCTTCCCTAAGACCATGCTCGCCTATTTTGCGATGCTGAACGAAAAGGGCGGCATCAACGGCCGCCACATCAACCTCCTGACCCGCGACGACGGCTATAGTCCACCCAAGACGGTCGAGGTGACGCGCGCGCTGGTCGAGAACGACAAGGTGCTCGCGATCATGGCGCCGTTCGGCACGCCGACCAACGCCGCGATCCAGAAATACCTCAACAGCAACGGCGTCCCGCAGCTGCTGGTACAGAGTGGCGGGACGCGCTGGAACGATCCGAAACAGTTCCCCTGGACCACGCCCTACTCGCCGACCTACGTCAACGAGTCCCGGATCATCGCGCGCTACGTCCTGCGCGAGAAGCCGGACGCCAAGATCGGCGTGCTCTTGCAGGCCGACGACATCGGCAAGGATTTTGTGCTCGGCCTGAAGGAAGGGCTTGGCGCCATGGCCGACACGATGATCGTCAAGGAGGCGATGTATCAGTCGACCGAGCCGACGATCGACTCGCAGATCGTGAACCTGAAGGCGTCGGGCGCGGATACGATCCTGATCGCGGCGCAGAACAAGTTCGCCTCGATGGCGATCCGCAAGATCCGCGAACTCGGATGGAAGCCGCTGATCTTCCTCGGCTCGACCGCAAATTCGATCGCCGGCGTGCTGGTGCCGGCGGGGCTCGACGCTTCGACCGGTATCCTGACCACGACCTCCTACAAGACGCCGAACGATCCGGCCTGGGCCAACGACAAGGGCATGGCCGACTACCTCGCCTTCGTCGCGAAATACATGCCGGGGATGGACCCGAACGATGTGATCGCGGTGACCGGCTACACCACGGCACAGCTCGGCGCGATCATCCTGCAGCGTTGCGGCGACAACCTCACGCGGGAGAACGTGCTGAAGCAGGCCGCCAATCTCAGCGGCATCTCGCTGCCGATGCTGCTGCCGGGCATCACCATCCAGACCACGCCGCAGGATTACGCGGCGATCACCGAACGCCGCTTCGCTCGCTTCGACGGCAAGACCTGGGTGCTGTTCGGCGACATCGTGGGAGCCGGACCGGCCAAGCAGGCGGCCAAGGATTGACCGCACGGCGCATCGAACGACCGAGGCTCAAACACCAAGGACAAAAACAATGCTGACAGCCCAGGATGATCTTATCGGCCACCAAACACCGCGGCCGTTTGCCAAGGCAGGCGGCGGCGATATCAGGTTCACCGAGCGCTATTGGTACACCGCGCATCCGATCGACGGCAGCGAGCTGCTGATCGATATCGGGCTCGGATATTATCCGAACCGGAACGTGATGGACGGTTTTGCCGGCATCACGATCGGCCGCCGCCAGCACAATTTCCGCGCCTCGCGGCGGCTCGGAACGCGCCCGCTCGAGACCGAGGTCGGCGGGCTCAGAATCGAGATCGTCGAGGGCAACAGCCTGCACAGGGTCTCGCTCGCCGAGAATCCGTCGGGCATCAGCTTCGCGCTCGAATTCAAGGCGAGCTTTCCCGCGGCACAGGAGAAGCAGAATTTCCGGGAGCGCAACGGCGTCGTCGAGGAAGACCTCGCCCGCGTCTCGCAATTCGGCCGCTGGCGCGGCTGGATCGTCGCTGACGGCAAGCGTTACGAAATCGAGCCGGAACGATGGTGGGGACAGCGCGACCGGTCCTGGGGCCTGCGCTCGGAGATGCGAACCGACGAGACGCGGCCGCCGGTTGCGACCCATCGCAATTTCTTCTGGACCTGGTCGATGTTCCAGTTCGAGGCGTCGGCGCTGTCGATCTTCATCAAGGAGCGCACGCCGGGCAAGCCGCATTACCTGTCGGGCACCGAGTTCCGCCGCGAGACCGACGGATCGGTGTCGCATCGCGAAGTCACCGGGGTCGAACACACAATCGAGTGGGCCGACGATCCGCTCGGCCAGACCATCGCTGCGGCCGACTTCACCTTCAGCTTCGATCGCGGCGAGCCGCGCCGCGTCAGGATGCTGGGATTACCGACCCGGTTCTATCTCAAGGCCGGCATGTATGGCGGGTTGCAGGGCTGGACCCATGGCGACGACCGCGGCGAGAACGATGCTGCGCACGACATCTGGAACCTCGACGATGCCGCGACACGCGCCATCGCGCGCACGCTGTCGGACCATGTCGTCCGGCTCGAAAGCGGCAACGAGACCGGATTCGGCATCAGCGAATACGGCGTCGCCGCCGGCTATCCGCTCTATCCGGGACCGCAGACATTCCCGGCGATGTGATGGACGGGCAAGGCATCCGCGTCGCGGACGGTGACGAAACCGCGTGCGATCCATGGGACGACAGGGCGGCGGAGGCGCTGGTCTCGCTCGAGACCATCGCCCCGCTGCGCTATCGCAGCCGCTTCGGCGACGGCAATCTCAACGGGCGCTCCTACGGCGGCCAGGTCCTTGGCCAGGCCATGATGGCCGCGACGCTCAGCGCGCCCGAGGATCGCCCGGCGGCGATGCTGCAGCTCCTATTCCTGCGCGGCGCCGACCCTGGCCGGCGCATCACCTTCGACGCGCAGGTTCTCCAGGACGGCAAACGGTTCTCCTCGCGGCACGTCGTCGGCAGCCAGGGAAATGGGCGAACGGTGCTGAGCGCGCAGGCCACGTTCTGCGCGCCGCAGCCAGGTCCGCGGCATGCAGTGCCATTTGCTCGGCGAGAGGATCCCGAAAGCCTGCCCGATCTGACCATGATCCCTGACGCGCTGATGGCGCAGCTGCGGCCGCTCGGTCCCTACTCCCAGCACATCAAGCCCAGCATGGAATTCCGCGTTCCCGAGATCGAGCGGCAGCTCTCGGCCGCGACCGCAGAGCCGCGCCTGCGCTTCTGGATCAGATCCAGGCAGCCGCTCGCCACGGGTTCCCGCGCCCAGGCCGCCGTGTTCGCCTATCTCTCGGATTGGTGGCTCAACTTCTCCAGCATCGGCGGCCATCTCCGCGACCTGCAGACGCGCGCGCCGCTCTATCTGTCGAGCCTCAACCATTGCATCTGGTTTCATCGCGCATTTTCGCCCGACGCCTGGATGCACGTCGACACCGAGAGCCCGTGCGCCGACGGCGGCCGCGGCCTGTCGATCGCCCGCGTCCATGACCGCAACGGGTCGATGCTCGCAACGTCAATCCAGGAAACCCTGATGGTGTATCCGGACGGCGATGCGTAAGCCACGCCGCGACGGAGTCGAGCGCGCGCCGTGATCGCTGCTGGGTTGCTGTCGATGCGCCGCGCTGGTTCCACCGGCTGTTGAATCCCGGCAACACCGCCAGACAAAATCGCACAATCGCGCAGATTGTGGGTTTTGAATCACGAAGGTGCCGCATCCCTGTCAAATCCTGTTCGCGGGTGGCGCAACAAGAACACTATGGGGAAAACCTACATGCAGCAGGCACCGCTGGCCGCACGGAGTGCGGAATCGTCTGGATATGTCCTCTACTTCCAGCTCGCCAGCAATGGCACCAGACGCGCGTGCAGTCTGACGATTCAGGCGGAAAACGCCAACGAGGCGGCGCGTATCTTTCGCGAGAACTGGGGCACGATCGAATCGATGGCGCGCGATGGCGTGAGCACGGGAATGGTCGGCAAGGCGCCGGTCAGCCTGACGATGTCGTGAGCCGCATGGCGCGACGTACGGCGTACATCTACGCGTGAGGCGTGACAGGATAACGACCTCCGGGATCGCGCGACCAATTGACGCGCTGACGCAACGATCAAGTCATGAAGTGCAAGGCTCGCGCACACGCGCGAGCCTCGCTGCGTCTTAGAACGATTCAAATCCAATCGGGTTAGAGGGATTCAAGTCTGCTCCGGTTCTTTTCGCGCGCGCCGACTGCTAGAGGCGCGGCGTGAATGAGTTCGCGTGAATCGGAAGTCCAAGAGTGCCTGTGAATGCTGATCGCCGGGTTGTCGGCGACCGTCGAAATGCCGCCGACAAGGGCCGCACCCACCTGCTGATCGGCGCAGCGTTCCTGCTCGCCGACGTCTCCTCCGCAGTAACGCCGGCAAGCGCCCAATCGAGCGTCGCCTTGCCGCCGGTCACGGTCGAACACCCGACGCAGAAGCGCAAGCCTGCAGCCAGTTCGGCGAAGCCGGCACAACGAACTCAGCCCGCGGCACGGCAGCCCAGCTGGAATGCCCAGCCGACGCCACCGACCGCGTCGGAGCGCGCGGCAGCCAGCGCCGCCGCGCTGAACGAAGCCAAGCTCGGTTATCGCGCGATGCCAAGCGCGACCACCTTGCGCAGCGGCGCCTCACCGCTCGACACCGCGCAGACGGTCAACGTCGTGCCGGAGCAGGTGTTCAGGGATCAGCTGCCGCGCAACCTCGACGACGCGCTGGCCAATGTCAGCGGCGTCACCCAGGGCAACACGCTGGCCGGCACCCAGGATGCCGTGATGCGCCGCGGCTTCGGCGACAATCGTGACGGCTCGATCATGCGCAACGGCATGCCGCTGGTGCAGGGCCGCAGCCTCAACGCCGCGGTCGAAAGCGTCGAGGTGCTGAAGGGCCCGGCCTCGCTGCTCTACGGCATCATGGATCCCGGCGGCATCGTGAACACGATCAGCAAGCGCCCCGAGCTCTACCAGCACGGCTCGATGACCCTGCTCGGCTCGACCTACGCCAACAACAAGAGCGGCGCCGACGGCACCATCGACGTCACAGGCCCGATCGGCAATGGCGGCCTCGCCTATCGCTTCATCGGCTATGGCGTGAGCGAGGACTACTGGCGCAACTTCGGGCGCCATCGCGAGATGCTGGTCGCACCGTCACTGGCCTGGTACGGCGACAACACCACCGTCCAGCTCAACTATGAGCACCGCGAATTCATCGCGCCGTTCGACCGCGGCACCGCGTTCGATTCCGTGACCAAGGCGCCGCTGGCGATCCCCGCGACACGCCGGCTCGACGAGCCCTTCAACAACATGTGGGGAACCTCCGACCTGATGCAGGCCTCGGTCGAGCACCGCCTGAATCAGGATTGGAAGCTGTTCGCGGCCTACAGCTACAACACCGAGACCTTCAGCGCCAACCAGCTCCGCATCACCGGCATCAACAGCAAGACCGGTGTCGAGACCCGCAGCAATGACGGCACGCAGGGTTCGCTCAGCAATGCGAGTTACGGGACGTCCTATCTGCAGGGCAATGTCTGGCTCGGCGGGTTCCGCAACGAGGTGCTGTTCGGCGGCGATGGCCAGTACCGCACGATCTACCGCGACAATCTGATCCGACAGGCGACGCCGAGCTTCAACTTCTACAACCCGGTCTATGGGCTGATTACGCCGGGCACCACGGTGTCGGCCAGCGACAGCGCCCAGACCGACAAGCTCGGCCAGTGGTCGCTGTTCTTCCAGGACACGCTGCATCTGACCGAACGCTTCGCGCTGGTCGGCGGCGTGCGGTACATGGATTACGACCAGATCGCCGGCAGGGGCCGGCCGTTCATCACCAACACCAACGTGTCGGCGGACAAGGCGCTGCCGCTCGGCGGCGCCATCCTCAAGCTCACCGACCAGGTCTCGCTCTATGCGAGCTACACGCAGTCGCTGAAGCCGACCTCGACCATCGCGCCGCTCACCGGCGGCGTCGTGATCGGCTCCAACATCGCCCCCGAAGAGGGCACCCAGTGGGAGACCGGCGTCAAGTTCGACTTCGACAAGCGGATCTCCGGCACGCTTGCGCTCTACGACATCGAGAAGAAGAACGTGCTGGTTTCGCAGCTCAACCCCGCAACCGCCGTCGTCGAGTACCGCACCGCCGGCAAGGTTCGCTCGCGTGGCGTTGAGCTCGACGTCACCGGCAGGCTGACTGATAGCTGGAGCATGATCGGCAGCTATGGCTACACCGATGCACGGGTAACCGAGGATCCGACGCTCGCCGGCAACGCCCTGCAAAACGTGGCGCTCAACACCGCCTCGCTCTATCTGGTCTATGATTTCGGCACCACCCTGCCCGGCCGGCTGCGTCTCGGCGGCGGCGCGCGTTATGTCGGCGACCGGCCCGGCGATGCGGCGAACAGCTTCGTGCTGCCGTCCTACACCATCGCGGATGTGTTTGCGACCTACGAGACCAAGGTCCAGACGTTCCCGGTGATCTATCAGTTCAACGTCAAGAACCTGTTCGACACCGTCTACTATCCATCCGCCAACAACATCCTGACGGTGGCGATGGGCGATGCGCGGCGCTTCTCGCTCTCGGCGACGGTGAAGTTCTAGCATGGGCGCTGCGCGCACAGCGATCGGACTGCTCGCCGCCGTGGCCGCGACCGCTTTCGCCTGCACTGCGGTGCGCGCTGACGAGCTCACGCTTTACTCGACCCGGGAAGCCAATCTGGTCGAACCCGTGATCGCGGCCTTCACCGCAGCGACCGGCACCAAGGTCAGGAGCGTCTTTGTCGAGGACAGCCTGGTCAAGCGCCTGACGTCGGAGGGCAACGATTCACCCGCGGACGTCCTCATCACCATCGGTCTCGACAAGACGACGCAGCTTGTCACGCATGGGCTGACGCAGCCGCTTGCATCTTCAGTGCTTGACCGGGCGGTGCCGGCGAACCTGCGCGGTGGCGGCGGCCAGTGGATCGCGCTCGCCGTCCGTCCGCGTGTGGTCCTCACACGTAACGACAGCTCCCTCGCCGCGATCGACTATGAGGAGCTCTCCGATCCCAAATGGCGCGGCAAGCTGTGCATGCGGCCGGCCGCGCACCAGAACAATGTCGCGCTGATCGCAGCTTATCTCGCCCATCACGGCACGGATGCGACGGAGAGCTGGCTCGCCGGGCTGAAGGACAATCTAGCCCACAAGCCGACCGGCAAGGACAACGATGTGGTCCGTGAGATCGCGCAAGGACGCTGCGAGATCGGCATCGGCAACACGGTCGCGCTCGCGCAGCTTCGCGATGGCCGCGAAGGCAATAATTGGCGCGGATGGGCGGATGCCGTGAAGGCCGTGCCGACCGCGTTCACGGGCGGCGGCAGCCACGTCAATCTGACCGGCGCGGCGATGGCACGGCACGCGCCGCATCCGGCCGCGGCACGCGCCTTCCTCGAGTTCCTCGTCACACCCGCGGCCCAGACGATCTTTGCCGCCGCCGAGCTGGAATACCCCGTACTTGCGACCGCAAGGCGAGCCCCGATTGTGGAGGGGATCGGATCGTTCGCTGCCGATGCTCTCCCTGTCGATGAGATTGCCGCGCATCAAGCCGCCGCAGTCACCCTGATCCGAAAGGCCGGCTTCGATGAATGATGTCCGACGTCCGATCAAGGCCGCGCTGTTACAGGTCCATTCCATCGCCGGCCTTGCGCTGGCGCTGCTCTGGGCCGTGGTCGGCCTCACCGGCGCGACGATGGCGTTCGAGGATGAGATCGAGGCCAGCCTGAACAGCCACATCATGCGTGTCGACTCCAGTGCGACGCGGCGATTGACGCCGGACGAACTGGTCGCGCGGCTTCAGGCGGCGGGCAATTTCGGCAAGGTCTCCGCCGTCACCATGTCGAGCGATCCATCGGCCGCGGCGCGCATCCGCTTCGCCCGCAGCGAGGGCGGCGCGCGGCCGTCCTCGGTCTATGTCGATCCCTATGACGGACAGGTGCTCGGCTCGCCACGCGGCGAGGACTTCTTCGCCACCGTCCGCGAGCTGCATCGCTGGCTGCTGCTGCCGGGCGACGGCAATGGCATGGGCCGCAAGATCACCGGCACTGCCGCGATCTGCCTGATCGTGATGCTGATATCGGGCCTCGTGCTGCGCTGGCCGCATCGCGCGCGCAGCGTGAAAATGTGGCTGAAGCCAAATCTGGGACTGCGCGGGCGTGGCCTGCACCGCTCGCTGCATGCCGTGATCGGCACCTGGGTGCTGCCGGTCTATCTGGTGATGACGCTGACCGGCCTGTGGTACTCGTTCGAATGGTACAAGGCCGGCGCCAACTGGCTGCTGGCGCGGCCGCAGGCCACGACCGCGGCGATGCAGCCGAAACCACCGCGCGGCGCGGCGGCTGCCGAGAACAAGAGTGAAGCAAAGACCGAGACAAAACCGCTCGTGTTCGATCACGTCTGGTCAGCGTTCCTGCAGCAGGAGAACAACGACTACGGAAGGGCACTTCTGACCATGCCGGCCGGCGCCGGGACGGCGGTGCGCGTGCGGTCGTGGTCGAGGGATTCGGCGCTCGAGAGCGTGCGCGACGAATTCCGCATCGATGCCATCACCGGGCGCGTCATCTCGTCGGATCGTTACGCGGACAAGACGTTTGGCGAGCGCGTCCTTGCCGGCGTGCTCGACATCCACCGCGGCGCCATCCTGGGATGGCCCGGCAAGCTCGCGTTCATGCTGGCCGCGGCGATGATGCCGCTGTTTGCCGTGACCGGCCTGCTGCTCTATCTGTCCCGCCGCCGGCACCGGCGCCTCGCGCGGCCGCCGGTCGCTCACCTCGTGCCGGGCGAGTAAGCTTCAGGAGCCGGCGATCAGCCGAGATCGCACGCCGCAAGCCGGGCACGCAGCTCGCCATCCGTTTCCACAGCAAGCTCGATCAATCCACGATAGGGATCGCCCGATATGCCGAGCACGGCAGCGAACGCAGGCTCGGTCTTGAGGCCGCCTGCCCTTAAAGTTCCGACGGCTCGCCGCAGCCGTCCGTCGTCAAGCGCGAGCAGCCGCCGCTCGACCTCGAAGTGGATCCAACCGCGCTGCAGCTCCACAGGATCCTGGTCACCGAACAGCTCGAACGGCCAGCCATCCCACACAAAGCGGGCAATTGCCGGCCGCGTTCCCGAGGTCCATCGGTAGAGCATGAAATCGTCGGCCGATCGGTAGTGCGTCCACACGATGTCCGCGAAGGCGTTCGGGTCCATCGTGTGGCAGACGATATCGATGTCGCTGCCGGGCACCGCAAGGCCGAGCGGCAGCGTTCCGACGATACGGGGATCGAATGGCTCGAGCCGCTCCAGCACGGCAGAGCTGGTGACGGCGGACTTGTAGTCTCCGATGGTCATGGCGTGGCACGCCCCTCAGGATCGCAGCGACGCAATACCACGCGCGCGTCGAATGCGTGAGCCTCTACGAGTGGACGGAGGACGAGAGAAAGCGCCTTGCAAAACGTTGCGGGGCGATCCCGACCGCGTCACCGTGGTCGAAATCGCCCCGCCAAACGCGCGGACAGGCGGGACTGCCTCGCAATCCCGCCTGTCCAGACGATCGTCGCAACGATCCGTTCGGGCTGTTAGCCGAACTGGTTCATCGTGTTGTGGGCGCCGCCCGCCTTGAGGGCAGCCTCACCGGCGAAGTACTCCTTGTGGTCGTCGCCGATGTCGGAGCCCGCCATGTTCTGATGCTTGGCGCAGGCGATGCCCTGACGTATCTCCGCGCGCTGCACGTTCTTGACGTAGCCCAGCATGCCCTGCTCGCCGAAATACTCCTTCGCGAGATTGTCGGTCGACAGCGCCGCCGTGTGATAGGTCGGCAGCGTGATCAGATGGTGGAAGATGCCGGCGCGCTTGGCCGAATCCGCCTGGAAGGTGCGAATGCGCTCGTCGGCTTCGATCGCAAGCGGCGTCTCGTCGTATTCCGGCTTCATCAGCTCGGCACGGTTGTACTTGCTGACATCCTTGCCGGCTTCCTTCATCGCGTCGTAGACCTGCCAACGGAAGTTGATCGTCCAGTTGAACGACGGCGAGTTGTTGTACGCCAGCTTCGCG
This sequence comes from Bradyrhizobium tropiciagri, assembly GCF_001189845.1. Lineage (GTDB taxonomy): Bacteria > Pseudomonadota > Alphaproteobacteria > Rhizobiales > Xanthobacteraceae > Bradyrhizobium > Bradyrhizobium tropiciagri. The sequence continues at coordinate 15,236 of NZ_LFLZ01000090.1, forward strand.
TTCGGAATGACCTTGCGGATGCGGTCGACCATCGAAGCGATCTGCTCGATATGCGGCTTCTCGGTCTCGATCCACAACAGGTCCGCGCCGTTCTGCAGCGAGGTGATGCAGTCGAGCACGCAGCGATCCGCACCCGTGCCGGGACGGAACTGGTAGAGGTTGCTGGGCAGACGCTTCGGACGCATCATCTTGCCGTTCTGGTTGATGATGACGTCGCCGTTGCGCGCGTTGGCAGCCGTCACTTCCTCGCAATCGAGGAAGCTGTTGTACTGGTCGCCGAGGTCGCCGGGCTTGTGGCTCACGGCAATCTGCTGGGTCAGGCCGGCACCGAGCGAGTCGGTGCGGGTCACGATGATGCCGTCTTCAACGCCGAGCTCGAGGAACGCATGGCGGCAGGCGCGGATCTTGGCGATGAACACCTCATGCGGCACGGTGACCTTGCCGTCCTGGTGACCGCACTGCTTCTCGTCGGAGACTGGTTCTCGATCTGCAGGGCGCAGGCGCCCGCCTCGATCATCTTCTTGGCGAGCAGATAGGTCGCCTCGGCATTGCCGAAACCGGCGTCGATGTCGGCGATGACGGGCACGACGTGGGTCTGGAAGTTGTCGATCTTCTCGATCAGCGCCTTTTCCTTGGCCTTGTCGCCTTCCTTGCGGGCCGCATCGAGCGCACGGAAGATGTCGTTGAGCTCACGCGCGTCCGCCTGACGCAGGAAGGTGTAGAGCTCTTCGATCAGCGCCGGCACCGAGGTCTTCTCGTGCATCGACTGGTCGGGCAGCGGACCGAATTCGGAGCGCAGCGCCGCAATCATCCAGCCGGAGAGGTAGAGGTAACGGCGGTCGGTGTTGCCGAAGTGCTTCTTGATCGAGATCAGCTTCTGCTGGGCGATGAAGCCGTGCCAGCAGCCGAGCGACTGGGTGTACTTGGTGTTGTCGGCGTCATAGGCGGCCATGTCGGCGCGCATCAGCGCAGCCGTGTAGCGGGCAACGTCCAGACCGGTCTTGAAGCGGTTCTGCAGGCGCATGCGCGCCACGGCTTCGGCGGTGACGCCGTTCCAGGTGTCCTTGGTCTTGAGGAGCGCTTCGGCTGCCTCGATCTCACTCTGATACGAAGCCGGTCCCTGGATAGCCGGATCGCTGATCCCGCGCGGTTGGAAGTTCATGTCCGTGATCCCTTCGGTGACGAAATAACTGGACCGTTTGTGACGCCTGGCGGCGTTGGGAGCTAGACCTGGCGCGGAAAACTTGTCATAACTTACAAGAAACCGTTGTATTGTTGTAAGAATCTTACAGAAATTGGATGAGGCCATGGTAACCTCAAGCGCCCGTTCCGTTTTCATGGGCCCGCGACTGCGGCGGCTGCGGCGCGACCTCGGGCTGACCCAGGCGGACATGGCGGCCGATCTCGAAATCTCGGCCCCCTATGTCGCGCTACTGGAACGCAACCAGCGGCCGGTGACGGCGGATATGCTGCTTCGGCTGGCCCGCACCTACAAGATCGATCTGGCCGATCTCGCCGGCGACGGCGGCGCCGATCACACCGCGCGCATGCAGTCCGTCCTCAAGGAACCGATGTTTGCCGACATCGACATCCCCACGCTCGAAGTCAGCGACCTCGCGGTCAGCTATCCCGGCATGACCGAGGCGTTCCTGCGCCTCTACACCGCCTATCGCGAAGAGCAGCTGGCACTTGCAGAGCGGCGCGCGCCGGACCTGGCGGGTGCCGCCTTGCTGCCGGGCGAGAACTTCGACGCCAACGATCCCGTCGCGGAAGTCAGGCGATTCCTCGCCGCGCGCCGCAACAATTTCGCCAACCTCGACGATGCCGCCGAGCGTCTCGTCCATGAGCCGGCCGGACCGGCCGGATTTATCGAGCGGCTTCGCGAACGTCACAAGCTCCAGGTCCGCTATCTGCCGCCCAACGTCATGCTCGGCTCGGTCAGGCGACTGGATATGCATCGCAGACAACTGCTGCTCGAGGACTCGCTCGATACCGCAGGCCTCAATTTCCAGCTGGCCAAGCAACTCGCCTATCTGGAGCTGGAAGGCGAGATCAGCGCAGCGGTGGAAGACGGCAAGTTCACCAGCAAGAGCGCCGAGCTGCTGGCCCGCCGCGCACTTGCAGCCTATGCCGCGGCCGCGCTCATCATGCCTTATTCCGTGTTCGCGAAGGCGGTCGAGGCGCGTCGTTACGATCTCGAGGCGCTGGCCCGTCAATTCGGCACCAGCTTCGAGCAGACGGCGCACCGCGTCACGACCCTGCAGCGGCCGGGTCTCGAGAAGGTGCCGTTCTTCCTGATCCGCGTCGATCCGGCCGGCAACATTTCCAAGCTGCTCGACGGTGCCGGCTTCCCGTTCGCAAAGCACGGCGGCGCCTGCCCGCTGTGGTCGGTCCACGACATCTTCAAGACGCCGCGCCAGATCGTGACACAATGGCTGGAATTGCCCGATGGACAGCGGTTCTTCTCGATCGCCCGCACCGTGACCGCCGGGGGCGGCGCGTTCGGCGCCATCCGCGTCGAGCGTGCGATCGCGATCGGCTGTGCCGCCGAGCATGCCGGGCAGCTAATCTACACGCGCGACGGACAGGGGCCGAACGCCGATGAGCCGACCCCGATCGGAGTCGCCTGCCGGGTCTGTCATCGCCCGCGATGCGCGGCGCGATCGGCACCTCCGATCGGACGCGAGATTCTTCCCGACGATTTCAGAACCTCGAGCGTGCCGTTCGGCTTCTCGGCTGACTGACGCGGTCGATCACCCCTGCGGCCGGTTCTGGTCGTACAGCACCCGCGCGCGGATGGTGCCGTCGATGGCTCTCAGATCGGCCAGCAGCGCCTCGCCCTCGCCGCCGACCACGTCGGTCTCGAGCACGACATAGCCGACCTCCGGATCGGTCTGCAGATACTGCGCCAGAATGTTGATGCCGTGCCGGGAAAGTGCGTCGTTGACCTGCCGCATGACGCCGGGAACGTTGCGGTGAACATGGATGAACCGGGTGCCGGTCGGTCGCGCCGGCAATTGCACCTGCGGGAAATTGACCGCGCCGAAGGTCGACCCGACGTCGGAATAATCGATCAGCTTGCGGGCGACCTCACCGCCGATGCGATCCTGCGCTTCTTCGGTCGAGCCGCCGACATGCGGCGTCAGGATCACGTTGGAGAGCCCCTGCAGCGGCGAGACGAAGCGCGCCTCGTTCGAGACCGGTTCGACCGGAAACACGTCGACCGCGGCACCCGCCAGGCGGTTCTCACGCAAGGCGCTCGCCAGCGCGTCGAGATCGACCACCGTGCCGCGCGAGTTGTTGATCAGATACGCTTCGGGCTTCATCAACCGAAGCTGGGCCGCGCCAATCATGTTGGCGGTGGCCGGCGTCTCCGGCACGTGCAGCGATACGACGTCGCTGGCCGCGAGCAGCTCGCCGAGCGAGTCGACCGGCTCGGTATTGCCGTGACGCAGCTTGTCGGTGTGATCGAAATAGATCACGCGCATGCCCATCGCTTCCGCGAGGTTCGACAGCTGCGAGCCGATATTGCCGTAGCCGACGATGCCGAGCGTCTTGCCGCGCACCTCGCGGCTGCCTTCGGCGGACTTGTCCCAGCCGCCGCCATGTGCGGAGACCGACCGCGGAAAGATCCGGCGGAACAGCATGACGATCTCGGCGATGGTCAGCTCCGCCACGCTGCGGGTGTTGGAATATGGTGCATTGAAGACCGGGATTCCGAGCTTCCGCGCGGCATCGAGATCGACCTGATTGGTGCCGACCGAAAAGCAGCCGACGACGAGCAACCGGTCGGCGGCCTCGAGGATTTCCGCGGTCAATTGGGTCCGCGACCGAATTCCCAGCATATGGATGCCCGACAGCGCCTGCCTGAGGTCTTTCGGCCCCAGCGCCTTGGGCAGGCGTTGCAGCTCGGTATAGCCGTTCGCCTCGAACATCCGGACCGCGGAATCGTTCACGCCCTCCAGCAGCAGCACGCGTATTTTTGTCTTGGGAAGCGACAACATCATCAAGATCCAGGCTCGTAGGTTCGGCAGGTCATGCACGAACGCAGTTTCGACGGATCCGGTGATAACATAGAAAGCAATCGCGTCAGAAGCCGCCGTCAGCGGCCTGCCCCGCGATTTCCGGCCAAGCCCCGCAGGGCGGGAACCGATTCAGCCAAATATCTTGCTCGATTCGCGGGCAGAGCCTCCGTTCTGCCCCGGACGTTCGAACGCCTGCTCCGGCTCACCGGAGCAGGCGCGGCGGCACCCCAAACGTTTACTGGCAAGGATAGCGCCGGCCGTCCTTGGCCTGGAACGTATTCGACGCCGGGTCGTATGAGCGATAGCGCTGGGCGCACGACGTCGCGTGCTGCTGGGCGGCAGCCGCTTCCTGCTGAGCGGCCGCGTTGGCCGCACCGGCCGCAATGACGCCCCCGATGAGGCCGCCGACCAGACCGCCGACAGCAGCGCCGCCATCGCAGTTCCCGTAGCGGCACCAGACCTTCTCGGTCACGGCCGGCGCTGCGGCCGCAACACCTGCACCGTGCTGCAGCGGAGCCGAGATCGCGGAGACGGAAAACATCATAACGCCGGTGGTGGCCGTCAAAACGACTTTCAGAAAGCGAGCCCTACGCATCATATCTCCTGCTTCATTGCTGTGGGCGCAGGCCGGCACCTGCGTCCCGATTCCCTCAACATGGATGGGCGCGTCCGGTGACCGGACGACACCCGGACACGCGCGGCCGGTTACAATTCGCGCGTCAGCCTGCTTCACAAATGGGCGGAGTTCATTGGCCGGCTGCGTTCACGACGCGGCAGAGGTTATCGCCGACACCTGGAGCCAACTGTCCCGGCGGCAGGATGAAGGTCGCATCGACGCGGCTGCCTTTGCCGTCCTTGCGGACGACGACCTGCAACGTCTGTGGCCGGCCAGATCCGGTGGTCTCCTGCTGAACGGTCAGCGTGCCGAGTTTCTTGTCGACGTTCACACCGACAAAACCCTCGGCCAGGACGGCGCGGGACACCTTGTCGAGAGCGGCAGCGGGATTGACCGACGGGAAGATCATCCAGGTCTTGTGCGTCATACCGGTGACCATGGGAACGCCGGTGCTCTGAACGTGATCTGCGCAGCCATCGGCCAGCGCAGGTATGGACGAAAGAACCGTGAGCGCGAATACGCAAATTATCCTTGTAAGCATGCTTTCATAACCCGTTTGAGTAGGCCCGGAGCATTTAGGCCAAATGGGCTATGAGTCCATGGACGCCATCGCATTCTGGATGGATGCATTCGGATTATGGCTAGCATGACCGGTTGCGTGCGCAGCCACGCTCGCTGGTATTCTGAAACGCCGGCACCGCGATAGGCGTGACCGCAGCGGGCATGCTCCGAGGCGAGCGAATTGGATCAAATCTTACCTTTCGCTGCTCGATTTCGTGATCTGGATATCCTGTTCGGAAATTGGATATCGAGCGAGACGAAAAAGGGAACGCGACCTGATTTCCCCAAGGCTGTGTTAGGGTGACCGTGCGGTTTGTGCGTGTGGCAGACGTCTCAGAGGGATGGCTACCCCCCGGTCTGATGGATCGGGTCACTTAGCGCACAGCAATTGGTTAGGATTTGATGGTCGACGACGTACTCGCTGCACCTCCCACACGATCGGGCTCTTCGTTTGAAGAACTCCTTGAAATGCTCAGACCGCACGGGATCAGCGCCCACTCCCCGCTGCAGCCCAACCAATCGTTTCGTTGGCATGCGGATATTGCAATTGGCGCGGAGATTGACGTCGTACGGGCGGACCTTTCAGCAGGCTGGGATTGGCGTTACTCATACGAGGACTCTGCTGGAGAGCTCGCAATAGGCCTGCTGAATGCCGGCAAGGCCGAGACGCGCATTGCGGGAAAGAACGTCGAGCGAACCCCGTCCGAGATCGCCATCGTCCCCCTCCCGACGATGCAGGCGCAGCGCGTCGAAGCGGTCGATGGACGGTACTCAAGCGTAACGCTTACCTTGCATACGGGCATCGTTTCGAAGGTGCTGTCCGCGACATTCGGGAGCGCAGCGCTCGAAGATCTCAATTTGACGCCCATCGTCGGCTTGTCGACCGGGGCCGGGCAGACGCTGCTTCAGCTCGTTCGTACCAGCGCGACCGGCCTGTATGACGGGACCCTGGCGCGCTCTCCAAAAGCCAGCGCGCTGCTGTCCGAGGCCACGGTACAGCTCATCCTTGAGAACGTCCCGCATCGGCTGAGCGACCGGTTGAACCGCCACCCTCTGGATGCGCCGCCGCGTTACATCAGGCGGGCTGTCGATTATATGCGGGCCAATCCTCATCTGCCGCTGACGATATCGGACATTGCCGAGACGGTCGGCGTCAGCAGCCGGCTGCTGCAGTTAGGCTTCCGCAAAATTCACGCCACGACGCCGGTCGCCTATTTGCGACAAGTTCGGCTCGAGGCCATCCACGATGAACTATCGCGACCCGAGAACCTGCTTCCGGTCAGTGAAGTTGCGCTGAAGTGGGGCTTTACGCATATGGGCCGGTTTGCCGCGGTGTACCGCTCGGCATTTGGCCTTTATCCATCCGACACGGTGCGGCGAGCCCGCGGATTCTGCGGCTAAGCGGGCGATTGTCGAGCGCCGGGGCAGATCAGCAAATCGCCATCCCTGACGCCTTGTCGAACAGATGCGTTCGCTCGAGGTCGAGCGCAACGTCGATGAATTGATCCGGCTCGGCGGCGACGCCGACCGGCATTTGCGCCGTGAACGCGAATGCGCCGACGGTTCCGATCACCAGCGTGTGCGGCCCGAGCGGCTCCACGTCCTTCACAAATATGCGGATGGAGGAGCCCGCGGGCGCGCCTTCGCGCAACACATGATCGGGCCGCACGCCGAGCACCACGGGCTTGCCGACGCTGCCCGCATAGGCCGCCTCACGCGACTTCGGCACGCGCAACGCCGTGCCCGACGGCTCGGTGAAGGTGAGCGCGCCGTCGCGGGCTGTGATCTCGCCATGGATGAAGTTCATGCTGGGCGCGCCCATGAAGCCCGCGACGAAGAGATTGCTGGGCTTCTCGTAGATCGTGATCGGATCGGCCGCCTGCTCGATCCGGCCCTTGTTCATCACCACGACGCGGTCGGCCATCGTCATGGCTTCGACCTGATCATGCGTGACATAGACGATCGTCTTGGCGAGACGGCGGTGCAGCGCCTTGATCTCGGTCCGCATCTCGATGCGCAGCTTGGCGTCGAGATTGGACAATGGCTCGTCGAACAGGAAAACGTCCGGGCTGCGCACGATGGCGCGGCCGATCGCGACGCGCTGGCGCTGTCCGCCGGAAAGCTGCTTGGGCCGGCGCTGCAAATACTGCTCGAGGTCAAGCACGCGCGCCACGTCGTTCACGGCCTTGTCGATGCTGGCGCGCTGCTCGCCGCGCACCTTCATGCCGTAGCCGATGTTCTCGGCGACCGTCATGTGCGGATAGAGCGCGTAGTTCTGGAACACCATCGCACAGTTGCGCAGGCCCGGGCGCAACTGCGTCACGTCGCGGTTGCCGATGCGGACGGTTCCGCTGGTGACGGCCTCCAGCCCCGCGATCATGCGCAACGTCGTGGTCTTGCCGCAGCCGGACGGGCCGACCAGCACGACAAACTCCTCGTCGGCCACTTTGAGGTCGAGCCCTTCGATGATCTTGTAGGGCCCGTATGCCTTGCTGACGTTCTCGATCTCGACGTGCGCCATGGAATCCTTTTCCGTCCCTTCGTCGACGGCTGGTCAAAATCCCGGATGACGCGCGCGCATCATCCGGGATGTCTCGGTTGAAGGCTAGTTCTTCGGCGGCAGGCCCATCGCCGCGCGATAGGCCGCGAGCTGCTTGGCCCGACCGAACTCGTCGGTCAGACGATTCCACTCCTTCGCCATCGCGTCGAGCGCCGCCTGCGGCGTGGTCTGGCCGGCCAGCGCCTTGCCGAGCTCGATCTCCACGACCTCGGTATAGGAGAAATAGCCGGGCAGACGCATGTCGAGCGCGACGTTCTTGGCGTTGATGGAGTCCGATTGCGCGCCGAGATATTCCTTGGCCTCTTCCGGCGAGAAGATCTTGCTCCAGAGTTGCAGATTGGCGGTGTGCGATTTGCGATAGGGATTGACGCCGCTGCCGCCGGTGATCGCCGCCTGCCCCGACACCTCGGGGCTCGTCAACGTCTTGACGAAGTCCCACGCCGCCTTCTGGTTCTTGCCGGCCTTCGGCACCGCGATCTGCCAACCGCCGAACGCCATGAACGGGCCCGGCAGCACGCTCGGGAACTTGTCCCACTTCTTGGTCTTCGCGTTCCAGATCTCGTCTGAACCTGGCAGCATCGCCGAGCCGACCTTGCCCGAGATCTTCGACTGCTTCGGGTCGGCGGCGATGACGCCGGTGTCGCCCCAGCCGATCGATTCCGCGACCTGGCCGCCGGCGACCGCCGCGTTGACCTCGCCGAACGAGAAGTTCAGCGCGTTGGGCGGCCCGAGCTTCGATGCGCGGATGTATTCCTCGAGCCCCTTCACCCAGCCCGGGTTGTTGATCTGCGCGTCCATGGTCTCGGGGTCGAAGAACATCGCACCCGGATAGTTCGGATTGTTGGCGTAAGCCGCCGCGTGGCTGAAGAAGAACCAGAACTGCTGGCCGCCGCGACGGAAGGCTTCCGCGGTTCCCCACAGGCCCTTGTCCGGCCGCTGGAAGAACTCCGCAATGTCGAGATACTGCTTCCAGGTCTTCGGCGGCGCGAGGTCGTAGCCGTACTTGGCCTTGAACGCGTCCTTCTCCTTGGGATCGCTGAACAGGTCGGTGCGATACGTATAAGTATGGACGTCGCCGTCCATCGATTGCGAGTAGATCTTGCCTTCCCACACCATCAGGCGTTCGCGATAGGCCGGCTCGATATCGTCCCAGTCCTTGCCGGACTGCATCTCCTTCGGCATCTCGCTGAGATAGGGCACGAAGTCCGGCAGCCAGGCCGGCGCGAAGCTGACGAGGTCGAACGTCGCGTCCGACGCCGTCAGCGATGTCGCGATCTTCGGATAGAGCTCGGACCAGGGAAACTCGACGACATTGACCTTGCCGCAGGTCTTCTTGGCCCATTCGTCGGCGCCGAGCTTGAGCGCGGACGCGATATACGGTCCGGTCTGCGACGCCACCGTCAGGGTGACGCCGGTGTAATCCGGACTACAGGCAGCGTTCGCCTGGCCCGCGGCGCAGGCCATCGCGAGCGAGGTGGTCAGCATCAGGAACGTCCGTCGCAACATCGTTTAGTCCTCCCTACAAGGTTTTTGCTATTTGATGGCCCCGAGCAGCAGGCCCGACCGCATCATCCGGCTGAGCAGGCCCGCCATGATCATCATGGGAACGATGGCGACCAGCGCCGCAGCCGATATCGCCCACCATTCGTCGCCGCGCTGGCTGTTCTGTCCCGCCACCAGGATGGGCAGCGTCTGCCATCTGGAATTGGTCAGGAACAGCGCGAACAGAAACTCGTTCCAGACGAAGGCCAGCGTGATCATGAACGTCGCCAGCAGCCCGTTCATCGACATCGGCACCACGATGCCGATGAAGATGCGCCAGCTCGGCACGTTGTCGACCATCGCGGCTTCCTCGACCTCGATCGGGATAGCTTCGAAGAAGTCTCGCATCAGCCAGACCACGATCGGCAGCGAGAAGGCGACGTAGCACAGCGTCAGGCCGACATAGCTGTCGATGAGCTGGAAACCCAGCCGGCCGATCTCGCTGTAGAGCAGATACAGCGCGAAGGCCGTGACGATCGGCGGAAACATGCGCTGGCTCACGAACCAGAACAGGATGTCTTCATTGCCGAGGATCGGCCCGGGCAACGGCAGGCGATTGGCGACGACGGCTGCGATCAGCGCGATCGGAAAGGCGAGCAGAAGTGCCTGCGAGCGGGTAAATCCGAACGTCGCGTTGAACAGCAGATAGCCGCCGAGCGCGAGCAGGAAGAACACGAGGCCTGCGCCAAGCCTGACCTTGAATTCGAACCGCACCAGCGCATAGGCCGCCATCGCGCCGATCGCCGTCGCAATCGCCGCCGCGGACAGGCCGACGATCGTCGAGTTCAGGAAGGTGCGGAAGAACTCGCCGCGGATCCCCTGATAGAGGTCGATGAAGGGCTGCAGGGTCGGCGTGAAGTCGATGAACGGCAGATAGGTCGGCCCGCCGACGACGCCCGGCGGCGTCTTGAACGCCGTCACGACCACCCAATAGAGCGGAAACACCGTGATCAGGCACCAGGCGAGAACGCCAACCGCGACCAGCCGGCGGCTCCATTGCGGCAGTCCGGTCAAGCCCTGCCCGCTCATCGGCGCTTCTCCAGATGCGGCCGCAGCAGCGCCAGATAGGTGACGCCGATGATCGTGATCGCGATCAGGAACAGGAAGCTGAGCGCCGACGTGTAGCCGAGATTGAACTTCTTGAAGCCTTCCTGATAGGCGAACAGCGTCAGCGTCTCGGTGTCGACCCCCGGCCCGCCGCCCGTCATCACGAACACCGTGTCCATGATCTTGTAGCTCTCGATCAGGCGGATGAAGACGACCGCGGCCGAGATCGGCAGCATCATCGGAAAGGTGATCCCCCAGAACTGCTGCCAGGCGCTGGCATTCTCGAGCTCGGCGGCCTCGTAAACATCTTCGGGAAGCGTTTGCAGGCCGGCCAGCATCATCAGGATGACGAACGGCGTCCATTGCCAGACCTCGACCGCGATGATGCAGGCGAGTGCCCAATGTCCATTGGTGAGGAAAGGCAGATTGACCAGACCGAACTTCGACAGGAACTGGTTGAGCGGCCCCATGGTCGGGTTGAACATCATGCGCGCCACCAGCGCGACCGCCACCGGCGCCAGCAGCATCGGCAGCAGCAGGGCGACGCGAAACAGCCGCTCGCCCGGCACGCGCGCGTTCAGCGCCAGCGCAACGCCGAACCCGATCGCGTATTGCAGCCCAACGGCGATGAAGGCGATCAGCGTCGTCGTGAAGAGCGCACTCCAGAACCGCGGCTCCTGCAGCAGCGTCGCATAATTGCCGAGCCAGACCACCCGCGGCGGGATCGGCGGAATCAGGCGATAGCTGAGGAAGCTCGTGGTCAGCGAATAGATCAGCGGAAAGATCGAGATCGCCAGCACGACGAGCACCGCCGGCCAGATGAAGACATGCTTGATCGGATCATTCCGCATCATCGCAGCATCATCCCTTCAGCAGCGCTTCGATCTCGGCACGCTGCGGCATCGCGGGCGCGGTTCCGGGACGCGTGACGGAAATTCCGGCCGTGGCCGAACCGAAGCGCGCAGCCTCGAGCGGATCGGCTCCGTCCGCGAGCGCCGCGGCGAAGCCGCCGACGAACGCATCACCCGCGCCGGTGGTTTCGACCACCCTGCCGGCGGCAAACGGCGGCACGTGCAGCGAGCGATCCCGCGCATGGAACAGCGCGCCGCGCTCGCCGAGCGTGATCAGCGCCGTGCCTGCGCCTTTCGCCAACAGCGCATCGCCGGCGCGTCGGGCGCCGGCGAGATCTCCGACCGCGATCCCGGTCAGCGCCTCGGCCTCGGTCTCGTTCGGGACGACATAATCGCAGAGCGCAAACAGGCCAGCATCGAACTTGATCGCCGGCGCCGGATTGAACACCGTGACGCTGCCGGCGGCGCGCGCGATCTCGAGCCCTCTGAATGCCGCATCGACCGGCTGCTCGAGCTGCGTCACGAACACGCTGGAGTCACGGATGGCGTCCGCGACGGTGTCGACATCGGCCGGGCTGATGCCGCCCGCCGCGCCCGGCACCACGATGATCGCGTTGTCGCCCCGCGTCTCGTGGACGTAGATGAAAGCCGCACCGGTCGGCGCGTCCGCCGTCCTCGCCACACGCGGCCGGATTCCCTCGGCCTCCCAGGTCTTGACCGCAAGCTCGCCGAAGGCGTCGCTGCCGATCCGCGAGATGAAGCTCACGCTGGCACCGGCCCGCGCCGCCGCGACAGCCTGATTGGATCCCTTGCCGCCGGGTCCCATGGCAAATCCCGATCCGGCGATGGTCTCGCCGATCGCCGGCATGTTGCCGGCGCGGAACGCGAGGTCAACGACGAAGACGCCGAGGACGGCGACGCCATTCTTGCTCATGTCGTCACTCCCCGTCCGGCGCGATGACGCCCTTGCTGAACAGGAAGCAGCCGTAGAAGCGGCGCTCGCCGGTCGCGATCACGCAATAGGCCGTCTTGGCCTTCTCGTAGAACGCATGGCGCTCGACGCCGACCAGCGGCCAGGATCGTCCCTCGGCGTGATCGATCGCGGCCTGCACCTCGCGCTGCACGGCAGGCACCTCCTGCGGCTGGCCCACGATCTCCATGCGGCTCGCGGCATCGTCGACGAAGGTATCGAGCGGCATCACCGAGAGCACGGCTTCGACCGCCTTGGCGGCGCTCACATTGTCGATGCGCAGCAACTTGCCAAGCGCGGTCTGGCGCGCGATCGAGTCGGCCGGAAAATTCGTGTCGCACACCACCAGGCGATCACCGTGCCCCATCGCCCGCAGGGCATAGAGCACGTCGGCATTGAGCAGCGGATTGATGCCCTTGAGCATGTTGCGTCCCTCCCTCGTCTTCAAAATCGCCGGACTCTGACGGTCCGGGTCCCCACCGGTATCACCGCAAGATGACGCCGCTAGCTTCTAGTTTTGACACGTTTTCTGCACGCGAACTGGTGCCCACTTCGCTCGAAAACGCTCTAGTCGCCATACGGAATCCAGATGTTCTTCACCTGCACGGCATGGCGCAGCAGAATCGGACCCTCGCTCGCGGCCTTGTCGTACCAGTCGAGCGCGAGGCCATGATCGACCAGCGTCCGCTTGAGGTTGCCGATCGACAGCCGCTCGGCGGCCGCCGACGCATCCTGCGATCCGAACGCCCAGAGCGCGTCGACATCGTCGTGCTCGGCAAGCACCTTGACCAGTTCGCCGCTATCGCCGGTGACGATGTTGACGACGCCGCCCGGCACATCAGACGTCTCGAGCACCTGGTAGAAATCGGTCGCAGCGAGCGGATGCCGCTCGCTCGGCACGGCGACCACCCGATTGCCTATCGCAACCAGCGGCGCGACCAGGCTGATGAAGGCGAGCAGCGGCGCTTCGTCCGGACAGGCGACACCGACCACGCCGATCGGCTCGTGCATCGCGAGCGCCACGCCGCGCAGCGGCGGCGTGTGAACGGATCCCTCGAATTTATCGGCCCAGGCGCCATAGCTGAACAGCCGCTCGATGCTCGCATCGACTTCCGTACGCGCCTTTGCCGACGACACGCCGGTCATGTCGGCGATGCGCCGGACGAACTCGTCGCTGCGCGCGGAGAGATTTTCGGCAAGGTAGTAGAGAATCTGGGCGCGATTATGCGCCGTCGCTCGCGCCCACGATTCGGCTGAGCGCGCCGCGGCCACCGCATTACGGATGTCCTTGCGATTGCCCTCGCCGGCTTCGCCGAGGCGCCGGCCCTTCGGCGACAGCACCGCGCGCGAATAATTGCCGTCGGGGCGGACCTGCTTGCCGCCGACGAACAGTTTTGCTGTTCGATCGATCGGCGGCACGTCGAATCCTGCGCTGGCGCCGGACGCAATCGGCAGCGGCGAAGCCTTGGGCCGCGCCTTGCGCCCACTCCAGCCTTCGGCTTCAGATATTCAACCATGCCTTCGCGGCCGCCCTCGCGGCCGAAGCCGGACTCGCGATAGCCGCCGAAACCGACGCTGGCGTCGAACAGATTGGTGGCGTTGACCCAGACCACGCCGGCCAGCAGCTTCGGCGCGATGTCGAGCGCGAGACCAATCGTCTCGCTCCACACGCTGGCGGCAAGGCCGTAGCGCGTGTTGTTGGCGAGCATGACAGCCTCGTCGGGCGTGCGGAACGTCATCGCAACCAGGACCGGGCCGAAGATCTCCTCAGTCGCAACGGTCGAGGACGGATGCACGTTCCAGAGCAGGGTCGGCGGATAGAAACATCCCTCCGCGGGCATCGCGCCGGGCGTTTGATATTTCTCGGCGCCTTCCTTCACCCCGGTCTCGACCAGCGTCTTGATCCGCTCGAGCTGCACTGGGGCTACCACCGCGCCCATGTCGATCGCCTTGTCGAGCGGCATGCCGACGCGAAGCGTCGACATGCGGCGGATCAGGCGCCTGCGGAAGGTCTCCGCAATCCCCTCCTGCAACAGCAGCCGCGATCCGGCGCAACAGACCTGCCCCTGGTTGAACCAGATCGCATCGACCACGCCTTCCACCGCGCCGTCGATGTCGGCGTCATCGAACACGATGAACGGCGACTTGCCGCCGAGTTCGAGCGTCAGCGATTTGCCGGTGCCTGCCGTCGTCTGACGGATCAGTCGCCCGACCTCGGTCGATCCGGTGAAGGCGATCTTGTCGACGCCGGGATTTTCGACCAGCAACGCGCCGGTCGCGCCATCGCCGGTGACGACGTTCAGCACGCCCGGCGGCAGGCCGGCCTCGGCCGAGAGTTCGGCGAACAGCAGCGCAGTGAGCGAGGTGAATTCCGCCGGCTTCAGCACCACCGTGTTGCCCGCGGCGAGCGCGGGCGCGATCTTCCAGGCCAGCATCAGCAGCGGGAAATTCCACGGGATGATCTGCCCGATCACGCCGATCGGCACCTGATCGGCGAATTCCCGCTCCTGCAACTGCGCCCAGCCGGCGTGATAGTAGAAATGGCGCGCGGCAAGCGGCACGTCGAGATCGCGGGTTTCGCGGATCGGCTTGCCGTTGTCGATCGCCTCCAGCACGGCGAACAGCCGGGCGTGACGCTGCAGCATGCGCGCCAGTGCGTAGAGATGACGCGCCCGGCCATGACCGCCAAGCTTTGCCCACGCAACCTGCGCGGTGCGCGCGGCGTTGACCGCGGCCTCGACGTCGGCAGCCGCGCCCTGCGCGATGCGCGCCAGCGCCTTGCCGGTGGCGGGCTCGATCGTGGTGAGGTGCTTGCCCGCATGCGGCGCGGTGAACTTGCCGGCGATGAAATGCCCGAACGTGGCGCCGTGCCGCGCCAGCCAGGCGCGCGCTTCGCCGTCCGCCTCGGGCGCGGGGCCGTACTCCATGGTCTCGAAATAATTTGCGACGCTCATCGCTGGAGTCTCATCCCACGGGGTGGCGGTTGAAAGCCGAATAGTGGCCGGTCACGTGATGCTCGAGCTGCCGCTCGATATCGGCAAGCAGGCTGGAGGCGCCGATGCGGAACAGATCCGGCTCGAGCCAGTCGCGTCCCAGCTCCTCTTTCATCAGGAACTGATAGTTGAGCACGTCCTTTGCCGTCGAGATCCCGCCGGCCGGCTTGAAGCCGATCTTGAAGCCGGTGCGCTCCTGGTAGATCCGGATCATCCGCAGCATCGCCAGCGTCACCGGCAGCGTGGCGTTGACGCCTTCCTTGCCGGTCGAGGTCTTGATGAAGTCGGCACCGGCCATCATGCAGACCATCGATGCCTTGGCGACGTTGCGCAACGTCTTGAGGTCGCCGGTCGCCAGGATCGTCTTCAGATGCGCGTTGTCGCAGACGGCGCGGAAATCCTGGACCTCGGCGTAAAGCGCTCGCCAGTCGCCGGTCAGCACATGCTCGCGCGTGATAACGATGTCGATCTCCTTCGCGCCGTCGCGCACCGACGCCTCGATCTCCTTCAACTTCAGTTCGTGAGGGATCAGCCCCGCCGGGAATCCGGTCGAGACCGCAGCGACCGGAATGCCGGATCCAGCGAGCGCTTCGACGGCCGTGCCGACGAACCGATGGTAGACACAGACCGCGCCGGTATGCAGCTCGCGCCCGGCAAAGCCGAGCGGTTCGAGAAGGTCGCCGCGCACGGGCGCCTTGGCCTTGGCGCAGAGGCGCTTCACCCGTTCGGTCGTATCGTCGCCGTTGAGCGTCGTCAGGTCGATGCAGGTGATCGCCTTGAGCAGCCACGCCGCCTGCGCGTCCTTCTTGACCGTACGACGGCCCGGCAGGCTCGCGACCCGCCGTTCGGCGGCCGACAGATTGATCCTGATTTCGTCGACCCAATCCATATCCAGCGCGCGGCCGCTGTTGCGCGCGAGCTGGTGCGGATCCCCGCCCGCCGGGGAAGCCGGCAGCGCGGTCAATGCGGACGGATTCTGGATGAAGACGCTCTGCGTCATGGAAGCGCCGTGCGGTTCTAGCGAATCGGCGAGATCGCCAGATAGACTGAATGTGCCGATCGCAACATGTGATCCTCCCCTGACCTTGCCGCTGGGTTTGCCACCTGCCGAGGAGCGACATCGCCCCGACGCGAGATGAGCCAGCAGACCGGATGTTATTATTGTAACAAATCGACGTTGATAAACTCACAACATTGTAAGATCATTGTCAATCGGATAAGCAAGCTCGGCGATCAAAATGGCTGAAACCCCGAACGCACGACCAAGCGAGACACGCGTCCAGCGCCTGCAGAGGCTGCGCCGCGCCGTTGAATCGAGTGGCGCGCTGCACCTGAAGGACGCCGCCGAGCTCCTCAAGGTCTCCGAAATGACGGTGCGGCGTGACCTTGCCGGTCCGGAGGCCGCCCTCGCCTTGCTCGGCGGCTACGTCGTCAATGCGGCATCGCCGACCGGGATCAAATACACGTTCGAGCAGGAGATCGACCAGCACACCCAGGACAAGCGTCTTGCCTGCCGGGCCGCGGCCGCCTCGATCAAGGAAGGCGATACGATCTTCATCGATTGCGGCACCACGATGCAATCGCTGGCGGACTGCCTGCCCGACGATCTGCCGCTCTCGGTGATCTGCTATTCGATGAACGTGGCGTCGATCGTGACGCACCGGCCCGGCACGCAGGTGATGCTGATGGGCGGGCTCTATCATCCCTCGTCGCAATCGTTCGCGTCGGATGACGGCTTGTCCTATCTGCGCAGGCTCGGGATCAACAAGGCCTTCATCTCCGCCGGCGGCGTGCACTGGACCCGCGGCGCGAGCTGCTCGAATTTTCACGAAGTCGCCGTCAAGCAGGCCGTCATCGAAACCGCGATGGAGAGCATCCTGGTGATCGACGCGAGCAAGCTCGGCAGCCTCAAGTCGGCATTCTTCTCCGACATCGGCGCATTCTCGCGGATCATCGTCGGCGGCGCGCCGTCATCGGACATGCGCAAGCACTTCCGCAGCCTTCCCGTCGAATATGTGACCAGCGCTACCTAACGTGATGCGATAGGTTGAACCGGATCGAGGTTCACCTCTCCCTTGGGAGAGGTCGCGCGTAGCGCCGGGTGAGGGGTTGCGGTCCCTCGTTAGAGCTGCGCGCCCTCACCCGGCGCTACG
>NZ_LFLZ01000091.1 GCF_001189845.1 Bradyrhizobium tropiciagri
CATGCTCTTGGCTTTGCGACGGGGTTGCGGCACTCGGCATCCAGATAGCGCGCTTCCAAAGGACGATCTCGCGAGCGTATTTCAAGGCTCGGAGGGCCGGATGCATTTGTCACATGCCCTCCAGCGCCGCTCGCCGTGAACACTTTGGGTCAATGACTGTTCGCCGCCCGCCCTTTTCGCTCACTGCGTTCGTGTAAGGCGCATTTTTCAGGGTGACTCCTTGCCGCGGGCGGTCGATCTTGCCGGCAATCACCTCGCCATCACTGCCGCAAAAATGGCGGCATGGTGCCTGTCAAAAAAACACCGCTGCCGGATTTCTCCGGCAGCGGCTCAAGTCTCGGGAGAAAGCAGACGAACCGGTCTGCCAGCGGACCCAAGAGATCACACCCAGGAAATCAGACCCAAGAGGTCAGAGCGGATTTTTGGTTGCCGATTGCTATTATTCAGACGATGGCCCGAGCGGTCACTGCCGCGCGACCAGCATCTGGGTAACGTTGGGTAACCGACCGTATAAGACGCAACTCTCATCCTGGTCTGACACGACAGCTACTTAGCCGCGTCCTGGAAGCACGAGCTTGCGGAGTCGCACGGGGAGAATAACAATGCTCGCCGGCACTCCGGTCCCGCGCGGCTGTCAAAGAGCAGCGGGCACTTCGCCGCCACGAGGCCGGGCTAGCCTATTCCCAATCCAAAGCGACTGGCGGCAAACACGCGCTCGAGCAGCAACCGGCCATGTATCGAAGCGAGATCTCAAGGGGGCCGATCGCTAACGTCGTTACCGACGTCAATCCCGCACGCGGATGCTCGAGGCGATGCATCGTGCCGGCAAGCTCATCTCATAGGGCCGCATTTAAGATGACACCGAGCCGGCAGCCAGTTGGGCAGACATTCGACTGACGCATCTAGAAGCGGAGCTCTCGACGCGTTATTCGATTCCGCCGCCAGGGCGTCGACGAGCATTATCGGCTGTGGGGATCTTCTGACCAACAACGCGAGCAATCCAGTCCGATACCTTTTTCGGCACCAGCGCGTCTATATCAAGCGAGTCAGACGCAGGCGGTTCTCCGTTCAATATCGCCCCTGACAATGCTCCACTATTTAATAAAGGCTAGCCGAGATCGATCGAGAGTTATCGTAACAGACAGAACGACGATAAGCCCCGTCACCATGATTTGCAGGTATGTATGCACGCCCGCGATATTGAGACCATTTTGCAGTACGGCAATCACCAGAACGCCAGTCAGGGTGCGATGGACTCCCCCCGCCCCTCCAGATAGCGCAGTACCGCCCATGACGACCGCGGCGATCGCCTGAAGCAACAAATCATCACCCATACGCGAAGTTCCGGTTGATGTTCGCGCGACGAGCAGCAAGCCCGCAACGCCGCAAAGCATTCCGCAGACAACAAAAGCGATCGCTTTGATGCGAAGGACGTCAATGCCCGAAAGTCGCGCTGTGAGGCCGCCCCCCCCGATCGCAAACAGGGCTCTTCCGAAGTGGCTTCTCGCACCGACAAAAGAAGCCACAGCAAAAATGAGAAGCGCCCAAACTCCGGAGTTCGGAATACGGCCGATCATGGAGCCGGAAGCAATCCATGTGAGGTTCGGGCTCTGGAAAAACACATTGCCGCCCCCGCTGATCCACGTAGAAATGCCGCCAAGAATAGTCATCGAGCCTAATGTGGCGACGAACGACGGGAGCCGGAGACGAAGAACGAGCGTAGCATTTACAAGACCACAAAGCGCTCCCATGCCTGCCGCAGCGAAGGCTATCCCGGTTGCACCGACATCGAAGTCACGGATCAGAACCGCAGATGAAATGGCCACGAGTGTCACAATGGCTCCGACGGAAAGATCGAGTGATCCCATAAGAATGACAAACGTAATGCCCGTTGAAACGATCAGCAGGATCGAGGATTGCCGCATCAGGTTGAAAAGATTTATCCAACTTAGAAAGCGCGGGTTGATCAGCGCGAACACCGCAACCATTGCCATCAGCAGCAACAATGGCCCGAGCGCATTTATGAGGACACGGCGACGATCATAAAACTGGGCGATCTGCAATTTTCCTTCTGCAACTGATCTCGACCCAGCCGTTTGCGGCTCATACCATGTGTTGGACAAGTTCCTGCTCCGTTGGCTTATTGTCGGCAGGCGCGCTGCACTCGAACTGAAGTTCTCCGTCTCGCATCACGAGGATCCGGTTTGACATTCCAATCAGCTCGGGCAGATCGTCTGTAACCAGAAGAATAGCTACCCCCTCCTCAGCCAAGTCCCTCAGAACGCTGTAGATCTCTTGCTTGGCGCCGACGTCGACGCCCCGCGTGGGATTGTCGAGGACGAGCACTTGAACGTTTCGGGCCAGCCATTTGGCTATCACCACCTTCTGTTGATTGCCGCCGGAAAGGAACTGGCAAAGCTGCGTTGGTCCATTGCATCTCACACGCAAGCGATTGATGTACTTTTCGGCCAGACGCCTCTCTCGGGAGCGGGAAAGGAACCCAGAGAGGCTTGAGACGAGCGGAAGCGAGGCCAACGACATATTTGCCTGAACCGACATGTAAGGCACGATGCCTTCGCTCTTGCGTTCCTTGGGTACGAAACCCACCCCACGCTTGATCGCCGCTTTTCCACGTCCGCGAAGCGGCAAGACTTCGCCGCCCAATTCCACGGTACCATTTGGGGGAAAGGGTTCAAAACCGACGACGGCCCTGGCAACAGCCTCTTTGCCGCATCCGACGAGACCGCCAATTCCAAGGATCTCACCTTTGCGAATCTCAAAGCTGACATTCTTGACGTTTTGGCCGCTCAGACCATGAGCTGAAATCGCGATTGGCGCCCCGACCAGGCTTAGCTGGCGCGTTTCCATGAAGTATTCGTCGTCTCGTATTCGTCCAACCATCGCCCGATGAAGGCTTTGTTCGGAGATCTCTTCTCCTGCGAACTCGCCGACATTTCGCCCGTCCTTGAACACGTAAATGCGGTCGCACAGCTCCACATATTCCACAAGACGGTGAGTGATAAGCACGAATGACGCGCGACGGCGGTATCGACGAATTGATTCAAAGAGAATCTTGATCTCTCGCTCGCCGATTGCCGCAGTCGGTTCGTCGAGCAAGATGATTGGGTGATCGATATGGAAATGCTCGGCCAACGCGAACGCCTTGGCAATCTCGATCATCTGCCGATCATAGAAAGCGTAATCGCCTGTGCGGCGGCGCGGATCGATGTAGCCAAGACCGAGATTTTGGAGATGTCTTTCGCTCATGGCTATCATCGCAGCTCTGTCGACGATGCCTATCCGACTGGTAAAGCAGGATTCTAAAGAGAGGAATATATTTTCGTAGACAGCCAGGCTTGGAATAAGGGCCTGCTCCTGGAAGACCATCGAAATTCCGGCCTCAACGGCATGGGTATAGCTTAGGGGCCTGAAGCTCTTGCCAAATAGTCTCATACTTCCAGCGTTCGGTGCATGGATGCCGGCAATCATTTTGAGTGTGGTTGATTTGCCTGCCCCATTTTCGCCGGCAATACCAACAATCTCGTTGGGAAACACATCGAGATCGATGTCTTCGACCACGGCAATGCCATTGAAGCGCTTGGAGGCGTTACGCATTGAGTAGATCGGCGCGGCCACGCCATTCATTTCACGTCCTCCGCGCTTGCTCGCCGCGTGTTCAGAAGAACGGCCAGCAGAATGACGGTTCCCTGAATGATTGTTTGCAGATAGGGCGGCAAAGCGAGAATATTCATGCCGTCTGAAAAGGTCGTTATGAAAAGAACCCCAATGATCGTCAGGCGCACGTTGCCAGAGCCACCTGTAATCGCGGTTCCGCCAACGACTACCGCGGTAATCGTATCGAGAGTCATATAACTGCCCATTGTGACAGTGGCGGATCCTAGACGCGCCGCCAACAGGACTCCGGCAAGACCGGCAAGAAGGCCTGACAATGCAAGCGCCTGGACTTTTATCGTATTGACCCTCACTCCCATGAGGGCAGCAATTTGCTCGTCGCTACCGATCGCGAGCGTCATTCGCCCAAAACGCGTGCGATCACCTATGAGGACTGCAGCACCATAGATCACCGCCGAGATCAGCACCGCATTGGGGACCACATTCGCCAGTGCGCCCTGGGCTATATCGATTACGGCTGGGTTCGATACGGATAATGACCGGCCATCTGAAATGAAGAGCACTGCCCCTGAAATGGTTGTTGCGGTTCCAAGCGTTACCAGAATCGAGGGAATTCTGAGGTGGACATAGACCAGCCCATTGATCGCACCAAACACCAAGCCGACCACGCATGCGATGGGAACCGACCATAGACCCAGGTCTGGTGATAGGCGCGCGACCAACATCCCGCAAAAGCTAGCAACAGCTCCGATGGACAGGTCGATCGAGCCCATCAGGATTACAAAGGTTGCGCCGATGGATGCGAGCAAAAGGACAGAACTCGATAGTTCAATAGCCCTGATATTTGCGAGCGTTCCGAACGACGGAGCCCCGAGGCCAAACGCTGCAATCGCAATCATGAACACGAAGATGGTTATGGCCCGCCGCCCTAACTCGCTATCCCTGCAACCGGCCCGCGACGCTTGTAGCATTTTTGCGATCCATCAAAAGCAAGGTAAACATGATGCCCCTCTCGATGGAGAGGGGCATCCACGGCGTCACTCGGGGATACGCTGGTGATAGTGATTATTATACTCCGCCTTGAGCTGATCGACGCAGCCTTCGTCGACGGCATCTTGATAAGCCTTCGGGAACTTATATCCGGCCGGCGTACGAGCTCCCCAATACGTCTTCACATCGATCGGCCACACATAGTTTTGAGCATCCCAATCGTCGGGATGAAGAACCCGCGACATCTTTCTCCAATCAAACGGAAGCTTCTCGCCGGCGAGAAATGCTTGATACTTGTCTACATTTTGAGCGGTTATCAACGTGGCTCCCGTATACATCATGCGCTCGCATGGGCCCGGCTTAAATCCTTTGGCAACATCGTATGCACGCACCAGTGCAAAACCCGCCTGCCACTGCGGGGTAAAGCCCATTGTCGCAAGAATGCGACCTTCCTTTACCAGCTTGAGGGTTTCTCGATTGCCATCTAGGCCGACGATCGGAATGCGCATACCAGCATCTTCGACGGCTTGCATCGCGCCCAGTGCGATCGAGTCGTTTTGCCCGAAGACAGCGTCAATCTTGGAGTGCGCCACCAACAGGTCTTCCATGACTTTGCGAGCGTCAACCTGATTCCATTTTCCAGGCTGGCGGGCGATGAGCTTGATATTGGGGTATTCGGCTAGCGCTTTATCGAAGCCCGCAGTTCTGGAGATGTCCGCATCCACCCCTGGAAAACCAGTAATGTGTGCGACGTTGCCTTTTCCGCCGATCTTGTCAAAAAGCAACTTTGCGATTCTATAGCTGTTTTCGACGTCATCGGGCGAGAAGAACGTCGCGAAAGCGTAGTTATCTAACCCCGCGTCCAAAGGATGAAAGCCAGGCAACGACTCCCAAACAGCAACATGCACCGCACCGACTTTCTTGGCCATCTCGACGATGGGCTTTATGTTCGCCGCAACGAGATTCTCGCCGAACGTGATCCTGACACCAGCGCCGAATTGGGCCTCATAGATTTCGATTTGCTTTGCGGCATCTCCTTTGCCGGAAAGGATGCGATAGTTCAGACCGAGGGCTTTTGCGGCTTGTTCGGCACCTTGCGACCAGTTGTTGAAATACTCATTTTCTAGTGTCGACACTTCAGATAGGACGTCCTCGGCGATCGCGTTGCCGGCAGCTCCCAGGAATGCGACGGTCGCAAGAAACCAAGTCGATATTCTACGCATTGATGCACCCTCCTCGTATTGGTTTGCTGTAGATGATTGGCCTTTCTTTCAATCCGTCTGCTAGCCAAGCCATTACGTATTGGCGACCGACGAATTTGACGCTCACAGCGTGTTTGCCTAACGTCGGAACGGGCCATTCCGGCGACGCGCAGAGCTCCACAACATGCCGCGGACATCACGATGGTCTGTTGTCGTCAACGACATTGCCCTGGTCACATCTTCTTCCAGTCTCCGATCCGTTCGAACGCGTGCGCCACCTTATAGATGGTGGTCTCGTCGAAGTGGCGGCCAACAAGCATAAGGCCGACGGGCAGGCCATCCAGCATTCCGCACGGCAGCGACATCGCTGGATGATGCGTGATGTTGAACGGAGCGGTGTTGGTGAACATCTCCGTCGCGCGAGTGATGTAATCCTTGCGGTTGGCATCACGGGGAGGAAGTTGCGTCGCCTTCATGGGCGTCGTCGGCAGAAGAAGGAGATCGTAGTCCTTAAGGATCCTGTCGTAAGCTGCGCTCAGGCGGCGAGAGACGTTGACGGCCTTGCCGTAGAAGCGGGGCCCGTACATGTTGTTCACATAGGTGCCGAGCAACAGGAACAACTTGGCCTGCTCTGACAGGAGGTTCGCCTTCTGTCGCCAACCTCGATGGAAGTCCATGAGTGACAGTGAGAAGAGGTCTGATCGGCTGGTACCGAAGCCGTCACCGAACATCATGGTCTGTGTGGCGCCCTCGGTGCCGATCGGCGTCCAGATTGCCGCGCCTTGCAGGTGCATTGGCACAGATACGGTCTCCACCGAGGCCCCGAGATCCTTGAAGCGCTTGGCCGCTTCACGAACCACTGTATTGACATCGGCTTCCGCCCCCGGCTGCTCAAACCCCTCCTTCAGCACGCCGATCTTCAATCCGCTGGTGCTTTGACCGAGTGCTTTGGTATATTGTTCGACTTTCGGCGCTTTGATGCGTGGATCGTACCCGTCGTCTCCAGCGATTACTTCCAATAGCAAGGCGTTGTCGGCGACCGTTGCGGTCATGGGGCCGGTGTGGTCGAGCGTCAACTCATTGGGCATGATGCCGGTATAGGGAACAAGACCCCAGGTGGGCTTCATGCCGTAGATGCCGCAAAACGACGACGGCATCCGTATCGAGCCGCCCTGGTCGCCGCCGATCGCCATATCGGCTTCGCCAAGCGCCACGACAACGGCCGAACCCGAAGACGAACCGCCCGCAGAGTAACCCATCCTATGAGGATTATGCACCGGTCCGAGCGCACCAGTGTGGCTTCCACCGGATGTACAGAAGCATTCGCAATGAACCTTACCTGCGATCTCGGCGCCCGCATCGAGCATTCGAGTGACAATGGTTGCGTCGATGTCTGGGACGAATCCTTCGAGCGTCGCCGAGCCGTTCATCATTGGCACTCCAGCCAACATGACGTTATCTTTCAGAGCGACGGTCTTGCCCTTGAGTTTTCCACTCGGCGCTCCCTCGACTCTCGCCTTGCGGTACCAAGCGTTGTGCAGATTTTCTTCCGGCGGTGGTTGATACCCCGGGGTGCGTGGATATTTTACCGGAGGCAACTCATCCGGAACGGCTTCGATGTATCTGTAGGCCTCGAGGGATTCGTTGATAAGTCCGCGGAAGGAGACGATGTCCTCGTCAGTTAGCGAAAGACCGCATTGTGAGGCGACATCTCGCAACTGCGCGGGCGTGGGCGGGACAATTGACATTGGGCGCTCCTGCGATCTCAAGGGCAGACCCACTCTGCGATGGGCTCAATTCGGCAAGGCTAGTCGACTGCAGGTTGGCCGGACCTGACTTCGGCTGCCCCCAGTGGGTAAATCTGGGTAATTTTGCCAAGAAAGTGGCGAGGTGGGGCAGAATTTTCGCACGCGTGCCGTCTGAACTTCTTGTTCGGCGCCGGGCCGGGGCGCCGATGGACGAAGGGGAAATGCCATGCCGAACCGTAGATGCGACGCCATAACCGGCGCGGCAAAAGCCCTGCGGGCCGGCCATCGCCGCTGCCGACGTGAACGCATTGTTCAAAAAAGAAGAGCAAAGGCGCGCGCCAGGCGGCAGGCAAGCTCGTCCGCTACGCGTCAGAGCACCTAACAAAATGAAGAGCCGAAGAACTCGTATGGCCCGATCGTATGGCCCCCTCTCGTCTTAAAGAGGAGCAGCCCATAACTTAGGAAGTTCGTGAAAGCCCCTGAGCAAACGGCGCCTTTGGGATCCTGAACCTGCAATTGCACGGGCCGAATGCTGATTTGCGCTTGAGTTTGTTATTCAATGCTCAAACTGCGCGATGCCGCGTGGCTCGGTTGGGTTGGCAGATGAGTGATGATGCACGATCTTCCATGTGTCGTCCTGACGGCGCAGTACAAAGGAGAATCGCGCCGGCGTTGATTGCTGATGGCCATTCGATGTCTGTGAAAAGACATAGCTGCCCGCGACCAGGACAACGTCGTGCGCCAACGTGACAGAGTGCCAGACACCCATTTTCACGCTAGCGCCACCACGAAAGTAAGTGGCTATCTCTTTGGCCCCGATATAAAGCTTTGCACTCGACGTCCCCTGCAGAATCGCATCATCCGTGTACAAAGCAAGCAGACAATCCGGCGTATGCCTGTTGAAGGTCCGCTGCCAGAGCTCCAAGAACTCACGGATGTCTATCGTCAATGAGTCGCTGTTCACTATTGATCTCGATCTGAGAAGTTGATGGTCGGAACGCAGTTTTCGATGTCAGCAAGACCGGCTGCACGCAATCAAGCGCCTGACCTGCCTTCCTCACCGATGCTGAGGAGAACGCAGCGGTTTAGCGGCGGGAGTGGAGGCTGACAATATTGCGTGCGCTGTCAAGAAACAGCGGGGGGCCTCGACGCCATCAAGCGACAATGCGTGTTCAAGGCAAAACCGCCTTCGCATCGCAATGTCCGACAAACGCGCAAGGATAGTGTCGACCAGGAATAGTGCACAAGCCGCAGCGCGATACTACTGCGCGTCGCGCGGCATTCTGCATTCGTCGGTGAACCAATCTGCCGAGCAAGCCAGATGACTAGCTCGGTCGTTGCCTACGTTGTCAAGATCGGATAGCCGCTGTGGCTTTATTTTGTCCGGCTACAATTGCCTCAAGCCAGATGTCGGGACCGCTGGAAATGCAACATGGTCTCGCCGTGTGGAGACTAGGCACAGAGACGCTCAGCTCAATCAAATTGACTGAAGGCGGGGCCTCGCGCCCCTCTTAAGCGGCTACCGTCAAGCATGGGTCAACCAAGGCGGCTCTGGCGCGGAGGTATTTGCGGGTTCGAACTTGCACGGCGCGCAGCCCGTGCGACGCGCTAATGTAACTCCGAGCAGCTGCCGCTTCTAAAGTCAAGTTGCGGACCTCTCGCTCCGCCGTCGCCTGTCGGAGATTCGCGCAAACGTCATTTTCTCCTGAATCGTCATCGTCCTTTCCAACCAGCTGCTTGGCGTCAAAATGCGGAGGCGATTGGCCGGAGAGATCCGCCGTACCGCAGATCTCGAGTCCAACGGGGAGTCTGCATCGAGAGAAGCAAAGCTGCCTCGCGCTGTCAACAATTGCGGTGCGCCACCGAAGTAACCTGAGCGTCTGCATCGTCACTGTCGGTCTCAAGACATCCCGTTCGCTACGCGACACGCGCTGGATAGCAATAGGCTAAGAAAAGCAGCGCTGGCTGTTGGCACGCTCTTTGAAACGACCAATACGTCCCCTCCTGTGAAGAGCCATGCGAGAGTAGGAAATGCTGCCAGAATGCGCCGATCTGATGAAGCAAGTCAGTGCCTCCATACTGACAAAGAGCAAGAACGTTGACGCGCATGCTCCACATTGACCCTGAGATCACGAAGCTCAAGGTCGCATTAGGGCGCAGAACGGCGACCCCGGCCCCGGCGCATTGCCGGGTCGCGAACGCGGCATTAGTCCGGGGCCTCCGATTTCGATCGGCGAAGTCGTGCACTACGCTCGCGCGCCATCAGCAATCGGATCTCTGACGACGGAATTGGCCGTGGACATGCGACCGTGACCGATGGTGATCGCGGTCTAGCCCGAGCGGCCCGAGAATCAGTCGGGACAACGACGATTGCTCAATCGCATGTTCTCGAAATCCAGACGTGATCCTTTAACTCATCGAATTGCCGGCATCAAAGTGGAGGCATTATGCGCATCTGCGGTATCAAGCTGACGCATGACGGAGCGATCGCCCTGATCGAGGACGGTCGGCTCGTCTTTTGTATCGAGCAGGAGAAGCGGAACAACAATCCGCGTTATCAGACGATAGACAATCTCGACGCAGTCGTCATGGCTCTGGCAGAGCACGGTCTGGATGCGCGGGACGTTGATCAGTTCGTCGTCGACGGCTGGCTGGGGCAAGTGGAAGCTCAATACCGACTCCGTAGCGGAGTGGCTCCTGTCACGCTCAAGGGGGCGTCCTATGTTGAACCTCATCCCGAGGCCCTCCTCACATCTCGCGATGGCTTTGGCCTTAGGCTCGACGGCAGGGATTTCCCCTATAAGAGCTATCCTCACGTGGCCAGCCACGTGGCGGCCGCATACTGCACCAGCCCGTTCGCCAAAGCCGGACAGCCTGCTTTCTGCCTCGTGTGGGATGGGGGCACCTACCCACGACTCTATCATGTAGAACGCGGAGGCGCCCGGTTCATCGACAGCTTATTCCCGCTGTTTGGGCACATCTATGCCGCTGCGGGCCTTCATTTTGGGCCATACAAGCGGGCTAATCGTACCAATTGGGACCTGGGTAAACCTGGCAAGGTGGATCCAGGCGGCGCCGGCAAGCTCGATCTAGGTGTCGCCGGCAAGCTGATGGCCTATATCGCCCTCGGCTCCGTCGACGAAAACATCATCACGGTCTTTCAGGAGCTCTACAAAGAGCACTTTGAAGCTGACACCAAGCGCGAAAGTTACCGTACTGATCTCGGGAGCATGGAGTTTGAGCTTACGACCATTCACGACTTCTTCGACGCAAGTGCGCCGCGGTTGAAGGCCAAGGCGGCCGAGGATGTGCTCGCATCCTTTCATTGTTTCCTCGAGCGCCTGCTCGTGCACAAAATGGCGAATGCTTTGCAACGGCAGTCGGACTTTTCCGCTCGCAATTTGTGCATAGCAGGCGGCTGCGGCCTCAATATCAAATGGAACAGTACACTACGTTCGGCAGGACTGTTCGATGCTGTTTGGGTACCGCCATTTCCAAATGACAGTGGCTCCGCGATCGGTGCAGCCTGTTGTGCAATGGTAGCGGACAAAGGCCTCATGCCGTTGCTGTGGTCGGTCTACAGTGGTCCGGCGCTGCAAGGTAGTGATGTGCCGCCTGAATGGGATGCTTCGCCCTGCAATATGCATGAACTGGCGACTATTCTCGCCAGCGACAAGCCGGTGATTTTTCTTGCCGGCCGCGCCGAGCTTGGGCCGCGGGCATTGGGTAGCAGAAGCATTCTTGCAGCCGCAACATCGCCGGGAATGAAGGACTATCTCAATGACATCAAGCATCGCGAGCACTTCCGGCCAGTGGCGCCGATCTGCCTGGAAGATCGCGCGCCGGAAATTTTCGATCCAGGAACGCCGGATCCTTACATGCTTTTCGAGCATCAGACTCGGACAGAATGGCAGCACAAAATCCCCGCGGTTGTCCATCTCGACGGATCTGCGCGACTGCAGACGATCAGCAGGACTTCTCAACACAAAGTTGCCGAGCTTCTGGTCGCATATGAAGCGCTGACGGGCATTCCGCTGCTTTGCAATACGAGCGCCAATAACCGTGGGCGTGGGTTTTTCCCTCATCTTGCAGCGGCCTGCAAGTGGGGCCGCGTGGAACACGTATGGTGCGATGGGATGCTATGGAGGAAAACTCCTCAAGCCAGCGTAACGACGTCGTCATCGGCAATGACGTACTTGTGCTTGGATACCCCGTATCGATCGGGCTCGCGGACATTCCTCAAATAGACTACAAGCGTCCCCTTTTGAGGAAGGGACTTGTCGCAGGAAAGAACTCGAAGCTCCGAACCATAATTGCCGACTGCGAATCATTCCCCGGGAATAGTGGCGGTCCGGTTGTCGAGGTTGAGCGTTACTTCGCCCAAAACAACCTCCGGGTGATCGGCTTGATCAGCCAATTTGTTCCGTTTGATAATTCTCACATTCCTGCTTGAGGAGCACTGCTGTGATGAACTCTGGATATTCCGTCGTGACCCCGATGGACTCGGTCCTGGAATTGATCAGCGCCCGATAAAGTTGTCGCGTCTTAGACCAATTTGGCCATTGCTGCGTCGGCTGTCTTTCTGCGACTGGCTGCCTTTGTGTACCGTTCAACTTCCTCCAACGTCTAGTGTCCGGTAACAGCCATGATCTCGTGCGGCGTAGCACGGGACTCGGCGAGCGCGGTTGACGTGGCCTTGCGGACGCAGTGCGGAAGATCAGCTTGGCGGCACCAGTCTTTGAACTTGTTCCCGAACCCGTTCGCCGTGAACGGCTTGCCGAATTCGGTGAGCAGGAACGTCATGTTGCTGCTCACCTCTGCCGCCGCAACGTTCACAGTAAGCGCCGGGTGCAACGGAATGTCGATGTTGATCGGATTCCGGTGCTCGCAATCGTGTGACGCCATGAATGGCTTCGCCTGGGCGGACAAGGGCAACGGCTGCAGCCTGGTCGGTCTGGCCGGGACCGATGTTTTGCATCCGCTGGCCGACGAAGTGCGCAGCTAGGTTGCGCGGAGCCTGTGACTCCGCATCAATGAGGGCGAATGTTCCGCGGAATCACGCAGTGATCTCGGATGCCGAAAATTGCTTTTCAGTTTTGTACTGAAGAGATTGCAGATCATAAAGACGGGCATACCCCCCCAGATTCGCCAATAACTGCTGGTGCGTACCCATTTCGACGATGCGCCCGCGATCCAACACGATGATACGATCGGCGAAACGCACCGTTGCCAATCGGTGCGCAATAATCAGAGTGGTCCTGGCTTTTGCTGCCGCCGCGAGTGCCTGGATCACAGCCCGCTCTGAGACCACGTCCAATCCGCTCGTCGGCTCGTCAAGTACGAGGATTGGGCTGTTCCGCAGGCAGGCTCGTGCAATGGAAATACGCTGCCGCTGGCCGCCCGAGAGCGTGGTGCCCCCTTCGGAGATCTCCGTATCATAGCCGTCGGGCAGTGTCTGAATGAAATCGTGAGCATTCGCCACGCGGGCTGCCGCGATAATCTCTTCGTCCGTCGACTCTGGTCGCCCGAATGCAATGTTTTCGCGAATAGTACCGCTGAAAAGCAGTGAATCTTGCGGCACCATGCTGATCTGGCTGCGCACTGATTTAACAGAATGAGTACGAACATCCTGCCCGTCGATCAACACCGCACCCTGCACGGGATCGTAAAGCCGCGGGACCAGACTGACGAGGGTGCTCTTTCCGGTCCCTGTCGCTCCCACGATAGCCACGGTTTCCCCCGGATTGATAACCAGGTTGATCGATTCCAATGTCCGCGGCCTTCCGGGATATGCAAAGGAAACGTCCCGAAACTCGATTTCTCCCGCCCCAACCCGCAGGGGTTTGGCGCCGGGAAGGTCAGCGACGTCGCTGCGCGTCTTGAGCACCTCAGCAATGCGCTCAATTCCGACAAGCGCTCGCGCCGTCGAGTTCGACGATTTGGAGAGAGCTCGCATGGGACTGTAGAGATTTGTGACATATGCAAAGAATATTACGACGTCACCCGTCGTAAGCTCCCCGGCCATGACCCACGTGGCGCCAAACCACATAACGAGGCACAAGCCGATCGCCGCGAGAATATCCACGATCGGCGCGACTGTGGCTTGGTATTTCACGCCATAGAGGTAGGCCTGCAAGCTTTTGGTGCTCTGGGCTGCAAAGCGTCTATCCAGTTGGTCTTCCTGCGCCAATCCCTGCACGATGCGAATCGACGACAATGTTTCCTGGGCAAGTGAGGCGAGGTGTCCTGCGCTGCTCCTTGCCTGCCGCGAAGCGTTCTTGATGTGGCGTGTGTTATTATAGATGCTAAGGAACAGAATCGGTGCGACTGAAAGCGCAATCAATGCGAACTTCCAATTCAGCCATAACATCATGGCGATCATACCAAGCAACAGAAACATGTTGCCCAGCAGTATGACGCTATTGTTCGCAATGACATCCTGGATGGATTGAACGTCGGACGTCAGCCGCGCGGTCAGGTCACCGGTGCGCTGGCGGTCGTGAAACAACAGTGACAGCCGCTGCATATGGGCGAATAGTATCTGGCGCAACGAGAACACATAACGTTGGGAAATCTCACCCATGGTCCGTGTATACCAGTAGGTGAGAAGCCCAGTGCCAATGGCAATCAGGATTGTCGTTGCGCAGGCACCATAAAGGATCGGCAGCCGTTCGATCGCTGGATCGCTCAACCATTCCCCGATGAAGGGTACGTGGATCGTCCTTGGTGACGGGGGAATGACGCGATCGATGACGACCTTCAATGGCCACGGTCTCATGACCGTTAACAAAGCGTCCAGCAGCATCGCAAAGACTGCAAGAGCGAGCAGCGGGACGTTAGCCGAGCCTACCGCCAGGAAATGCCGCGAGTCGGGAAGGCCAAGTTTCACCGCGCTGCCTCATCGTGCTTCGGCCGCGCGAGCTCGAGCCGGCCGACGCCATTCTCGACGCTCAACAGGGATCCGCTCGTGCCGGACATGTCGGCGAGACGGGCAAGACATCTCTCACTGGCTGCGCCCGTCATGATCTTGGGCTGATAATTCACCCGAGGATCGCGATTCTTGATGTAGATCGGGTAGAGCTCGATCATCGTCTTGAGCGACACAAACCGCGCCGCCACCAAGAGACCTTCCGCCTTGCTGTTTCCTGACCCGAATGTGAAGTTGCCAACACTGTAGAATATGGCCCGGCCCTTGTAGACCTCGAACGGCTGAATGACATGAGGGTGATGGCCGATGACGAGATCGGCTCCCAGATCAATGGCCAGCCGGGCCTTCATACAGGCATCCGAGGTTGGAACCCGCTCGTAGGGGACACCCCAGTGGCAGGTGAGGACCACCCGATCAACGATCTGCCGCAGTGCCTCAATATCCGCTTTCAACCAAGCCGGAGAGTCAATTGCGCTGCCCGGTTGACGATGTGTCGCCGCCGTGCGCCTGTTCCAGTAGTAGCCGAGAATGCCGATCCGCAACCCCTCGGCATCGAGAATGGCTGGTGCGTGCGCCGATTTTTCATCCGTGCCCGCACCTATGGCATGGACCCCCGCTTCGGCAAGTGCATCGAATGTCTCCAGCACCCCCTGTCGTCCGCAATCCAGCAAATGATTGTTGGCAAGCGTGACGACATTGATGTTCGCGCGTTTGAGGGAAGATGCGAGCCTCGGATCGACCTTGTATGAAAAATTGCGGTCCTGGCGTTGCGCCTCGGCCGCGAACGGTCCCTCCAGATTCCCCAGGACAATACTGGACCGCCTGAGCAAGGGAAGCACGCCTGCGAAGGGGTAATCCTCTCCCCACCGATTGATCAGCGGCGTCGTCCGGTCACCGAGCATGATGTCGCCCGCTGCGATAAGCGAGAAGTCTCCATCGCCCCGGCGCGCGAGCTGGCTATCGAGCGCGGATGACGGCAGGATGTCACCTGTTTCCGGTATCTCCTCCGCGGCGATTCGGCTCAGTCCTCCGCGCAATTGCGCAAGTTCACACCGCGGGGACACGTTCAGCGCGTCCGGTACCTGAAGGTGGATCTTTCGCTTTGCGAAGACGTCACGGATCAGTGCCGAATATTTCCCATCATGGAGCAACGCATCGGCCTTGAGGAGCTGCGAGAGCCCTGTTCGATAGTCGCTGCGCAGCCTGCGCGTGCGTTTAACATCCGGAACATCATCGTGGCAGGATCCGAGCAACGTCAGCATCTTCAGAACCAGGAGATCTGCGCTCCTCGCGCTGCCACCGCTGCGCGCGATCGTCGCCCGCATGTCCCACAGTGCGCCCCCCCAAA
The DNA here is from genome assembly GCF_001189845.1 of Bradyrhizobium tropiciagri. Lineage (GTDB taxonomy): Bacteria > Pseudomonadota > Alphaproteobacteria > Rhizobiales > Xanthobacteraceae > Bradyrhizobium > Bradyrhizobium tropiciagri. Next base: position 15,850 of record NZ_LFLZ01000091.1, read on the forward strand.
TCGTTCCGTTCACATGGGGATCTGCTTTTGCCGAGGCGTTGAAGTCATCCATGGTCTTTTGCGAAACCAGGCTGCGCGGGTGCCAGCACTGGGTATCATGCCGCTTATGGAAGGCCCAGATATGAGGGGTGTCGAGCATCGTGGCTGCCCAATAATCGCAAGTTCCCTCATCGATGGCCGCTTTCCTGTTGTCCTGGCGCGCCGGGGGACGTAGGCGGTTTGTCCTGAAGTCGGCAGTGTGACGCGTGATGTGATGACCATACTCGTGATAAATAATGCCCGCGTTGTGCGAGGCATTGGCGCGGTAGGCGCTACCGATGTGTTCAACGAGGGCACCACCATCGAGTAGGGTTCTCCCAGGCCCCAGGTGGATTTCACCCTCCACTGCGATCGGATGATGCTCGGCGACGCTGTTCCGCTTGCAGGGCAAACGGTAATGTCCGCCTTGAAATGCGCAACAGAGATCATCCGCCTTGCGGAGGCCGTCCTTGACGCCGTTGGTTTCCGTCACCCCGTGATGAGCATTTACGACGGTAATGACAGCTGGAAGCGGCGTTGCGCCCAATTCGCATAATAGCTCGCCGACATATTGTGAGAATTTGTGCAAGTGGTAGAACGTATTCACTTCGCCGAAATGTGCCGCCTGCACGTAGCGCCATTGAAAATCTTCGGGGGCAAACGGGTATTTGTCGAGTCGTCCACCCCCTTTGCCCGCTTCGAAGACAAAGTCGCCATTGCAGTCTGGCTCGGCGTTGCCGATCGCCACATCCTCATAAGTACCGGCCTGCGAATCGCAGCGATAGCGGCGCCCTCCGTTGCGAACCTCGATCAGGTCGTTTCGTAACTGCGGCCGTCCCAACCCATTCAGCTTTAATGCGCCCAAGTCCACCATGCGTTTGGCGATGCTGCCGCCTAGCGGCAGGTTGGCATTGGGCGTCCATTCATAGACGAGTCCCCGGTTCATGCTGTCATCCGTAGCGGCGATGCTGCGTTGCGCGTTGACTTCCTGTCGAGCAGTGCATTGAGCGCCCCGTCCTGTATCTCCTTGGCGCGCAGGCAACTCACACCAGTGGCCGCATCAACTTCGCGGATGTTCAAGGAACTCATGGTCAGAGCGCCAGAAACGGCGATGGGCTCGACGCCCCATCCCCGCATCATGCGGACGCCGGATTCAGCCGCCATGGGATCGCCGCCGGCGAATATCCAGCTGTCGACGGTGCTGGTGAAGCTTGGGCTCTGCAGCAGCATGGCCGTTTCCCGCTGCAGCAGCCCATCGGCGATTTCAACGACCACGTACTCGGCCGATTGAGCGGCAGCGTAGCCGACCAGCAGGTGATGAAGCTGAAGGAGTTCGTCGTGTCCGCACATGTAGGTTGACGGATAACCGCCATCGATGAAGTCCAGCGCGACGGAGGCTCCGGCATCGAGCATGTTCCAGGTGTCTTTACCAGTTGCGGTGCCGGTCAATTTTATTCCGGCCACGTTTCGCCCCGCTTTGCTCAGGCCCTTGATAATGCTCATGGCGGTGTAGGTCTTGCCCGCGTCCATGGACGAGCCGCAGACGACGGCAATGTGAGGCCAGCGCTGCGCAGTCGCCGCTTTCAGATGATGGTCGCGCATTTTCAGCGGGCGACCGTGCTTGTCCGCAACGGCACCAAGAAGCCTCAGTCTCGTTGGCTCGGCCACCTTGCTGTGCTTGCTCTGGACGATCCCGCAAAGCCCGCCCATCGAAAGTAAATCGCAAGCATCTTCGTTCCTGCCCACCAAGCCTTCGAACTGCAATGTGGCGTAGCGGTTGCCAAACACTGCTGCGATAACGTCGCCCTCATGCAGCGAGGCGCGCCGTCCGTTACTCAGTTCCAGTGCAGAGTTCTTGGCAACTTTTTCGACAGACGCCACGACGACATCGCCCGGCTCGGGCGACTGCGGAACATCCACGAGGCCATAGAGGCTGTCACATGGGACGTGACGGAGCGAATAGGGAATTCGCACCGTTCTCATCAATTGAGTTGCTGTCATTGGTTCCCCAGAGCGTGATGTCTTGTCGGAGATTGGCTAAACATTGAATCAAGCGACATCATTTACGTTAGTCGATACGTTGCGGATCACGATCACACGTGAACCGGCATCACCGGGAGGCTGCGTCTGCTAAGGGATCTGCCAGATGCGGAGCAACGACCGTTCCGGTTAACAGCGCATTTGCAAATGCGTGTAGCGTTTCAGCATTCTGTGCCCAGCCCTGCCTGAGCAAGTCCCTTGGCAGGTCACGCCCGATGAAAACAAGCCGTGTCTGGCGCCGCTCCTGCTCTTTCCAGAGACGCTGACTTCCGCCTTCAACGAGCATGTGCACGCTCTGAACGACGAATTGCCGATCGTCATCTTCTATTGATGCGATGCCCTTCATGCGCAGGATGTCCGTCCCGTAGCGTTGGGTGACATCCTGAATCCAAGACACGAATCTGTTGGGTTTCAGCGGTCGATCCGCGACAAGGGACAGGCTGCTGATCCGGTCGTCGTGTTCGTGCTCGTGTTCTTCCATCAGGAATCCCGGCTCGATTTCGAGGATGCGCTCGAGATTGAAGGCGTCTCGTCCCAAGACCTGGGCTAGATCGATGTCGCAGCGCTCGGTTCTGTGAACCCTTGCATATGGGTTAATGGCTCGGATCCGCCGTTCGGCTATCGCGAGGCTTCCCGCATCGACAAGATCGACCTTGTTGACGAGCACGATGTCGGCGAACGCAAGTTGCTCCTGCACTTCCGGAGCCCGATCGATCTGCTCCAGGAGATGCTTGGCATCCGTGACGGTGACGATGGCGTCGAGCTTCGTCTTGCGGCGAACGTCATCATCGACAAAGAACGTCTGCGCCACCGGGGCGGGATCGGCGAGCACCGTCGTCTCGACCACGATGCCGTCGAAGGCTCGGCTGCGCCGCATCAGCCCTGCGATGATACGAGTAAGATCGCCCCAGACGGTGCAGCAGATGCAACCGTTGTTCATTTCGAAAATCTCTTCGTCCGTGTCGACGATGAGATCGTTGTCAATACCGACCTCTCCGAATTCGTTGACGATCACCGCGAACCGCTTGCCATGCGTCTCGGAGAGTATGCTGGTTTGGCAGCGTCGTCTTCCCGGAGCCGAGATAGCCGGTCAGAACCGTGACGGGGATCTGGGGTGCAGCATCGGGCATCGTTCTATTTCCCCTTCGCGGAGCGACAGCGTTTTCTCGTGACCTAACAACGTGATGCGCAAATGCGCGATTTGCCTCGTTGCCATCCACATTGGCTTGCGTAAACGCGAGAGTGGAGAGCGTCGTTTCCATCCTGTGAACGTTCAGAGCCGCTCCTTTCACTCCCCTCTCGCTAAAACCATCTGTCGCGACACGAACATCGGCGAGATTGACGGATGGCTCGATCACGGATCAGTTGCCCATCTGGACCTTGTAGCCCAGCTCTCCAAAAATCTGGAAAGTGCCTGCATCGTAATCTGAGATCGTCACCACTTATCCCGCCATTTCACATCATCACATCTCACATCAAGAAAATGCGGCAGGGCCTTGCTGAGACGATCACTCATCTTCGAGGTGATTGGGTCCAGTCGCTATCAGGACCTCTCATGAACTGCCTGTTAGTCATTTGCGCCAACATACCATTCCTAAGCTGCCCATTTTCAACTCTACAACCTGACGCGACGTGCGGTTCAAGCCCATTTTAACACTAATGTCACATTCGAACTATGGTTCACGAGCTGGAGCGGTACATGCGTCCGGCATTCTCTGCGCTACAAGGCCATCCTTTCAAGCGCAGCCATCTGGTCGCGGTGCGCCTACACAGATTACCATCGCCCAGACCCGATCCCGCGACGCCGAGCGCGATCGCTGGCGTTATCCGCAGGCTTTCGTGGACGCGGCAAAGATTGTAATGGGCCACGTACAGGCTCACGGCTGCACCGTAGTGATTCAGCTTTTCGAGATTGCGAGTCGCGCGACTCCCACTCTTGGCTCATGCAGAGCGCAAGGTGCTCCGCATAGTCTGTCGAAATATTTTCGGATCGCATTCGAGACGGATCCAAGCGCATGGCTAAACAATTCACTCGGCAAAGCTCGAAGCCGGCCCTTATTCCGGCAGATGAAGGCTTGACTAGCCATGCCGTGTTGGGCGCGACGACCGGCAATATGCTCGAATTTTACGATTTTGGGACGTATAGCTTTTTCGTCATCCAGATCGGTCACACGTTCTTCCCCGCGAAGGATCAGTTCGCCAGCCTTATGCTGTCGCTCGCGACCTTCGGAGCGGGTTTCGTGACCAGACCCATCGGGGCCATTGTGATCGGCTCGTACTCGGATCGAGTCGGACGCCGGCCCGCAATGACCGCCAGTTTTGTCATGATGAGCGCCGCGATACTCGTGTTGGCTGTGACGCCCTCGTATGACACGATAGGGATCGCCGCTCCGATATTGGTTATTTTCGCGCGTTTGGTGCAGGGCTTCGCCCTGGGAGGCGAAGTCGGTCCGACGACCGCCTATCTGATGGAAGCGGCCCCGGCCGGACGCCGGGGCCTTGCCGTCTCGTTTCAGCCTGCCAGCCAACAAATAGCTGCAACGGCCGGCGCGCTGGTCGGAGAAGTACTCTCCCTCACCATGACAAGCGAGTCGCTGGATGCGTACGGATGGCGGATCGCGTTTCTGCTCGGTGCCTGTACGCTGCCGTTCGGACTTTGGTTGCGCAGGGCCCTGCCCGAAACGCTGCATCGACCTGAAGCGCCGGCTCTCGCCGTCGAGCCCGCAAGGAAATTGCGTGCCAGCCGCCGCATGATGAGCTTGGGATTGGTCATTTTGGCCAGCTGCACGATTTTTACCTATATCACGGAATATATGACGACTTATGCGCTGAACACCCTGCAAGTTGCTGCGCCTCTCGCCTTTGCGACCACTGTCGTCAGCAATGCGGTAGGCATTGCTGCGGCACTCTTGGGCGGCTGGCTCGCAGATCGGGCAGGACGCCGGCCCATCATGATATGGCCGCAGATCGCCGCGCTGCTGATGACCTATCCGGTGTTCTTGTGGATCGTAGAGAGCCGCAGTCCCATGGCGCTTCTCGCAGGTCTCGGCGCGCTCACCCTCGTCGGAACGATTCCGTATAGCGCCTTCTATGTCGGTATGGCCGAAGGGTTGCCCAAGAGCATCCGCGGCGGCGGCTTCGCGACGATCTACGCTGTTGCGATAGCGATCTTCGGGGGCACAGCTCAACTCGTCGTCACTTGGCTGACCCACGTTACCGGGAACGCATTGGCGCCCGCTTGGTACATGCTTTTCGCCACCGCGGCCGGGCTCTGCGCCATGCTGATGATGCCCGAGACGGCACCACCCAAAGTTTGGGCAGCAGCGAAGACGCGGAGCCCGTAGCAGCTTTGGACAATGCGATAACGGGTGACGCCCCAGCCAGGTTGCCAATCCCACGATGCGTGCATCGGCTTCCGCTTTTGCGCAGCCTGCCAGACAGGGGACCAATCGACGATGCCGGAGGATAGCTGCCGAACCTGAGCCCGCCCGGCGGACCGGGCGGGGGGTAGTGCAGCGATCTTACTCGCCGTTCTTGCGCGGGCGCGACCAGAGGAGCGTGTAGCCCTCGCCGCCTTCGTCGTCGAACAGGTTCGCGTAGATCGGTGCGTTGAACGAGGGGTCGTCGAGCTTGAGCGAGAGGTAATCGCGGCCCTCTCCGGAGCGCTTCGACCAGGCTGCGCCGATCTCGGCCTTATGTGGTGCACCACATAACATCGATGCGGAGAGCGGGATTATGCGAAGTGCCGCCCTGTGATGGGCTGGTTTTCGCCGATCTCGGCGTGCTCCGCTCCGCATAATCCCAGACGTCTCGGGCCGCAGTGACGCATTGTCCGCCTTAAGCTGAGATCGCCTTTGGTCTATGTTGGCGCGCGGGATGAACGTAGGCGCGGGCTGCAGGCCGGTGGATAAGAATGATGCTTGGGAAGAAATTGCGCGCATCCGACAGCGGTTGGCTGATCTGGATGCCGAGCGGATGGAGCTTGAGCGCAACTTGGAAGCGCTTGAGCAAAAGCTGACATCCGGCAGCCGCACCTCACTGACACGGAGAACCGCGCAACTATAACGTCAAACAGGGTGTGATCATGATCGAGCATCTCCGAGATGCCACGCCGCGCCGCGACGAACTCCGGCTGGGAGATCGACGACACGGAGGATTTGCGACGCACTGAATCCGCTCATCGCAAGACTCGCAGCTCCAACCTGCCGCAAACGATCCGCAACTGTGTTGCATGGACTCTGCTTGCGACTGGCCTGCCAGAGAATGGGAGGAATGGCCAGTAAACAAATTCCGATTATCGCCCCTATTTTTCATTTTTCGCCTCCGTCAGCTCTTCAGGAGACTTGCTTTGCGGAGCCGAACAAAACTCTCCGTAACAAGCCTTCTCACCCTTGTAGCTGGCTAGGGCCTGGAGCAACCGCGGTACGTAGAGCTGTTTCATTTTGTCCTGCATAGGCTTCGGATGGTCCAGCGATTTCAGTGCCAGCTCCACCAACTCGATCGCGCGTTCCTTGTTGCCGCTCTCGTAATAATATTGAGCGACCGCCCCATATGCCAGGAACTTGTAGCCGTCGCCTTGCGGGGGATTTAGGGCCAGGATGTGTTCGGACAGATCCCTACCCATCGCAAAGCGCTCGGCACGCGGGAGATGGGACGTGTCAATCGCCGGACCGAAGAGTTCGCTTATAGCTATAGTCATCCACTGCTCGGACCTTTGGTCGATCGCGTCGCGAACCAATTGGCGCATGGCCGGCAGGCCCGTCCGCATGTCGCGCATTTTGTGAAGCAACAGATGGGCATGAAGCCGGCGGAATTCGATTTGATTAGGCACCAAGGCAAGGCCCTCTTCAACGGCCGAGAACGCGGCTTTCCAATCCTCCGCCTCCATCGCCGGCTGAAGTTTGGCGTAGATTGGCTTGAGCACCGCTATTTCGCGGGTTATGCGTTGGTTTTCGTCGGTCCGGTTCGTATCGGCGGCTTTGGCTTCATCGCTAGTTCGCCAGATGCCGTCGAGAACTTTCGGCAAAACGTCATCGAGTTGCGTCGGATGTCCGATAAAGGCGATCTGGCCGTCACGGTCGACGACGAACGACGTGGGAATTCCGAAAGAAAAACTGGGCTCCATCCAGAGCTTGTCCATTTCGCCTGAGTAGTCGAACGCGATCCGATAGTTCAGCTTCGGAAACTTTTCGGTCAACCACGCGTCCAACTTGGTTCGGGCCTCGTTCGTCGTTGAGGCTCTTTCGTTGGCTGCGACTCCGACGACCTCGAGCCCCCTGTCTCTGTATTGCTCTTGCAGCTGCACCAGATGGGGCATCGCCTCCACACATGGCCCGCACCAAGTCGCCCAAAATTCGACGATGTACACTTTCCCGGGCTGAAAGTTCGTCAGGGGCTGGCCCCGCAGCCAGCTCTGCACTTTAATAGGAGGAGCCGAGGATTCCATGCGCAGCACCATGTTGCTCTCCAAAGCTATTGCCAAAGGTTGCTCGACTCTCTCAGACTGGTTCTGCTCTCGACGAAGGCGGCAACAATGCTTCGGGATCAGTTGCCCAGTGCCTGCGCGACCAGCGCCTTGATCATGCGGTAATAGTAGGTGCGAGTAGATCCTGGGGTCTGCGCCATGAAAACGACTGCCAGCTCCTCCTTTGGATCGATCCAGAAGAACGTTCCATCGTAACCTGCCTGGATGCAAAGTTAAACACGGTCTTACCGAAAGCGTCGACGCCAACAGCTTTACCCGCTGCAATCTTCGCCGGCTCGGTGGGGGGCGCTGTCACCGCCACATTTATGTTCGCCGCTCCCGCATTTCCGAGCATAAGCGGCATAACAGTTGCGTTGATCAGGATAAATCGGGCAAGTCTCATCGTGCATCTCCTGGGACGGAGCCGCTGCGACGGTTTTGGCCGCGCGGCTCTTTGCTGCTCATACCAGCAATCCGCGTGCCGCTCTCGGAATCTGATGCCGGTCTTGCTTCAGGAGAGTGAGATCCGCGTAGACGTCAGCGTACCTTCTGAAATGGCGGGCCGCCTTGTCACGTTTCCGACATTGGCCCCCTTCAACTGACATGGATGACACGACAAGATCGAGCCTTAGCATGACCTCGGCCCGCTTCCTCTAACCGGTCTGCCTCATTTCCGACAGAGAAGCAGCTCGCGGGTAAAGAGATTCCAATGATGGCAACTCGACCACTCGTCCTAGCTATGGGAAGCACTCACGCAACAAGCCCTCGAAGGGACTTGAATCGCACGTAGCGTCAAGTTGTACATACCAGGCGAAGAACCTATCCGCGAAAGCATCGCCAAAGTGACAAAGCCCTTTCTCGCGACTGTATTATGTTCCGCTTTCGGTTTGATTGGGATGAGCGGGGTTACCCTTGCTAACACAATCGGACGCCTACAGTTGCACCGCCATAGTCGCTGCTCGAGAGCCAATAGGTGATCTCAAGCTGGACAAAACTATTCAATCGGTGGCGCCGCAGTTGGATGCCTTGCTGGGGCGGCGTCGGCGAGATTGGCCAACTGATAACACCATTGTGGATTGCGACACCCTCCTAAGACTACTCGAAGAGACACGCCGTCAAGGTTGGGCCAAGACCAATGAGGAATATGTGAAGGGCGTCGTCGGCTGCGCAGTTCCGATCGTTTCCCCGGACCGACAGCTGATAGCCTGCCTTGGCGTATCGGTGCCCGCGGCACGAGTCAGCTTTGTAGAGCTTGATCGCTTCATTCCTCCACTTCAAAGAGCCGCCGTACTGCTGTCGCAAACCATTCTTCAGACGGACAGCGAGGACGCAACACTCGAGGAGATTTGAGGATTAATATCCTCGCCACCAGCACGTTTTTTTCAGATCGCGCTCTCGTAGTCTATTGGGCGGTTGATCGACGCAGACGCGTCTCCGGCAAAATACTGATATGTAGTGTACTGTCGCGTCGGTCGATCTTTCGCCCGACGCATAACGATCAAACGTGTTTGGGGCAAATGCCAGCAACTGCTTTTTCAGTCAGATTCGCCCGCGAACTCGATGTCGACCAGCTTGCGATGCTGATGACAGGCGTGCAGCCGACATCGGAACGCGATGGGGCCGAGCTTCTTAGCGCATTTGGCGACGCGATCCGCGCCGATATTCAATGCTCATCGTGCGGCAAGTTCGGTGCTCGCGTCGTTCGCTCCGCAAAGTCGCGCACATCATTCCTCCTAAAGGAAACGCGACCTTCACGGCATCAGCAAGGCGAAGCGGCGTGTCTGGCAAAATTTCTGGTTGTGTTGTACACGTCATCGAGGGTCGCAGCGTTCCACCAGAACCATGAAGCAGCACGACGGCGGGCAATTTGTCGTTACCAGCTCTTGGAATGCGCAGCTCACCCGCGACGGTCACCGGTTGACCGTCGGTCCGACCCGCCAAGAAATCGGAATCCTTGAGGGTGACCGACGAGATCGGATAAATTTCTAAGCGCGCCACCTGAGAATTGGCCGATGCGACCGTTGCCGCGAGAATTGTAGCTGCTGCTATAGCTTCTTTCATCATTCTTCACACCGTGGCGAGAACAGCCACTGTCGCTCATAAAGATTGCACGGCATTAAGTCCATCCCGACGCTGTCGCGGGGCAGGTAAATCGATTGCTCGAAACGGTATTCACCTCCTTGTTCTTGTTAGCCGTCGAGTCTCTTCACTGCGGCCTTCTACAGCGCGCGGCAATTGGCCTTGGAGAAACATTTGGCCTCCAGAAAATCCCTTGTTCGAGCCCGTTTGGATCAGTGACGGTCGCAAAAGCACCACGCTTAGTTACGCGATAACCATTCTGGCAAGGAGGGCCGCCAACTCGCTCTGGCGCGACACTCCAACCTTAGAGAAGACTCGCTTGAGAACTACGCGGGCCGTTCCCTCGGCAATACCCAACCTTTCGGCTGCTTCCGGTGGCGAAAGTCCTGACCCAACGAGCGCTGCAACACGCGCTTCGCCGAGGGTTAAGCCGAGAAGGTCGCGGACTATTGCGGGATCCGCTACGGCGTTCGCTAATGGATCGACCGCCAAAACAATGGCGCGCGCATCCATTAGCAATCGGGTCGCGGCATCCTGCAACCCCGAGCCGGGAACGGAAAGGACGTAAAGTACGAGAGGCCGGTCAGAACTCTCTCGATGAATCAAGATCGGTTTTGGGGAGTTGCTGTCCGCATCGACCGCGAGCATCTGGTCAATTGCTGTTTCAAGGTCCCGTTGCTCCAGCGACCGGGCAACGGCGAGTCGGTTGTTAACGATCTCCAAGCCACCGCCGCCAAGACAGCTGATCGCTGCAGGATTGGAGAAGACTATGCGCTTGCTGCAATCTACGATAAAAACGCCGATGCCAATCCGTGCCAGCGCATCGCCCAGCGCCAGCTTGGATATCTCGGCATCAAACAGCTGTACGCTCAGGCGCAGCGCGTTTTCGGCGTGACGCGCCAAGCGCGTGAGTACCTCGAGTTCCTTATCCGAGAACGGCGCTTCTGCCTTGGCGCGCTGGACGCCAATCCAGACATCGATGCTTGGGTCAGGTGAAATAGCGGCGCCAGCGACCCAGCCGAGACCGTGCGGAACCAGAAACTCGGTGTAGATCGGATGTTTTTCAATCTCTTCCGGGGTTACTAGATGACGATCCGTAACCGCTTCCGTGCCCCTTACATATCCCTGCTCGACGGCTCTGACGGCACGGATATCGTGGCGCCACCACTTCTCTTGGTAAGCGTCGTGGAGTGCGCTGAGCTTGGGGGAAACGATTGTTCCAAAGCTGCCGTCGTCGCGACGCCACATCAATACGGTGCCAACTGCGCCGAAGACATCGGCAATAGCCTGGAGCGCCAGCGGCCAGTTGGATCGATGCGGCGCCGAATTGTAAATAGCCTCAATCGCCGCAATGAAGCGGGCACTCTCTGTCCCGTTAGTCATGTAGAAAATCCGCTCCTATTGCCGCCTAAGGCAGTGCCAACAAGTATGCTGACGAGTTCAGCCTGCCTGGAAACGCCCGTCTTGCTGAAGACAGACTTCAATTGCTGCCAAACCGCGCCGACGGTCACACCCGCGCCTGTCGCTATGTCATCGACGGTTTTGCCGCCGGCAATCCAGCGCGCAACGTTTGCTTCCGCTGGCGTCAGATCAAACAAGCCCTGAATTATCTGAACAGGTGCAAGCTTTTGTTGCGAAACAGTCGTGAGGATGAGGATGCAAGACGCCGCGAACATGTCATTTGCAACGCCTCGCACTGGAACGACGTGCACAATGGAGGCCAGCGACTCCTCGGTCGCAGCTATCGGAATAGAGCGCACCTGACCGGCTGATTGACCGTCGACCTGCTGCAACGCTAGCGCAAGCAAGCTATCGGCCCGCTTATCGACCAGGCCGATCCGAGGCCTCCGATCTTGAACGACACGAGGCACAAGATCGTCGAGCAGCTTGTTGGCAGCCAGCAGGCGATGGGAGCGTGAGAGAACCGCGGCTGGTAAGCCGATGAGCCCTAGAACTTCGGCCGCGGCTCGCGCTCGCTCCAGACCCAATCGCCCTGAAATGAGCGCCGCCCGGGCCAGATGCGCCCTTAGCGGGTCAAGCGCGGCAACAGTTTCGTTGGAAACCGGCCCATCCTCAAACCGGCGCTCCCAACTGAAAACAAGAAGATCTTCGCTCGGCGCCCGAATGACCGTGCCAACGCACCACCCTCCGCCCTTGCTCCGGAGATATTGATAAAACGGATCGCGGTCCATCTCCTCAGGAGTGAAGAGCTGATGGTCGGACACAAACCCGTCGTGAGCACTGGCGAATGCTCGCTCAGGGCGTGGGTTGTACGGCTCCAGCCCTCTTTCGACGAATTCCGCATACAAGGGCCGCATGATGGATGAGCCAGCCCAGGCAGTGTGCTGAGAATTAGCTGTAAACAGCAGGCCGCCAATGGAGCTGAGTTGCCGTGCAATCCGATCAAGAACGCCGTCCCAAAGCTCTGGTACAGCCGCAGCCTCGTAGATTCGATCGATCAGGTCGTCTGTAACTTCGAACACGTAATGCCCCTCGTTCCGCGAACGGGATATGACAACCGGCATGTAACAGGCGCAAGAATTCGAAGATGATGCGTTGTTGCGTATTCTGGCGCTTTGCAGCCTGCAGCCTCGCTGCTGTTCGCCGGTCACCACCCAATATCTTCATGATTCGTTTTGCCATCAGGCTACTAAGAAAGGACTTCCATCAATTTCGCGTCGAGCCGGTAGCCGGATTTGCTCGTTCACTCGGCAGCTGAGTAGTGCGCGTAAGATATATAACGAGCGAGCTGTCTCGTTTCTCACCTGAAGTATGTCGGCGCAGCCTCATATTGGTACGCTTAGTACAAAGGAGATTGTCAGTTCGCGACGCTCCGTTGCGGCGCTGCTGTGACGATCCTCAACGGGATGGATGTTCGAGATCCGCGAGGCGCCAGAGACGAATATGCGCCCGCGATACAGGTGCGCGTACCACGGCGATGCTTCGAACTGCCGGCGTCGACTGCGTCAGGGGCAATGACGACATCGTAGTCGTCGATCAAGGGGCACGGTGACGATCAAGCCTGACTCGTATCAGGTGCCGGGCTCATTCTGCCGACAAGGAGCGAGGGTGATACCCCAATTGGTATAAGACGACGCTACGTGCTTCTTTTAAGAAGCATTGTCTCCCGGATGCTTCAGCCATGCGACGTCTCCCAAATGGTAGATGCGGCAACTGCTCGAGACGATCCATTGTCTGAGAACGCGTTATGCGATCGGCACACCGCATTCTTTTTGCGCTGGGCAGATTGGAGGAAGCAAAACCCGCTTTTTATTGCGCGTGCGCGCTCCACACCGAGCGCGCTGAAGGGAATGCCCGACGGGCTTTATTGATGAGAATTGATAGGAGAGAAAAGTGTCCTTCTTGTCCCGAACGTTGGCGGTGATCTCAACCGCCAGTATCGTACTTCTTGCGAAGCCTGCCTTTGCCGGCGAAAACGACAAACTCCACAGCAAAACTCTAGACGTACGAACCGTCCTGAGCTTCAAGATCGCCGACTCGGCGGTTCAAAAGATGCTGCCGGAAGGCTGGCAAATGGAGCCGCCCGGTGCCGGACCGTCCAAGGGATCCAACCTCTCAGTCGTCTTGATTGACCAAATCTTGGCCCAAGATGCCGACGGAAAGTCGATAGATCCTGGTCGCGGCGCCGTACTGGTCGTACCGGCCAAGAAGCAAGGGATGGAAAAAGCCGTACCGATGGTAATCGGTGGCTTGTTCTCGCCTGCAAGTTACGCTCCCGGCCTCTACAGCAACTATGTCTACGCGAAGGCTGCCTTAGACAGGACGATCCACAGCGACCCTGCCGGAGTGACGAATGTCGAGGAGGCATGGTCCTTCACGACGGACGGCGAAGATTCGCTTCAGGTCCACGTTGAATATACTCGCGGTGCACTTGGGCGGGCTAATGTCGAATTGCCCGTCTATTCGGGAGCCAAACCGGACTTCTATCGAATATATCGCTATGAGCAAGCCGCTGACGTGGTGCGCAGCACAGTGACGGGAATCGATCGCGCGCAAAGGGTCTCGTTCAAGGCGTCCGGTCGGCAACTTGCTCCTCTGTTCGATGGTTCGGAGCAACTCATCAGCATTACCGCAATCCCTTGGTATTCGCGGCAGATATTTCTCCCGCGATCGTAAGCCGGCATCCAGGAAGAAGCCCCCCGCAAACTCCGGGCTTCTTCCTTCACGATGAGCACCAAATAGCTTGAGGCTGCCGTGGCGAAAAACGCATGGCGAAAATTGCGCGGCACACATGCCTACGGTTGACGGATCAAATGCAAGCCATGACGGATGAGAAAGACGATCGCTGGTCGAAACAGTCTTCGAACGATGTGCGACGCCGCGAGAACCTGACTGACGTAGTTGAGGGCTGCGGGCTCATCATTGGATTGGTTGTCTTAGTTATACTGTCATTTCTTGGCAGAGGTGTGCCATGACGGATCAGATTCGTGAATGGTCGCTGCTGGCGGCAGGATCCAGGGACACGACTGTGACCGTTTCGGCCGCATTTCTCCGCTTCGTTGGAGCATGTGTCTCACGCGCCCCAATGGCACGCGGTTTTTATTCGATCACCTCGTCGTCGCGCGATGAGTAGGGGTTCGTTTTGATTGCAGTGTCAGCAGCTTGTCTGAATCATTCAAACCTCTTCCGGCATCGTTGATGCCGGCCGTCAACATGGCGCACGATGCCGATCACCGCCAGTCAGCCGTTTCGGGCATAGCACTGACTTCGCTGTCAGTGGTCAGTGCCATGCTAAATCGCCCTGCGCCTCTGGACTCGGTTTCAAACTTGACGACTTTTCCTGAGAGCGCGGCGAGGGTGCCGGAAGCAAACTTGAACAGTGCTTTTCCAGATGATTTGCTACCCGCGTATCTGCCATCCTCCCTCACAAGGGCCACAGTCCCCTCGGTGAGTTGGGTAACCGCAAGCCCCCCGGCGCCCGGACAACTCCGCCGGCAGACAAATACGTTCCTTGAAGGCCATCCCACTCACTAATCGACGAGCCAGTGTAAACCGCGCCTTTCAGCAGGCCCTCCACGCCAAAACACGAATATTGAAGGCTGCGGAGCAGATGCCAATCCCCACCGATGACGTCGTGGCTTGCCGCGCCAATGACGCTGCATTCGTATCGCCCCACCGTTTCCGCTTGCGCAACTCCGCTTGCGACAATCAAGCTCAAGGTGGAATACACCACCGTAACGATGAAGTGCTTGCCCATCGAAGTTGTCCTCTAAGCGAATGTGTCAGTGCGCACACACGATCAATCGCGGGGTTCTTGAGCGATAGTCATGCCACCGAGGCGTAGCCGTTATCCTATACTGCTCGCACCTCCCATTTGGGATATGACATCGTTCGTTGATCGCGCCATGTCACGACGGCAACAAACGACGTCGCAATCCAGCTAAACAAAGCGGGTGTACGGCTGGCAATGGTTCCAAATCAGGCGCTGCGTAAGCCGTAAGAATGTCCGACAGTAGAGGCGGCGAGGTTTTGCAGGTGCAGACACGCGCAACCTAGCCGTCTGTGCCGAGTAAGCTGCGCAGTGCATGTCTCAGCCGATAGCTTTTCTCACACTGCGGTTGTTTGCTCTGGATGCCGTCCGATATCAGTCGAGACGGTGCGCGAGCGGCCGATCTTAGATCATCGGTACGGAACACACCTCGCGCAAGATGTCGTCAGCAACGGTCAAGTTTACCTTTGCCAACGAAGCGGCCTTCTAAAGTTGGCGAGCGCTTTCTGCTCCGTCTTAGCAACGGCCAGGCTGACCCGCAGCGCTGGACCAGTGCTCAGATTGCCGCAGCTCATTCCCTAGCCGCATCAGGGTGAGCTTTAGCCAGATCGTTTCCTGCCTCTCGCGCCTGCTACGTCGAAATAGCGACTCGACATACGTGCGCATCCGGAAACGGTAAAGCACTCGGTAGAACTGGCTGGCCATGTCTTACTCGTATGCTGTTTCACGTCAGTATCCTCCTCCTAGTTCAAGAAATAAATCAATTGATGCCACTCTGACGATTAAAACCATCATCCAGGCGCCGTTCTGCCGCGGATTTCACCACGTCGATTGGAATTCAAAGGATCCCGGTTAGGCTGTGTCCTTCGGTAGTCGGGTTCTAGCGAACGCCACTAGCCCCTTCCCGTCGTCTGGCAGAGCCGTCCGACAGGCAGGCGGTGGGCACGAACGCCCACGCTGGAAGGACATACACATCTCCCCGCGGCTTTCAAAATATGTAACGCCGCTTTGGCCGCTAATAGGTTTCCACGAGCTTGGGAGGGGTGGATCGGAAGCATCCTGCGTAAGAAGCTGAACCTTCTGACCTATAAATCCCATGGCGTGTACGTCGTGCCGATGGCCGGGAGGCAGAAGGTCGAAATATTGTGTCGACGATATGGAGTTAATGTCGTTATCGGCCCGTCGTCGATCGGGCATGAGGGGGACGTGGGGACTTCGGGGACATCCTAGCCGCACCCAAAAGCAGCCCCCTGAGCGACGCAAGCACACTTGATGACAGGTTCTTTGGTGCTTGCCGCGTCGCTCTGCCACATCCCCAAGTCCCCATCTCCACCCGATCTTCATGCCGGATGGGCCATCCTTTCTGAAGCCAAGATAGTTAGAATGAGGGGCGCAGTTTTGTAGTAAGTGCCGAGTCGGCACTTTTTCGTGTCTCGGTCGAGACCACTTTCAGGGCGATCATAGCGTGCGTGCCTGTCATCTCGCTGGCCGGCCTTGCACCAACTATGCATCACCTTCGTCCGCATCGTCGTCGCTGGGGGCTGACCCAGCAGGAGCTCGCATTTCTAATTGGCGTAAAGAGCCGAACCGCCATTTCTCGAATTGAAGGGTTGAAGCGAAGACCAAGCCTCAATGCGGCGCTCATATGCTCGATGATCTTCGATATACCCGCATTGGACCTATTCCCCGGAATCCTCTCGGGGCTCCGCAAGCCATTCTCGCGCGGGCCAACGAACTCTATGACGAACTTCAGGGCGATCCCTCCAGAGCGGCGCGCCTGAAGTTCGATTTTCTCGAACCGCTGTTGCAGCGGGTAGAAGCAAAGCAGGTCAAACAGAGCGTATGATAGCGCCGAA
>NZ_LFLZ01000092.1 GCF_001189845.1 Bradyrhizobium tropiciagri
CGCCAGGACGACGGGAACATCCCTCACCCAACCCAATCTTAACGTTTCGTTGATAGATCGGGGGCCATTGCCGCCTTGCGGCGTTTTGGGAATTTTCCGCCTTGGCTGTGATGGAGACACGATCCGGATCCTCTGCCGAATCCTCTGCCGCGCCATCGGGCCCGGCCGCTCGCGTGCGGGACCTCGTCGCGCGGCTGCTCGGTGGCACCAAGGAGGCGTCGGTCACCAAGCGCCTCGCGGGCATGATCTTCATCATCCGCGTCATCAGCGCCGCGATCGCCTATCTCGCGCAGATCCTGCTGGCGCGCTGGATGAGCGGTTCGGACTACGGCATCTATGTCTATGTCTGGACCTGGGTGCTGCTGCTCGGCAGCACGATGGATTTCGGCATCGCGCCGTCCTCGCAGAAGATCATCCCGGAATATCGCGCGCGCGGCGACCTCGCCGCGCTGCGCGGCTTCCTCTCCGGCGGCCGCTGGGTGGTACTTGCTACGTCGAGTGCGGTGGCGCTGCTGCTCGCCGGCGTGATCCATCTCGCTTCGCCCTGGATCGATCCGAGCGCAGTCGTGCCGCTCTATATCGGCTGCCTGACCTTGCCGCCCTTCGTGGTCGCCAACACCCAGGACGGCATCTCGCGCGCGCATGACTGGATGCAGCTCGGCCTGATGCCGCAATTCATCGTACGGCAGGGGCTGATCATCGCGTTCACCGCCGGTGCGCTGGCGCTCGGCCTCAATCTCGGCGCCACCGCGGCGATGATCGCGAGCGCCGCCGCCGTCTACGTCGCGGCGATCGGCCAGATGATCGTGCTGAACCGCCGCCTCAAAGTCCATCTCGGGCCGGGCGAGAAGACCCACGACGTCAAGGGCTGGTTCGCGATCTCGCTGCCGATCATGCTGGTCGAGAGCTTCTATCTGCTGCTCGGCTACACCGACGTGCTGATGCTGCAGCAATTCCGCTCCTCCGAGGAGGTCGGCATCTATTTCGCCGTGGTGAAGACGCTGGCGCTGGTGTCGTTCGTGCACTACGCGATGGCGGCGACGACGGCGCACCGCTTCGCCGAGTACAATGCGCTCGGCGACAAGGACCGGCTGTCGGCCTATGTCGCGCACGCGATCAGCTGGACGTTCTGGCCCTCTCTGCTCGCAACGATCGCACTGCTCGCGTTCGGCAAGCCGCTGCTCTGGCTGTTCGGCCCGAAATTCGTCGACGGCTACAGCATCATGTTCGTCGCCGCGATCGGCCTCGTGGTGCGCTCGGCGATCGGGCCGGTCGAGCGGCTGTTGAACATGCTCGGCCACCAGAGCATTTGCGCGACCGCCTATGCGGTGTCGTTCTTCATGAATGTCGGGCTCTGCATGACGCTGGTGCCGCGCTACGGCGGCATGGGCGCGGCGGCCTCGACCTCGCTGTCACTGATCTTCGAGACGATCCTGTTGTTCTACGTGGTGCGCTCGCGCCTCGGCCTGCACGTGCTGGCATTCGGGAAGCGGCGGGCGGTAGCATAGCTTTCGGCCGGACGCGGTATATAATTGCCGCCCATGAGCGCCACTGAGCTGAAAGACCTGTTTGATCGCGTCCTATCCTGGCCAAAGGCGGCGCAGGACGAATTGCTATCGATGGCAAACGCGATCGAAAACGCATTGCGGGGCCACCAGCACGTCGCTTCCGAAGTTGAGTTGCAGATCACCGATGCCGCGATCCCTTCCATCGACGTCGAACCCGACGCCGGCTCCGGCGCGGATGAAGTTGACATCGTGGAGAGCATGAAGCGGCTGGTGGCCGGGAAGCAAAAGCCTGCGAAAGAGAGTGGATCAGACGCCTGACGGCAAGCCTGCCGGTCATCCCATAGAAAAACAAAAGCCGGCCCTGATCCAGTCAGGGCCGGCTTGTTCTTGAGCCGAAAATCCCGCGGGAAAATTACTCCGCGGTCCAGCCGCCGTCGATCGTGAGGTTGGCGCCGGTGATCTGCGCGGCATCGTCGCCGCACAGGAACAGCGCGAGCGCTGCGACCTGCTCCGAGGTCACGAACTCCTTGGTCGGCTGGGCTGCGAGCAGCACGTCCTTGATGACCTGCTCCTTGGTCATGTTGCGCGCCTTCATGGTCTCCGGAATCTGGTGCTCGACCAGCGGCGTCCAGACATAGCCCGGGCTGATGCAGTTGCAGGTGATCTTGAACTGCGCGAGCTCCAGCGCCGCGGTCTTGGTGAGGCCGGCGATACCGTGCTTGGCCGAGACATAGGCCGACTTGAACGGCGAGGCGACCAGCGAATGCGCCGATGCGGTGTTGATGATGCGGCCCCAGCCGCGCTTCTTCATGCCGGGCACCGCGGCGCGGATGCCGTAGAACGCCGACGACAGATTGATCGCGATGATCGCTTCCCACTTCTCCGGCGGGAATTCCTCGATCGGCGACACGAACTGGATGCCGGCATTGTTGACCAGGATATCGACCGAACCGAAGGTCTTCTCGCCGAGCGCGATCATGTCGGCGATCTCGGCCGGCTTGGTCATGTCGGCCGGCGAATGCACCGCCTTGACCTTGAAGTCGGTCTCGATGCCGGAACGTTCCTTCTCGATGTCGGCCGGAACGCCCATGCCATTGAGAACGATATTGGCGCCGGCGCTCGCGAAGGCGCGTGCGTAAGCCAATCCGATGCCGCTGGTCGAGCCGGTCACAACGGCGGTCTTGCCTGTCAACGTACCCATTATCGGTCGCTCCTATTTTGCTTGCGGGGGGCTCGATTCAGGGGGCTTGGGTTCGTCCCCCGTGAGATCGTATGTCACCATGGTTTCCCCGGACTGAGGCCGTTCTAGCCATTCTTTGTGACGCATCGACAAATGCACGTCGCGGACGCCCGCGCCCCAGTGCTCGACCATCGCAACATGGGAGAAGTCGTAGTCCTTCGAGGAAGACTCGTAGTTCTTGCTCTTGTAGATCAGGTGAACCACCGTGACAGTGTTCTCCTTGGAGGCCTTGCGCAGCAATTCGACCGACGGATCGTTTTTCAGGTAATCGGGCAGCTTGCCGATCAGGTCGCGCACGGCCATGCGGGCGTTGTGGATCTGCCGGTTCTTGTCGGTGTTCATCCGGGTCCGGCTGGAATAGCGGATGTCCTTCTCGCGCTCGGCGGCCTCCAGCAGCGTCTCCGGCAACGGCCCGCGCGCGCTGAACAGGTCGACCTGGAAGATCAGGAGATCGCGGCTGGTCTCCTCGTCGAGCACGAAATCAAGCGGCGTGTTGGAGGCGATGCCGCCGTCCCAGTAGTGCTCGCCCTCGATCACGACGGCAGGAAAGCCTGGCGGCAGCGCGCCCGAGGCCATGATGTGCTCGGGGCCTATTTTCTTGCCGAGCTTCTTGAACTCGTAATTGTCGAAATAGCGGAAATTGCCCGAGGTGACGCCGACCGCGCCGACCGACAGCCGCGTCTTCAGGTCGTTGATGCGATCGAAGTCGACGAGCCGCTCCAGCGTCTTCTTCAGCGGCGCGGTGTCGTAATAGCTCAGCGATTGCGAGCTGCCGGGCGGCCACAGCGGCGCCGGCGGAATCCGCGGCGTGAAGAAGCCCGGCACCCCGAAGGTCGCGATGATGGCGGCAGAGGTCTCGTTGAACAGCGAGCGGGCGCGCTCATGCTTCGAGACCGGATTCCACGGCACCGGCGCCGACACCATCTCCCAGAATTCCTTCAACTTCGGCACGCGCTTGTCCGGCTCGTTGCCGGCAATGATCGCGGCATTGATGGCGCCGATCGAGATGCCGGCGATCCATTCCGGCTCGAAGCCGGCATGACAGAGCGCCTGAAAGGCGCCGGCCTGGTAGGAGCCGAGCGCGCCGCCGCCTTGAAGAACCAGCACCCGCTGCGCTTGCGCGGGCGTCGAGGCCGGCGCGGAATCCGAAGTATCCATTCGTAACCGTTCGCTCAAAAACGAATTGAACCGCAACCGTGGCTGCTGTTCGCCGCGCCGTCAATCAGCGAGATAGAGGGATTAGATCACGCGGAATTTATCGAAATCAGGTTGCCGCCAGAATGAGCGTCCAGAACACCTTGTATTTGGTATTCGGAGCATAGACGGCTGCGATGCCCATTTTTGTGACACCGCTCTTGAGCATGTTGGCCTTGTGCGGCGGCGAATCCCGCCACCCCGAAAACGCTTCCGCCAGCGTGTGATAGCCCGCCGAAATGTTCTCGACCGCCACGGTCGCCGGGTAGCCGCCGGCCTCGAGCCGCTTGCCGAGCGGGGCCTTGACGTCATGGTCCATCTTGTTGCGGGCGGCCATCGCCTGCGACTGCTGCTCGGCGAGCCTGCTCAGGTCCGGATCGACCACGACGATGCCGAGACCGTTGTTCTGGCGATATTGGGAAAACAGGATCGCGGCGGCCTGGTTATCCAGGACGGCACCGGGCTGCGCCATGTTGAGATACATCGCCGGTTCTTCCGGGATTTTGGTGTCCGCGGCGCAGCCGGCAAGCACCAGAAGCCCGAACAGGGCGACCGTCGTCCGTTTCACAGGTAAAACCCCCAAGGTTGGCCGGCCGTTGTTGCATACCAACCGTGGCTGAATGGTGAACAGGGGCTAACTTTTGGCCAGCAAAGGCCATCGATCCCGGACCCGTGCCCGGATGGAGCCAACGGGTCGCGCGAACGCGCCCGATGACAGGCTCCGCGCAATCCGGGGCCGGTCGATCCGCAGCACGAAGTCCCGGATTTCGCTGCGCTTCATCCGGGCTACTGGGCTACTCCTGGGCGGCAAAGATCCGGTAGCGGCGGGGTTGCAGGGAGACGATTTCGCCGGCCTGCAGCTCGCGGTCGCGGGGGGCGTCGATCTCGATCACGGTCCTGCCCTCGCTGCCCGCCAGGGCCACCTCGGCGCGCTGGATCGGACCGAATGAGCGGACATGCCGGATGGCGCCTTCCAGGGCGCCGGTTCCCGCCGGACCGACCGCCATGTCGTGGCGGCGGACGAACAGCTTGGCCGCGCCGGACGCCGCGCCCAGCGCCGGGATGTTGAGCGGACGGCCATCCAGCCGCACCGCATCGCCGGCCACATCGACCGGCAGCACGATGGACTCGCCGATGAAGCCGTGCACGAAGGCGGTCGCCGGATTGTCATAGACCTCGCCGGGCGAACCGATCTGCTCGATCTTGCCCTTGTCCATCACCACGACGCGATTGGCGACTTCGAGCGCCTCCTCCTGGTCGTGGGTGACGAAGATCGAGGTGACGTGGATCTCGTTGTGCAGCGAACGCAGCCATTGCCGCAGCTCCTTGCGCACCTTGGCATCGAGCGCGCCGAACGGCTCGTCGAGCAGCAGGATGCGCGGCTCGATCGCCAGCGCACGCGCCAGCGCGATGCGCTGCCGCTGGCCGCCGGACAGCTGGCTCGGATAGCGGTTGGCGAGCCAATCGAGCTGCACCAGATCGAGCAAATTCTTGACGCGGGCGCGGATCGTGGCCTCGTCCTTGCGGATCGCGCGCGGCTGCACGCGCAGGCCGAACGCGACGTTCTCGAACACCGTCATGTGGCGGAACAGCGCGTAGTGCTGGAACACGAAGCCGACCTGGCGCTCGCTGGCGCCGCGCGAGAGCGCATTCTCGCCGTCGATCGCGACCTCGCCCGAGTCCGGCCAGTCGAGGCCTGCGATGATCCGCAGCAGCGTCGTCTTGCCGGAGCCGGAGGGCCCAAGCAGCGCCAGCAGCTCGCCGTCGGCGACCTTGAGATCGACATTGTCGAGCGCTGCAAAGCTGCCGAACCGCTTTACGATATTCTTGACTTCAATCGCCATCGGGCACCTCCGCCTCGTCGAGCCGCCGCTCGAGAATAGTTTTCGCCACCAGCGTGATCAGCGCCAGCATCGCGAGCAGCGATGCGATCGCGAACGACGCGACGAACTGGTATTCGTTGTAGAGAATCTCGACCAGCAGCGGCATCGTGTTGGTCTCGCCGCGGATGTGGCCCGACACCACCGACACCGCACCGAACTCGCCCATCGCGCGCGCGTTGCAGAGCAGGACGCCGTAGAGCAGCCCCCATTTGATATTGGGCAGCGTGACGCGGAAGAAGGTCTGCAGGCCGGAGGCGCCGAGCGAGATCGCCGCCTCCTCTTCCTGGGTGCCCTGCTCCTGCATCAAGGGGATCAGCGCCCGCGCCACGAACGGGAAGGTGACGAAGATCGTCGCCAGCGCGATGCCGGGCACCGCGAACAGGATGTGCACATTGTGCGCCTGCAGCCACGAGCCGAAGTAGCCCTGCGCGCCGAACAGCAGCACGAAGACCAGGCCCGAGATGACAGGCGAGACCGAGAACGGCAGGTCGATCAGCGTGATCAGGAAGGTCTTGCCGGCGAATTCGAACTTCGAGATCGCCCAGGCCGCGACCACGCCGAACACGAGGTTGAGCGTGACCGAGATCGCGGCAACCAAGAGCGTCAGCTTGATCGCCGCGAGCGCCTCGGGCTCCGCCAGCGCCGCGAAATAGGCGACGACACCTTTCGAGAACGCCGACGCGAACACGACGACGAGCGGCAACACGACGAACACGCTGAGGAAGGCGATCGCCAGCGCGATGATGATGAAGCGGATCGGGCCCGGCTCGGTGCGCGGGTTACGGTGAGCCGTGACCGGCTCGGCACGCGCGATCTCGAGCCGCGGCGCCGGCGCTGCCACGCTGACATCGGTCGCGGGCGCGTAGGTCCGCAGCTGCGTGGTCGAGGTCGCCAATCCCGTCTGCATCGACATGTCGAACCTCAATGCACGGGAATGCGGGCCTGCGCCCAGCGCTGCAGCCGGTTGATCAGGAAGATGATCAGGAACGAGGCCACCAGCATCACGACCGCGATCGCGGTGGCATCGGCGTAGCGGAATTCGGACAGCCGGATCACGACCAGGAGCGGCGCGATCTCGGAGACGTTGGGCAGATTGCCGGCGATGAAGATCACCGAGCCGTACTCACCGATGGCGCGGGCGAAGGCGAGCGCAAAGCCGGTGAGCAACGCCGGAATCAAACTCGGCAGGATGACGCGAAACACGGTGTGCCAGCGGTTGGCACCGAGGCTCGCCGCGGCTTCCTCGATCTCGGGATCGAGATCGATCAGCACCGGCTGCACCGTACGCACCACGAAGGGGATGCCGATGAAGATCATCGCGATGAAGATGCCGATCGGCGTGAACGCAACCTTGATGCCGAGCTCGGCGAGCGGCGCGCCGAGCCAGCCCTTCTGCGCGAACAGCTGCGTCAGCGCGACGCCGGCGACCGCGGTCGGCAAGGCAAAGGGAATGTCGACGATGGCATCGAACAGCCGCCGGCCCGGAAACCGATAGCGCACCAGCGCCCAGACGATGATGGTGCCCATCACCAGATTGACGCAGGCGGCGGCAAACGACAGCCCGAACGAAATCTTCAGGGCGTTCAGAGTGCGGCGGCTGGTGACGATGCCCCAGAACTGATCGAGGCTGAGCTCTGATGTCTTGAGGAACAGCGCGCCCAGCGGAATCAGGATGATGACGGAGAGCCATGTCAGGGTCAGTCCCATGGTGAGACCGAAGCCCGGAAGGGTACTGCGTCGTGCGACCGCTGTGCTCACATATCCCCCTGCTCAATCCGAAGCACGTATGATCGCGCCTCGGATTCTTCTTTGCGCATGATCTGTTCGGAAAACTGCGTCGCACTTTTCCGGATCATGTGCGCGATCAGTTCTTGTAGATCTGATCGAAGATGCCGCCCTCGGCGAAGTGCTCCTTCTGCGCCTTGGTCCAACCACCGAAAACGTCATCGATGGTGAAAAGTTCAACCTTGGCGAAGGATTTTTCGTACTCCTTGGCGATCTCGGGGTCGCGCGGCCGGTAGGAGTTGCGCGCGGCGATCTCCTGGCCTTCCCTGGTATACCAGTATTTCAGATAGGCTTCGGCGACGGCGCGGGTGCCCTTCTTGTCGGCGACGGTGTCGACGACGGCGACCGGCGGCTCGGCGAGGATCGACTGCGGCGGCGCCACGATCTCGAACTTGTCCGCGCCGAATTCGCGCAGCGCCAGGAAGGCTTCATTCTCCCACGCCAGCAGCACGTCGCCGACGCCGCGCTCGACGAAGGTGACGGTCGAGCCGCGCGCACCGGTGTCGAGCACCGGGACGTTCTGGTAGAGGTCGGCGACGAACTTCTTCGCCTTGTCGGCTGAGCCGAACTTCTTCTGCGCATAGCCCCAGGCGGCGAGATAGTTCCAGCGCGCACCGCCCGAGGTCTTCGGGTTCGGCGTGATAACGCTGACGCCGGGCTTGATCAGATCGTCCCAATCCTTGATGCCCTTGGGATTGCCCTTGCGCACCAGGAACACGATGGTCGAGGTGTAGGGTGAGGCGTTGAGCGCAAGGCGCTTCTGCCAGTCCGCGGCGATGAGACCCTTGCCGGCGATCGCGTCGATGTCATAGGCCAGCGCCAGCGTAACGACATCGGCCTGCAACCCGTCGATCACCGAACGCGCCTGCGAGCCCGAGCCGCCATGCGACTGCTTGATCTCGACGCTCTTGCCGGTGTCCTTCTGATAGGCCGCGGCGAACGCCTTGTTGAAGTCGACATAGAGCTCGCGCGTCGGATCGTAGGACACGTTGAGCAGCGAAACATCGGCTGCGAAGGCCGAGCTCGCCCACAACAATCCCGCGACCAGCGGCAGCACACGACGGATCATTTCGGTCTCCATTCAACCTGAGAATGTCAGGGAACACGCCAGACATAACTCACGGTGAAGTGGCCTGAAGTCAACGAAACCGGTTTTCTTTGTTTTCAGCGGCGCAGCGCGCTTGTGCTACGAAGCCGCTGCACTGCGAAGGCTTTGTCACGTCGCCAAACCGCAATGAAACATCATCGCGATCTGGCGCGGTGGCCTACGACATCTTCATCGTGTGGATGCCGCATTCAGTCTTCGCGCGGCCACGCCAGCGGCCGTCGCGGGCATCCTCGCCGGTTGCGGACCGGCTCGAGCAAGGCATACACCCGACCGACTGATATCCCGATGCGACAAGAGGATGCGGCGGCAGGTTGCCGAGTGCGTAGATCGCCTCGATCTCCTCGCGCGAAACATGGGCGAACGGATTGAATTTCAGCCTGGCACTGTCGTCCTCGACGACGGGGATTTCAGTGCGGGCACCGCCCTGGAACCGCTTGCGGCCGTTGATCCAGCCGGCAAACGGCTTCAGCGCACGTGCCAGCGGCTCGACCTTGCGGATGCGGCAGCAGGCGTCGGGATCGGTGAACCATAGCTCACGGTCCGGATCCTGGCGCGACAACGCGTCTTCGTCCGGCTTGATCGAGCGCACATCGGTAAGGCCGAGCGTCTTGATCAGCGTGTCGCGATACGCCAGCGTCTCCTCGAACAGCCAGCCGGTATCGAGGAACACCACCGGGATCGCCGGATCGACATCCGCCATCACCTTGAGCAGCGCGGCGGACTCGGTGCCGAACGACGACACCAGCGCCAATTTCTCGCGGCCGACCGTCTGCAACGCGGCCGCGATCACCTCGGCGGGCGATGCGCTGCGCAGCGCGCGATCGAGCTCATCGGCCGCGGGCAACGCGACGGACGCCGCCGGGAGTTCTCGTACGAGCGTGCTCACTGGCCGGCGCTCTCCGAATGACGCAGCTGCATGCGGCGGTTGAGCGCGGTGACGCGGCCATCGCCGGTCGGTTGGTAGAACACCGAATAGCGCTTCATGGTCTGGACGAACGCGTCGGCGTCGGCATCCTTCTTCACCTCGAAGGCATCGAAGCCGGCGCGGGTCATGAACACGAACTGGTCGCGCAGGATCTGCCCGGTGGCACGCAGCTCGCCGTCATAGCCGTAACGCTCGCGCAGCAGGCGCGCCTGGCTGTAGGCGCGGCCGTCGCGGAAGGTCGGAAACACCAGCGCGACCGAGGCAAGGCGATCGAGATGCGGCACCAGATCGCCGAGATTGCGGTTGTTCGGCCAGATCACGCCGACCTTGCCTGCGCGGCGCAGCAGCGCCTCCGGATCGGCGAGAAAACGCTCGGCCGAGACCAGCACCGCGCCGTCGCCCGGCAACTCGGCGCCGTCGACAACATGCACGAACGGATCGGTCGTGATTCTTCCCTGCTTAACGAGTGGCATAGACGCGCTCCCTGATCGGCTCGACGCCCAGACGCTTCACCGTATCGACGAACAATTCCTCGGGACGGTCGCGCAGCGCGAGATAGGCTTCGACGATGTCTTCGATCACGTCGGCGACTTCCGCATAGGGAACGGCCGGGCCGATCAAGGTGCCCAACTGCGCGTTCTCGTCGGCGCGGCCGCCGATCGTGATCTGGTAGAATTCCTCACCGTTCTTCTCGACGCCGAGAATGCCGATGTGGCCGACATGGTGATGGCCGCAGGCATTGATGCAGCCGGAGATGTTGATGTGCAGCCGGCCGATCAGGTCGGCGGTGTCGTGGTTGGCGAAACGCCGCGTCAGTTCCTGCGCGATCGGGATCGAGCGCGCATTGGCCAGCGAGCAGTAATCCAGCCCCGGGCAGGCGATGATGTCGGTGACCAGGTTGACGTTCGGCGTCGCAAGGCCAAGGCGATCGAGCGCCTTGAACAGAAGCGGCAGATCGCGCTTGGCGACGTGCGGCAGCGCCAGGTTCTGCTCATGGCCGACGCGGATCTCGCCGAACGAATATTTGTCGGCGAGGTCGGCGACTGCATCCATCTGCTCGGCGGTGGCGTCACCCGGAGGGCCACCGACCGGCTTCAGCGACAGCGTCACGATCGAATAGCCCTGCACCTTGTGCGCCGACACCGAGTTCTTGCGCCAGCGCTCGAACAGCGGATCGTGCGCGGCCTGCTTCAGCTCGTCCGGCATATGCGGCAGCTTTTCGTAAGCCGGATAGGAGAAGCGCGAGCGGACCTCCTCGATGGCGGCGTGATCGAGCGTCAGCCCGACATCGCCCATCGCCTTCCACTCCTCCTCGACCTCCTTGGCGAACTTCTCGATGCCGAGCTCGTGCACCAGGATCTTGATGCGCGCCTTGTAGATGTTGTCGCGGCGGCCGTACTGGTTGTAGACGCGCAGGATCGCCTCGATGTAGCTCAGGATATCGCGCCCGGGGACGAACGGCTTGATGGTCTTGGCGATGAACGGGGTGCGGCCGAGGCCGCCGCCGACCAGCACTTCGAAGCCGGTCTCGCCGTCGGCATTCTTGTGCAGGCGCAGGCCAATGTCGTGGATCTTGATCGCGGCGCGGTCGTGCTCGGCAGCGGTGATCGCGATCTTGAACTTGCGCGGCAGGAACGAGAATTCCGGATGCAGCGTGGTGTGCTGGCGGATCAGCTCCGACCAGATCCGCGGATCCTCGATCTCGCCGGGCGCGACGCCAGCCCACTGGTCCGAAGTGACGTTGCGCATGTTGTTGCCGGAGGTCTGCATCGCGTGGATGCCGACCTCGGCGAGATCGGACAGCGCATCGGGCAGCTCGGCGAGCTTGATCCAGTTGAACTGGATGTTCTGCCGCGTGGTGAAATGGCCATAGCCGCGATCGTAGCGGCGCGCGACATGAGCGAGCCGGCGCAGCTGCTTCGACGACAGCGTGCCGTAGGGGATCGCGACGCGGAACATGTAGGCGTGCAGCTGCAAGTACACGCCGTTCTGCAGGCGCAGGATCTTGAATTCGTCCTCGGTGAGCTCGCCGGAGAGGCGGCGCTTCACCTGGTCGCGGAATTCCGAAACACGCTCGTTGATCAGCGTGCGGTCGAGTTCGTCATAAGCATACATGTTCGATGAGCCTTAACGCGGCGCGCCTTACGCGGGAACCTGGAGATCGATGGTGACGCCCTTGGCGCGGATATGTTCGCGGAGATTGCCCGGCTTCACCTTGCCGCCGTCCTTGAGTTCGACCGGCGCGATATAGGGGCCGACCGCGCCGACGTCGTCGGCGGTGGCTTCGGCCAGCAGCGCGCGGGCCTCGTCAGACGTGGTGACGATCGCGGAGTCGGCGAGTTCGGTGGACCAGCCTTGCTTGGCGGTTCGGTACACCACGGCGCCGTCCCAGGTCCGGTTGGCGGTGACCATCGAGGGGCCCGTGATCCTGATTTTCTTCTGTTCAAGCGGAGAGGTCATTCGGCAGCTTTCAGCAGTTCGGAGAACATCTGGTTGGAGAACAGTTGGGTGACGTTGGATCGGCTCCACGGCGCGGAATGCGCAACCACGTCGCCGACGATGAGAACAGCGGGACCGCCGTCGACCTGTTTGACCAGCTCGGGCAGCCGCGCCAGCGTGCCGACCGCGGCCCTGGCGTCGGGCCGCGTCACGCGCGCAAACACGCCGACCGGCGTTTCCGGCGAGCGGCCCGCGGCGAGCAGGCCTTCACGGATCGACGGCGCCGCGGTCATGCCCATGTAGACGACGACGGTCATCTTGGTGTCGGTCAGCACCGACCAGTCGACGACCTCGGCATCGCGCGCCTTGTGCGCGGTGAGGAAAGTGATGCGCAGCGCCTCGTGCCGGAAGGTCAGCGGCACTTCGAATTGCGCGGCCGCGCCGAGACCGGCGGAGACGCCGGGAATAATGGAGTACGCGACACCGGCATCGCGCAGCGCTTCGATTTCCTCGCCGCCGCGGCCGAAGATAAAGGGATCGCCGCCCTTCAGCCGCACCGCACGCTGGCCCGACTGCGCCGCCTCGATCATCAGGCGGTTGGTGGCGTCCTGGCCGATGCCGGGCTTGCCGACGCGGCGGCCAACCGGAATTCGCGTGGCATCGCGGCGGATGCGGTCGAGAATTTCAGGCGACACCAATTCGTCATGGAACACGACGTCGGCATCCTGCAGCGCGCGCAGCGCCTTCACCGTGAGCAGATCCGGATCGCCGGGACCGGCGCCGACCAGCGTCACATGACCGACGGCCTTGCCTTCGCTATCAGCGCCGGCGAATGCGGCGGGATCGCTGATCGCGTTCAGCGCCTGCTCGGCTTCATCGTTGCGGCCGGCCAGCACCAGCGCGCCGATCGGGCCGTCGACGATGCGTTCCCAGAAGCGGCGGCGCAGCGGAAACTCGTCGATGCGGGCATGCATCGCCTTGCGGAAGCGGCCGATGAAGCCGGCGAGATCGCCGATCCGCGCCGGCAGCACGGCTTCGATCTTCTCGCGGATACGACGTGCCACCACCGGCGACGTGCCGCCGGTGCCGACCGCGACCACGACATCGCCGCGATCGACGATCGCAGGCATGATGAAGGTGGAGTGCTCGAGGTCGTCCATCACGTTGACCGGCAGGCCAATCGCCTTGGCGCGCACCGACATCGCGACACCGACCTCGCCAGCGCCGGCACAGAGCACGGCGATGACATCGGACAGATCGGCAGTGAGCGGATCGCCCTCGGCGCGCTCGATGCGCGCGGCATCCTCCGCCGCGATGCCCGCGAGCTCATGATCACCGTCGGTCGCGTACCAGCGAACCGCGGCGCCGGCGGCTGCGAGCAGCCGCAACTTGGCGCGCACGAGCTCGCCCGCTCCAACGAGCAGTACCTTGCCGCTTTGCAGATCCAGAAACACTGGCAGATATCGCATCAGACACTCGCTTCCCCAATTTGGGGGTTGACTGAAATTATTTTCTATTTATCTCTCGATCAAGCCCGACAAAGAGAAAATTATTTCTTCTCTATTGCAGCGCAACTTTAGAATTTTCAACTCCACAGGCCAAGGCCAAGAGATGCATCTTCTCGACAACGAATCCGTCGCTGCCGGAACGCGGTCCGCAGCCCTTGCACAAGCATCTTCCGTGCCGGGAATTCCGGTCGCTCAGCCGCCGTCGATGGATCATCTCGACGAACTGGAGGCGCAGAGCATCTACATCCTGCGCGAGGCGTTCGCCCGGTTGAAGAAACTCGCGCTGCTGTGGTCGCTCGGCAAAGATTCCAACGTGATGATCTGGCTGGCGCGCAAGGCGTTCTTCGGCCGCGTCCCGTTCCCGGCGCTGCATGTCGACACCGGCAAGAAGTTTCCGGAGATGTATGCGTTCCGCGATCGCTTCGGAAAGGAATGGGATCTCGATCTGCGCGTCGAGCCCTGCCCGCCGATCGACGCCGTCGACCCCACTCTGCCGCCGGCGGCGCGTTCCGCTGCGCGCAAGACGGAAGGGCTCAAATGGGCGCTCAACAAATACGGCTTTGACGGATTGATCGCCGGCATCCGGCGCGACGAAGAGGCGACCCGCGCCAAGGAGCGCGTGTTCTCGCCGCGCGGCCTCGAGGGCGAATGGGACGTGCGCGACCAGCCGCCGGAGTTCTGGGATCACTTCAACGCCTCGCCGCCGCAAGGCGCGCATTTGCGCATCCATCCGATCCTGCATTGGACCGAGGCCGACATCTGGGCCTACACCAAGCGCGAAGGCATTCCGATCATCCCGCTCTATCTCGCCAAGGACGGCAAGCGCTATCGCTCGCTGGGGGATCAGGACATCACCAACCCGGTCGCCTCCACCGCATCCAACATCGACGAGATCCTCGCCGAGCTCGACGCCACCAAGATCCCGGAGCGCGCCGGCCGCGCGCTCGATCACGAGACCGAGGATGCGTTCGAGCGGCTTCGCGTCGCCGGCTATCTCTGATCACCCCCGAAGCAATCAGTTGGCTTTCCACTTCGTGCGAGCGTTCCGATGAACATGATCCTTCCCACCGCCTCGATCTCGGCAACGCCCAATGGCACCACCCGGCCGCAGGTACGCATCGTCATCGTCGGCCATGTCGACCACGGCAAGTCCACCCTGGTGGGCCGGCTGCTGCACGAGACCGGCAGCCTGCCGGACGGCAAGCTCGAGATGCTGAAGGCGGTCAGTGCACGGCGCGGCATGCCGTTCGAATGGTCGTTC
The DNA here is from genome assembly GCF_001189845.1 of Bradyrhizobium tropiciagri. GTDB lineage: Bacteria > Pseudomonadota > Alphaproteobacteria > Rhizobiales > Xanthobacteraceae > Bradyrhizobium > Bradyrhizobium tropiciagri. The sequence goes on from NZ_LFLZ01000092.1 coordinate 14,852, forward strand.
CTGCTCGACGCGCTGCAGACCGAGCGCGACCAGGGCATCACCATCGACACCACCCAGATTCGCTTCCGCACCCGCTCGCGCGACGTCGTGCTGATCGACGCGCCCGGCCACGCAGAGTTCTTGCGCAACATGATCACCGGCGCCTCGCAGGCCGACGGCGCGGTGTTGATCATCGACGCGCTCGAAGGCGTCCGCTCGCAGACGCGGCGGCACGGCTATCTGCTGCACCTGCTCGGCGTGAAGCAGGTCGCGGTGGTCGTCAACAAGATGGACCGGGTCGATTTCAGCGCTGCGCGATTCAACGAGATCAGCGAGGAAATCTCGGCACACCTGATCGGCCTCGGCGTGACGCCGACCGCGGTGGTGCCGATCTCGGCGCGTGATGGCGACGGCGTCGCCGAGCACACGCCGCGGATCGAATGGTACAAGGGACCGACCGTGGTCGAGGCGCTCGACGCGCTCGAGCCGGCGAAGCCGCTGGCGGAGCTGCCGCTGCGGCTGCCGGTGCAGGCGATCTACAAGTTCGACGACCGCCGCATCGTGGCGGGCCGCGTCGAGTCCGGCAGCCTGAAGGCCGGCGACGAGATCGTCATCATGCCGACCGGCAAGATCGCGAAGATCAAGACGGTCGAAAGCTGGCCGGTGACGCCGGTTGGCGGCCCGCAGGGCGCCGGCCGCTCGGTCGGCATCACACTCGACCGCGAATTGTTCCTCGAGCGCGGCGACATCATCGGACACAGCGGGCAGAGCCCGCGCGACACCCGCCGCATCCGCGCGCGGATCTTCTGGCTGCACGACAAGCCGCTGACCAAGGGCGAGCAGATCCTGATCCGGCTCGGCACCAAGGAAAGCCGCGCCACCGTGGTCGCGATCGAAAAAGCGATCGATCCCGGCGCGCTGTCCAACGAAGAAAACAGCGCGATTGCGCGCAACCACGTCGGCGAGATCGACATCTCGCTGGCGCAGCCGGTCGCGACCGATCCCTACACCGACAATCCGCGCACCGGCCGCCTCGTGATCGAGGTCAACGGCCGCATCGCCGGCGGCGGTCTCGTGCTGTCGGTCGACGCCGGCCGGCCCGCGGTGCCGATCGACATCGTGCCGGTGGAGTCAGCGCTGCGGCCCGACGAGCGCTCGGCGCGCTACCACCACAATGGCGCGGTGATCTGGCTGACCGGCCTGCCCGGCTCGGGCAAGTCGACCTTGGCACGGGCGCTGGAACGGCGCCTGTTCAGCAACGGCGGTTCGCCGATCCTGCTCGATGGCGACACCTTCCGCGCTGGGCTCAACAGCGACCTCGGCTTCTCGCCGCAGGATCGCACCGAGAACATCCGCCGCCTCGCCGAGGTCGCGACCCATCTGGCGCGCAACGGCCATATCGCGATCGTCGCCGCGGTGTCGCCGTCGGCCGCCGACCGCGCGGCCGCGCGCCGCATCGCCGACAGCGCGTTCCGCGAAATCTATGTCGCGACCCCGGCCGAGGTCTGCGAGACCCGCGATCCCAAGGGCCATTACGCCAAGGCGCGCGCCGGCGCGCTGCAGGGCTTCACCGGCATCGGCAACGATTATCAGCCGCCGGCCGGGAACGAGCTGACCATCGACACCTCGAACCGCTCGGTCAGCGATGCCACCGACGAGATCGAGCGGATGCTGGCCACGACCGGCATCCTGTTCGACGAGCTGACCGACCTCGCGGCGAATATCTGACCCGGCTCCGCTGTCGTCGCCCGGCTCGCCGCCTCCGCTAAAGCTTCGGCGCGCCTCAGACCGCAAGCCTCGTCGAAGCCTTAGCGTAGACGGGACCGGGCGACCCAGTATTCCAGAGACAGCAGTGCTTGAGCCGAAAGGCCGCGGCGTACTGGATGCCCCGCTTGAAGCGGGGCATGACGGCGGTGTGTGAGACGAGAAGCGCACTGTCACGCGACCGCTTCACACGCCTACTCCGCCGCGCGGCGGCTCCCGGCTCCGTGCCGCACCATCCCCGGCGATTGCCCGGTGACACGCTTGAACGCACGGCTGAAGGCGGCCTGCGACGCATAGCCCAGCCGTTGCGCGATCACGTCGATCGGCTGGCGCTCATGCTCGATCCACTGTGTGGCGAGGCGCATGCGGAGCTCAGCAAGGTAGCGCAGCGGCGATTGCCCGGTCATTGACTGGAAGCGCTCGGCGAACAGCGAGCGCGAGCAACCCGCCTCCGCCGCCAGTTCCGCAACCGTCCAGTTGCGGCCGGGCGCGCGATGCAGCGCGCCGATCGCGCGGCCGAGACGCGGATCGCGCAAGGCTTCGAACCAGCCGATGGCGTTGTCGCCGCTGCATTCGACCCAGCCACGCACGATCGACGCGGCAAGAACATCGGCGAGCCGCGCCATCACGCCGACCGATCCGGCCCGCGGCGTGCAGGTCTCGCGCTCCATCGCCTTCAGCATCGGTTCGATCTCCGGCTGGCGCGCAAGCAGCGTATCGACCCGCATCACCTCCGGCATCAAGGCGATCAGCGGGCGCATGCCGCCAAGATCGAAATTCATGCAAGCACTGAAGACCAGAACCTGATCGTCCTGCGGGCATCCTTCAGGGCAAGCCGACGTCACGTCGACATTGCCGCAGAGCGTCTCGGTCGCGAAACGCTCGACGTCGCAACTCGGCTCATCCGGGGCCGAGACGAGATCATGCGCACCGCCGCGCGGCAGGAAAATCGCGTCACCGCATCCAAGGGTAAGCAACGTCGCATCGGCGTAGCGCAGCAGCGCCGTGCCATGGGCGACGAAGTGGAATTGCGCGCGTCCATACGGCGTGTCGAACCGGAAACCGAACGGCGCCCGCGTCTCGACCCGGCGGTAGTGAACGCCCTCGAGCCGCATGCCGAGCAGCAATTCGCTCACCAGGTCGACTGCGGCGTCGGTCGTATCGGCGGCGGACGGTCTGGACGAACGATCAAACATTCGGGTGTTTATGGCATAGATTGTCCAAAACCTCCAGCCTATGTCTGCGGCGGTGCAACATAAGATGGAAGTTTCGGTCGATGGATCAAGAACTGGACCCCGCTCTGGCGCACGCCGATGCCGTTGCGCTGACGCCGGGCAACGTCGCGCTCGAGGTCGGTGGCAAGCCCGCCTGGGGCGCCGTCGTCGCAATGATGCTGGGCGTGACCGCACTTCTGACGGCGGAGTTCCTGCCGTCCGGCGTGTTGACACCGATGGCGAGGGACCTCGGCGTCAGCCCGGGCCTTGCCGGTCAGGCGGTGACCGCGACCTCGCTGGCCGGCCTGGTCGGAGCGTTGTTCACGCCGAGACTGACACGCAGCTTCAATCGAAAGCCGGTGCTGCTGAGTTTTTCGATCCTGCTTGTCATCTCCAACCTGCTGGTGGCGCTGGCGCCGAACATCACGTTCCTGCTCGCCGCTCGGATCGTGCTCGGCCTCGCCATTGGCGGCTTCTGGGCGATGGCGGCAGCGACGACGATCAGGCTGGTGCCGCCCTCGCTGGTTGCGCGGGCGTTGTCGATCGTGATGAGCGGCATTCCCGCCGCGATGATCATCGCCGTTCCGCTCGGCAGCTATCTCGGCGAGGTGGCGAGTTGGCGCATCGTGTTCCTGCTGGCCACGGCATTAGGCGCAGCGGTGTTCGTCATCCAGGCGCTGGCCTTGCCGCGTTTGGCCCCGAAGGGAGAAGCCGGCCTCGACACCCTGATCGACATCCTGACACGGCCGGGTATCGGCGCCGGCATATTTGCGGCGACGTTGGTCTTCACCGGACACTTCGGCTATTTCGGCTATATCCGCCCCTTCCTTGAAAGCGTGACCGGGCTTGGCGCTGCCGGCGTCGCAGCGACGTTGCTGGCTTTCGGCGTTGCCAACTATGTCGGCTCGTTCGTCAGCGGGCTGATGGCCGAGCGCAAGCTCAAGCTCACGCTGATCGCGATGCCGCTGGCGATCAGCGTGCTCGGTCTGTTGCTCTCGGTCTACGGCAAGGACCTCGTTCCCACGCTGGCGCTGGTCGCACTCTGGGGATTCGCCTTCAGCGGCGTGCCGGTGGCGACGACGACCTGGATCACTCGCATGGTGCCCGATGAGACCGAAAGCGGCACCGGGCTGACGGTTGCCTCGATCTTCCTCGGCATCACCATGGGCGCGGCGGGTGGCGGGCTTGTGCTCGACATGATGGGCGCGGCGGCCGTATTCGTTGCCGGCGCAATTCCCCTGGTGCTCGCTGCATTGCTGATCGCCACCAAGGTACGGACCAGGGCGCCCTGACCGCGCCCTTCAGCGCGGCTGCCGGTGCCGCGCTGGGGAAAGGGGGCCTTCTCAGAGCCGTGGCTTTAGGGCTAAAAGGGCCGTGAACGCGGCCCTTTGGCGCGTTTTTTGCTGATTTCTTGCGAAAACAGCCCCTAAACGCCCCATTTCTTTGAGAAAGCCCATCATGACTCGTGTCGATGCCCATGGATTGAAGATCGCCCCTGTCCTGTTCGATTTCATCGCCAAGGAGGCGACACCGAAAACCGGGATCGCGCCGGACGCGTTCTGGGCAGGACTCGCCGCCATCATCCAGAAGCTCGGCCCGAAGAACCGCGAGCTGCTCGCGGTGCGCGACACGCTGCAGGCCAAGATCGACGACTGGCATCGCGCCAACAAGGGCAAGGCGTTCGACATCAACGCCTACACCGCGTTCCTCAAGGACATCGGCTATCTGCTGCCGGAGCCCGCGACCCACAAGGTTGAAACCGCTGATGTCGACGAGGAGATCGGCAAGATCTGCGGCCCGCAACTCGTGGTGCCGCTGACCAATGCCCGCTACGCGCTGAACGCCGCCAACGCGCGCTGGGGTTCGCTGTACGACGCCTTCTACGGCACCGACGCGATCCCGCACGATCCGAGCGAGAGCGGCAAGGGCTACAACAAGGCCCGCGGCGACAAGGTGATCGCGAAGGCCAAGGCGTTCCTCGACGCCGCCGTGCCGCTCGCGACCGGAAGCCACACCGACGTAACCTCCTACGCCGTGATCGCCGGCCAGCTCTCGGCCAAGCTGAAGAGCGGCAATTCGACCGCGCTGAAGAACGGCGCGCAGTTCGCCGGCTATCTCGGCGACGCCGCCCAGCCCACCGCGATCCTGCTCGTCAACAACGGCATGCATGTCGAGGTCAAGATCGACCGCAGCAACGTCATCGGCAAGGACGATCCGGCCGGCGTCGCCGACATGATCCTGGAATCGGCGGTCTCGACCATTCTCGACATGGAAGACTCGGTCGCCGCCGTCGACGCCGAGGACAAGGTGCTGGTCTATCGCAACACGCTCGGCCTGATGAACGGCACGCTGTCGGCCGATTTCGACAAGGGCGGCAAGACGCTGACCCGCTCGCTCAATGCCGACCGCGTCTACAAGAAGCCCGACGGCAGCGAGCTGAAGCTGCACGGCCGCAGCCTGCTCCTGATGCGCAATGTCGGCCACCACATGTTCACCGACGCCGTGCTTGACGCCAAGGGCGAGGAAATCCCGGAGGGCCTGCTGGACGCCGCGGTTGCCGGCCTGCTCGCGATCCACGACCTCAAGGGCAATTCCAAGGTCAAGAACAGCCGCACCGGCTCGGCCTATATCGTCAAGCCGAAGATGCACGGGCCCGACGAGGTGACGCTGACCTGCGACCTGTTCGCCGAAGTCGAAAAGATGCTCGGCCTGCCGGAGAACACGCTGAAGGTCGGCATCATGGACGAGGAGCGCCGCACCACGGTCAACCTGAAGGCCTGCATCCAGCGCGCCTCCAAGCGCATCATGTTCATCAACACCGGCTTCCTCGACCGCACCGGCGACGAGATCCACACCTCGATGGAAGCGGGTCCGATGATCCGCAAGAACGACATGAAGGCGCAGCCGTGGATCAAGGCCTATGAGGACTGGAACGTCGACAACGGCCTGATCGACGGCCTGCCCGGCCATGCCCAGATCGGCAAGGGCATGTGGGCCGCGCCCGACAAGATGGCGGACATGCTGGCGCAGAAGATCGGCCATCCGCAGGCCGGCGCCACCACCGCCTGGGTGCCGTCGCCGACCGCGGCCACGCTGCACGCGCTGCACTATCACCAGGTCAACGTCACAGCCCGCCAGCAGGAACTCGCCAAGGGCGGACCGCGCGCAAAGCTCTCCGACATCCTCACCATTCCGGTGTCGCAGTCGAACTGGGCGCCCGACGACGTCAAGCAGGAGATCGACAACAACTGCCAGGGCATCCTCGGCTACGTCGTGCGCTGGATCGACCAGGGCGTCGGTTGCTCCAAGGTGCCCGACATCCATGATGTCGGCCTGATGGAAGACCGCGCCACGTTGCGCATCTCGAGCCAGCATCTCGCGAACTGGCTGCATCAGGGCGTCATCACCAGGGATCAGGTGATGGAATCGCTGAAGCGCATGGCCGTCGTCGTCGACAAGCAGAACGCCGGCGATGCCCTCTACAAGCCGATGGCGCCGTCATTCGATGGCGTCGCGTTCAAGGCGGCCTGCGACCTGGTGTTCGAGGGCCGCACACAGCCGAACGGCTACACCGAATACATCCTCACCGCGCGCCGCCGCGAAGCCAAGGCGGCGGGTTGATCTGCGAGCGATCGCAACGACAAGCAAAAGCCCCGGCGATGAGCCGGGGCTTTTTTTGTTGGAGATGCATTGCTCCACCCACGTCATTGCGAGCGGAGCGAAGCAATCCATTTCACCACTGGTGGAGGCATTGGATTGCTTCGTCGCTTCGCTCCTCGCAATGACGGGCTAAAACACTGTGAGGTACTTCAGCAGCGAGACGATGCCGATGATGATGACGACGAGGCGTGCGATCTGCTTGGCGCGGCCGTCGAGCGGCAGCATGTTGATGAGATAAAGAACGAGAATAACGACGAGGAAGGTAACGAGTACGCTGACGAGCATGCGGAGCCCCCTGAAGGCATCGGTGAATGCGCTATGCGCACCTTGCTAACGTGCCGGAGAGAGACCCGCTCCGTGCCAGGAACCGACGCTAACCGCCTCGCGTGAGCGGCACTACTCGCGCGCCACCACCGGCGGCTGGCCGTACTTGGCGCGGATGCGCTCCGGCGCCGGCGTGAAGTTGAGCTGCGCACCGCGCCGGTCCGGACGGCTGACCGACATCAGCCCATCCTTGCCGGCGACGATGTCGCCCTTGCGCAAGGTCGGGTCGTCCTCGATCTTCACCGCGGCGAGCCCGACGGGATCCTTGCCGTTACAGGTGCAGCCCGCGACAATCTGGTCGCGATAGCGGAACGCGTTCGGCAGCTCGGAATAGGGTTGGCCGTCTTCCGTCGCGGCGTTGTCGATATTGCCGCCATAGACCACTTCGGTCGCGCTCGCCGGGCAGAAGCTGTTGCAGCTCTCCGCCTTGCTCTGATTGCCGGTCGCAGCCAGCGGGAAATAGCGGCCGTCGCAGGTGCGCACGCAATAGGCCTGGCCGCCGTCATAGCGCGCGCGACGCTCCGCGCGCGGCACGGGCGCCGGGCCATCATCGAATGGCACCCGGATCATCGGCGGACGGCCATGCATGAAGCCGCCGAACAGTTGCGAGAAGAAATCCTGGGCTTGCGCCGCGGGCGCAAGGGACAGGCCGAGCAAGGCCGCCGTCCCGAACGCCCATCGCCTCACGTGCCGCTTTGCCATCACCGACCCTCAGTACAGCGCTGCTGCTCAGTACAACGAGGAACCCGCCGGGATGTTCAACGCCTGACGGCCGGACGGCAGCGTCATCACTGCGGGGCGCGGCTGCACCGGCGCCGGCCGGACCGAAATCTGCGTCGTGGTCGGGCCGAGCTCGCGCGCGGCGAGATGCGACGCGTTCTTCGGCAGCACCACGACCTTGGTGCCGACATCTACGCGGCTGAACAGGTCGGAGACGTCTTCATTGGTCAGGCGGATGCAGCCCGACGACACGAACTTGCCGATCGTCGACGGATCGTTGGTGCCGTGGATGCGGTATTCGCTGGAGCCGAGATACATCGCGCGGGCACCGAGCGGGTTGCCTGGGCCGCCGGCCATGAAGCGCGGCAGATAGGGCTGGCGCTTGATCATCTCGGCCGGCGGATGCCAGTCCGGCCACTCCGCCTTGCGGCTGATCGTCTGGGTGCCGGCCCAGGTGAAGCCCTCGCGGCCGACGCCGACGCCATAGCGGATCGCACGGCCGCCGCCGAGCACGTAATAGAGCGCGGTATTGCCGGTATCGATGATGATCGTGCCCGGCGCTTCCGACGTGTTGAGCGCAACCGTGGTGCGGCGCAGCCGCTCCGGCAGCGCGCCGTCCTCAGTGGCCCCGCCCGAGGGATCGTTCATCACCTCGTCGGAGGGGAATGCGCCCGGTTGCGCCGACGCATAGCCGAGCACCTGTGCGCTGGCCGAGGTGGTGACGATGAATGGCGTCACGAGCAGGACGCTGGCGAAGGCAAAGGTGCGCGCGGCGCGCGACGCAAGCCGGCGGCTGGAAAGAGACTGCTGTGTCATGTGCTGCCCCTGGACGGGATGCGCATCGTGGTGATGCGATGCCAAGCCAACGCACGTGGTAGCCAGAGAGTTCCGGCGCGAATCGTCGCGAAGCCGCGATTGTCAACCCGCCACGTCTCACGAACCCGCGATGGAACTTCTACCGCGGCGGGCCGTTGTCACGCGCAAGTTGTTATGCGCAATTTGATACGAAATTCATTTGTCCTCGTGCAGGAGGAAACTGGTGCGCGCCTTTCCGGGTGAACGTATGCTTGGCAACGCGCCCGAAGGCACGCCCCTCCCCGACAGCAACGCCGAACTGCCGCCGGTGATCAGCCGCGCCGAGGTCGTCGCCTTCGCGCTGGTCGCGCTGCTGGTGATTGTCGTTGTCGGGGTGCTGTATCTGGCGCGCGCGTTCTTCCTGCCGATCACCATGGCCTTCATCGTCGGCACCATGCTGTCGCCGGCGGCGAGCCTGCTCGAGCGCTACCGGATTCCGCGCGCGCTCGGCGCGGTGCTGATCGTGATCGCGGTCGGCGCCGCCGTGACGTTCATGGTCGGACTGATCGCCTCGCCCGTGATGGAATGGAGCTCGCGGCTGCCTGAGCTCAGCGCGATCCTGAAGCAGAAACTGCACATATTCGACCGGCCGCTTGCGCTGTGGCAGGAATTGCAGAGCATGGTCGGCGGATCAGATCCACTGGCCACCTTCCAGCTGCCGAAATTCGAATGGGTGCAGCCGACGCTGGAATTCCTGTCGCCGACCTTCGCCGAATTCCTGCTGTTCATCGCGACGCTCATCCTGTTCATCGCAAGCTGGAAGGATCTGCGCCGCGCGCTGGTGATGACCTTCAGCGAACGCGAAGCGCGGCTGCGCACGCTGCGCATCCTCAACGAGCTCGAGATCCATCTCGGCAATTATCTGCTGACGGTAACGATGATCAATATCGGCGTCGGCATCATCGCTGGCGTGATCTGCGCCGCGACGGGCATGCCCAATCCGGCCGGGCTCGGCGCGCTCGCCGCGGCGCTGAACTTCGTTCCGATCATCGGCCCGGTCGCGATGTTCGTGACGCTGGTCGTAGTCGGCATCATCTCCGCGCCGACCATCGGTGCCGGGCTGATCGCGCCGGCCTGCTTTACGGTCGTGACCTTCTTGGAAGGACATTTCGTGACGCCGACGATCGTCGGCCGCAGGCTGTCACTGAACGCGCTCGCGGTGTTTCTCGCGCTCGCATTCTGGACCTGGCTGTGGGGCCCGATGGGCGCCTTTCTGTCGTCGCCGCTGCTGATCGTTGGATTGATCGTGAAGGAGCATTTGATGCCGGTCAATTCGCCGCAGTTGCCGGAAGGGTAACAAAGCGTTTTCAAGCGAAGAAAGGGCGTCGAACAGCAAGGCTCAGTTTCGCATCTGGAACCTTTGCTTGGTGCGAAGCGTTTTTCTCCAAACACACACGTTCTCCGGGAGCTTTCGATGTCGAGCACGGACAGCGCATTTGGGATCAAGAACATGACGGACAAAGCGACCTACGAGCGCCTCGAAAAGGATGTCATCGCCGTGAAGAACGATATCGCGGCCCTCACCGAACAGATCACCGACGCGCTCAACTCGTTTGCGAGCAACGCAGGCAAGCAGGCCCGCCGCCACTACAAGGATGCGCGCGCCAACGCGGAATCGACCTTCGACGACATGTCGGAGCGCGGCAGCGCGATGATAGGCGCGGCGCAGGAGGCTGCATCCTCGATCGAGGAGTCGCTGGAAGAGGTGATCACCCAGCGGCCGCTGGCGACCGTCGGCCTGGCGCTTGGCCTCGGCTTTTTGATCGGCGTCACTTGGCGGCGCTAGACGCTGCTCAACTCCGGCGGATGAGGCCTGCGATGGCGGTCATGCGCAAACCACCGTTCTGGACGAGATGGCAGCGCTGGCGCGCCGCCGCCTCGTTTGTCGATGCGCTTTTCAAGGCAAGGTCGAAAACAAGGCTGGTCAATGCTTCAGCGGCTGATCGATGACGTCAAGGAATCCACCGGCAGCGCGCTGCGGCTAACCTCGCTGGCCGCCGCCGCCGCGATCGCGCTGTTCATCACCATCGCCTTCCTGTGCGCGGCCGCCTTCGTCTATGTGCTGCAGCACTACGGACCGGTGGAAGCGTGCCTCTCCGGCGCCGCGCTGTTCCTGGTCGTCACGCTGATCGCCGTCGGCGTCTACACCGCGCGCAAGCGCGAAATGCGAAGGCGTGCCGAGAAAGCGGCGAAGGCTGCGAAATCGGCAGCGGCAACCATGTTCGCCGATCCCGCATTGATCGCGACCGCGCTGCAGATCGTCCGCGCCGTCGGCGTGAAGCGGCTGATCCCGATCCTGGCAGTCGGCGGCTCGCGCTCGGCCTGATGGCAAGCCGCGGTGCTGCCAGCGGCAATGAGGCGGAGGAAGAAGAATAGCCTGCGTCATCCGGTAAGGCGTTAAACGCAACCAACCGTGTCATCGCCCGGCTTGACCGGGCGATCCAGTATTCCAGAGACGGTGTTATTAAGCGGTTAGGCCGCGGCGTACTGGATCGCCCGGTCAAGCCGGGCGATGACAGCGTTGCTTGTGGAACGTTCGCCCTTGCTCAAGTCACGCAGCGGCCGGGCTGCAGCAGCTTGGCCACTTCGGTCAGGACGCTGACCACCGGTTCGCAGGCGACCTTGCGGGTGTCGCCGGGCCGCGCGCGGGCGGGCGCTGCGGGGTGATTGCGGGCCTCTTCCCGCGCCACGGGAACGCGCACCAGGACCGACGTATCGGGCAGCCGGTCGAGCTTCAGCGCGACGGTCCGGCTCGGCAGGCCGGTCAGCGGAACCGCGGCGCGGTCGGTCTTGGCGGCGCGATTGACCGCGCTCTCCGGCGCCAATTGGGTGGTGACCTGCTGCCCGCCAATGAGATCGTGGCCGGATGCCAGCTGGACCGCGCCAAGCGTCAATCCAACCGCCAACGCAGCGAAAATTCCCTTTTGAATCTTTGACATGGTGATGTCCCTCGCCCCATGGAAATTCCCGTTGGCGATCACGGACACAACGCGAACGAAACCTGTGGGGTTCTCGCGTCCAGCCATCACTTAACCGTGTACGAAAAAATTTTGATTCGCGCGGAACGAGTCCGGGGGTCTGCGAGTCATTGCAAGAGCCGGTTATTCCCCCTGCCCCATTGACCGGCGACGTAGGGCGCGACCGTGGTGATGCCGGTCGCGCCCTGCTCTTTTTTAAGGTTCGCCTTTTTGGAGGTTCGTCTGTCAGCCCTGCCGGCGAACCATGTGCCAGCCGGCCAGTCACGCACGCATCCGGCTTCAGGCATCGTCGCTCGATGGCGTGTCCTGGGATCGAACAACCGTCACCTCACGGCATGACGGGCAACGACCGACATGAAACTTGATTCCGGTCGTCTGGTCGTCGACGAGCATCAATTCGCTCAGGGGCTCGCCGCATTTGCACGTCACCGTCTTCTTATCGGCAAAATACATCTGACGTCCTCCATAAGCCTGGAGAGTTCATCGCGTCATGAGGGCGAGCTCGCTTGCGCCGTGCTCGCCCCTCGTCTCTGCTCCTTCTCGGTCGGTCAGATCCGGACAATCCGGATGGCGGGATGACTCCCGGCGGTTATTTCGAAGCGGACTGCGCCTGCGAGCGTGACTCGGCGGCTTCGCGCGCCTGCCGCTCGGCCTTGAGGCGCTGGAAATTGTCGTAGAAGGCCTTCTCGTTGGCGCGGTGCTCCTTCATCGCCTGCGACGCATCTTGCTGACGCTGCGCATCGCGCTCTTTCCGTTGCTGGGGAGTCAGATTCATGCGGCCTCCAACTAAGTTCTTGAATCAACGCCGGATTCAACGCACGAGGCCGGGAAAAGTTGCAATGGCGGGGAACTGGCCTATTTGCGCAGGCTCGCCCAGACGCCGCCAAGGATCAGCAGGCCGCCGACCAAATGGATCAGCTTCGGCGGCTCACCCAGAATGACCCAGGACAAGAGCGCGCTCGCGATCGGCGCGACGTAGAGCACCAGCGATGTCCGCACCGAGCCGAACCGCGCACCGAGCCAGGCGAAGCGGCATAGGCCATCAGGCCGGGCACGAGACCGGCGAACACATAGGCCTCGAACGCCCTCGCGTTGAACACCGCAGCAGGCGTCGCCCACATCTCCTGCACGGCCGGCGGCAGCGAGCACAGCGCGCCCGCCGCCGAGAACAGGCTGACCCGCGCCAGCAGCGAGGCGCGCGGCGCGACACGGGATTGCACCAGCGTGTAGCCGGACCAGCCGAGCATCGCGCACACCACCAGGAGATCGCCCCAGGCCGCGCTCGATTGGGTCAGCGTTTCCAGATGGCCGCCGGAGACGATCAGCAGCGCGCCGGCGAGCGCCAGCGCCGTGCCGAGCCATTGCAGCGGACCGATGTGCTCGATGCCGAGCGCGGCCGAGATCAACAGCACCATGATCGGCGACAGCGCGAAGATCAGCGCGATATGGATCGCGGTGGTGGTGATCCCGGCGATGTAGACCGGGCCGCCGCACAGGAACATGCCGAGGAAGCCCGCGGCGAGGATCGGCCACAGGTTCTGCGCCAGCGGGATCTTGCCGCCCTTGATCGCCGCGATCGCGAACGGCGCCAGCCCGATGGCGATGATGCTCCAGCGGAAGAAGGCCAGCGAGAACGGCGGCACCGAGCCGGCAAGGCCGCGCGCCAGCACCTGGTTGGAGGCCTGACCGACCGCGACCAGGATGAAGCCGGTCAGCGCGACCGCGTCCTCCCAGCCCGTGGTCGGACGGCCGACCGGCGCTTTCGGCAGCTCCGCATCCATGACACAGCCCCCTCAGCCGGTGCGCAATTGACGAGGACGGCTTGCGCCGTCGCTGCCCGCACCCGCTACTGCTCCGCCGCCTCCCGCTCCATGTCGCGGCCCGACATGTCCTCGCCCTGCATGTTGGCGTATTCGCGCGCCATCTCGCGCATCAGGAATTTGGCGGGGACGTCGTGATAGCTGCCGTGGTCGTTGACATATTGCATGTAGGCACGACCCGCGCCGTCGAAGGGATGCAGCAGCGCATCTGAATGGCCATCGAAATCGAGCGGCTTGACGCCGAGCTTGGCGCACAGCGTGTCGTTGAAGGTCGGGGTCGCCTTGCGCCAGGCGCCATCGACGAACACTTCGGTGAAGCCGTGCCAGGTGAACAGGTCCGAGCCCATGCTCTGGCGCAGCTTCTCGGTGGTGAGATGGTTGCGGACATCGGCGAAGCCGACGCGGGCCGGGATGCCGTGGACCCGGCAGGCCGCGGCATAGAGCGCCGCCTTGCCGACGCAATAGCCGTTGCCGGCGGCGAGCACGCTGGAGGCCCGATAGCTCTCCGGTGAGCGCATGCTGACATAAGGGTTGTAGCGGATGCCGTCGCGCACCGCGGTGTAGAGCCGGCTCGCGATCTCGCGCGCGCTGGCGTCGGCCGGGACGGCGGCGCGGGCGAACGCCTCGACGGCGGGATGGTCGCTGTCGACATATTCGCCGGGGTCGGTGTAGAGGCGGCTGATCGTGTCAGTGAGATGCTCGGTCATGACGCAACCTTAGCAAGCCATCAGCGCAGTTCAATGCAGCCGACGCAGCCCTGCCCCGCCAGAGTCCGGTCTAGTTCCTGAAGCGTTCGTCCCATTGCGGCGGCTGGTAGCTGCGCCGCTTGGCCTTGAAATATTCGCGCGCGAAATGGATGCCGATCCCGATCAGGAACGGCGGGGCGAGCGCAGCGGCGATCATGAACACGGTGATCGACTTCGGCGTCAGGATGTCCAGCACCATCGACGCCAGCAGCCACAGCGTGGCAGCAATCACCGCGACGTCGACATGCTTCATTCCCTCGGTCTTTCCCTTGGTCGTTCCGGGTTCCATCCTACCGGCTGGCCCTGCATGCGCCAAGGATTCCGGCGGCAGCCAATACCTCCGGCGCTTCACTTTTTTGGAACGGTGCCCGCGCGGGCAATGTTGGTCCTGAGATATCGAACCCGGAGGGTGCGATGGGCAACTCCAGTGACATCCACAACGGCGTCGACCATCCCGCGAGCCAAAACGGCGTCAACGACCCGGTCGGCGGGGTCGACGTGAAGCGGACCTTCAACGACAACCAAACGCCGCACGAACGCGCGCAATGGGCCGCCGACGTCCGCGCCGACGCCTCGCCCAGGAGCGGCGAAGCGTTCCTGCCCGAAGCGCTGCGTCGGCGGCCGACGTCGCCGATCAATCCGCGCACCGGCCGCCATCCCACCGACTAGCGAGAGCGACATGACGTTATGCGGCCGTCGCAGGGGCGCTGCCAAAATATCGAAAACAACCCCATGCAAAGTACCGTCGTTGGCCGGCGTTCAGACCAAGCAACTTGACACGTCGGGCAACTCGGAGATATTCTTCTAATATTCCGAAATTACGCAGTATCCGCGCTCCTGCAGCGACAAAGGCAAAGCCTTTGCGCGGGGATGACGGCTGACCATTAGACCGCGAACGTCCGCACCAGCAGCAGGCCGCCGAACAGCGCCAGGATCGAGAGCGCGACGGAGGCCGCGATATAGGCGCCGGCCGGCCATAGCTCGCCCCGCTGCATCAGCACGATCGCATCGAGCGAAAAGGTCGAGAAGGTGGTGAAGCCGCCGCAGATGCCGACGGTGAGAAACACCCGCACCGTCTGGCTGACATTCCAGCTCAACGCGAACGACTCTGCGAAGACCCCGATCAGGAACGAGCCCACGATATTGATCACCAGCGTGCCCCAGGGAAATTCCGTGCCGACCAGGCGCCCCGCGCCGATCGCCACCAGATAGCGTGCGACCGATCCCAGCGAACCGCCGATCGCGACCGCCGCCAACAATTGAACGTTCAATTTCGTAACCTTCCTGCTTGCCACTCGGCGATGCCGACCAGCATCCCAACAACAAAGGTCGCGGCGACCAGCTCGCCCGGCGCGTCGACCAGCAGGGCGACGACACCGACGAGCCAGATCGACCCGACCAGCGACAATGCGATTGAGATTGAACCAGGAAGACCCGTCATGCTCTGCCCCCTTCTCATTCGCGGGGCGCGGCAGGTCGGCTGTGGCACGCGCTCCTACCGACGCTGTCGCGCCCGGTAGGAGTCATCAGCCTTGCGGCGGTTATCGGGGGACTCCATCCCCGTCGAGGTGGGAATGGTAGGCGAGTAAAGTGGCGGGAGCAAGTGGGCGCTCCCTCGGCTTGTCGTCGCGTTACTCGCTCGTCGACAACATCGCGTTCAGCTCGAAGGCTGTCTTCAGCTGATCGATGCGCGCGACGATCTGCTCACGCTCGGCGCCGCGCGGCAGCTGCGCGAGCCGGTTCTCGAGCCGCACCCGATGTTCCTCGAGGCGCTGCTCGAAGGTGTGGGGTTCAGATCGCTTCCGTCGTTGAATCGTCCTCTGCATCGTCCATCCTTGGCGGTTGCAGACCGGGGCTGTTGGCCCAGCGGTCCAGTTGATCGATGACCCGAGCGTGGCTCGGACGCCGCGGTTCCGGCGCTTTCGGCTCCTCGGATAGCTTGCGGGGCAGCTTGACTTGGTCAGTCATGGCATCTCTCCCGCAACATAACGAAACAGGTAGCCCGTCGTTCCCGTATTTTTTTAATAAGCTATTGATTTTGCTTTACAATATTACTCATTCAACGTTTTTGTCTCAAGCAAGGGAACTCGGGGAGAGTCTGTTGGTTTAGCAAGTTACTCAATCAGCGAAGTTTGGGTATTTTTGCGATGGGGTATTTGCGATGAACGAGTTACGCGCCGAGCGTCTCCAGGTCATGGTCTCGCCGGAGGAATTGGCTGCCTTGGACGATTTCCGGTTCAAGCACCGTATGCCGACCCGCGCCGCGGCGGTCCGCGAGTTGCTCAAGCTCGGTCTGTCCGGCGTCGGCACCGACGCGGCAGCCGGGGTGAAATCCAGCGATTACGGGGTGTTCAATCGGGGGCCTGAAGGCCACACGCAGGTAGAGGACGCGCCGGAAGGCAAGTGACGGCGCGTTGTCGCCGATGTGGCGGTTCAGCCGGCGACGAAGAGGTCCACGACCGCCTTCAGGGTGCAGACCACGAGCGCCGACGTGAACATCGCCGTGCCGAGATCTGCGAGATCTGCGAGATAAAGCAGCTGCGCCTTCTGCTCCGCATCAAGCCGCGCGATCGCCTTGCGCATGGCCAAGCTCCCTTTTCAGGAAAACGCGATGCGCCGATCTCCGTTCCAGCGCGGCCTCAGGCGCGTTGCAGCGCCAGCATCACGCCGCCAAGCGTCAGTGCCATGGCGCCGATCTCGCGCAGGCCCAGCGGCTCGCCGAGCATGATCGCAGCCGAGACCACGCCAATCACCGGCACCAGCAGCATGCCGGGTCGATGCCGATGTCGGCGGCAGGCGGCGCAGCGTCTCGAACCAGGTGAGATAGCAGATGCCCATCGGCATCAGCGTCATGTAGGCGAAGCAGCCGAGGCCGAGCGGCGTGATCGCCGTGTAATTCGGACGCTCGAACAGCACGCCGAGCAGCAACATGACCAGACAGCCGATGCCGACCTGCCAGGCGACCACGGCGAGCGGCGGCATCGGCAGCGGCTTGCGGTTCAGCACATTGCCGAGCGCGAACAGAATGGCGCAGGCGAGCGCAAGCGCAATGC
The DNA here is from genome assembly GCF_001189845.1 of Bradyrhizobium tropiciagri. GTDB lineage: Bacteria > Pseudomonadota > Alphaproteobacteria > Rhizobiales > Xanthobacteraceae > Bradyrhizobium > Bradyrhizobium tropiciagri. The sequence goes on from NZ_LFLZ01000092.1 coordinate 31,965, forward strand.
CGGTGAGCTTGACGGCGGTGAACGCAAAGCCGCCTGCGCCGAGCAACATGGCAACGCCGGCGACGCCGAGCACCAGCGCGGCCAGATCCCGCAAGGTCGGGCGGCTGTGCAGCACCGGCCAGGCCAACAGCATCGCCCAGATCGGCATCGTGTAAGCCAACAGCGCGCCCTCGCCGACCGTGACGAACTTCATCGCGATGGTGCCGAAGCCCATCCAGGCAAAGACGTTGGTGAAGGAGGCGAACAGCAGCCGCGGGATCGCCTCGCGCGGCACCGCGAGCGACTGGCCGCGGGCCAGCGCGAGCGTGCCCAGGATCACCGCCGCGCAGGTGCCGGCAAGCCCGCGCGCGAACAGCGGCGGCCATTGCTGCAACAGCAGCTTCATCAGCGGCCAGTTCAGCGCCCAGCCGAACGCCGTCACCACCAGGCAGAGAAAGCCGACCGTCCTGTCGCGTTGCGTCGTGTCCATCGGTCGCGCTT
>NZ_LFLZ01000093.1 GCF_001189845.1 Bradyrhizobium tropiciagri
GCTTCGCGCGAGCGAAGCGGGGGTGAGGGGTCTGCCTCCGCGGATAGAGACCCCCTCATCCGTCTCGCATCTGTCGATGCGAGCCACCTTCTCCCACAAGGGGAGAAGGGAAGGCGGCTCTCCACCACCGCCCCGGAGTTAGAATTTCTCTTAGCGGGCGCAGCATTGGGCTGACGCAGACGTTATTTGCTACTGGCAGGCGTTTTGCTTGGCAAAGCAAGCTCGATTGGCTATACGGCCAGTCAGGTAGGCTGTCGCAAACTGTGGCACAGTTTTAGTGATCCCGAATCGGCGGGAACTGGCGCAAGCGGCGACACCGAATGACTAAATTTGTTGTTTTTGACGAGTTTTGCGCCAGCGGCCGACCGGCCCGGTGCGCCGGCCTCGTGGGGAGGGACTGAAGCATATGCGGAGCGCGTCGGGAGGCCCACGCATCCTGTTGAGACGGCTCCGCGAAACCATGGCGGAGCAAGTCTCCGCCCAGGAGCGCCTCGACAAGATCGTGGTGCTGATCGCGGCCAACATGGTGGCCGAGGTCTGCTCCTGCTACGTGCTGCGCATCGACAACACCCTCGAACTCTACGCCACCGAAGGTCTGAACCGCGACGCCGTGCACCGCACCGTGCTGAGCGCGCATGAGGGCCTGGTCGGCCTCGTCGCCAGCGAGGCGACGCCGCTCAATCTGTCCGACGCGCAAAGCCATCCGGCCTTCGCCTACCGCCCGGAGACCGGCGAAGAGGCCTACCACTCGTTCCTCGGCGTGCCGATCCTGCGCGCCGGCAACACGCTCGGCGTGCTTGTGGTGCAGAACCGCGCCAAGCGCACCTACGTCGAGGAAGAGGTCGAGGCGCTGCAGACCACCGCCATGGTGCTGGCGGAGATGATCGCCTCCGGCGAGCTTGCCGCGCTGGCGCAGCCCGGTGCCGAGCCCGCCGCGCGGCACTCGCTGCACAAGACCGGTGCAGTGCTCTCCGACGGCATCGCGCTCGGCCATGTCGTGCTGCACGAGCCACGCGTCGTCATCACCAACTACATCGCCGAGGACCTGCCGAAGGAGGTCAAGCGGCTCGACACCGCGCTCGCCAATCTGCGCGCCGACCTCGACCGCATGCTGGAGCGCGGCGACGTCGCCGACGGCGGCGAGCACCGCGAGGTGCTCGAAGCCTACCGCATGTTCGCCAACGACCAAGGCTGGTCGCACAAGCTGCACGAGGCGGTCGCCACCGGCCTCACCGCGGAAGCCGCCGTCGAGCGCGTGCAGTCCGACACCCGCGCGCGCATGCTGCGCTCGACCGATCCGTATCTGCGCGACCGGTTGCACGACCTCGAGGATCTCGGTCATCGCCTGATGCGGCAACTGGTCGGTCAGGACCATGCGCCGTCGCGCGAGCAGCTGCCTGACAACGCCATCCTGATCGCCCGCGCGATGGGCCCCGCGGCGCTGCTCGACTATGACCGCAAGCGGCTGCGCGGCCTGGTGCTGGAGGAAGGCACCGCGAACTCCCACGTCTCGATCGTGGCGCGCGCGCTCGGCATTCCTGCGGTCGGCGAGGTGCCGAACGCGCCCGGCATCGCCGATCCCGGCGATGCCATCATCGTCGACGGCATCTCCGGCGAGATCTATGTCCGTCCCTCCACCGAGATCGAATCCGCCTACGCCGAACGCGTCCGATTCCGGGCGCGGCGGCAGGCGCAATATTCGGCGCTGCGCGACAAGGCCTGCGTGACCAAGGACGGCCAGCCGATCGAGCTTTTGATCAATGCCGGCCTGACCATCGACCTGCCGCATATCGACGATACCGGCAGCGCCGGCATCGGCCTGTTCCGCACCGAACTGCAGTTCATGGTGAGCCCGAACCTGCCGCGCTCGAGCGACCAGCTGGCGCTGTATCGCACCGTGCTCGACGCCGCCGGCTCCAAGCCCGTCACCTTCCGCACGCTCGATATCGGCGGCGACAAGGCGCTGCCCTATATGGAGACCGTGGTCGAGGAAAATCCCGCGCTCGGCTGGCGCGCGATCCGGCTCGGCCTCGACCGTCCCGGCCTGCTGCGCGGCCAGATCCGCGCGCTGCTGCGCGCCGGCGGCGGCCGCGCGCTGAAGATCATGTTCCCGATGATCTCCGACATCGCCGAATTCGATCAGGCCAAGGCGATCGTCGAGCGCGAACTGACCTATCTGCGCCAGCACGGCCATTCGCTGCCCGAGCGGATCGATATCGGCACCATGGTCGAGGTGCCGGCGCTGCTCTACCAGCTCGACGAACTCCTGAAGAAGGTCGACTTCGTCTCGGTCGGCTCCAACGACCTGTTCCAGTTCCTGTTTGCGGTCGACCGCGGCAATGCCAAGGTCTCCGAGCGCTTCGACATCCTGTCGGCGCCGATCCTGCGCGCGCTGCGCGACATCGTGCGCAAGGCCAAGAGCGCGAAGAAGGCCGCCTCGCTGTGCGGCGAGATGGCCTCGAAGCCGATCGGCGCGCTGGCGCTGATTGCGCTCGGCTATCGCTCGCTGTCGCTGTCGGCGACCGCGCATGGCCCGGTCAAGGCGATGATCCTCGACCTCGACGCCAGGAAGGCGGAGGCGATGATCAATCCGCTGCTCGACGCGCCGGTCGGCAGCGTCTCGATCCGCGAGGCGCTGACGAAGTTTGCCGAAACCGAGGGGCTGGCCTTGTAGCGACGCTGCCGTCGCCTCCGCCACCCCTTCGCGCTTTCCGCAAATTCGAGATACCGCCATGCTACCCGAAGCCAAACTCGACGTCCTGCTCGCCCATCACGCCTCGCTCGAGGCCGAGCTGCTCGGCGAGGTGAAGTCCGATCGCTACGTTGCGATCACGCGCGAGCTCGCTGAGCTCAATCCGCTGATCGATGCGGTGAAGCTCTATCGCTCTGCCCGCACCGAACTCGCCGATACCGAGGCGTTGCTGGCGGACGCGGGAACCGATCCCGAGATGCGCAGCATGGCGGAAGCCGAGCTGGAAACGCTGCAGGCGCGGATCGGCGAGCTCGAGCAGCAGATCCGGATCGCGCTGCTGCCCAAGGATGCGATGGACGACCGCAACGTGATGCTGGAAATTCGCGCCGGCACCGGCGGCGACGAGGCCTCGCTGTTCGCCGGCGACCTGTTCCGGATGTATGAGCGCTTCGCGGCCTTGCAGGGCTGGAAGGTCGAGGTGATCTCGGCGAGCGAGGGCACCGTCGGCGGCTACAAGGAAATCATCGCCGAGGTGCAGGGCCGCGGCGCCTTCGCCAAGCTGAAATTCGAGTCCGGCGTGCACCGGGTGCAGCGCGTGCCCGACACCGAGACGCAGGGCCGCATCCACACCTCGGCCGCAACCGTCGCCGTGCTGCCCGAAGTCGAGGACGTCGACGTCGACATCAAGGACACGGATTTGCGGATCGAGACCATGCGCGCCGGCGGCGCCGGGGGCCAGCACGTCAACAAGACCGAGTCCGCGATCCGCATCACCCATCTGCCGACCGGCATCGTGGTGACGATGCAGGACAGCCGCTCGCAGCACAAAAACCGGGCGTCGGCGATGAACATCCTGCGCTCGCGCATCTATGACGCCGAGCGCCAGCGCGTCGAGGCCGCGCGCTCCGCCGACCGCAAGGAGAAGGTCGGCTCCGGCGACCGCTCGGAACGCATCCGCACCTATAATTTCCCGCAAGGGAGAGTCACCGACCACCGCATCAACCTGACGCTCTACAAGCTGCCGCAGGTGGTCGCGGGCGAGGCGCTCGGCGAACTGATCGATGCGCTGACCACCGAGCACCAGGCCGCGCAGCTCGCTGCGCAGGGCGCGGCGGCCTAGAGCCTTCCCGTTCCGATGGAATCGGAACGGGGCTCTAGGTTTTTGTCTTGACGCGTTTTCTTCACGCGAACCGGTATCCACTTCGCTCGAAAACGCTCTAACGCGCGACGCCGCTTACGGCTCGCCGGGCTGTGGTGAGGATCTCAGCAAGCGGCGCAAGGCCGGGCTCGCGGCGCGGCGGAGCTCCTCGATGTTCTTCTTCGAGATGGCCTGCAGCTTCTGCTCGCCCTTCGCCGTCAGCTTGAGCTGAACCCGCCTGCCGTCCACGGGATCGGTGACCCGGCTGATCAGCCCGAGCTTGGCCATGCGATTCATCAATTCGACGGCGGAGTGGTGCCGTATCAGCAGGAAGCGGGCGATATCGCCGATGCTCGGAGGGCCGGGCTCGACGAAGCCCTTGATCCCGAGCAGCGCCTGATGCTGCTGCGGCGTCAGCCCGGCCTTGCGGGCCCCCTCCTCGCTGAACGCGAGAAACGTCCGCAGCTCGAAGCGAAACTGCGCCAGCGCCCGGTAGTCCACCGTCGCGGCCACCGCGTTCCGTTTCGTGGTCGCGCCTGGCGTTCGTCGCTGCTTGGCCCGAGGCATTCCGTCGTCCCGTCGCTGGTTCGCTCCGCCGGACGGCAGAAGCCTATGCGACGCTAGCAAGCCCACGCCGGCCGGACCATCCTACCGGCCGGCTTTGCACGCATGTTTTCAACGGTTTGACTGTCGCACCGCGCGATACGGCAAGATCACGGCTGCGGCCAGTGATCGTAGCTCGAGCTCAATATCTTCAGGAGCACGATCTGGAACGCAACCGGAATCCGCGGGCTCCGGCGGCGGATCGACTTCTCCAGCGCCTCGGTGATTTCGCTCCGCCGTGACGCTGGCGCAGCGCATCTACATCATCAACAACGGACACATCGTCCATGAAGGGCCGGCGCAGGAGACCAAGGCGCAGCCCGACGTGCTGCAACGGTATCTCGGGGTGTAGAGCGAACCCGCCACCACAGGCGTGCGGCCAAAATATCGAAAACAACCCCATGCAAAGGAGAGGCGGCTGCCGGCGCTCGACAAGGCGGCTTGACTCGTCGGGCAAATCAAGGATATATTTCCAATATTCCGAAATCATGTAAGCGCCCTCGCCCGCAATGTGCGCTTGCGGGGGAAGGAGCGCACCGCTTCCGCGACTGCCTTTCTATCCAATCTCGTCATGGACGCGTTCAGCCTGCCAGCGCCGTGATCATGCGTCTGGCGTGATCGGCGAGCACGTCCATCTCCTCCTTGCGGGTCTGCGCCGGCAGCAGCGCGACACCTTCCTTCACCGGCATCACATGCATGTGCAGGTGGAAGACGACCTGCCCGCTGGCGGGCTCGCTGAACTGCTGGATGATGATGCCGTCGGCGGAGAGCGCCCTCATCGCGGCGACGGCGATCCGCTTGGCCGTCCGCGCCACCGCGGCAAGGTCGTCGTCCGCGATGTCGAGGATACCGCGCGCGGGCGCCTTCGGAATCACCAGCGTATGTCCCGGCGAGCGCGGCATGATGTCGAGAAACGCAAAGGTCCGGTCGGTCTCATCAACCTTGAAGCTCGGGATCTCGCCGCGGAGGATTTTTGCGAAGATGTTCTGGTCGTCATATCCCGTCATGGTCACACGTTCCGGATCGATCATTTGAAACGTCGACCGTGCGCGCGGGCAACGCGCGGCGCAAGTCATATCGACGCCGCATCGACCATCGGCTAACAACGCGCAATGAGCACCGCAGCTGAACATGGCAGCCAGACCGTCGAGAGCGCCCGGCGCGCGCTCGCCGCGCGCCTCAGGGACGTCAGCGGTGACGATGCCGAGCTCGACGCGCGGCTGCTGGCCGGCGCCGCGCTGGGGCTCGATCTGACCGGCATGATCACCGGCGCCAGACGCACGCTGACGAAGAACGAAGCGGACCGCCTGGAGGCCCTCGCGCGGCGCCGCCTCGCCGGCGAGCCGGTCGCGCGCATTCTCGGCATCAAGGAGTTTTGGGGACTGCCGCTGCATCTCTCCGCTGCGACGCTGGTGCCGCGCCCCGACACCGAGACCGTGGTCGAGCGCGCGCTCGAACTGCTGCGGGCCGATGGCGCAGCTGACCGCGCATTGCGGATCGCCGATCTCGGCACCGGCTCCGGCGCGATCCTGCTGGCGCTGCTCTCGGAACTGCGCCACGCGCACGGCTTCGCCACCGACATTTCGGCGGAGGCGCTTGAGACCGCGAGCCGGAACGCCAAAGAGCTCGGGCTCGCGGATCGCATCACGTGGATCCAGTGCGACTATGCCAGCGGACTGATCGGCACGTTCGACCTGATCGTGTCCAATCCGCCCTACATCCCCTCGGCCGACATCGCCGGCCTCGACATCGAGGTGCGCGCGCACGATCCGCGCGCGGCACTCGACGGCGGCGCCGACGGGCTCGACGCCTACCGCGCGCTGATTTCGCAATCTGCGTGTCTTTTGACCTCAGGCGGATTTCTGGTTGTGGAAATCGGACAGGGCCAAAGCGGCGACGTTGAAGCGCTGATGACGGCTTCCGGGTTATCCCCAACGGGCCTGCCGAAAGCCGATCTCGGGGGCGTTCCGAGGGCGGTTTCAGCCCGCCGGCTGCCCCGATAAAGTCCTATTGGAACGCAAAAAAACCTCTTGGAATATCCCCGGGGAACGACTACGTTCCGGGCACAACATCGGTGCTGGCCCCGTAAACCATTACGGGTGATGACCAGGGTTCAGCAGAGCCCGCCGATCGAAAGGTTCCAGGAACGCAGGTCTCATTGAGCGCAATAGCCGAAGCTGTGCTGCTCTGACCGCCAAGCGAACGAAAGCCTGTTATTGCGCTTGAAGACTTACGCACGAGAACTGGGCCTGTCTCGACGGGCCGAATGATTTGGTCGCTGGCGGGTTTTGCCGGCGGTTGGGGAACGCGTATTTGCTGAACGCGACTTTGCTGAACGAGATGGTCAGCGACATCGAAGCCACTTCGAACGGTATTGCGATTCCGTGCGCCTCGGCGCGCGGCGAATCGGACTTTCTGGGAATCGGACTTCTGAGAAATCGGACTGTGGACTGCAATAACTTCAGGGCTGGAATAAAAGGCGACAGATGAGAAACGGTCAGAACAACAAGCGGATGCGCAACCGGAATAACAACAACAATAATAACAACAATAACCGGCGCGGCCAGAATCCCCTGACACGGGTGTACGAATCGAACGGACCCGACATCAAGATCCGCGGCACGGCCTCCCACGTTGCCGAGAAATACGTCCAGCTCGCGCGCGATGCACGCTCCTCCGGCGATCCGGTGGCAGCCGAAAACTACTACCAGCACGCCGAGCACTATTACCGGATCATCGCGGCCGCACAGGAGCAGTTCCGGCAGAATCAGCAGCAGCCGCGCCCCGACGCCGAACCGGTCGCGACCGAGGACGGGGACGACGACAGCGACGGTTACTCGAGCTTCGGCCAGGAGCCGGGCTTCGTGCCGCAGCAGCAGCAACCCTTCATGCGCGACAACGGCCAGCAGCCGTATCAGCGCGAGCAGCAGCAGCAGCCGCGCGAGCACCGCGAGCGTGACCAGCAGCAGCCGCGTGAACACCGCGAACGCGAGCATCGTCCGCAGCCGCAATATCAGCCGCAACCGCAGAACCAGCCGCAGCCCGCGATGGCCGATGCCGGCGGCGTCGATCGCCTGCCCTCGTTCATCACCGGCGGCGCGCAGCCGCAGGTCAACGGTGGCGCCTATGAAGGCAACAATGGCGGTGCTGCCGAACGCGGTGAGCGCAGCGAGCGTTTCCCGCGCCGCCGCCGCCGTCCGCACGGTCCGCGCCCCGACATGGCAGCGCAGCCCGCGCCGAGCGGCGACGACTTCAATCCAGGCAACGAGTAACGGACCGCGCAGCCACCCTCCCCTGGAGGGGGAGGGTCGGCTCACATGAGCGCAGCGAATGTGAGACGGGGTGGGGTGATCTCTCAACACGGGTAGTGCCCGCGCGGAGAGATCACCCCACCCCGTTACGCATTTCGCTACGCTTCATGCGCAACGACCCTCCCCCTCCAGGGGAGGGTGAATGATCCGCGTCACGGCTGCGTCGTCTTACTATTCCGAGTGACTGGATTTGCGCGTCGCCGTCGAGGACGGCACCAGCACCGGCCGCAATGACGGGATCAGCTGTGTGCGCTCGCGGCGCGCCGGGATCGCGCGATAGACCTGCTTGCTCGCTTCAACGATATGCACGCCGGCGAACGGCATCGACAGCGCCGCGCCGACACGCTCCCACGCCATCGCCGAGCGCAGGAACCAGCTGCCCTGCACCGGCGGCATGAACAGCGCCTCGCCCCATGACGCTGGTGTGAACCAGGTCTGCCGCAACAGCTGGGTGATCTGCGCCCGCGAATAGGGCCGGCCATGACCGAACGGCGTGGCATCGGTGCGCGTCCAGACGCCGCGGCGGTTCGGGATGATCGCGATCAGTCGCCCCGACGGCGACAGCACCCGCCACACCTCGCGCAGCAGCCGCTCGGGATCGTCGGACATCTCGAGCGCATGCACCAGCAGCACGCGGTCGACCGCGGCATCCGGCAGCGGCATCGAGAATTCGTCGATCAGGGTCGCCAGCGCCGGCCGGCCGGTCGGCCATTTCAGCACGCCCTGGGCCGCCGGCATGAAGGCAATGCAGCGCTCGCAGGTATCGCGGAACAGGCCGAGGTAGGGTGTCGGATAGCCGAGCCCGAGCACGCGCTGGCCTTCCGCGTTCGGCCAGCGTGCACGGATGCCGCGGTTGATCAGCTGCCGCGCCACGATGCCGAGGCGCTGCGAATAGAAGTCGCGGAGGTCGATGACGTCCATGATCGCTAGCCTACCATGCCCCCTGACGCCGGGGTGCGCGGAAAATTGCGTTGCCGCCGGAGCGTTAACGCCATATTTCACACCTATATTGGGCGCGTTAAGAGCATGATCCGAAAAAGTGGCCACCGGTTTTTCGATAAGATCATGCTCTGAAGTGTCCGACCCGTTTGTTCGTGGAGATATCATGACCGCCGAAATTCGCACCTTCAGTTGCCTCACCGACAATTTCGGGTACCTGATCCACGATCCCGCCACCAAGGCGACGGCGTCGATCGACGCACCGGAGGCCGGCCCGATCATCAAGGCGCTGGAGCGCGAAGGCTGGACGCTGACCGACATCCTGATCACCCATCACCATGGCGACCATGTCGGCGGCGTCGCCGAGCTGAAGCAGAAATACGGCTGCCGCGTCGTCGCGCCGCACGACCACTCGGCGAAGATCGCCAATGTCGACCTGCGCGCCGCCAATGCCGACGTCATCAAGGTCGGCAGCCTCTTGGCCCGCGTGGTGGAAACGCCCGGCCATACGCTCGACCACATCTCCTACGTGTTCGACAGCGAGAAAGCGGTGTTCGCCGCCGACACGCTGTTCTCAATCGGCTGCGGCCGGGTGTTCGAAGGCACCTATCCGATGATGTGGGATTCGCTTTTGAAGCTGCGTTCGCTGCCGGACGATTTTCGTCTGTATTGCGGCCATGAATACACTGCCTCCAACGTGAAGTTCGCGCTCACCATCGAGGCCGACAATCCGCATCTGCAGGCGCGCGCCGAGGAAGTCACGAAACTGCGCGCCGAGAACAAGCCGACGATTCCCGTGCTGCTCGGCGACGAGAAGAAGGCCAACGTGTTCCTGCGCGCCGACGAACCTGCGGTCGCGGCCAAGCTGCACATGAAGGGCGCCGACCCGGCGCTGGTGTTCGGCGAGCTCCGCGAGCGCAAGAACAAGTCGTGATGGCCGACCTCTCGGCTGCCGACATCATCGCGCGGCTCGCGCTCAAGCCGCATCCCGAAGGCGGCCATTATCGCGAGACGTTTCGCGACGAGCGCACTGATGCCGACGGACGCGCGCATTCGACCGCGATCTATTTCCTGCTCGCGCGCGGCGAGCGCTCGCACTGGCACCGCATCGACGCCGTCGAGATGTGGCACTATTACGCGGGCGCACCGCTGACGCTGAAGATCGCACAGGACGGCGGCTCACAGCAGCTGGTCACGCTCGGGCCGGATGTCGCGCGCGGCGAACAGCCACAGGCAATCGTGCCTGTTGGCGCCTGGCAGGCCGCGGAAAGCAGCGGCGACTGGACGCTGGTCGGCTGCACCGTCGCGCCGGGATTCGAGTTTTCGAAGTTCGAGCTGGCACCGAAGGGCTGGGAGCCGGCTTCGCCCCCGTCATCCTGAGGTGCGAGCCTTGCGGCGCAATTGCGCCGCTGGGCGAGCCTCGAAGGATGAATCGGCCCCGCTGGTGGCCGTCGACCCTTCGAGACGGCCGCGTTGCGGCCTCCTCAGGGTGACGGTGAAACAGTAGGAGCCTTGTAGGATGGGTAGAGCGAAGCGAAACCCATCATCTTGCCACGCGGACCAAAGTTGATGGGTTTCGCTTCGCTCTACCCATCCTACGCTTACGTTCTCTTCCTCAACACCATGTCTTTCGCCGCGATCAGCCCGCCGCCGGCGATCAGGATCGCGGCGATGGCGATGTTGGCGCTGGACTTGGCAAAGCCCGCTGCAATCAGGAACGCGGTCGAGAGCAGCGGCGTGGCGTAGGACGCGGCGCCGAGCACGCGGATGTCGCCGCGCTTCATGCCGATGTCCCAGGCGAAGAATGCCGCGCCCACCGGACCGATGCCGAGCGCCACGACGGCGAGCCATTGCAGCGGCGTCGCGGGCCACACCGTGGTCTCCACCATCACGTGCACGGCTGCTGCGAGCACCGCCGTCGCAAGGCAGAAACCCGCCACCGCATCTGTCGGCACCGCCTTGAGCCGCCGCGACATCACCGAATAGGCCGCCCACACGAACGCCGCGACAAACGCCGCCACAAAGCCTGGAATCTGCGCACTTGTGAAGGCGCCGGTGTTGCCGGCGAACAGCAGCACGGTGCCGGCAAGGCCAAGCAGCGCGCCGACGATGTGATGGATCGCAAGCCGCTCGCCCGGCAGCAGCGACGAGAACTGCACGATCAGCAGCGGCCAGAGATAGTTGAGCAGACCGGCCTCGGCCGGCGGCGCGAAGCGCAGCGCGAGGAAATACAGCGCGTGATAGCCGAACAGCCCGCCGACGCCGACAACCCAGGCGACCAGCGGCTGCTTCAACGCGCCGAACGCGGCCGGACGCAACAGGAAGCTTGCGAACGCGACCATCGCGCCGATCGCAAATGTCATGGCAGCGAGTTGGAACGCCGGGATCGTCCCGGTCGCAACCGTCATGACCGACAGCAGCGACCACATCAGGATGGCGGTCAGTCCGACAAGGGTGGCAGTTCGGGTCGTCATTTCAATTCAATCTGTCGTGGCCGCGCCGGCCATGTCCTTGCTTCGCGCCCCGCGGTTGTAGCGACGAAAATGCCCGGCACAAGGCCGGGCATTACGACTTGATTAGCGCCTGCGACGCGACGACGCTTCCCGCGTCAGGCGTGATACTGGCCGCCGTTCACGGTCAGCGTCGAGCCGGTGATGAAGCCGGCATCGTCGGCCGCGAGGAAGACCACGGCGCGCGCGATCTCTTCGGGCTCGCCGAGCCTGTTGACCGGAATCTGCGGGATCACGTTCTTCTCGAGCACATCCTTCGGCACCGCCTGCACCATCTCGGTGTTAATGTAGCCCGGGCAGATCACGTTGACGGTGATGCCGCCCTTGGCGTTCTCCAGCGCTAAGGCCTTGGTGAAGCCGATGTCGCCGGCCTTCGCCGCGGAGTAGTTGACCTGGCCGAACTGGCCCTTCTGGCCGTTGATCGAGGAGATCGAGATGACGCGGCCGAACTTGCGGGCCCGCATGCCCTCGATCACCTGGCGCGTCATGTTGAACAGCGAGCCGAGGTTGGTGTTGATCACGGCATTCCATTGCTCGAGCGTCATCTTGTGGAATGCGGTGTCCTTGGTGATGCCGGCATTGTTGACGAGCACGTCAACCGGGCCGAGATCGGCCTCGACCTGCTTCACGCCGGCCGCGCAGGCGTCGAACGACGAGACGTCCCACTTGTAGACGGGAATCCCGCTCTCCGCCTTGAACTTCTCCGCCGCGGCGTCATTGCCGGCGTAGCTTGCCGCCACCTTGTAGCCCGCCGCTTTCAGCGCCTTGCTGATCGCAGCTCCAATACCGCGCGTTCCGCCCGTCACCAATGCAACACGTGCCATGTCCGTTTCCTCCTTGGCCGTCTTTTATAACCGGATAACTCCGGCCTACGCACTCACAACTAAGCGCAATGAGATCGTCGCGCTTCAGCTCCCTTTTGAGCATGATCTGTTCGGAAAACCGCTTCACACTTTGCGCTAACGCGGCCCTTCGGGTCCGGATCATGCTCTCGAAACAAAAATGCCCGGCGCAAAGCCGGGCATCTTTTCTATCAGTTCGCGCCGTGGTTGACAGATGATCTTTTCATCACCTAGCCGGCCTCGCTGCCTTTTGTTCAGTCGCGTGCAACGCACATGGCGATGCCCATGCCGCCGCCGATGCACAGCGTCGCGAGGCCCTTCTTGGCATCGCGCTTCTGCATCTCGTGCAGCAGCGTCACCAGCACGCGCGCACCCGACGCGCCGACCGGATGGCCGATCGCGATCGCGCCGCCATTGACGTTGACCTTGGCCGGATCCCAGCCGAGGTCCTTGTTGACCGCGCAGGCCTGCGCGGCGAACGCCTCGTTGGCCTCGATCAGGTCGAGGTCGGCGATGTTCCAGCCGGCCTTCTTCAGCGCCGCGCGCGAGGCGGGGATCGGACCGGTACCCATGATCTTGGGGTCGACGCCGGCCTGGCCCCACGAGACGATGCGGGCCAGCACCTTCTTGCCCTGCTTGGCGGCTTCCTTGGCGGTCATCAGCACGACGGCGGCGGCTCCGTCATTGATGCCCGAGGCGTTGCCGGCGGTCACGGTGCCGTCCTTCTCGAAGGCGGCGCGGAGCTTGGCCATCGCGTCGAGCGTGGCGCCATGGCGCGGATACTCGTCGGCGTCGACCACGATGTCGCCCTTGCGGGACTTGATGGTGACCGGGACGATCTCGTCCTTGAACCTGCCGGCCTTCTGCGCCGCCTCGGCCTTGTTCTGCGAACCGACCGCGAACTCGTCCTGCTGCGAGCGGGTGATCTGGTACTGCTTGGCGACGTTCTCGGCGGTGTTGCCCATGTGGTAGCCGTTGAAGGCATCCCACAGGCCGTCCTTGATCATGGTGTCGATCAGCTCGAGGCCGCCCATCTTGACGCCGCCACGCAGATATTGCGCGTGCGGTGCCATGCTCATGGATTCCTGGCCGCCCGCGACGACGATCGACGAATCGCCGTTGAGCAGGGCTTGGTAGCCGAGCGCCACCGTGCGCAGGCCCGAGCCGCAGAGCTGGTTGACGCCCCAGGCCGGGCTTTCCACCGGGATGCCGGCGGCGATCGAAGCCTGGCGGGCCGGGTTCTGGCCCTGCGCCGCGGTCAGGATCTGGCCCATGATGACTTCGGAGACCTGACCACCCTCGACGCCGGCACGCTCCAGCGCCGCCTTGATGGCGATCGCGCCGAGGTCGTGGGCCGGCGTGGTGGCAAACGCGCCGTTAAAGCTACCGACGGGGGTGCGGGCGGCGCTGACGATGACGACATCGTCTGACATGGACATCTCCTATGGGTTGTAGCTGGGTTTCTCGACGGCGGGCGGCCGGTTTGGCGGGCCTGTCTCTTGGTGACTATCCTGTAAACCTCGTTGAGACATGTCAATCGCGCTGACGCGCAAAACGCGCCGCGGCGCACTCAAAATGACGCTCTTGGCACATTCCTGAGCAAATCCTATGCTTTGGAATTAACCGCAAAGCACAAAACGGTAGCCGAACCGCTTTGAAAATGCTTACCTTTGCTGCGATGCGTTGCATTTTGCCCTGCGGCGATGCCGTGGGGTTCCAGGTTCTTCGGTGTTGAAGTGAGAGCCCATGGCAAAATCTGAACAACCGACCACGATCAAGAAATACGCGAACCGGCGGCTCTATAATACCGGTACGAGCACCTACGTGACGCTCGAGGATCTCGCGGCGATGGTGAAGGAAGGCGAGGATTTCCTCGTCTACGACGCGAAGACCGGCGACGACATCACCCGCTCCGTGCTCGCGCAAATCATCTTCGAGCAGGAGAACAAGGCCGGACAGAACCTGCTGCCGACCACGTTCCTGCGCCAGCTGATCCGGTTCTATGGCGACAGCATGCAGATGGTGGCGCCGAAATATCTCGAACAGTCGATCGAGACACTGACCAAGGAACAGGAGAAATTCCGCAAGCAGATCGCGGGTGCCCTGAGCGGCACGCCGTTTGCGCCCTTGGAAGAACAGGTCCGCCGCAACATGGAGCTGTTCCAGCAGACCTTCTCGATGTTCAAGCCGTTCGTGCCGCAGCGCGGTGGCACGGAGACCGAGAAGGTGCCGGAGCCGACACCTGACGACGGCAACATCGACGATCTGCGCCGCCAGATGAAGGACATGCAGGAGCGCCTCGAGCGCATGTCGCAGCCGGCGAAGAAGGACGAGTAGGTATCTCGTCTCAGTCGCCGGTTGTCCGGCTCTGAATCCCGTCACCCTGAGGAGCGCGCATTGCGCGCGTCTCGAAGGGTCGACGGCCACCAGCGGGGCCGTGCATCCTTCGAGACGCCGCTACGCGGCTCCTCCAGCGACAAAGGCAAAGCCTTTGCGCGGGGATGACGGTGCTAACAGCGGCGATCCTTCACCCCGCAGCCGGCACGGCCTTGTCCGCCGGCGCGTTCCACGGCCGGTCCGGCGATGCGAGGCCGATCAGGCGGCCCTGGATGAAGTCGCAGCCCCATTCGCGCAGCATCACGGCGGCTTCCTCGTCCTGCACCCATTCGGCGACCGTCTTGATCTCGAGCCGCCGCGCGAGATCGATCAGCGTCTGCACGAAGGCGCGGTCGTCGGCCGAGCGCACGATGTTCTGCACGAAGGCGCCGTCGATCTTGACAATATCGACGCCGAGCTTGCGCAGGTTGCGGAACGAGGTGTAGCCGGCGCCGAAATCGTCGATCGCGATCCGGCTGCCGAAATTCTTCAGCCGGGTGACGAAGCCGCGGACGTCGTCGATATCCTGGATCGCGACCGTCTCGGTGATCTCGACGATCAGCCGCTCGCCGACGCCGGGATGCGCGCGCATCAAGGATTCGATGGTCGCCCACCAGTCCGGATCCATCGTGGTGTCGGGCGAGATATTGAGGCTGAGCTGCACGCCTGGGGCTGAAGCGAGCTCTGCGATCGCAAGCTCCAGCACGCGATGATCGACCAGCCGGATCAGGCCGAGCCGTTCGGCGACCGGCACGATGTCGGGCGCCAGCAACGCCCGGCCGTCGTCCTGCTCCATGCGGACCAGGCACTCGTAGAACGACGGCTGCCGCGAGCGCGCATCGACCACCGGCTCGAAGCCGATCACGATGCGGCGCTCGTTCAGCGCGGTGACGATCTCGTCGGTGACGCGGATGTTGACGCGGCGCTGGGCATCGCGCTCGACATTCGGCTTCCACAGCGCGAACGATCCGGCGCGACGGCTCTTGGCGGCATCCAGCGTCTCCTGCGCGCGATTGACCGCCTCCTCCGCCGACTTCGCATGGCGCGGGATGGTGACGGCGCCGATCGATGCCGTCACCGACACCGGGCCGGACTTGGTCGGCACCACCTCGTCGCGCACCGCGGCGAGGAAGCGCTCGGCCGCGACGTTGGTATCGTCGACGGTGCAGTTGCGCAGGATCAGGCCGAACTTGTTGCCGGAGAATCGGCCGAGCATGTCGCCGCTGCGCAGCCGGGCGCGAATCCGCTTCGCTACCTCCGCGATGACGGCGTCCGCGACATCGAAGCCGAACGCATCGTTGACGCGCGCCAGATGATCGATGCCGATCAGCATGAAGGCGCAGGAGGTGCGGAAGCGGGCGCACTCCTCGATGCTCTCGGCGAGCGAGGCGACCAGATGGGTGCGGTTGAGCTCGCCCGTCAGCGGATCGTGCCGCGACAGCTTCAGCAGCTGCTCCTCGCGGGCGTGCCGCTCATTGTTGATGCGGACGACGCCCTCAACGCGCGCCGGCCGGCCGTCGGCGCCGGCAAACCAGCAGCCGGTCTCCTCGATCCAGATCACCGGCGCCGAGGTGATGGCGCGCACGCCATACTCGATCCGGTAAGGCACCGGCTCTCCGCTCCGGGCCGACGCGGTCTGGCCGAGCGCGTCCACGCGAACGGTGCGCGACGGCTCGATCAGCTTTGCGAGCTCACTGCCGCTCGCCAGCGCCGCGGCCGGGATATCAGGGAAGACCGTCGCCACATTGTCGCTCCAGGCGATCGCGTCGCTCGCCAGGTCCCAGGCGAATGTCGCTTGGCCGAGCGAGGCGAGGATGCTGGCAGCTGGCGGGACAGGGGGCATCGAACATGTCTCGATTTGGGACGGCGCCCGGTGATTCTGTACGCTCTCAAGATAGTGGTTCCGGCGAATCCAACGCTAGGAGAAGTTGATAAATAATCTGGAAACCACGTTTTCGACTCTCGCGGAACGAACTGGGGATGGCGGGCATGACCCTTGCCATGAGGGTGTTGCAGAGGGACGCGACGTCCCAAACTATGACGCTCCAACAGGTCGCAGGCGATGTTCGATATCGATCAGTCAAAGGTCGTCGACGGTGAGTTCACCGATACTGCCGGGGTGACCAGCACGGCCCTGGTGCCGCTGACCGTGACCACCCATTGGGCGCCCAAAATCCCGCTGCCCCACGGGGACCCTTCATTCCTGGCTCACTTGATCGCAACTGCCGCGCACGAACCGCAGACGCGCGGGCTGCGGCGTGGGTCATTGGCCGACGCACAGACCGCGTACGGCCCGCACATCGACGAACGCCGCAGCGTTGCGCGGCGCACGCGGCAGATCATCTAGCCCGTCATCTCGAAGATCAGCGTGCCCTGACGGGCCGGCTGCCGTGGCTGTCCTGCGGCACGCCGCGGCGCAGCGACATGTGGGAATGGATGCCGAGCCAGCGTCTGTCCGCCTGACGCGCGAGGATGATGGTTGCCCGCCCCGGCCGGTCGAAGCGGCTGCCGTCCGGATGGAAGCCGGTGCTGGTCCAGGGTGTGATCACCGTCGCCATGCCGCCATCGCCGCTGATCAGCACCTGCGTATGCGCGAGATCGAAAGCGAAATCCGCGGTGCGCGGCCAGACGTTATCCCACTGCATCTCGGTCCAGCGCGCGCGGCCGTGGATCAGCTCCTGATAGGTGCCGAACGAGATGATGTCCGAATGCCAGAACGGACGGGCGGCAGCATAGTCGACCGCCCTGACGCAGGCGGCGAACCGTTCGAGCCAGTCAAAGATCGATCGGGTGGTCGTCGGATCGGCGATCGGAAGAGGCGCTTCTTCGCTCATGACCTCCCCCGAAAACGCCCTAGCGCTGCGGCGCGTCCGACGGCGGCTGGCCGCCCGGCTGCAAATCCGGCGAGGTCACCGTCGGCTTCGGCGCGGACTGATCGAGCAACACGGATTCGGCGACCGACGTCGCCGAAGGAACAGGCGCGGCCGGCGGCGGTGCAGCGGGCGCAGGAGCGGCGACGGGCGCGGGTTCGGGCCGCGGCGCAGGCTGCGCGACGGGTGCAGGCTGCGGGGCCTCCGGCTGCGACTTGCTGACGCTCGGTGCCGGTGCCGCAGGCGCGACCACCGCGCGACGGCGGGTGCGCAGCGCAATTCCGGAAATGAAATCGACCAGCGCCAGCAGCGCGAGCAGACAATAGGTCGAGTTGCCGAATTTCGGCCAGAGCACGAATTCGGCAGCGGCCGCGCCGAACACGATCAGCGACAGCAGATGGTCGGTGAGATATTTCGCGCCGGGGCGCGCGCCTTGATGACCTCGAGCAGCAACAGCAGCACGCCGGCGGCAAGCAGCATGTCGCTGAGCGTGATCTGCCACACTTCGCCCGACAGCAATGTCAGCCTGATCAGCGGGTCCGTGAAGGACACGCCGGGCATCAGGAAGGCGATGATGTTGTAGACCGCGAGCGGAACGAGCAGCAGCGGAAAACCGACCATCGGGGCTTGCGCCTTATTCAGGGAGAACCAGCAATGCGGCGATGCTCATCGGCTTCGCCGCGGACGCGCCCGTCTTGACCGCACTCGTTGGCCGAATTCAGGCGCAGCGCCGCTTGATTGGAGCATGACCTCCGCGCAAACGCGTTCCGCGTTTGTCGCGAGGGAAAACCGCTACGCACTTTTCCGGGTCATGCTCTGCGGCGCGACAGCCGAAGTCCGATCAGGACTCTTTCTTGGCCTTCAGGACCTGGCGGCCCTTGTACATGCCGGTCTTCAGGTCGAGGTGGTGCGGACGGCGCAGTTCGCCGGAGTCCTTGTCCTCGACATAGGTCGGGGTCTTGATCGCATCGGCCGAACGGCGCATGCCACGGCGCGACGGCGAGGTTTTTCTTCTGGGAACGGCCATGACGGTGTCCTCTAGGGTGTTGCGGAGGCATCGTCCGAAATGCGGACGGGCTCAGCGCTTCGAAGCGCAAGCTGCGATGCCGGTAAGGCCGCGCTTATAGAGGATGGCACTCCGTAAAGCTAGGGCCGCAGACAGCAAAAAGCGCCCGAAATCGCGCTCAATCGCCGCGATTTTCGCGCCAGCAGCGCGTCACGGTATTGGCCCGGGCCATATAGGTTCCGGACAGCCTGCGCACCCCCGGACCCGGGTTCCGGGCGCTTCTTTTCACCGGATTCGGCAGGATCGCCGCCAGAAGCGCGGCTTCCCGGGGCGACAGCGCCCCGGCGGAGCGGCCGAAGGCATATTGGGCGCCGGCTTCGGCGCCAAACTGCCCTGATGGGCCCATTTCCGCGATGTTGAGGTAGATTTCCAGGATCCGCTGCTTCGGCAGCACGAAGTCGATCCAGAGCGCCAGCGGCAATTCCAGCCCCTTGCGGATCACGCTGCGGCCGGACCACAGGAACAGGTTCTTGGCCACCTGCTGGGTGATGGTCGAGCCGCCGCGGGCGACCTCGCCGTCCTCGGCATCGTCGAGCGCCTCGCGCAGCGCGCCCCAATCGATGCCCCGGTGCTTGCAGAAATGGGCGTCCTCCGACCCGACCACGGAGCGGGGCAGATAGGGCGATATCGCGCCGAAATCGACCCAATGCCGCGTGACCGGGGCCCCGCGCAGGCTCCGCCACGCCATCAGGGCCGAAACTGGCTGACCGGTGCGGTAGAACGGCGTCACCAGATAGGGCAGCAACAGCACGACCAGCAAAAGCAGCAATAAAATTCGGACAATGCGCAAAACGAGGGTTCCCGGGGAGGACCTCTTCAGCAAGGATTTGGCACCCGCCCGCCAGGACACGGCCGACGCCGTCAGATGTCTGTGGGATAATTCACGGTTTTTCCAGCACTTTTAAGGCGCGAATCCGCCGCAGGGTGGAATTGACGAAGCCGATCTCATCAACGATTGTCCGGCCGAAAATCGATCTGGAGCAATTCTTAATGACGACCGGTACTGCAGAGTTTTCCAAGCGGCTGGACCAGACCGCGGAGGATACCGAAGCCCTGCTCGCAAAACTGCTGTCCGATGCGACCGAGAGCGACGAGATCGTGCGCCCGAAGCGGCTGATCGAGGCGATGCGCTATTCGAGCCTCGGCGGCGGCAAGCGGCTGCGGCCGTTCCTCGTCGTCGAGAGCGCCGCGGTGTTCGGCATCCCGCGCGAATCCGCGCTGCTGGTCGGCGCCGCGCTCGAATGCATCCACTGCTACTCGCTGATCCATGACGATCTGCCGGCGATGGACAATTCCGATCTTCGCCGCGGCCGCCCGACCCTGCACAAGGCCTATGACGACGCCACCGCGATCCTCGCCGGCGACGCGCTGCTGACGATCGCCTTCGACATCATCACCCGCGATGCGATCCACAGGGATGCCCAGGTGCGCCTGCTGCTGACCCGCGCGCTGGCGCGCGCCTCCGGCGTCGGCGGCATGGCCGGCGGCCAGATCCTCGACCTCGCCGGCGAAGGCCGCTTCGGCGACCGCGAGCCGGTCGACGTCGCCCGCCTGCAGCAGATGAAGACCGGCGCACTGCTCCGCTTCGGCTGCATCGCCGGCGCGATCCTCGGCCAGGCCTCGCAGAAGGAATACCAGGCGCTCGACGATTACGGCAAAGCGCTCGGCGAGGCGTTCCAGATCGCCGACGATCTGCTCGACGTCGAGGGCGACGCTGCCGCACTCGGCAAGCCGGCTGGCGCCGACGCTGCGCTCGGCAAGACCACATTCGTCACCCAGCTCGGTATCGACGGCGCCAAGCAGCGCGTGCGCGACCTGTTGGCGCGCGCCGACGCCGCGCTGTCGGTGTTCGGCGACAGAGGCGACGTGCTGCGCGCAGCCGCCCGCTTCGTTGCCGATCGCAAGAACTAGCGGAAAGCAAAGCGCGAAATGAGCAAGGAGCTCGACGACCGCCTTGTTCGTTTCCGCAAGCTGCCGATGCCGGTCCGCGTGGTGGTGGGCCGGCCGCGCACCTTCACTTCGATCGTACTCGGCATCATGATTGCCCTGCTGGTGCCGGGCTCGCTGCGCCTCGTCACGCGCCTGCTCGCCGGCTGGGACGCCTTCGCCGCGCTCTATCTCGTGCTCGCCTATGTGATGATGCTGCGCTGTGGCGTCGCCCACATCAAGCGCAGCGCCATATTGCAGGACGATGGCCGTTTCCTGATCCTGCTGCTGACCGCGTTCGGCGCGCTGGCGAGCCTGTTGGCCATCGTGTTCGAACTCGGCGCATCCAAGGGCAGCCCGGCCGGACTAGCGGTGGCAATCGTCACCATCACGCTGTCATGGACGATGGTTCACACCGCATTCGCGCTGCACTACGCCCATGAGTTCTATCGCGGCAAGACACCCGGCGGATTGCAGTTTCCGAGCGGCGATGAGCATGCCGACGCCGACTACTGGGACTTCGTCTATTTCTCGTTCGTGATCGGCATGACCGCGCAGGTCTCCGATGTCGGCATCACCGACAAGATCATCCGCCGCACCGCGACCGTACACGGCATCATCTCGTTCGTGTTCAACACCGCGCTGCTGGCGCTGATGGTGAACATCGCGGCGAGCGCGATCTAGCCCGTCATCCATTTGGATCGATGGTTCCGCCACGGCTTCGTTTCACCTCTCCCCGACGGGGAGAGGTCGATTTGTTACCAATCAATCCGCTGGACATGCGTAGCAAATCGGGTGAGGGGCCGCAGCGCTAACGAGAGACCGTAATCCCTCACCCGGCGCTGCGCGCCGACCTCTCCCAAGGGAGAGGTGAAGTGCCGCTGCAGCTCCAGCTCAACCCAATCGCCCCACGCCGCTAATTGCAGGCCTCGACATTGCCGACGCCCATACCGGGGCCGCCGCCGCCGCGGTACTCGATATGGCAGCCGCGTCGGACTGGACGGCACGCATAGTTATCGCAAACGATCTGACCGCTGCCGCCCTCGGCCCTGGCACGGCCCTGCGGGCGCGGAATGGCCGCGGACCGGATCTGCGGCTCGCGCGGTTCGCGGTGGAAGGTGCGTTCGCGCTCGCGGCGCGACGGCCGCTCGTCGCTGTCGCGCTTGGCAACCGGCTTCCGCTCGCGCCGCTTCTCGCATTCATTGTCGTCGTTGAGGAACGAGCCCTCGGCGCACACGATCCTGGTGCAGCGATCGCCGTCGGCCTTGTAGCCGCGCTCGCAGACCAGCGGGCAGACGCGGGACTGCTTCAGCTTGACGGCATCGAGGGTGTCGACGCTCGCGGTCTTGATGTCGAGCTTGGTGCCGGCATAGCGGTTGAACAGCGTCAGCGAGCGCTGCGACGCCGCGTTCCAGTCGCCATCGACGGCGCCGGTCAGGCAGCCGACCCGGCGCAATTCGGTCTGCACCGATTTGACCACATCGGCCTCGGGCGAACCGGTCGCCAGGGCAGCCACGGTGGTGGTCTTCTCAGGGGGAGCCGGCGGAGCTGATGGAGCGGCCGCAGCCTGCGCTGCCGGCTGATCGGGAACCGCCTTGTTCGCCGCGGCGCGATCGGCGAGCGCGGCATCGGCCTGGCGCTTCTGCTCGGCGGCCGTAGCCTGCTCCTGCGCGACCTGCTTGGCCCGTTCGGCGGCAAGGCGCGCCGCTTCGGCAGCCTTCGCGTCGGCCTCGGCCTTGGCCTGCTGCGCCTTCTGCGCGCCCTCGGCGGCGAGCCGTGCACGCTCCTGCTCGGCCAGACGCGCCTTCTCGGTAGCCGCGACGCGCGCGTCCTCGGCCGCGAACTTCTCGAGCTGCAACCTGGCGAGGTTGGCGTAATAGCCGCTCGGATATTGGGCGAGGAAAGCGTTCATCGCGTTTCGGTTGCCGATCTGCAGCGCGAGCTCGTAATCGCGGCGGGCTTCGGACTGCGGCGTCGGCGCGGGTGCCGTGGGCGCCGCGGCAGCAGCGGCAGGCGCCGGCTTGGCCGGGGCCGGCACCAGCGGCACGTCCTCGCCGCCGAGCGAGCCATAGACGAACGGCTCCTGGCGGTTGTTGGTGGTCTTGAGCACGTCGTCGCGGACATAGCCGAAGGCGCGGCGGACATCGAGACCGGGGGTCGGCAGGAACTTCGACAGCGCGATCGTGAACGGGCTGTTCTTGCCGTCGCCGTCGGCCGCCGTAGAGCCGGCCTTCGCCGAATAGGCGATCAGCACATTGGGGCTGGTCGGCTCGACCTTGGCGAGACCCTGCCCGATCGCCCGGGTCGCCAGCGTCCGCTTCATGGTCTTGGCGAACGGATTGTCGCGGCAGGCATCGAGGATCACCAGCCGCAGCTTCCGCGCCGGCTCGATCGCGACCAGGATGCGATCGAGCGAAAACGCCTCGTCATAGACGTCGGTGTCGCGCTCCAGCCTGGCATCGACCGGGATCAGGTAATTGGCGCCGTCCACCTCGATGCCGTGGCCGGCGTAGTAGACCAGCGCGATGTCGGCATCGCGGGCGAGGTCGGCGAATTCGCGCAGCGCGCGCCGGGTCTCGACGGCCGGCAGGTCCTTGCGGAAGTCGACCGTATCGAAGCCGGCATTCTTCAGCGTCGCAGCCATCACCGAGGCATCGTTGACCGGATTGGCCAGCGGCGCGGTGTTCCGATAGGCCGAATTGCCAAGCACCAGCGCCACGCGCTTCTCGGCGAAGGCCGGCTGGCAGACGATCAGCAGAAAGGCCGCGACGGCGAACAGCAATCGATTCAAGTTCAAGAACCCAGACCCGTTCATAGCGACACTCTGGCCGTTTTGTAGCATGCAGGTCCGTCTAGCAGAATCAAGCGCGGCACTTTGTGAGGCGCCTCACGATCCGCGCCGGCGTGGACCATGCCATCCTGACTGTTAGTCGACGAAGCGGACCGCCGGTTCGGATTTGGCCGGGCACGCGTTTTCGTGCACGATCCGGGCAACGAGAACAGACGCACGGAGGACGTGATGCAGGGCACAAGCGCGGCGGTTCCATCCGCCAGGGCCGGCACGGTCGGCGCCAAGTTCGGCGCCATGACCCGAAACCTCCTCGTCCTCGCGCTGCTGGCCGCTGCGCCGCGGGCTGTGGCCTGGTCGACGCCGTGTTCGATGGCTTCAAGCACGCCAAAGCCGTGGAGAACGATCTGGTTGCGATGGTCGGGGTCAAGCCGACGGTCGGGTTCAACTGGCACAATGGCCGGCTCACGTCGGTGACCGTCACCTTCCCCCGCCTGCTGCAGGACAAGCCGTTGCAGGAACTTGCCGACGCCGCGCGCACCGCGGTCGGCAAGGAGTTCAAGCAGCGCGCCGACGACGTCGTGCTCGCCTTCTCGCTGGGGCCGTCCGAGACGTCAGCGGCACCAGCGGACCAGGCTCAGAACAAGAACTTGCCTTGAGCGGATTTATTCCCCGCCATTTATTCCCCGCCTTGCGTCACGTGCTCCTGATATTGCGGCAGGTCGTCCAGGATCGCGTACCACGGCGCCTTGGAGCCGACGAAGATATGCGCGGTCGGCCGGATCGAAGGCGCGTCGCGCAACGTACCCAACGTGACATGGACATAAGCGCCGTTACGGACCTGCGAATAGAGCAGCGACCCGCAGCGGCCGCAATGCGCGTCGTGGGTGATCTCATCGCCGTAGATCAGGAGACCGTCGGCGCCGCTGGTGACGGTGAACTTTTCGCGCACAATCCCCGCGAACGGCTTGAACGCCGATCCCGTGGTGCGCCGGCAGTTCGAGCAGTGACAATTCAGCGCATAGGCAAACGCGTCGGCAACCTCGTAGCGCACGTCGCGGCAGAAGCATTCGCCGGTCAGAATGCGATCGTGCGAATTTGCGTTGGAATTTTCAGATGCAGTCACCACTTGGCCCTCACGCGGAATTTTATCGCCGGCCATGGCGCAATCCGGCGGATCATGCCTAAATCCTAGCAGCCAAAATCCTGCCGGGAGGACTAACCCATGAGCCAAGATCGATCCACCGTCGAAAAGGTCGTGCAAACCTATTTCGACGGCCTCTATGAGAGCAACGCCGACAAGCTCGCCGAAGCCTTTCATCCAAGTGCCGACCTGCGCTGGGTGGAGAAGGGCGAGCTGAAGGTCCTGACCGTGCCGGATTGGCTCGCCTTGGTGCGCAAGCGCACGTCGGCGAAGGCCGAAGGCAAGCCGCGCGAGGACTTCATCGTCACCATCGACCGCTCCGACGACAACACCGCCTTCATCAAGGTGCGTTGCCAGCTGCCGCCGCGCTATTTCACCGACTATCTGGTCGCCATGAAGCTCGCCGATGGCTGGCAGATCGTCTCGAAGTCCTACCGCTACGACCTCAAGGACTGACCGGGCAGCCCTGAACCGAAAGCGGCATGAGTTCTGATTAGACCGGCCACGAACGCGATTCACCTCTCCCTTGGGAGAGGTCGATTTGCGCAGCAAATCGGGTGAGGGGTACGGTCTATCGAGAGAGCAAGAGCCCTCACCCGGATTGCTTCGCAATCCGACCTCTCCCCGCCGGGGAGAGGTCAACCGAGGCCGCGCCAAGCCGCCGAACCGATTCAACCTAACTTCAACCCGATCCAGCGGTCCGGCTCCGGCCGGACCGCATTGACTGGCGCTGGTTTCCGGGCGAATTGAGCCCGTTATGGAAGCCAAATTTCAGATCTTTCTCACTTTGCTCGGCGTGCTGGCGGGAACCGCCCTGGTTGCGCGGCGGACCGATATCGCGCCGGCGATCCTGCTGCTGCTGGTCGGCGTGGTGCTGGCCTTCGTGCCGGGCATGCCGTCGCTGGAACTGCCGCCCGAGCTGGTGCTGCTGGTGGTGCTGCCGCCGCTGATCTATTCGGCCAGCGTCGCGATGAGCTGGCGCGAGTTCAAGGCCAATCTGCGGCCGATCATCCTGCTGTCGGTCGGCTGCGTGATCTTCACCGCGTTCCTGGTCGCGGCCGCAACCCACTATCTGATCGGCCTGCCCTGGAGCACAGGCTTCCTGCTCGGGGCGATCGTCGCGCCGCCGGACGTGGTCGCCCCGCTGGCGATCGCCCGCAAGCTCGGCATGCCCAGGCGCATCCTGGTGATCCTCGAGGGCGAAGGGCTCGCCAACGACGCGACCGCGCTGATCCTCTACCGCTTCGCGCTGGCCGCCATCACCACCGGGCTGTTCTCGCTGCCGAAGGCGACCGGCACGTTCTTCGTCATCGTTGCCAGCGAGATCGCGTTCGGCACCGCGGTCGGCTGGCTCAGCCTGCGCGCCCGCCGCAGAGCCCGGGATCCGCAGGTCGAGATCACGCTGTCGCTGATCACGCCCTATCTCGCCTACTGGATCCCCGAGCATTTCGGCGGCAGCGGCGTGATCGCGACCGTCGCCTGCGGGCTCTATATGAGCTGGAACGGACCGCTGCTGATCTCAGCCGCGACGCGCCTGCAGGGCATCTTCTTCTGGGACTTGATCATCTATCTGATCGAGGGCCTGCTGTTCCTGTTGACCGGCTTCCAGATGCGCTCGCTGTACGAGAAGTCGAAGTCGTTTCCGCTGGACGACATCCTGACCGCCACGGTGCTGGTCGCCGTCATCGTGATCGTTGCGCGCTTCCTCTGGGTGTTTCCCGGCACCTATCTGCCGCGCTGGCTCAGCAGGCAGCTGCGCGACCGCGATCCGCTGCCGTCGTGGCGGGCGGTGTTCGTGGTGGCCTTCACCGGCGTGCGCGGCGCGGTCTCGCTCGCCGCAGCGCTTGCGCTGCCGCTGACGCTCCCGAGCGGCGAAGCTTCCCGTATCGCGACCTGATCCTGTTCGTCGCCTTCGGCGTGATCTTCGTGACGCTGGTCGGGCTCGGCCTCGGACTGCCGCCGGTGGTGCGCTGGCTCGGCCTCGCCAGGGACGGACGCAGCGAGCATATCGCCGAGCACGAGCAGGAAATCACTGCGCGGCGCGAGGCGCTGAACGCCGCGCTGAAGTCGCTCGACGCCATCACCGACGACCGCGAGCTGTCCGACGAGGTGGTCAAGCTGTTGCGCTCGCGCCACGAGATCCGGATCAACCAGCTGCCGGACTCGCTCGACCCCGACAAGCACGACGCCTCTGCCACCGGCACCGAGCTGACGCGGGAGCTGATCTCCTCCGAGCGCAAGTTCATCCACATGCTGCTGCGCGACGGCAAGATCACCGACGAGACCCGGCGCCGCATCGAGCGCGACCTCGATCTGGAGGAGGCGAGCCTGTCCAACAGGGAGTATCGAAGGATACCGTTGTAGTTTTTCGTCGTCCCGGGCAAGCGAAGCGCGACCCGGGACCCATAACCACCGATCCATGTTGTTGGACCGGGCGGTGGCCACAGCTCAGCGCAACAATGAACATACGTGGTTGTGGGTCCCTGCTCCCGTGCGCAATTGCGCACTAGGCAGGGACGACAGTGGTTATTACTCCGCAGCCGCATTCTGCCCGGGACCGCCGACGAAGCCGGCGGGATCGCCGAACCGCTCGACCATCACGGCAGTGAGATCCTTGGTCTTGCTGGTGACGCAGGCGCCGGAGCGCACGGTGTAGCGATCCTGGTGCTTAACATGCAGCGGCGCCTCGCCCTTTTGCAGCGCGCGGGCCGCCTCCATCATCAGCTTGCGGAAATGCATGATGCCGAGATCGGTCGGGCCGAGATGCTCGCGGGTGCGGTCGGCGATCGGGCCCTGGCTGTCCTGCACCGCGGCGTCCTGCTCGGAGACGCCCTTGATGCCGGTATAGCTCTTGGTCCGCTGCAGCTTGCGATCGATCAGATAGTCGTTCGACTTGTTGCGCAGCGGCACGTAGTTCTCGTCGACCACGGCCATCACGCCATTGCCGTTGGCGTAGCTTCGCGCTCGGCGTCGGTCAGCGGCCGGTGCGGATTCCACGCATAGGTGTAGATCCAGCAATTGGTGTCGGTGACCGGCACGAAGGTCTGGCCGAACATGTTCTCGCCCGGCATCGAGCTCGGCGCGTAGCTGTGAAACGGCATCAGGAACTGGGCGATGCGCCAGTAGATGTTGTCGCTGCCGGTGAGCCGGCCGCCCGCGACTGTCAGCCCCGCCTCGTGCGGATTGATCTTGATCACCGGCCGCGGGTCCTCGGCGATCCAGCGCATGTGGTCGGTCGCGACCCGCGTCAGCGGGTTGACGAAATGCTTCTTGATGTCGAGGATCTCGTTCTCCTCCTTCTCGAAGGAGAGATGCGCGAAGGTGAAATGCGCGGTGTCGATCGAACCTTCCACCGCCTGCACCCAATTGCAGTCCTGCCACTTCTTGGTGACGAAGCGGTGCGAGGCCGGCAGCAGCGCCATTTCCAGCGCGGGCAATTCCGGCATCTGATCGGCCGGGCCCATATAGGCCCAGATCATCTCGCCCCATTCGCGCACCGGATAGGACTTGATGCGGATCAGGTCCTTGGCGTTGAGGTCCGGATAGGAGGTCGGCATGTCGACGCAGCGGCCGTCGGTATCAAACTTCCAGCCGTGATAGACGCAGCGGATACCGCATTCCTCGTTGCGGCCGAGCCAGAGATTGGCGCCGCGATGCGGGCAGTATTGATCGATGACGCCGACCACGCCCCTCGAGTCGCGGAAGGCGAGCAGCTCCTCGCCCATCACAACGATCTTCTTCGGGTCGCTGTCCAGCTCCGGCAGTTCTTCCGACAGCAGCACCGGAATCCAGAACCGGCGCAGCAGTTCACCCATTCCCGTCCCCGATCCGGCTTCGGTGAGGAACTTGTTGTCTTCGGCGCGGAGCATCGCGTTTCCCCGGGTTGTTTTTTGATTTTCCTGGAGCTTGGCGTAGCGGATGCGGAACGTCAATGCGATTGGCTGCGCGGCCGGCAGGCCTGCCCCGCGCGCCCGTGGATTTACGCCTGCGTTCTGCGCGGCAAGCCGCGCCCGCTCAAAAGGGAGTTCAGGGCCGGCCGGCCCTGCGGCTCACGGCTTCACGTAAGCCCATCCCTTCTCCTGCAATTCCATCACGCGCACGACGCCGGACTTCACGACTTCCGCCTGCTTGATGATCGGGATGGACTTGTTCTCGGCCTTCTGCATCTTCTCCTGGGTATTGCCGCAGGCCTTGAACGACACCTCGGGTGTACTGAGGGCCATTTCCTCGATGCGCGCCTTCACCGGCGACGTATCCTCGCGCAGCATGTGCAGGCCCGGGCCGAACGTGACCACCTCGATCTTCACCTTCTCGCCAAGGCCCTTGTAATACTCGGCCACGTTGGTTGCGTTGTTGAGCGAGAGATTCATGGCGGCAGCATCATTGGAGTTCACCTGCAGGATCAGATGATGCTCCTTCCCTTTCGGCGCCGCCGGATTGTGCATGCGGGCAAAGGCGGAGCGCTTGCGCGTTTCGGCGGTGGCCCGCGGCGTTTCTGGTTTCCGCGCCTCGCTCACCGAGTAAGTCGCGGACTGCGCGGCCGGCACCCAGTATTTTCCGCCTTGCTGGGCCACCGCAAATGGCGTGGACGCCAGCACAGCGACGGCGGCGATCGCAAAGAGTTTCGCAACAGATTCAAAATTGCACATCAATCATCTCCATCTCGAAAAATCGGTAGACACACTTTCTCAATTGCTGGGCCTTGCGACGGCGAGCGGCCATTTGCAGACCGCGGCCATCCTCGCGCGCATCGCGTCCAGCCCCGCGAGCGAGAACGTTGCATCTTGGGCAGCCCCGGCACCGCGTGAGAGGTGGACGGCAAGCACCGCGTTATCGGGAAGCGATTGCAGCAGGCGAACCACATCGCCGGCGACGGCGACGCCGGAACCAGCCGCCGGCACGGCCGCCGCGACCTGCACCGGCGCACCGTCATTGATGCGATAGGAAATCACATAGCCGTCGCCGCGGCCCGAGATAGCGGGTCCCGCGAACGACAATTCGGTCCGTCCGCCGCGACAGCGGATCGACAGCTTCACGGACGAATCGACCGAATCGGACATCGTCGCGGTGGCGATCGGTGAATAATCGACCGGCGACGTCGTCTCGCTGATCGTCCAACGATTCGCTTTCGACGCTTCGCGGCGAGCCGGCGCGGCGGCATGCGACAGCTTGTCGAGGCACTCCAGCCGCGCTTCACGTTCGAGCTCGGAACAGGCGCGCAGCTGTGCCATGGGATCCGTCACGGGATCTGTCTTGGGATTTGTCTCGGGATTTTCCACCCCTTGCGCCAGGGCAACGCCGTTGATGACGGCGATTGCCACAACAAGCGGGGTGGAAAGCCTGGTCATTGCGATGCCCGTGCGGTCGACGACTGCCGATCGAGCCACGCCTGCGCGGCAGGAAAGCGCGCGAGGCCGGGCACGGTCGCTCCGAGGTTGATCGATTTCCATTTCGGATCGAAGCCCGGTGCCTGCAGCTTGTCGATCCGCGAGAACAGATGATCGACGAAACGCGCAACGCGCTCGAAGCGGTTCGAGTTGGCCGGCCAATTGAAGGCGACGAGGGCGGTCGGTACGGCGATCGTGGCGACATGATCGCCCTGCTTGATCAGATTTGGGTAATCGGCCGCATCGAGCGCCGCCGGCAGATAATAGTCCTCGAACTTGCTGTCATACGGGACCGGCAGGAACTTGAAGCCCGCTTCAAATCGGCCTTTCACAAACGCATCGATCGGCTTCGAGGTGATGAAGACGACGGCCGCCATGTCGCCCTTGCGCATCTGCTCGAGCGCGACCTGGTGCGGAATGAACGTCTTCTCGATATCGATCCCGAGACGACTGAAGATCAGCGGACCTGAATAGGCTGCGGCCGTACCCTGGCTGTTGAAGTTCACCTTCTTGCCGGCGAGGTCGCTCAGACTCTTGATCTCCGGACGAACGAAGACATGCAGCTCGGACGGAAACAGGTTCAAAACGTAGGTGATCCGCCGCTGGATGTCAGGCACCTGGCTCTTGTATTCCTCGAGCGCATCGGAATTGATGATCGCAGCGTCGATGCCGCGCAAATACAGCAGCGAGTTCAGGTTCTCCACGGGCCCTCGCGTCACCACCGGCAGGACGTGCAGATTGTCGCCGTCGTCGACCACGCGGGCCATCTCCGCGGCGAGGCGGATCGGCGCGCCCTCGAGGAGGCCGCCGGCGAGGCCCACGGTCCAGGCGTTCATCGCCAGGGCTTCGGGCCTGGGCCGGGGCGGCTCGGCCCGGACCACGCGCGCCTTGTGCGGCCGGTCATGCTGCGGCCGCGCATCCGCCGGAGGCGGCTGCAGCGCCGGGAGCAGCGACATCAGGCCCGCAAGCAGCAGCGGGCGAAATCCGATCAACCTCTTCATCGAGCAGCTCCTTTGCACGAGTCGGCGCGTTCGTCCTTGCCGCTGGGATCGTTTGATCAACGCAGCGCCTCGATTCGCGCCTTTGCCTCCTTGATTCCACCGGCCTCAGCCTTGGCGTAGAGACCGCGCGCCTTGGCTGCATCGCCACGCGTTCCATAGGTCCCCCAGCTCGAGAGGGTCAGCGGATCATAGGTTTCCGCGAGCGCGAAGCTTGCCTGGGCGCTGCCCGTCTCGGCGACGCTTTCCAGCACGACCCGCGCACCCCCGATGTCTCCGCGTTCCAGCAGCAAGCGCGCCCGCGCCAGCAGTCTCGCCTCTTGCGCACCGTCGTCAGGCGGGGTCGCGGCATTGCCCGCGGTGCGCGCCGCGGCGGCCCGGTCCTGAGGCGGCGCCACCGCTGCGCCCGCCGGCTCCTCCTGGATGGGCCGGCCAGCGTTGCCGGTGGTGGCAACCTGAGATACGACGGGCGTCGCTTTGGCGGCGAAAGCAGCGATATCGCGGCGCGCCGATGCAAGGTCCCGCTCCAATTGCTCGGCCCTGCCGCGCTCCCGCTGCAACAGGCTGCGCTGCTCGGCCACGGCCTGCTCCGCGGCTTGCTTCATCCCGGCGGCTTGCAGGTTCGCTTCGGCTGCCCGCTTGGCCTGCGCATCGAGTTCGCCTTTCTTTGTTGCGAGATCACGCGCCAGCGCTTCAGCCCGCTGCTGCTCTCGCTGGAGTGATTGTCGCAACTCGGCGGTATCGTTTGACTCCGCCTGCTTGCGCTTTGCTGCTTCGTCGCTGGCTTGGGCTGCCTGCGCCTCGTATGCGTAGACTTTGCTGCGCGCCGTCGAGAGATCCCGCGCCAGCGCATCGCCCCTCTCGTGCTCCTTCTGCATCGATCGGCGCAGTTCCACAGTGCCGGCTTCCGTCGTCAGCTTCAGCTTGGCAAGTTCGTCGCCCGCCTTGGCCGCCAGTGCTGACTGCGTCTCCACGTCACGACGTGCCGCCGCGAGGTCCAGCTCCAATTTCGCGGCCCGCTCGTGCTCCTGCTCCAGCGACTTCTGCGAATCCGCTGCGCCGCTTTGCGAGACCTTCTTCAGCCGGGCCGCTTCATCGCTTGCCTTCGCCGCCAGCGCGGTTTGCGTCTCAACGT
>NZ_LFLZ01000094.1 GCF_001189845.1 Bradyrhizobium tropiciagri
AATTCTGGAAAAGTGACGCATCCTCTTCAACAACCTAGGCAGAGCATAGCCGCGCGTGATCGCTAGTCGAACGCGTCTTGCGAGCGCTTCGGCCGGCAGGTCCGAAGAACCGGAAGCACACCGCAATGTTCGGACAGACGCTCACCACATCGAATATGAGAGACTGCTTCAAAAAGCCCCGCTTGGCTTGGATCCGCGCTGATCGACGAGGCGGGCCCGGAGAGCGAGAAAATCTTGTTGCTGCGGAGTTGGCTCATGCGCATTTCACCGTTGCCGTGCAGGACGTGACCTGCCCCTTCGTCGCGGAGGACGAGACGCCCTTCGCCCGGATCGCGAATAGGCGCCAACGCCGTCGCATAAAATCCTCTGAAAGTACCTTCCCGACGCTGGAATTGGGCTTTATGGCCTGCCCAATTGCGTCAAACGATACTGAGAGCTCATTAAAATAACAGGCGGGCCGGAAACAGCTTAAGGAAAAGGATGCCTCAGACTCTTCGCGACGCTAGGTGCTATCGCTCAACGCTCTTCGTCCCCGGGAATAAATTGGACTGGATGTTAAAGGCGCCCAGATACGGAGCAGATGCCCTCATATTTGATCTCGAAGACGCGGTCGAGATTTCAGAGAAAGCTCGGGCTCGAGAGGCCGTCGCGACGGCGATCAAGCAACTGGGTTCCGGCTCCTTCGGCTGTTTCGTGCGGCTCAACGGATGGCGCACAGGCTTCCTGCTGGATGACCTTTATGCCGTCGTCATCGAGGGGCTCGACGGAGTGGCGCTGCCTAAGACTGAAGAACCGGAAGAGATCGCCGCCCTGGACCTGACGCTTGGGGAGTTGGAGAGGTCTCGTGGTTTACCGGTCGGCCGGATCGAGATTTGTCCGCACGCGGAAAGCGCGTTGGGGATGTACAAATTCTACGACATCTGCATGGCCTCTCAAAGGATCAAGCGCGCCGGCGCCGCTTGTGGGCCGACTCCGGGTGGAGACGGGGCTCGCTCTTTGGGCATCAACGACGCGACTGAAGAGGGGATTTACTTCGGGGCTCATTTGGTCCTGCAGGCTCGCGCCGCCGGAATCGTGCACATCGAAGGCTCCATGACGCCGCGCCTCGATGACCTCGAGGCGGTGCGGCGGATATGCGAGAAGTCAAAGCGCATGGGTGCGTCCTGTGCGACGGCGATCCACCCTAGCCACATCCCCGTGATCAACGAAATCTACTCGCCATCGCAAAGCGAAATCGACGAAGCGCGCGGTATGCTCTCGACCTTTGCGGGCGCTCTCGCCCGTGGAGAAGCCGCTATTCGTTATAAGTCACAGTTGATTGACTATGCGAACGTTCGGGCTGCCATGGATGTACTTAAGCGGGGTCAGGCGGCGGGCATTGATGTTGGAGAAATTCCGAACGTCGAGGTTCCCGCATGCTGAAAATGCGTGAGTGACGGCGCGTGCAGCCATTCAACGATATCCATTTCGAAGCAAAGCAAACCTGGATCTTCAGAGGCAAGTATGGCGGAAGCTCTTCAAGGCATGGTTGTTCTTGACCTGGCGGGTTACCTCGCTGGGCCGTACGGGTGTACGCTCTTAGGCGATGTCGGCGCCGAAATCATCAAGATCGAGCCCCCTGGCGGCGACAACAATCGGCATTACCCATCCAGTCTGCCGGGAGAAGCCCGAAGCTTCCTTGGCGTTAATCGGAATAAGCGCTCGATCGTACTCAATCTGAAGCACGCCGAAGGGAAGGCCGCGTTCTACCGGCTGGTCGAGCGGGCCGACGTCGTCCTCCATAATTTCCGTCCCAAGGTGCCGCGATCGCTTGGGATCGACTATGAAACGCTGAAAAAGCTACGTCCTGATCTGATCTACTGCTCCGTGACCGGTTATGGCGAAAGCGGTCCCCTGCAGGATCATCCCGGCTACGATACGATGCTGCAGTGCTTCACCGGAATCGCCGCGATGCAGGGCGCCACGAGCGGAGATCAGCCTCGGATCCAGTTCGGCTCGGTCGTGGACTACTACACCGCTTCTATTACGGCCTTCGCGATCATGTCCGCAATCGTCCACCGGCTGCGGACGGGTGAAGGACAACACGTGAGGACTTCGCTTATGCGTTCCGCCCTCACCATGCAGGCCGGCGCCTTCGTTTGGGCGGATAGCGAGCCGCGCGACGTAGCGCGAACTTGGGGAGTCAGCTACTCGGGCATCTATCCGTGCAAGGAAGGTTACATTTATCTGCAGGCCACGACACAAGGTTTCTGGACGGCTCTCTGTGAGTCGCTCGGGTTTCCGCAACTTGCCGATGAACCCAAATACGCGACCTACACGGCGCGTCACGAACGCAAGGACGAGATTATCCCGTTCATCCGGGAGGCTCTGAAGCAACGTACCGCGCTCGAGTGGGAACAATTAATGCTGGGCAGGGTGCCTTCCATCGCCGTCCGGTCCATCGAGGACATGTTTGATCACCCGCAGGTTCTGGCGGAGGGACTTGTGGTTGAGCATGACCACCCGCGCATCGGCAAATACCGAGCCTTAGGTAAGGCGGTTCAGATGGGGGTAGGCGGTGGGCCGACCAGGCGCGCCCCGATGCTCGGCGAGCATACCAACGAGGTGCTCGTCGGACTCGGATACGACCACGATGAGATTGCCGCGCTACGGGCGAGCGGAGCAGTGGCATGAAAGCTCAGTTCTTCGGGGATATTCGCGTCGACTCGATCCGGGAGTTCGATTTTGCGATCGAGCCGGGCTGGCTATTTCCGGGAGTGACGCCTGAGGACGTTGCAGAACACGAGCACTGGTTGGGTCCACAACTCGTGGAGCCGGGAACGCGAAATCTGAAAGTTCTTTCGCATGCGTATCTCATACGCACGCGGCACCATACGATCCTATTCGATACGTGCTGCGGCAATGACAAGGACGCTCCGGAGAGCCCTTGGCATCGCTTGCGGATGCCCTTCCTCGAAAACCTTGCGCGCGTCGGTGTCCTTCCTGAGCAAGTCGACTTCGTAATGTGCTCGCATCTGCATGCCGACCATTTCGGCTGGAACACGAGGCTCCAGAACGGCGAATGGGTGCCAACCTTCCCGAACGCTCGCTACCTGATGAGCAAAGGTGAGTTCAAATGGTGGCGCGAAGCCATCGTGACGGGCGTTGGAGTGAAACCTCACAGAAAGCAGCCATGGACCGAAAGCGTTTTGCCTGTGGTCGAGCGTGGCTTGGCGACGTTTGTCGAAGATGACCATGCCGTTGAGAACGAAATGCCCGACGAGCTGCGCTACATGCCCCTCCATGGTCATACCAAGCATCATTGCGGTCTCTACCTTCGCTCGGGGCAGAAGGATGCGATTTTCAGCGGTGACGCTATCCACCATCCGATCCAATTCACGCGACCGGATTGGATCAATGCCAGCTACGACCCGGCGGCTGCAACCCAAACGCTACGTGACCTGATTGCCCGCTGCATCGACACGTCGACAAAGTTGATGACGGCCCATTTCACGACGCCCACGGGGTGGGTAGTGAGCGAGGCGGGCCAAGTCCGGTTTCGCTTTGACGCTGATTGACGAAGGCAGGGAGCGGCTTGATCTGAGCCGACGGAAGAGCGCAGGCGATGACGTCGGCCAGTGGGCCCAGTGACGTCCGCCAAGCTCGCCAGTGGGATCGGTTGATTGTTTCAGAAAGACCGCGGAACTCAGGTCAATGCCGCATCCGCCTCGCTCGCCCACCGTCTCGAGTAGTTCAATACCCAAAATCGGCTGGGCGTGATCCGAATGGGTGTGACCGCGTTGAACGTCGAACTGGCCATCGTTTTGATGAGACGCAAAAGGTAGTTAACGATGCCGGGACGGGCGGCGTGTAAGAAGGTCTTCATCAAGGGCGGTGCGCAGGCGCTGAGCGCGGATATCGCGAGGAAGCTTACCAGCGATGGCTTAAGGCGACGGTCGCCGAGATCAATCTTGAGCGCGGCAAGCGAGTCGATGCTGAGACCCATGAGAGGCATGGCGACGGCACAGCCTTCTCCGTCGCGCTCGACGTCACCAAGGAGCACCAGTGGATCTTCGCCCTCGAGGAGGCCGATGCGGACATGAGCGGGACAGCATGCTCGTTAACAACGCCGGCGTAGGCCGAGCCGGCGACATCGAGCAGCTCAGCTTTGACGACTGGCAGCTGGTGATAGCGTCAACGTCGATTCCGTGTTCATTGGGAGCCAAGCGCTTGCTCAAGTACCGGCGGAACAACCAGCCCTGCTCGATCATCAACATCTCGTCAATCGCCGGCCTGATCGTGGGGGCACAACTCGCCGGCCTACAACGCCTCAAGGCGGCGGTCTGGCTGCTGCCGAAGCGCCGGCTTGCACTGCGCTAAGCAGAAGCTCGACATCCGTTCCAACGTACGCCCCCGCTGACGGCCGCCTTGTTTGACGGAGGCGAGCGCTGCAGTCCCAGGGGTAGTCCTAGGAGAAGCGCTATGACGATATCGCGGGCAGAGGTGATCCCATCGGTAGAGCGGCGGCGGCGGTGGTCGCGAGATGAGAAGGAACGGCCGTCTAGTTGCAGCATCGCTCGAGCCAGGAGCCCACTGTTTCCGAGGTGGCTCGCATGGCCGGTCTTCAAGTGTAACCGGCATGAGGGCCTCACCTCGCAGTGACGAAGCTTGTCTGCGATACAGGCTGGCAAGAGCTGATCGGTGGAGGGGCGCGATGGCAAATGCCATGCTTGATGCCAGGAAGGTGACTCTTATCGCCGCGTTGAGGTGATCACTGGGGAGCGCCGGCGGCGACGGTGGACGAGCGAGGAGAAGGCCCGGATCGCGGCGGAGAGCTTTGAGGAGGGGGCGAACATCTCCGAGGGGGCGCGGCGCAATGGCGTTTCTCGCAGACTGCTCACGGTGGGGCGACGCCAGGCAGCGGCGGCGCTGGCCGGCAAAGCCAGAACTTCGTGCCTATCCAAATTGGCGCCGAGAGCGATGGCGGGAGGGTTGGCAAGTCCGAGTGTATTTCGCCGGTACAGACGAAGCCCGTGGAGATTGCGCCGCCGCCGGCCAAGGTCTGTGGAGTGGTCGAGATCGAGGTGAACGGGACGCGCATCCGGGTCGAGCCGGGGGTGGAACTGGCGACGCTTTCGGTGGTGCTATCGGCGCTTCGAGGGATCCGGTGATTGCTCTACGGTCTCAGACCTCAAGGTGGTGCTGGCGGCCCAGCCGGTCGACTTTCATAAGTCGGTGCATACGCTGTCGGCGCAGGTGAGCGAAGCACTGCGCGCGAACCCATATTGCGGCGACGTCTTCGTGTTCCGCAGCAAGCGCATGGACAGAGTGAAGCTTCTGGCGTGGGACGGCAGCGGCATGGTGTTGGTAACGAAGTGGTTGCACCATGGGCGTTTCACCTGGCCGCCGATCCGCGACGGCGTTGTGCATCTCAGTGCGACGCAGCTTGCGATGCTACTCGAGGGCTCGAGTGGACGCGTGTGTCGCCCAAGCCTGTGAAGCAGCCGGCCATTGTCGGCTGAGAAGTGAGGATTTCACTGGAGCATGGGTCGCACGGATGTATCGTCTGGTCATGGCGATTCGCCCCGACACCGACCGATCCGGCAGCTCTGACCGAGATGGTGCTCGTGCTTGACGCTGAGAACGAGACGCCGCGCGTAGCAATGCAGACGTTCAAGGACATGATCTTCGGGAAGCGCTCGGAGCGGCTTGCCGCGCTCGTGGCCGAGCAGCTCGCGCTTGAGCTTGGTGATCTTGAGACCGACGTCACGCCGCCTGCAGCTGCCAATGACGATGCAGCTGCGGCAAAGCCGCCCGGCAAGCCACTGCGGAAGAAGGCGCGCCGCAACATCGGCGCGCTTCCAAAGCACCTGCCGCGCTGCGAGCATGTGCTGGAGCCGGGAGGCGACCGCATGCCCGTGTTGCCAGGGCCAGCTTCACAAGATCGGCGAGGACGTCAGCGAGGCGCTGGACATCATCCCGGCGATCCTGCGGGTGCTGCGGACGGTCCGTCCCAAGTACGGCTGCCGCCGCTGCACCGATGGTGTGATCCAGGTGAAGGTGCTGCCGCGCCTGATCGAGAGCGGCATGGCTTCGACCGCACCCGTGAGCCACGTGGTAGTCTCGAAGT
This sequence comes from Bradyrhizobium tropiciagri, assembly GCF_001189845.1. GTDB lineage: Bacteria > Pseudomonadota > Alphaproteobacteria > Rhizobiales > Xanthobacteraceae > Bradyrhizobium > Bradyrhizobium tropiciagri. The sequence goes on from NZ_LFLZ01000094.1 coordinate 6,110, forward strand.
TCGCCTGGTATCTGCCGCTGTACCGACAGGTGCAAATTCTGGCCGGCCAGGGTGTCCATCTCGACCGGGCGACGCTCGCCGGCTGGGTGAAGCGTGCGGCCTGGTGGCTCAGGAGCCTCTATGCGCTTCAGCTGCGCACGATCCAGGCCGCGTCGCGCCTGTTCTGCGACGAGACGCCGATGCCGGTGCTCGATTCTGGACGACATCGCCCGCGCATCTGCCAGTTCTGGGCGCATGCCATGGATGACCGGCCATGGGGCGGTCCCTCACCGCCGGCGGTGGCCTACGTGTTCGCCGACGGCCGCGGTACGGCGGAGATCGCCAGACAGTTGAAGGGCTTTTCCGGCATTCTGCAGGTCGCCGGTTATGCCGCCTACAAAGCGCTCACCCGCGATCATGGCGGCGCCATCCAACTCGCCTTTTGTCTCGCCCACGCCCGCCGCAAATTCGTCGAGGTGTATAAGACGACCAGTCGCCGTTCGCGCGCGAAGTGATCGAGCGCCTGCAGGCGGTCTATGCCATCGAAGCAGAGATCCGTGGCAGCAGTGCTGAGCGGCGGCTGACCACCCGCGGCACCAGGTCCGCTCCATTGATGGAGGCGCTCAGGACGCGCCTGACCGCAATGGTCGGCCAGCTCTTCTCCCAATCGAAGCTGGCGGAGGCCATCAACTACGCACTCAATCACTGGGACGGGTTGACGCTGTTTCTCCGCGACGGCCGTGTCAAAGTTGACAGCAACACAGTCGAGCGTTCCATGCGCCCGATTGCGATGGGAAGACGCAACTCATTGTTCAGCGGCAGCGAAGGCGGCGCCGAGAGCTAGGCGAGCTGGCGTCGCTCGTGAACACGGCAAAACTCCATGAGCTCGACCCGCAGGCCTACCTGACCGATGTGCTGGAGCGCATCGTGTCCGGGCGAAAGAGCCATCAATTGCACGAGCTGCTCGGTAAACGGTTCTTTGTTCCCACCTTGTTGCTGATGAACTGATCGACAATATGCGTTCCGTCTGGACAAGGGCGGTTTGCATATGATCGAGCGTGTTGTCGACGTATCGCAGCTATGGATCCGGCGGCGCTGGAGCGACGAGGTCAAGGAACGGATCGTCGCGGAATCCTTTGTGCCAGGCGCAATCGTCTCGGACGTCGCGCGGCGCCACGGTCTGTCGCCGCAGCATTTGTCGGCTTGGCGCAAGGCGGTACGCGACGGCTTGTTGAAGCTGTCGGAACACGCGGAACCGGTGGTGACGAGGCCTGCAGGAGCGGTTGCGATCCAGGAGGTGAGTTCATCAAGCGGCAAGGCCGTTAGCTCGCTCGGTGCTCCAGGTCCAGGGCATGAGTTCGTCCAGACGCGAGGCCGGCCAGAGGTTGACGAGTCTGCTGAGGACGTCGATCAGATAGGCCTGCGGCTCGACGCCGCAGAGCTTGCAGGTCTCGATCAGCGAAGCGACGCAGGCCCAGTTCTCCGCGCCCTCATCCGAGCCGGGGCCATAATGCCGGGTTTCTGACATTCGAAGCAGTGATCGCCTATCCATACCACCCGCTGACTGGCCGAACGGTCGTGGTGACCGGCGATCATGAGCACGACGGTGTTCATTATTTCTTGATTCGGCAACCGCAGGGCGGCTCCTTCCAGGTGCCGGGCTGGATGTTTGATCCGGCGGCATGTTCGACGGAGATTGTAACGGTTCCGCGCCTTCCCGTCAGCCAACTTCTCGAACTTCGTAGTCTGATTGATCAGACCGTAGCCTGCCGTCCGGAGGAAGTAAGCCCCGGAGGATTCGGCGATGAGAAGGCGGTGTCGTACGCAAATGGATCTGTTCCTTCCCCTAACCCAGCCCAGCGACATGAGAGGCGCCGAACGCCAAAGGGCGCTGGCGCTTCTGCGAGCATTGCTGATGGAAGCGGCGACGAAGCCGGCCAACGAACCTCAGGCCAGCGGCAAAAAGGAAGCAGGCAATGAGTAAGGTCACGCCTGCACACCTGGCTCGCGCCGCTTTTGTGTATGTCCGCCAATCGACAGTGTATCAGGTCGTCAACAATCTTGAGAGCCAGCGACGCCAGTATGGCTTGGTCGAACGCGCGCGGCAGCTCGGCTGGGAGGACGTCCAGCTTGTCGATGATGATCTCGGCCGATCCGGCGGCGGAACGGTCCGACCGGGCTTCGAGAAGCTGCTGGCCGCAATTTGCGAAGAGCGGGTTGGCGCCGTGGTATCGCTCAAGGCATCACGCCTTGCCCGGAACGGCCGGGATTGGCACACTTTGCTGGAGTTCTGCGGCCTGGTCGGCACACTGATTGTCGATGAGGAAGCCATCTATGATCCACGCTCACCCAATGACCGGCTATTGCTTGGTATGAAGGGCACCATGAGTGAGATGGAGTTGTCGATCTTCCGGCAACGGTCCCTTGAGGCCATGCGCCAAAAGGCGCGACGAGGCGAACTCCATTTGACCGTCGCCGTCGGTTACGTGAAGACGGATGACAGCCGTATCGAGAAGGATCCTGATCGGCGCGTCCAGGACGGCATCTTGCTCGTCTTCCGCAAATTCGCTGAGCTCCAGTCAATCCGGCAGGTGCTGCTTTGGCTCAGGCAGGAGAACGTTCTCGTTCCAGCGATCGTGCAAGGTCGCGGCAAACGCCCGGTCGAATGGAAGGCACCCGTTTATCACACGCTATACCACATGCTGACGAATCCGGTTTACGCCGGCTCTTACGCCTACGGTCGACGAGGGACACGCGTGACGATCAAGGATGGCCGCAAGCGGATCATGCGCGACACGCTCCGGCGCAATTGGAAGGATTGGGAGGTTTTGATCCACGACCATCATGAGGGCTACATTGCCTGGACTGAGTTCGAGAGGAATCAGCACCTGATCGCCGACAACGCCAATGGGAAGAGCTATATGGGGCGCGGCTCTATAAGACGCGGCGAAGCCTTGCTGCCGGGATTGTTCCGTTGCGCGCGCTGTGGCCGACGCCTGCACATCCACTACACCGGCAAAGGCGGTAACACACAGCGATATGCCTGTCGCGGAGCGTTCGGCACCAAAGCAGCCGACAACTGTATCGGCTTCGGTGGCATGCGGGTCGATCGCGTCATCGCCCAGGAGGTGCTGGATCGACTGCAGCCCCTTGGGATTGAAGCGGCACTGGCCGCGATGGAAGCCCAGAGCGTGCATCATTGCGACAAGCGCCGGCACATTGAGAACGCAATCCAGCATGCTCAATACGAAGCCGTCCGAGCACGGCGGCAGTACGACGCCGTCGATCCTGATAATCGGCTGGTTGCCAGTGAGCTGGAGCGGCGCTGGAACGAGAGGCTGGTTCAACTGCGCGACCTGGAGGCCCAGCTTGAGACCCTCAAACAGACGCAGCATGCTCCGGCGCTTTCCGCCGCGGATCGCGCGAGGCTAATGACTCTCGGCAAGGATTTGACCAAGGCGTGGAACAGTCCTGGGGCATCCATCGAGACACGCAAGAAGATCATCAGGCTGCTTGTCAAAGAGATCATCGTCAATGTCGTGGGCGATACATTGGCGCTCATCATCCACTGGCAAGGCGGCGATCATACCCAGTTGACGGTCAAAAAGAACAAGATCGGACAGACCCGCTGGACGGTCGAAGCCGATGTCCTCGATCTTGTTCGAGCATTGGCGAGGCAATTATCGGACACGGCAATCGCTGCGATCCTCAATCGGTCTGGCAAGCTGACTGCACATGGTGCGAGTTGGACACGATCCAGCGTCTGCAGTCTCCGAAACACCAACGGCATTCCTGTCTACCGCGAAGGTGAACGGGCCGAGCGCGCCGAAGTGACGTTGGATGAAGCCGCCGACCTTCTGAAGGTAAGTCGCACGACAGCCTTTCGGATGGTCCGCAGTGGCACCCTTCCGGCCCGGCAACTGTGCGGCGGGGCGCCCTGGATTATCCAGCTCGCCGACCTGCAGCGGGACGCTGTGTGTCGCGAAGCCGATGCCAGACGATCACGTCGCCCGATATCTCGAGATCCGCAGCAAAATCTCCTTCCTTTGTAAGGGCATCACCAGATGAGCAGTATGTCGCGCCAACGTCATGCCCCGCGAACAGCGCATTCTTGCGGTTAAGGATAAGAGGACGGATGCTTCGCTCGACAATATTGGTGTCGAGCTCGATACGGCCGTCGTCGAGGAAGCGCGTCAGGCCAACCCAGTGGTTCAAGGCGTAGCGGATGTGCTCGGCGATTGTCGCTTTGCCCGAGACGCGAGTGAGTTGCTGCTCGAACCAGGCCTTGAGCGCCAGCACCAGCGGCTTGCTGCGCTCCTGGCGGACGGCACGGCGCTCATCGGCGCTGCGGCCCTGATCGACTTCTCGACGGCATAGAGAGCGGCGATACGCTCGAGCGCTTCACTCGCGATCGGGGCAGGACCGTCCTGGGCAACGTCGAAGAAGCGCCGCCGCAGATGAGCCCAGCAGAAGGCGAGCGTGATCGCCGCGTCAGGCGCGGTGTCGGCAACGGTCTTGTAGACGGTATAGCCGTCGCATTGCACGATGCCGCGATAACCGTCGAGCAGCTTGAGGGCGTGGACGGCGCCGCGACCGGGCGCGTAAGTATAGGCCACCGCCGGCGGGTCGGCCCCGCCCCACGGCCGATCGTCGCGCGCGATCGCCCAGAAGAAGCCCTTCTTGGTGCGGCCGCGGCCGGAGTCGAGCACCGGCGCTGTTGTCTCGTCGACCGCGATCTTGCTCGCGGTCAGAATGATCTCGCGCAGCCTGAGCCAGAGCGGACGAAGCTCCACCGCCGCATAGCCCGCCCAGAACGCCAGGACCGATCGCTTGATGTCGATGCCGTGCGCCAGCAGCATCTGAGCCTGCCGATACAGCGGCAAGTGCCAGGCATATTTGGCGACCAGTACGTGAGCCACCATCGCCTCGGTCGGCAGCCCGCCCTTGATCAGCCCCTCTGGTGCCGGCGCCTGAACCACGCCATCCGTGCAGGCCCGGCAGGCGTATTTGGGACGATGGGTGACGATCACGCGGAACTGCGCCGGCACGACGTCGAGCCGCCGTGAAGTCTCCTCACCAATCACGTGCATCGACGCGCGGCAGCACGGACAATTGGTATCTTCCGGGGCAATCGTGACGTCGATATGCGGCAGATGGGCCGGAAGCGCACTACGGCTGGCGCGGCGCCGTTCAGCACGCTGGCGTGCGCCTGCCGTGTCCTTCCTGTCCTGAGCCGCCTCGTCGCTGGCAATGGCCTGCTCGATGTCCTCGATCGCCAGTTGCAACTGCTCAGGATCGAGCTTCTCCGAGCGGCGGCCGAACTGCGCGCGTTGCAGCTGGCGCAAGAGATGCCGCAGGCGATCCATTTGCGACAGCGCATGGTCGCGTTCGGCGATCGTAGCGTCGCACTTTGCGATCGCCGAGTCGCGCTCCGCGCGTGCCGCCGCAGCCAGCGCCTGCAGCGCTTCGATATCGGTCGGAAGCTGATCCGTCGTCTCGCTCACGCCCGGTACTCAAGCTGATTCGCCGGCTGTTGTGGAAGACTGCAGTCACAGAGTTCACGACGTTGCGGTCGGTTGGGCAACATCGCGGGCATGCAGGCGCGACCAGGCCATCCATCAGCGCGGCGAGCTGTGATGCGGATAACCGCATCACGCCGTCGCTAATGGGCGGCCAGCGAAACGCGGAATGCTCCAGCCGCTTCCACAGCAGCACAAGCCCAGACCCGTCCCAAGCCAAAATCTTCAAACGGTCCGCCCGCTTTGAACGAAAGACGAAAATGGTCCCCGCGAACGGATCGTGCTGGAGTTGTTCGCGCACCAAAGCGGCGAGACCGTCGGCACCTTTACGGAAGTCTACCGGCCTCGTCGCGACCATGATCTGAACGCCGGCCGAAGCCGCGATCATGTCGTCGCCCTCACGGCCCGCATCGCACAGCCAGGCCGGGTCGACCCCGGCCGCCGCACGAACCACCGTACCGCCAATCTCGATACTGATTGTCATCGAGTTGCGGGGCGCAGCTCCGACACCAGCGGTACTAAGAATGGCGCATCCTCCGCTGGCAAACTCAGCAGACCGGCACGCGCCGCCTTGCGCCACGCAAACAGGTGTTGCGGCGAGACGCCGTGCCGGCGCGCCACCTCGGACGCAACAGCGCCCGGCGCATACGACTCCGCCACAATCCGACCCTTGACCGCGTCGCTCCACCGCCGCCGGCGCCCTGTTCCGACATGGATATCTATCCGGCCCCGTGGCTCCGAAGCGTCAACTATATGGTCAACCATCTATGCGAACCTAACTTGTATATGACGGTGCGCATCTTGCTGATCAGCTTACGCCCGACAAGGTGCGGGCAACCCACCGCTTACGCTGCTCGCCTGGAACTGGATGGCGGCGCGCCGGCACACACCGCAGGCAGCGGCATGAGCCCACGTCGCCATAAGGCCGCATCGTCGATGGCGTCAGCCGCGATGTCGCTTGCGGAACTCGAGCGATGGCTCCAGGATCGCGTCGATCGCCATCCTGCCGCCACCAGCATTCCCATGCTCGACGGCTATGCCGCTGCGATCGTGGCCGGACCGGTGTCGATGAGCCCGCTCGACTGGATCTGCATCTGCCCGCTGCTCGCGATCGATGCCGACGCTTTCAACCACGGCGGCACGCCGGAGTTCGCCGCGATCTCCGCCGTCGCGCTGCGCCACACGACATCAGCAACGCCCTCTCGACTGCCCCCGATCGGTTCGAGCCGATGCACCGGCGCGACCCAGCGGCAACATCGATGCACATCCCTGGTGCCAGGGCTTCTATGCCGCGATGCGGCTAAGACTGTCGGCGTGGGCGCCGTTGCTCGACGTCAACGACGTCAATCACGGCCTGCTGCTGCCCATCCTGCTGCATGACCAGGCCCGTCCGCTGCTCGGACCGCCACGAAACGGTCGCAAAACCGAGGATTTCCTCGGTAACGCCTACCTCGATATCCCAGCCGTCGTCGAGGCGCTCCGCCAGCACTGGATGCCCATCCGCTACGCACGCGACCGCTAATCATCGCAGACGTGGGAGCTCATACCGGTTACCTTCATGTGAGCCAGCTGTTCCGGTGGCGTAAAGGGCTTTACAAGCACGGTGAGACGAGTGTGGCGCCGTTCGTGCCGGTCGAGATTGGGCCGTCTGTGCCGGCGCGGGATTTGACCGAAGCACGATCGACGACGGCTTCGGCGCGTCGACGGAAGAGCCAGGGCATCATCGAGATTGATCTTGGTAGCGGACACCGCATCCGGGTCGATGGCGAGGTTGATGGGGACGCGCTGCGTCGAGTTCTCGATGCCCAGGTACGCCGATGATCCCGGTTCCGACAGGCGTGCGAGTGTGGCTCGCGACAGGCTACACTCTTATGCGCAGAGGCTTTCCGTCGTTGGCACTCCAGGTGCAGGCCAAGCGCTTACATCTGTTCGTCTTCCGTGGTCGTCGTAGCGATCTTGTCAGGTGATCTGGCACGGTGCTTGAGCGGCAATAGCCCGATCGTGAAGTGGGTCTCGATTCCCGGTCTGCCGTTCTCGCTGTAGAGTGGGGTAATGTCCCCCATCGATCCAGTCCCAATCGATCCTGCCGGCGGGCAGAACCAGCTCGTGCTTCAAGTCGATGATCTGATCCAGCCGTGCCCGGAACAGATCGTTCGATCCCGTCGTCTTGCGCTTCTTCGGCTGCATCACTCCTTTCGATCCACCACTGAACCACGGTAACAACTAAGAGGAATCCCAAAAAATGAATTTGCAAGGTTTGCGGCGCCCATGCCTCAAATCCCTGCAATCTCAAACGCCATCAAATCCCAAAAACAGACTGCCGCTCAATCGCTTAGAGGCTTGTTCACGAGCGCCTCTCTGCGGTACGGCATGAAAAAGCTTAACCGGGGTGTAGCGGAAACTTGCAAACACTGCCCCGGGGGCGCGGCGGCGCTTCGCGTTTCGGAAGGCGGGACCTCAAACGTAGAAACCAAGAGAGCAAAATAGGCGCAGGACAGCGCGTAGCCGACCGGATCGCATCTTATCAACCGCGCCGCGCGCAAAACACACTTGATGTCTCCGTAATTCGAGTGAAATGTGCCGCTGTCTCCAACATTTTGCACATTTACTGCGCGCGAGGCTGTCTATTGTTTGTAGCGCAAAAAGTCCGGAGGGAGGCAGAGATATGGGCAAGCAGACGACGGTTCTCATCACAGGCTCCAATGTGGGCATTGGTCTTGCGCTTGCCCGTCAGTACGCGGCCCAGCATGCTCATGTGATCGCCTCGTGTCGCAATCCTGATGGCGCCGATGAGCTCAAGGCGCTCGATGCATCATCAGGCCGTCGCATCCAGATATTGCCCCTGGACGTTGCGAACGAAGCGTCCATCGCGGCGCTCAAGGACACGCTTGGAAGTCGGCCGATCGATATCCTAATCAACAACGCTGGCGTCAATTTGCAGCCGAAGAATGAAGTCGTGGCTGAGAATTGGATGAAGGTCATGCGCGTGAACGCGCTCGCCCCAATGTTGATCGCGCAGACGTTCAGGGACAACCTCGTCGGTAGCACGCAGAAGAAGCTCGTTGCGATAACGAGCATTATGGGGTCCATCAGCACGGCAAGAGACTGCAACTATGCGTACCGGCAGGCTAAGGCGGCGCTAAATATGGGAATGAAGACGTTATCTCAGGACTGGGCTGATGACGGAGTCCTGGTTGGCATCCTCAATCCCGGTTGGGTCGGGACGCGCATGGGTGGCGACTACTATTGGGTCACCCCCGACGAGTCCGCCGAGGGGCTGGTCCAGCGGATATCCGAATTGTCACCGGAGACGAGCGGCGTATTCCAGGACTACAGAGGCGTGCATAGTCGCTGGTGAGGCAGCGCCCCAACTTCAGCCCTCGCTCATCACTCGGCCGTGAGCGCAATTTGCGGACGTCGGCCTGAAATCTGGGTTCTGGTGTGCGGCAAGCGTCGGGAGCACTGCGTGAGGGCAAGTTCGCGACCCTCCGGTGCTCCGAAAGGTGATTTAGTCTAGTACTCGCGAGCGAGCGGTCTGCAGCGTAAGCGGCAAAGAGACCTTTCAATTACCCATAATTGTTGCCTTGATTGCAGCTCGAAGTTCGATGTCGGTCAGCCGCGATAGTCCGCGCCAGATCACTGTATTTCCTGGAGGCGGATCGTGGGCGCGGGCCAAGTATCCTCCGAGGCGCGCGATCTTGACGACATAGTGCGAGAGTGTACTTCGTCGAGAGCAATCGCCACCCTTGTCTTTCACCAAATGATCAAGAAGCCTGATTTCGGGACCTGTCAGCGCCGTTTGCGGTACGGCATTCGGCGAGGAGCGATTGAGCATCGTCATCCAGAAGACGCGCCAACTCACAATGCAGAAGACCGCGATCAGATTGACCAGACGCTCAGCGGTTCGCAAATTTGAGTCCTCTGCTTTGCAGCCCGATTTGAGGACCTTATGGAAGACTTCGATCTTCCACCTCAAGTCGTGACAGAGGCGCTGGAGCCTGGCGCGAGCGTCTCGGCGATCGCTCGTCAGATTGGCATTCACCCATCGCAGCTGTTTGCCTGGCGCCGTGATGCTCGGGCGGAACGCCATTATCGCGAACGGCACTCGAGTTGCGGGGGGGCGTCTGTGTCAGGCGCGGTGATCGAAATTGTCATTGGCGAGGTGAAGGGCGGACAGTTCGTGCTCCATGCCAAGGCACTGCACGGCAATCCCTTCGATGGGCACATGCTCGGCCCCGTGGTCGCCGACATGGAGAAGCTCTCCGGCGGGGAGGCTCGCAGCATCCATGTCGACAAAGGGCACCGCGGCCAAAACCACCCGCATCGGTTCAGGGTCTGGATCTCGGGCAGGTCCGCCGCGTCACGGCTTCCATCCGGCGCGAGATGAAGCGTGGTGCGGCTGTCGAGCCCGTCATGGGCCACGTCAAGGCCGAGCACCGCATGGACCGCAACTTTCTCAAAGGCCGCGTCGGCGACCGCATCAGTGCCGCCGTCGCCGCGGCCGGCCACAACTTCGGCCTGCTCCTGCGATGGCTCGCAGAACTCTTGCGTGCCATCATCCGGACCTTCGCAGAAACTGTCCCGAGCCAAAACATCGCTTAAATCAGCGGTCGCCCGCTTTCTTCACGGAGGACTACATACGCGTAAAATGGCGAGACCGCAGGCGCTGCGACCAAGGCAGATCGGCATCTGGAAATCGGAGGCGCAGCCGGAGAGCACAAAAGGTATCGAGCACAAAAGAAGACGCCGGTGGATGAGCATTGGTGGTTGGTTTCTTTCAAGGCGCAAGCCATTGATCGAATGCTCGTTCATAGATCGGGCGAGACAACACGAGAAATAGCCGCTGCGGTTCGACCAGCTTCGTCAATGTCGGAGCTGTGACGAGCCTCGCCTCCTCGTGTTTAAGGCGGACTGCAAGCGCTCGCCCGATCCGCTCGCGGCGCCTTTCACAACCACCATTCGATCCTTACGTGCATAGAGGTTTTCCTGTTGATTCTGGCCATGGCGTAGCTGCCTGATCCAAGAATTCTGATGGCGGAGACTTCTGACTAGCTCGCCTCGGCGGCGCGGTCCGTTATTCGTAATAGACCGCGAAGCGCGCTTCTACGCTTGCCCGAGGCTTTCCGTTCGGGAAAGCTAGACGGTTGTCGAAGGAGCAGTGAGCCGCCCTCGGGTTGTGATGATCCTCGGAGTCGTATCCCTTGAACATGACAAATTCGTCTTTCGTCATATTGGAGAAATAGTACCAGCGATGCAGTGGATTGTAGTGGAGCCTCCAGACCTTGCTGTAAATCTCTCTCGTTTGATCGTTGAGAGAGGACACGAACAGATCCGTGTCAACCAATGTGCTTCCGTCCACAAATGCCAAGGGAAAATCCTGAGGTGGAGGTGACGTAGCGCACCATGTCTGGATGAGCATCAATCTGGAGTAAGCTCGCGGCGGCATGCCCTGGGCTCGCTCCGACCGCGTTGCCACCGCGCAGGCGTCCGTCGGGGTGTAATCGATGTGAGCAACCCGCGCCCGGCCGCGAACCCCGTCCTCTCCGAGCTGATGATCGGCGGAGCGCAAGATCACCGCGCCCTGCTTACCTTGGACCCAAGGAATGACCCAGGAGGCGTTGAAGCGATTCTTGATGAATGAGGCCATCTCCTCGGTGTACCTTGACGACAACTCCTTCTGGTCAGTCTCATCGAGACATGAGATCCTGTGGCGGACTAGCGTGAAACCTTCCCGGTCAAGCGACAACTTGTCCGCGATTGGTCGAGCGTCTCGGACCTCGACTTCGTGGTTGATTACAGGATAGCCGTTGCAGATCTCAACGGCCGCTTTGGCTTCCCGAGGCGTCCGGGGAATAAAGCCGATCTCAGCCCTCACACTGTCGAGCTGATCCCGATCCACCTTGACAGCCGCCAATCCCATGGTGTTGCCCCCATTGCCTATCGATGCTCTCAGACCCAAGAGAATAGGCTTCCACCGAGAACCTGTGGCAGCGAATTCGCCTCCGGCTTGGCGGAAATTCTGCAAGAATGCCATGCGGGCCGCGGATCTGCGACGAACGCTAGGCTCCTGCGCAACCCGGTTGGGGCCAACAACTCGTGCCTAGGTGAATCGCCAGCCACTCCGAGCGCTGAGGGGCCTGGAGGCGCGTCTCCGCGCGCAGAATTTTCGTGCTAATTGCGTCTGTCGTATCGACAGGATGCGCATCTTCTCAGCGCGACTGTTAAGACGTACACACCGCCCACGTGCCGAAAAGTGCAGAATTTCTGTAATCGCGTCCCTGCTTTTCGTCAATTTGACCTTCAGTTCTCCCCTACGCATCTTGGCGGCGGCACTCACCCCGGTACCTACGTGGTTCCCGTTTCGCTTGCGTTGGGTGAGCAATATCGTCGGTCCGGCAAAGAGGTAGTGACCGCGATCGCAGTCGGCTACGAGGCGGCGCAACGCATGGCCATCGCTGCAGGACCGGGTTTGGGAGCGAACGGGTTTCGTACCGTCCCGACGATCGGAGTTTTCGGCGCTGTTGCCTTCGCAGCGGTTTTGTCTCGTTTGGATACTGGTCAATTTGCGGCAGCACTCAACTTCGCTGCCAACATGGCTTGTGGCCTCACCCAGTGTTTCGGTGACGGCACCATGGAGGTCTACCTTCATGCAGGTCTTGCAGCCCGCGCCGGGATCACCGCGGCCAGCCTTTGCTGGAGCTGGTGGAGAAGCCGCGCCAGGCACACTCGACGGGCCAGGTGGGTTCTTCCGTACGTACTCCCGCGGCCATTATTGTGACGCCGTCGCTTTGACAGCCGAAACGCGTGAGCTCGGAATCCTTACGGCTAAGTCCAAGCCGTTTCCCTCCTGCCTCGTCAATCAAGAGACAATGCTTATCATCCGCTCGCTTCAACCGGCCGGTTTTGCTGGAGGCCGCCGGTCGTTGCCCTCCGGAAGACGTCGGCGGTGCGCCAGGCTATCGCATTGTCCAGAATTTGGAAGCCTCGGCGTCGCGCCTCGCGGGTCAAATAGACGTCAAGCGTCAATCAAAAGGCCGCTGAGCTACGCTCACACAAGGTGCCGCGATGGGAGCGCTGAACTGCTTAGCGATCGCAGGTCTCTACTCGACCTTACCGTGGCGGCAGCTAGATGTGGATGGTCGCACCCGAGGCCGTCCGAATAAATCTGATGGGAGAGATGCCCAAAGGGATACTCGGAAAGGACATTTACTTCCGGTTGCTTGAAGACCTTCATGGGCGAGCTGACAGTCATGTGGTTGAGTTCGGTGGACCCTGGGTTACAGTCCTTGCCTGTTGATGTGCGCGTGGCCGTGGCGAACGGTTCGAATCACATCGGCGCTACGCCCTCGGTAGTTGAATCGGATCAGAGGCTTCTCGACCACTTGAGGCCAAGGGCGCGGGAACCCTTCAAACCGGTAGCTCCGGGCGCAGACGCCGCGTACGCCGCCTCCTATGAATGTGACTTGTCGACGTTCGAACCATTGGTTCTAGGCTTTGGGAATTTTCGAAGATTCGAGCCACCCAGCTGGGTGTGAGCGACCAGGGGGCCGGGCCGCGTACAGAGGGGCCTGCTGTCCTCGCGCCACATTCGATGAATCAGCGTCACGACAAGTCGTACGTTGGGCGAGATCTTCCGCCTTTCCAGAACCTCCGCCGCATGTGCGAGATCCTCCATTCTTCCACCCTGAGCCGGCGAGAACGGTGTGCTGCGAACACTCCTCGCGCGAGCGCGACCGTGACGTCACCGGGCTGAGCCTGCCATTGGGGCAATGAGACGTCGTTGCGGCTTGGCGATGGCGAGGCATGCATCGCGGCTTTTGTCGAGAACTATTCCGGTCGGATGAGAGCAGCAAAGCCAAGATGCGGATTCCGATGATCTCGCCCACCATTCCTATTTGATATCGCCCGGGGCGGGAGGCGTTCTGGCAGTTTGGTTTCTGGCGTCGGCGAAGCCATGCGGTCAATCTTGAATCGCGGCTTGAAGGGTGGACTTTTCTGATGCTCCTGCCGTGGCATGTGGGCAACGCCCCTCGCGTTGTCCGAGCGCAGCGGCACATCCACAGCGGCACTGGCTCAGGCCTTTCAACTAGGTTCGCGGGTTCGCCGCAGGCTCTCGCCGTTGAGGTCGATCGGTGGCGTTATGGGCCGGGCGGTCGAGGACCGGCATCGGCGTAGGTGGGGTCGCCGATCAGCACGTGCCATTGGTCGACGCGGGGCTGGCCGGTGACGATGGTGGAGCGGCGGGTCTAGCGGTCCTCTAGGATCTCCAGGAGGTCGTGGCGGGCCGCGGCGTCGAGCGGCTCGAGGCCCCAGTCGTCAAGGATGAGCAGATCGACACGGCCCAACGCACGCAGCAGACGCGGGTGGCGGCCGTCGCCGCGCGCCAAGGCCAAATCACTGAACAGCCGCGGGACGCGCTGATAAAGCATGGAGCGATTGTCGCGCGGCAGGCCTTGTTTCCGAGCGCCGAAGCGGGCCAGCTCTTGCCGACGCCGGACGGGCCACAGATCAAAAGGTTGGCGCGCTCGTCGATCCATTGGTCTTCGACCAGTATCGTCAAGAGGCTGCGGTCAGGGCCCCGCGGGGCGCGATAGTCGATGTCCTCGACGCAGCCTGCTGGCGCAGCTTGGCATACTGCAGCCGCTTCGACAGTCGCTTGCCGCGTCGCAGCAACGCTTCACGTTCGAGCAGCAGCGCAAGCCATGGCGCTGTGGACGTGACGAATGGCAGCGAGTTCGAAACCCGGCTTAGCGGAAATTTTGCGAAACCTCTGTGCCTCCTCGGACTTCCGACACACTCGTGAAGAGGTCATGCACCTGATGGTGTGAATCTGGAGGTGACACTTGATCCACAAAGCTCGTATTCTCCTGCCAAAGTGAAGAATTTCGTCCCCGCCGCTCGCCGCATTGCTGAAATTCGGCTACGGAATTCCATATATACAGCACAACCTAACGTCTGGACCGCCAAGGAGAGTCTCTAAGGAAAAGAATCGTCCCTGCGATTTATGTCAAGCAAAACGGAGAGTCACATGAAGAGGCCGATGCGCAGTGGAAAGGTCGAGGAGGTCATCTACGCTCGATTGAACCGGGGCGAAGACCTTCTTCGAGCCCTTTGGGACATCTGCAGACAAAACGATGTCAAGACAGGTGTTCTTCTGGACGCGACAGGCGCGATGGACACCATCAGGATTCAGAAGTTCCCGCACATGCCACAGGAGGCGCGGGGGGATTACCTTGGGATTGACTTCGTTCAGGTCCCGGGGCCGCTCGAAGTGAGCGCCCATGGCCTTATCGGGATGGGGTGGGTCCCGGACAAGTCTTCGACCCCGCCGCTCGCTTTTACACGTGGCGGCGGCCACACGGGCTTCGGCGCCGGGGGTTGGGAGGGGCACGAAACCCCCTATTGCCATGTCCATATCACGGCCTCGAGCGCGTCGCAGACGGTCTGTGGGCACCTCATGGAAGGATCATACACGGCGACCGACGAGAAAGGCGAGATGAACCCGCATTCCCACTTCTCGGTCGTTATCGCGAAGGTCTCGGGGGTTATCTTGAGGGCGACCTATGACGAGACGGGCTTCTATCATGACATCATACCGGCATAGGCAGAACCGGCGTCCTGATCTTCAGCGCAGCGGGAAGCTCGAGATCGAACGATTCACCGCCAGCGGTTTGGTGACCCGGACCGTCTGGCCGAGTTCGCCCCTGTTCGGCGTCCGTCTCGTATGCCGGCGGGCCGTGAAAGTGGAGGGCGCGCGGGCCTCTAGGCGGAGACGCCGCGGACGGCCGCCTGGGGTCGCGACGCGCGAGAACGACGAGTGAGACCCGCTCTAAAAGCCTCGCCCGCTTTCATCGTGGCGGCGTTCCTTTTGTAGCCTAAAGCCGAAATCATCAACGCTGCCGCTGCATCGGCGCAGTCGACTTTTAGTGGAGGTGGGCATGCGGCGTTCTACATCAGACCGGGGCGCCTGGCGTCATGACAAGGCCTGCTCTCCACAGGCGATCGCGGTCGTTCGCGAGTAGGTGGATCGCTAATCGTCGTAAACTCAATCGGAGAAGTTGCGCCAAATGCTGGACGTCTAGCGACTGTTCGATCTGCCACGAATTGATGTTTAGCCGACCGATCTACGGCACGGCGGATCTGTCCGATAGAGAAAACTTGTCAACGAAGTATCGCACCTGGTCGATGAAGGTCGGGTTCGGACCACGACGACCCGCCGCATACAATCGTTGCTGCTAATCTAAGAAAGGCGCATGAGATGATCGAAGGCGGCACGACCAAGGCAAAGATAGTGCTCGGAGGGTTCGGATCACAAGCTTGAACAGCAGCGAAGATATGCCGGAACGGAATACGTTCGGTCGAAAATGGAGACTTCAATGAGCATGACGACAAAGACAATTCCTGCGGCCTTTATCAATCGAGAGGCAGCGGTCGCGTTGATTGACGCCGCCCGTGCCGCCGCTCATCGGATAGGTTTTGAAGCCGCTATTGCAGTCACCGATGCGACCGGCAGCCTCCGCGCGTTCCAGCGGACGGACGGCGCGTCGATTTTGGCGGCGGAAGTGGCTATCGACAAGGCCTGGACGGCATCATCATCTGGTTTCGCGACACATGTCTGGAACGACTGCGTCACTTCCGATCCGAAACTCGCTCCCCTTATCCCCCGTCCCCGGATGGTCGCAGTCGGCGGCGGCTACCCGATCATCGAGAACGGAAAGCTGATTGGTGGGATAGGAATATCGGGCGGCAACTACCGGCAGGATCAGGAAGCCGCGGTTGCTGCCCTCCAAGAATTGGGGTTCGAAGTCGCCTCCGCATGAGCGGCTTTTGAAACGCGGAAGCCATGGCGTTGCAACTCGCCTGCCTCCTCCTAGAGATACGAGGAGGAGTAAACAACATGAAGAACGCTACAACAAATCTGGTCATTGCTTCGGCGGCCGCTGCGAGCGCGTAGGCGCAACGCGAGTCGGCAAGGCGGAGAGTCGGATCGCGTAGTCCGCCGCGCAGCGCGTCGCGCGGAGGTTCTTAAGCGCGGAGAAGATGTGTGTTCGTAGTCAACAGCGGCGACCATTTGACAAGACCCCTTGCCGAGCAATCAGTAACGCGTGAGAGTGTGACGCTAGCTCGTATCTCAGTTAATTCTCAAGGCTCCTATATGATGGATACGGTTGGCAAATAAGCTAAGGCCGAGATCGCGATGATCAAAGTTGCCATTCCGAAAAATAACTGCGACCGTGATCCACTGCGCTATCCGGGCTTTGGCGGTGGAGCATGAGCAACGCTGACGGCTGCTTATGCGACCGCGAGGCTGCTGCGGCTTGCAAATCGGCCGGGGTCGAAGAAATTCTTGACGGTCTTGTCTGTGGCGACCAGGAGACAATCTCCCTCTGCAGATCTCGCCCGGGGCGCGAGTCGTTCTGGCTGCTTAGTTTCTGGCATCGGCGAAGTCGCGAGGTCAATCTTGAATCGTGGCTGGAACGACTTGTTTTCTGATGCGCCTGTGGGCAACGCTGTGGGGTTGTCTAAGCGCAGCGGCATGTCCACAGTTCCACTTGCTCTGGTCTTGCGGCTGGGTTTACGGCTTCGCCACATGCTCTCCCCCGAGAGATCGATCCGATGGGCGTTATGGATCATGCGGTCGAGCACGGCGTCGGCGTAGGTGGAGTCGCCAATCGGCGCGTGTCATTGATCGACGGGAAGCTGGCTGGTGACGACGGTGGAGCGGTCCTCGAGGATCTCCAGGAGATCGTGACGGGCCGCGGCGTCGAGCGGCTCGAGCCCCCAGTCGTCGAGGATGAGGAGATCGACGCGGCCGATCGCGCGCAGGAGGCGGGGGTGGCGGCCGGCGCCACGGGCCAAAGCGAGATCGGTGCACTATCGCGGGACGCGCTGATAGAGCACGGAACGGTTGTCGCGGCAGGCCTTATTGCGGAGCGCCGAGGCGAGCCAGCTCTTGCCGACATCGGATGGTCCGCAGGATCAGCAGGTTGGTGTGGTGGGCGATCCAGCCGCCTTCGACTAGCATTGCCAGAAGGCTGCGGTCCAGAGAAGGCGTCGTTCCGCTCCCACCTTTTCGGGGCAGATGGGATAGGCGAGTTCACGATCTCTTTGAAGGGGTCGTTTTGTGTCTATGTTTGACCATACGCTTAAGTCGGATGTAACGGCGCCGGCTGGAAGTGATCACGGGACGACGTCGTTGGTTCGCCAAGGCCGACAAGGCGCGGATTGTCGAGGAGACGCTGGTACCAGGCGGCCGTTTCCGAGATTGTCCGGCGACACGGGTTGGCCCCACAACAAGTATTGACTTGGCGCCGGCAAGCGCGGCGGCAGCCGGCGCCGATGGCTAACGATCCGCAGTTTGTGCCTGCGGTGGTAGACGCCATGGCGCCGGTCGCGGTTGACCGTGAGCGCAAGACAGCGCGACGGAAGGCCAAGCCGGATGTTGGAGCATCGAGATTGAAGCTGAAGGCGTCACTATCCGGGGCGGCCAAGGCGCGGACGTGGCGATGATTGCGGCCATCGTCCATGCGTTGAAGGCAAGCCGGTGATCGGGCCCGTCCGGGTGATGGTGGCAACCGAGCCAGTCGACTTCCGCAAGGGAATGGAAGGGCTTGCTATGTTGGTACGCGAGCACATAAAGGCCGATCCGTTCTCGGGCGCTGTTTGTGTGTTCCGTGCGAAGCGCGCGGACCGGATCAAGCTGGCCTTCTGGGATGGTACGGGTTTGTGCCTATTCGCGAAGCGGCTCGAGGAAGGCGTCTTCCGCTGGCCGAAAATGATGCGTTTGTCGGCGGTGGAATTGTCGGCACTGCTTGAAGGGCTTGATTGGCGGCGTGTCTATGCGGCACGGGAGACGGTCGCCCCGAGGCAAGCCGGATGATTGTGGGCCGCACTGCGGCGAAGTGAATCAGGGGCATCGAGTTCGTCGTCAGGCGGGCGCGAATATGCTCCGACCGAGGCAAGCGCGGTAGCCCTGTTCGGATGCGTGCGAGGATCAGATCGCACAGCGCCGCGGCGGCAGGTCCGATCGTGGCGGCATCCTTGCGGATGCGCTCGATGGTCCAGCCGGCGTAGCTCCGATGACTGGACGCCATGTGCTCCGGCACGGTGGTGTGCTTGTGGTTGCCGCCCATGCGCTGATGCGCGGCGACCCGCTCGCTTGTGGAAAATCTCGACGGTGCGTGCGGTGACGCGCACCTCGACCTCGGCGCGGACGAAGCGATGCGGGACGCTGTGGTAGTGCGCCTCGACCTCGACGTGATAGTCGATGCTGACCCGGCAGATCCGCCACTCGGCGAACACGTAAGGGCTCTGCGGCAAGGCCTTCAGTGCCGGCCGGTCGATCTCCTCCAATAGCTTGCGGCGGGTGATGCCGAGCCGCCGGATCGGCCGCTCCTCGTTGAGCCGAGTCATTAACTCGGCGATCGCCGCGTTGACCTCGGCGAGGCTCTGGAAGATGCGGTGGCGCAGCCGTCCGAGCAGCCAGCGCTCGACCATGAGGACCGCCTGCTCGACCTTGGCCTTGTCCCGTGCCCGCCGTGGCCTGGCCGGCAGAATGGCGGTGCCGTAATGCGTCGCCATGTCGGCGTAGCTGCGGTTGATCTGCGAATCGTAGAGGCAGGCCTTGATCACCGCGACCTTGGTGCTGTCCGGCACCAAGAGCGCCGGCACGCCGCCGATCGCCACGAAGGCGCCGACGTGGCCGCTGATCCAGTCGGCGAGCCCCTGCGTCCAGGTCGCCTGCGCGTAGGTGAAGCTCGATGCGCCGAGCACCGCGACGAAGATCTGCGCGGCGCGCCGATCGCCGGTGAACCGGTCGATCACCACCGGCACGCCGTCGCCGGCATAGTCGACGAACAGCTTGTCGCCGGCTGCATGCGACTGGCGCATCGTCACCGACAGCCGGCCTTCCCAGGCGCGGTAAAGCTCACAGAACCGCGAATAGCGATACCCGCCGGGTTCGCCCGCGATGTACTCCTCCCACAGGACCGACAGCGTCACGTGCTTGCGCTTGAGCTCGCGATGCACCGACGCCCAGTCCGGCTCGGCCTGCCGGCGATGGCCCCGCCGGGTGCCGGGACCGGCTCCGGCGAACAGTCGGGCCTCCAGCACCGTGTCGGTGACGTCGTCTGGCAACAGCCAGGTCAGCCCCGCCGCCTCGAACCGGCGGATCGTCAACCGCACCGTCGAAGGGGCTGTCCCCACCCGCCGCGCAATCTCGCGGGTCGGCATCCCGGCCGACTTCAATCTGATCACATCGCGCACATGGCGCATCGCAAACCTCTCCATCGGCATCCAAGTCCCCCTTCGAAAGCCGAAAGGCGGGACTGTATCGGAGCCAGAAGGCCACGTCACCCCGGGCGGCATGATCCCGGAATGGTGGGCGACATCGAGCGGAATCAGCACTCCCCGCCGCTCGGCGATTAGTCTCTACGCGACCCGCTCTCATAACTGGTCTCGGCGCAACGCAACCTCGGCTTCAACGAAGATGATGAATTTTCAAGGCAAGCTGCACAATACCGCTCACACCGTAAAGCAACAGGGTTGCGGAGCTCGCTCAGTCGCGCATCCAGGTCGAGCAAACGGTGCTGAGGTCGTGACCGCCCTTAACACCGTCAACGCGCAGATCAGAATCGCCCGCGGCGGGCACATCGGCAACACTGAACTTATATTCTGCCGCATGCCGATATGTCCGCTTCTTTGGTCGCGCGATGCAATGTCGGATCAGCACTGAAAAATTCCGACAACAGCTTCGTTCTCGAATACGGCCGGACACCGCTTCGCGGTGCGATGAAATTCGGCATCAGAATTGACGGCGGCGCCGCGTCGTGATCACGCGATTCGACGATCCGATGCTGGAAAAGGTGACCGCATGGGCGCCGCATCGTGACAAGGTCGTCGACCGCATGGTGCAGGAGCTGACAGATCATCCGCGGGTGACGACAAGCCTGCGTTCCTGCACTTCGTGATCGGCCATCCACGTTTCCGCACGAACGACTATACGGTTAGACTCGTCGGCCGCATCCCTGCAGCGCGCCCTGCTGCGGAGCGCTTTGCGTCGCCGTCACGGGCGGAACTCTTGACTAGATCACGGCGTTTTTTGACGTTGCAGTTAAGGCTCCTAAGCCGACGACGTTTGCAAAATCGTAGGCGAGAATTGGCTTCGTTCGGCGCGTGACGGCGTGGACAGGGCTGCGTTTGCTGGATCTGTAGAGCAGGCAGCCGCGCTGCGCAGCTAGCTTCACGAAAATGCCGAGCGACTATGATGCGCCAGTTTCTTGGCAGCTATCGCGTCGTTCCGTATCAATCAGATTGGAACGGTATACCGAAGCCTAGATGATGCAGTAAACTCCTAAGTACAACGGAGAAGCTGCAGAATTGGGGAGTATTTGGAGAAATTCTGCGCGATGTCTTTGATAAGAAGGACTGCTCTTTGCATTGCAAGAACGACGGGGAGGAATATTCATGAACAGGCTCATCTCAACAGTCTCACGCCGCTGCTTCCTTGCCGGCGCCGCCAGCGTTCTTGCGGCGCCGATAGTGATCCGGCCCTCGCGTGCCGTGGCCAATTCCAATTTGGTGACGATGGTGGCGTGGGGCGGGACCTATCAGGACGTGCTGGAGCGAACCGTGGTTACTCCCTTTTCTGAGGAGACGGGGATCAAAGTTAACATGATCCCTGCGCCAGACCTTGCTAAAATTAAAGCTATGTTGCTCACGGGCAATGTCGAATGGGATCTTTATACTAACACCGGCGCGCGTTTAGCTTCTGGATCCAAGCAGGGCTTTTGGGAAAAGCTGGATCCTTCGATCCTTGAGCTCAAGGATTTGGCGGTGGCGCCGGCAAGCGACTACATCGCGAATGAAATTTTCACCTCTGGCATAGCGTGGGATCCAAAGAAATACGACTCGGGGAAACATCCGGTGAACTTTGCCGAATTCTTCGACGTGAACAGCTTTCCGGGGCGTCGCGGCATGCGCCCGTTACCTGACGGGACTCTGGAGATAGCGCTCCTTGCCGATGGTGTGGCGCCGAAGGATATGTATCCTGTCGACGTGAACCGCGCGTTCAAGGTGCTTGACCGAGTAAAGTCGCGTACCGTATGGCCGCCTACGACTCCTCAAACGGTCTCCCTCGTGCAAACCGGCGAGGTCGACTTCGGCTGGACCGTCGCCGCTCGCGCCAAGGCGACAACCGGGCCCGGCGGTGGAGTGCCCTTGGCGTTCTCTTTCGAACAAAATGTGTTTGCCACCAGTGGCTATGCGGTGGTCAAGGGCGCGCCGAACAAAAAAAAACGCTATGCAGCTTATCGCGTATATGATGCGCCCAGAAGTTCAGGTGCGCCTCGAGGATCAAGTGGGCAATACGCCGACGTCGAAGCAAGCGGCGTCGATGTTGTCGGCTGACGCCCGCAAGTGGCAGCCAGATCTAAGTAACCCCCACAGTCTCATGATCAGTAGCGAGTACTGGGCAGAAAACTACGAGGCGGTGTCACGTCGTTTCAAGGAGTGGATAATGGCCTGATTGGTTCTTTCGCTTTCGAGGTGGCTTCATTCGGTCTGCCGGGCATGATGTTTCATCGCTGCTGCCACGGCTCGGACCGCTGATGAACCGAATAACCAGCACGCAGGCTATATTCATATCGCTCGCGATATTGAGGTCGCGATTGTCCTCCCATCTCTTTTGTACGTTCTCCATACGAACGTCGATGGAGTTGCCCTATCGTTGACGTCGTGCGACAGCGACGGGCAATTTAGTCATACGAACGTTGACACGACGTTTCGTTATTGCCGCGGGAGCGATGTTACCGTTTCCACTA
>NZ_LFLZ01000095.1 GCF_001189845.1 Bradyrhizobium tropiciagri
CAGCGGTCGTCACTGAGCCATCAGCAAAGCTGTCTTCGCACTCTGAGGCTAGGGTCTGGTCTCGTCCGAATCTCGCTTCGCACGGCCTAGTCCTGCTTCCGCAAAACCTTCTTCAGTCCTGCATCTATGAATTGCCGAACAAGTTGATTGCCAGCAGTAACCGGATCGTCAGGCATCTCCACGCGCAATTTCTTTGTGGATTCGATGAAGTCAACGACTAGCCCCTGCAAATCTTCGGGCGACTTATCCAAGCGCCTGAGCATGTTCAGGCCATTTTGAGCGTATCCGAGAAAGGCATGATTTCTTTCGATGATCTGCGCAAGCATTTCGTCCGTAATTTGCTCGCTCGGCGAAACAAATTCTCCGTCCTTCCAGTCGACATAAAGAGACGCATTTTTCGCGTCGTTTGACGTCGCATGGAATGCTTTCTGGAACTCCATGAATGCCTCTCGTGTCCCTTCCCAGTCGCCGCTTGCCTTGGCATCCTTTTCAGCCTGTGATCCCTCCATCATATAGGCATTGTTCTTGTTCTTGGAGGAGTGGCGTCTCAAGGCGGCCAAGACCTTGTCTTGATCGAGGCCGACGCCAGCCAGCAACGTGGTTGCCCAGGCACCGATACTCTCGATCTTGGAGCATTCCTCGAGAGAAATCTGATGAAGGCAGAGCGCTCGCGCCGTGGCTCCGGCCTTTGCCAAAAGCTCCGCCTCGAAGTAGAGCCTCTCTGCATTTTCGAAGGTCTTCTCGGCGCCGCTCACCAGAACGCTCAGCAGTTCGCGATCAATTTTCGGAAGAGGCTCGGTCATCTCATGGCCTAACCCGGGCGTTGTAAACCGCGATCCAAGCCTCATGCTCGGCTTGGAGGTTCTCAACGAGGGCTGTCACCGTCGCGTCGTTGATGGCCTGCGGCTTTCCATGGGCGAATTCGTTCCTGCGTTCGTGGATATCTTTTAGCAAATCTGCGACGGCGGCGTGGCCGTGCGCGCGAAGATCGTCGAAATAGTTCGTATCGAAGAATATCTTGTACAAATCGTAGAGTCGACTCCCGATCCCGGAATAACGCCGAAGCTGATTGTTCAGGACACGCGGCGGAAGTGTGCGCATCGCCGTCCGGTGAAGGCGTTCGATACGAGTCTCAAAGTAGCCCCAGAACAGCAGAACCAAAGCCGCTCGAGCTGATGGACGCTCCGAATCAGCGAAATGCGAGAAGACTTCAAAGTCGGGAGCGGGACGCTCCCACTCGCGCTGAAGCATCTGAAGATAGACATAATCGTTATAGCGGCCTTCGGCGCCCATAAAGGTCGGGCGGAGGATCATTTCCTCACCATCGACGATCATGGTCTTTGGCGACGTATCGAATGGAGCGGCACCGCAAGCCGGACAGGGAGCGTGAATCGTTCGAATGCCGGCGCAAGTTCCTACACACGCCACATAATCCCACCAGAGGGATGTCCATGATTGTTCGGACTGCTTATTGTACCACATTCGACTGTTTTGCACGAGCGTACTTGGGCCGCTAGAGCTTCCTTTGCTGCTCTTACTTTTTGGCTGGTATAAAACAGAACCAAGACCGGACCCGTCCGATGCCGCCCCCGCATCCCAAATCGAGGCACTGCCGTTCCGACACCGGGAAATTCTGTAATGATCTCAAGCCGCCATAAGGCTGCAAAATGTCGAAATGGCTATTGAGCCAGCAGCGGAATTCCTCGACTTCCAAGCTGAACACGAGGGTTCGATTCCCTTCACCCGCTCCAATGATTTCAAGTGTACTTATCGGATTTCTTGATTTTCATTCCGACAAGACCGCCGAATCCATTCCGACAAATGTTCACTTTCTGGCCGCTTGCTTGCGCCGCTTGATGCGTTTGATCTGTGCGTCCTGCTTGGCCTCGTCGTCATGATGGAGGTAGTGCGCCATCGCTTTGGTCGATGACCATGGCCCTTCTTCATCAGCTGCGTTTCGGTGAGGCCCGACGTGCTCGCTTCCGTCGTCCCGCCATGCCGGCCGAACGAAGTGAAGGTCAGCTCAGGACGCAAGCCCGCGGCCAGAATGATCTTCTTCGAAATGCGCTCGACTTGAGTGAGCATCTCGCCCTTGCCGCTTCAGGGTAAGCTGCTGCCATCCCGGCGCAGCATCAGGCCGCCCGTTGGCCGCAGTGCTTTTATGGCGTCGAGCTCGGCCATCAGCAGGGGATAAAGCGGCTTACCCTTTTTATCGAAGAGTGGCTCCCACGAGTAATTGATGACGTAGACGTGGTTTGGCCGGCTTTCCGGGCGGTAGTGCTCCGCCATGAACCGGATGAAGATATGGGCCTTGCGCTGCAGCCACTCTCAACCGATCAAGACGCCGGTTGCTAGCGACGGATAGCCCAACTCGATCGCTTTTGTCCGGAATGCCGCGAGTTCGTCAAAGTTGGCATGCGGCGTGTCGCGCGAGGTCGATTGCAGGCCCATCAGGTGAGGGTGTGCGCGAGAGATCGTATTCCATGCACCGCGAGCAGTCTTCATCGCATGGTTCACGGTCGTGCGGCGTTCAACCTTCTCGCCGTCGACATCTTTGTAGAGCAACTTTTCGAACAGGTCGTCCGCGAAAGCGGTATCGATACTCGAGACGCGCCGCGTGCCCAGGCGCCTTCCGTCCTTCAACATGTATTCGCAGATCATCTTGATGCCGGTTTCATGCACGCGGCATTGACCGGGACTCAGAGGCTGCAGGCGCTTTGCCGTCTTCTGTTTCCACGTTCGGCGATACTCGTGAAACATCCAGTCGAGCGTACCGATCACCACTCCGATGCCTACCGGATTTGCGTCATCGCCACCCGTCAGCCAGCTGTCGAACGCCGGCAGCAAGACGTTTCGGCACGCTGCCCGGCCAGACCGTAGTCGGTCCCGAGCGGTTCGTTCTTGACTGAACACCCGTAACCACATAGCCGTTGGCCTCGCTGGCAAACGTCACCGTCACCGCCGTTCCAGCAGTCCCGGCGCCGAAGGACGGGCTCGCCACTTACTTCAAGGCGCTCCATTCGGCTAACCGCGGCATCAAGGTTGCTCCGGAAACTACACCTTGCCGGATCGAGGTTGTCCTCCCTAATGGCTTGGTTACGGCAACGAATGCTTTGCTCAGCTCTGTCACCAGGGCAACCAAAAGGCGAGGGAGGAATTGTCGCGGTTCAATTGGGAGCCTGAGGAAGACCCCCAGTCTGGAAAGAGTGGGTCTGGGATCTGTCTCAGCAAATCGACAGTCTTCGAACTCTGCTGGTGCAACACTATATGAGAATCCGGGACGGCGACCAGATGAGGGGCGCGAACGAGCAGGTGGTTACCGAGCTTGCTCGTCTCAGCAAGTGCATGCGAGACTTTAATGCGACGCACGGAGCGAACGATCCGGAGCTCGGACTTGACGGAGAAGCCTTGGAAGGGGCCCAGGAAGTGGAGCGGCAGGCAGAAGGTGAATTGCCGGATCGAATAGTCAGGGCCGTAAAGGCGCTGGATATGATGCACAAGGCATATGCATCAGATATTCGCGCGATCGGTTGAAACGTCGGCTCCACGACGGACTTCTTGCGAAAGCAGCGGTGCCAGAAGAGCTCGAAAATGAACTCGAGCAGGGTATGATCGTTCCGGCGTCCTAGTCGTCTTTGCAACGCAAGGTCATGCCAATCTTGAAGCGTCCGCGTGCGGGTTCCCCAAAACGGAGCGGTGGCGGCTTGGGAATAGTTCAGTGTGAACCAACGGCGCTCGAGCGTTATTCCTTCAAGAACTTCGTTGTGCCTTCGTATAGATCGAGCTTCTGCTTGGTCCCGCCGGTGACTCTGGCTGGGCTGAGAGACTCGATGGTGAACCCCTCGAACGACAGAGGTGATGATCCAACGACCTTGATCAGTGCTTCGTCGGCTTGCAGCGTGGCGACCTCGATCGGTGCCTGATCGCTGGCCGGCGTGACGATCTGACCATAAGTAACACCCGCCTTGGCGAGCGCGGCAACGACCCTCAACATGCGGAGCGAGCCAAGCCGGAGATGATCCAGATAATTCTTCTCGCGTGCGTCGTTTGTCGGCAAAAGAATGAACACGAGCTTGGTGGTCGGCTTCAGCGTCTTCTTGATGGCACTGACGAGCTTTGCGGGCTCGATGATTTCTGCGGCGCCGGGACGAAAGCGGACCACAACTTGATCCTTGGTATCGACGAGCTTGGCCGTATCGCCGTCGATGGGGGTGAAGTAGATATCGGATTTCGAAACAGGCTTTTGCACCTTCGACGACGAGACGAACCCACTGTCGAGCTGTATGGGAAACTTGGAGATCGTCGCGAACGTTCCTGCCTGTGTCACATCGATTGGCAATGCCACAGAGTTCGTAGTTAGCCAGGTTCCAGGTTTGGCGTGATCCTCGCCAACATAATTCGGAGGCGATCCAGCCGCCGAGATCGGAATTGACGTCTTCGCAATATGCGCAAGGGGAGGGAGCGTGATAGGGGCCGATGCCTCCTTCAGCGACAGAATGTCCGGGCAGGGCGAACCTTTGTCTTTCATCGTTTGCAGCAGCTTCTCGATCCGCTGTTCAAGCTGCGCCACTGTCGTTTGCGCGCCGGCTGGGTCCGCAGCCGCTTTCCAATCGTCCCTTAACTGAATGGCCATTCTGCAGGCTATCGCAACGGCTGCTGGACCACTTTCGACCATTGCTTCCAGTGCGATCACGGCCCCCATCACGGAGTCCAAGTTCGAGGCCGTGGCGCCATCGAAAATCTGGATTTTTCGCCAATCGTCGGGATAGGCGACCAGGTTTGGAAACTGCTGATAGATCTTGCCGTCGATCTGCAGGCCATCGGCAAGCTTCTTTCCAACGAAATCGTTCAACAGCTGCTCGGCGGACACGCCGGGTTGGCTAGGGGTCTGATCCAGGAAGACCTTGGCATAGAGGCCGTTCGGCTGAGCCGGCAAATCAGCGGCATAATCGTTCGGAGATGTCGAGTAGTGCACCAGCAGACCCGGCACTTTGGAAATCGGCAGATACCCGTCCAGCGGCTTTTCGTTCACGGCGCGTCGGCCGTCGGCGTCGACAATGGACAGTTGAGACCGGCACATGTCGAGGATGGCAATGACTGGCGCGCCCCTCGAACTCAGGCCAGCCAGAATTGACGACTGGCTAAGCGATCCTTGCCTCAGGGATTCCCTAGAATCGTCCTCGGCGCCGTCACCAACACTGAATGACTCCGCTCCCATGGCGTAACCGTGACCGGCGAAGTAGTAAAACGTAAGCGCGTTGATGGAGTCACGCACGGTCGTCGAGGCCGTTATGACCCTGTCGTGGAACTTCGCTGAGACGTTGAGAAAGCACGCGACCTTAAATTTCAGCTTGAGCATCAACGCGGCGATCGCGGTCGCGTCCTTGATTGCGTTCGTTAGCTTGGGAACGGCATAGATAGAGCGTCCCAACGCCCCGTTGGGCTGTTGGCGGTCCGGGTAGTCGTTGCCGACCACAATGGCGAGGCGTCGAGCACTGCCGCCCGGAGCAGCCTCGATCATCTTCTTGATATCGGGGACTGTCGCCTCCTGGCCCATGACGTCTTTGCAGAGCGGGACGTCCCCGGTGGGAGGCGCATCTGCCATTGCGGGGAGTGGAGTTAGGATCGATGCGATCAGAACGCCGCCGAGCAGCCATGACTTGGTCGTCAGTGATCGGCGGCGGCCGCGCTTTTGACCCATGACAGTATCTCCGAGGTGAAGGAGGTATAGATGGCGCCTTCGCCGCAGCCAGATCCGGTTGATCTGGAGGTGATGCCGACGAGAGCCGCACGCTTTTGAGATGCTCCCTGCTGGTCGACGAGCATGTATCCTCCGCCGCCACTATCTCCAAAACAGGGGCCAACCGGTCGTGGATCGACTGTCAAAATCTCGCGCCCTGAAGCACACCCGTAGAGTTCGGCGTCCGGTTTTCCATCATTGCTTCCGCTACAATCGGGGCTCAGAATCGGCGAGACCGCGAGCGTTTTCTGTTTGGGATCCTGAAGCAGGATCGGTCGATCCGCACTCGATGACGTGAAGCCGAACCCAACGACCAGGATATCCTTGTTACCCGATGAAAATTGCTGCTGGGCAAACCCGTCTGCTGGAAGCTGAACAGCCTGAGCGACCTCTTTTGGAACATCAATTGCCAGGTTGACGACGGCGATGTCTCGTCCGGCCAAAGAAGCAGATGAGTCTGCCTGTGTCACCCCGTTTCCAGGGCACTTGACGCCGTCATGGCCCTTCTGGCGAGCGACGGCCGCCCGGTAGTTCCTCACGTCGCCCATTTTCGGGCCGAACACCACGTACTCGATCGTACCTAGACACAGACAGTGCGCCGCCGTCAGGACCGTATGCTGATCGCCGGCCAGGACACCGGAGCAAAAGTCCTGCGTTGGAGAGCTGTAGATCAGCGACACTTCGGCAAGGCAGCGAGGATCGGTGACCGATTCTCCTCCAATCACGCGGATGTTCATCGCCGAGCAACCCCCGATATTGAGCGATGCAAGCGGATGATCGGCCGTCGATTCCAGCCATATCGAGTACCGCTGATCACGGTCGATCTTTTGTGCGGACGCGTTGTTGCTATCGTAAGGTTTGTCCTTGCCGGGGACGGTGCGATTGGGATCATACTCGTTCGAACCGTTACGAAGGGCGGTCCCTGCTTCGTATATTTTCTGCCGAAGCGCAGCCGAATACTCCGGCGAACCGGGGGGCCCGGAGAGGGTCGCTGCATCGCGTATACGCTTGCCGATATCGTCCGGTTGGCTCTGAGCGCACGCCAGTGAAGTCAAAGCCGAGGCGATTAGCACTGCAGTTGCGGCGACCTTTGGAATTTTCATCACCGAGCCCCGACAGAATGTACCTCAGTGCGACGCGACGGTCTGGTTCTGGATAAGGCGGTTCTGCTCACCAGCGTTCGGACCCAAGGCGATATTGAGAACATGGGTTCGTTGACCCGCCGCGGCGAAGGTCGAGGCTCCCGATGGAGAGGGCCCCTTCCATTGCAGCAAGGTCCAGTTCGGCGTTGCGCTCGCTCCGTAAGTCAAGACGAAGGAGACCGAATGCAGCAGGGAATCGAGCGGCGGGTCGATCCGCTTCAATCCAGCTAGGATCTTGTTTGCTTCCGTCTCAAGATCGTTGACGTATTGCTGTTGCGCGACAGCCTCGTTCTTCTTGTCTTCCGTAGGGACGACCTGCTGCTCGGGAACCTGGTCTGGTTTGGGGGTGGCGTAAAGAACGACCTCATACTCCTTTTGCACGTCGTCCGCGCGTTGTTTGGCGATCGCGGCAGCAGAGGCTGCATCGGCCGCGTAGACCTTCAGTGAAGCGACATTGCTGTTGATTTGCCGCTTGATATCGGCCTCAAGCACGGGCCAGGATGCGTAGACCGCCCGGTTGATTTGTGCCGGGTATGACGCAATCCTCTTCGCGGCCGCCGTCGACGCGTCAGCGGCAGCTCGTGCCGCAGCGCTTGCAGCCTTGAGACGATCGATGGCCTCGGCGTAAGTCATCTTGCCACCACCGGCGAACGGCGCCCCGGTCTTGCCGGGCCCGGGAGCGGAGCTCGGCTTGACCGTGCTCACCGGGCTCGGGTGATAGCCCGCATGCAAGGCGAAGACGTCCGGTCCGACCGGGGCGAGGGCCGAGGCAATCCACTCCTGGAGGCCCAGATTACCTGTCAGACCGGTTCCGTCGGCCCCAATGCAGATCCGCTCCTCTGGGTGCTCTTGCTCGTACTTCGCGACGCGTAGGCGCCAGCGCTTGAGCTCCTTCAAGGAAAGCGTAAAGCTGATGACTTCGGCGCGAACCGCCTGCTCGCCGAGATTTGCCCCAGCGCCGAACGTGAAGAACTGATTGACCGCAGCAATCGAATTGCTCGTGAGGCTTGTCGATCCGGCACCGTAATTGAATGCGTTCTTATAGAAGTGTGTGTACGTGACGCCAGGCGCGATGCCGCCTGCGTTGTTGGCCTGCAACGTCAGATCGACCTTCGCCGTCCAATCGGCCAACCAGCGGTACCGAGGCGTATCGATGATGTCGTCGAACGCGTCCGCGACCTCGCAGCGCACCCTTGTAACGACCTTGTTCATCAGCACGTCGCTCTGGGTAGTTCCCGTGGCTTCTTCAAGCTGTGGGACGGTCGAGCACCCGGCGAGCAGAGCGAAAAACGGAATGAAAAAACGAACGCGCAAAAAAGCAGAACGCATGCAACTCCCCCCGAAGAGCACGCAACACTACGACAAATTGTAGTCCCGAATTCACTCTAGCTTCAGGAACGGACCCTGTCGATAGCTTTTCGATAGTGCCGACATCAACATCAACGATCAGCCGGCGTCTAAATTTGACCCCTCATCGGCGTCCAATTTTGCCCCCTCGGGCGGCGGGGTTTGGCGGTAGCGCTCATCTCGTCGGAGCTGGCGGGATGGCGGAGGCGAGACGAGTGCGGGTCATGAGATCGTCGTCTCGGCTTTTGAAATCGCCAACTGTCGTTGCCGGTCTCGACGATGTCGCAGTGGTGTGGGTCAACCGGTCGAGCAGCGCGGTGATCATCTTGGCGTCGCCGAACACGCTCGGCCATTCGCCGAAGGCGAGATTGGTCGTGACGATGACGGAGGCGCGCTCATAGAGCCGGCTGACGAGGTGGAACAGAAGCTGTCCACCGGACTGGGCGAAGGGCAGTAGCCGAGTTCATCCAGGACGATGAAGTCGATCCGGGTCGGATGCTCGGCAAGCCGGCCCTGACGTCCGCTGCGGGTCTCGGTCTCGAGGCGGTTGACGAGGTCAACCTCGACCGGTGGGCGAGCGAGCCGGACGAATCCAAAGGTTGCCTGCGGTGGACATTCTGTGGCGTCCAGTCTCGGGGCGAAGAAGGCGCGGTCGGGACGTTGGTAAATTAGGCCAAGGGACGTCGGAAAATCGGTGCATAGAAAACGCTATAGCGTATTTCAGACGCTATAGCGTGTTTTGTCGGGGCTTTCGAAATGTATCATCCTGTCGGATGAGGCGTCGGACTCCGGCACATACCCAGCGATTGCCTGCGTGAAACGTGCGGGAACGTCGGCTGCACAAATCATGGACGCAGTACGATCCGGCAGATGAAACGGGCTTGCGCCAGGCGCTGGTCAGCGAGATCGAAGCCGGAAAGGCCAGTCCGACACGGCTATCGCTACACAAGATCGCGTCCGCGCTCGGCATCCAGGTCGCAGAGCTTGTGCTGCCACAAGGCACCGCGTTCGCGCAGGGGGCGAAATCGGCGGTCCGGCGGCCTACCAAGAAAAGGCGGGGACACCCCCTCAAACCACCGTCCCACTGACCGATCCAGCCAGCCCTTGATGACGCGGGGTCTTGGATCACAGAAGACAATAGGCGCGCGTGCGGAGAATTCCGTCCGCCGGGTGTGCAACCATGGACATGCTGGTCCGGGGCCGGCTCGCGGATTGCCGGCCGCGCGAAGGGGTGATTGATGACTTCGTCACAAATCGGGCGCAGTGAGCAAGAACGTCAGCGGACGTGCCTCATCGGGGGCAGAGCGTAACCACGCCCCATAAGCTGGGGCGACCATGCCGCTTGACGTCGCCTGAACATTGCGTGAAAATCTAGCATAAGTTGCATTGCCGGTTTTCCCAGGTCAATCATTAAGTCCTGCGTATGTTTGCCCGTTTCAAAGGTCTTCGACCGCACGCATTCATTCCCTCCGCCCATCGTGGTCCCTGGCCCAACAAAGCTGTGGAAGCACCCAGGTCCGGACGGACGGGCCACCTTGCTTTCGTGGCGCGGGGCGGCGGAATCAATGAAAATGCGAGAAGGAAACTTCCAGCGGTCCAATGTCCGCGGGTCGGATGTCCACGGCTGCGTCCTGATTCGAAGGTAGGCTCGATGATCGACGGACGTTCGCCCGGCAGCCACGTTCAACTCGGGTTGTTCTCGGGGGCTGAACAGGGACCGAAAGCCCGCCAGGCGCGCCTTTGGATCGTTGCGGCCGAGAAGCCGATCGTCATTTCGGAACGCCACCATTATGCCTTTGTGAACTCGCTGGACGGCACGTCCGTTGTCGATCAGTCGGATCTGCTTCTTCTGAGAGATCGCAGCGGCGACTTCCTGCTCTTCGGACCGGAGCAGGGGTGTCTTCTCGTCAAGGACATCGCGGCGTTCTCCGCCAGTTTGACGGAGCGAATTGCATCGTCGTCACGAACGGACGTCACAGAGATGATGGTGATTTCGTCGCGTCCCGCCCGATGGCGAGATGCCTCGAGAGCCGAGTTTAGAACGGAAAACGCCAGGTCGAACCTGGAAGAAATCCTGTTCAGGCTCGAGCAGTACGCATCGAAGCCCGCGCGACTATCGACCCTCGGTACGTGGGCGGTCCGGCTGGGCTCGGAAGTCCATCCCATGGTGCGCGCACTCTTCCATCGCATTTATGCGGACGCGCTGGCTCAAGCGTACCGCCAGTCGGGCGGGGATGACTGGCGGCTGCAAGCGCGGCTCAACTACCGCCTTGCCCAGTTGAATTCGCAAAGCGCCGGCCTGTTTCACTACCTTCGGACCGCGCACGACACTGGCGAAAGCGTACTCGCTGGCGAACAACTCGACCTTCCGGGCTTCGAAGAGGGCGAGGGGCGACGGGCATCGTCAATCGGTTTTTCGGTCGAGCGCGTCTGCGGCTTTGCCATCGGGCTTGATCATCTCGACGTACCGGCCGTCCTTGCAGGACCGTCGACGACGGCGGTTTATCGCCACTATGGATCGGTGCAGATTACGGACCAGGCGCTGATCAAAACGCTGGTCGGCTTGCAGTCGCCCAGTCGGCGTCTCGTCGCATCGACGCGTTTCGTTGGTAGGCAGCTGGCGGTGACCGCCGGCGTCGTCGACGAGATCCGCGCTCTCTTGCGGATCGACGATCAGACGGAGCCGCGAGGCCAGGTTGAAGCCATCCAGGCCTCGTCAGAAACCATCGCGTTCGAACCGCCATGGATTGTCCGTCCATCTGATTTCGTAACATTCATCGGTCGCGCTGAGGAGCGACGGCGCCACGATTTGAGCGTGCGCGCGGTCATGGCGGACGGTTTTGACCTGCATCTGAGCATACGGCTTGACGCCAAAAATTCGGCGGCCGAGCGACATCTTTGAGCACATTGATACTGTACGGCGGGGGCAAATGCTGGAAAGATTACAGGTCATCGGGCCGTCCGGAGGGCGGCTGGAGTTCATCGATCTCGAAGAGAACGAGGGGTTCGGCGTCTTCTATCCAAACGAGGGGGCCATGAGTGCTGAGCGTACCAGTCTCCTTGCGGCCGTCGAGCGGCTGTCTGATGCGACTTATGACTGGGAATATCGCGGTCAAGACGAGCGCGACAAAGTGCTCGATGATTTGCGCCAGCATGGGGCCAAGTTGCTGACCGCCCTGGCGGGCGCTCGACCGCGCGAAGAGTTGATCGCTATTTTATCGCGCGCCCGCCATTTGACGGCCCGGTCCGATCACCATCTGCCCTGGGAGTTCCTATATCTGGGGACCTTCGACGGACCAGCCTCGGTTCGCGATTTCTTCGGGTCCAATGCAGTCGTGGGCAAGCACTTCGAAAGCAGATCTAACAAGCGGTCATCTCCGTCATCTCTGTCAGCCGATCGCGGACCGCTGACGCGTTTGCCAGGCGAGCTGGCAGTCGAGTTTCGGTATGCGGAGGACTCACGTTTGCCTTCGGCGATCTCGGGGGCAGAGCGGGCCATTTTCGAAAGGCTCGGGGTGAATATCATCAGCCTTCCGACGCTGTCCGACAGCAAGGCGTCGCGCGACCAGCTGCATAATTTCATGGTCGCATCCGAGCATTTGACGCATTTCAATTGTCACGCCGATCCCGATATTCCAGCGAAATCGGAAGGCGCGATCTTCGTGACCAAGGTCTTCAAGATCGACAAGCAAAGCATTGCCGAACTCGACCTCAACGAGAGTTCGATCATCGTGCTGAATTGTTGCAGCAGCCACACGATGCGACACGATGTCCAGGAAACGGTGGCGACTGAGTTCAGGAGCAAGCGCGTCGAGGCCGTGGTGGCCACGACGGGAAACATCGAAGATGCATATGGCACGCGATGGGCGGCCCATTTCTATCGCGCATTGTGTGGCGGGCAGACAGCCGCGCAGTCGATCCTGACAGCACGACGCGCCATGCTGGACGAGACGCATCCCAACCTGTCAGCCCTGTTGTATGCTTACATTGGACGGCCGAGCGCGGCTCTCCGGACCAGATTGGTGGCGTGATGAAAACCTTCTCCGCTAAACCGGCCGAGGTCGCCAAGAAGTGGGTACTGATCGATGCCAAGGGTCTGGTGGTCGGCCGGCTCGCAACGATTGTCGCCATGCGGCTGCGCGGCAAGCATCTGCCCACCTATACGCCGAACGTCGATTGCGGCGACAACATCATCATCGTCAACGCCGCGCACGCGGTGCTCACCGGTCGCAAGCGCGAGCAGAAGACCTATCACAAGCACACAGGCTATGTCGGCCACGTCAAGGAGCGGACCGCCCGACAGATCCTGGAGGGGCGCCATCCGGAGCGCGTGCTCGAAAAGGCAATCGAGCGCATGATCCCGCGCGGGCCGTTGGGCCGCGTCCAGATGGGCAATTTGCGGGTCTATCCTGGCCCCCAGCACCCTCATGAGGCGCAGCAGCCGGAGAAGCTCGAAATCGCGGCAATGAACAGAAAGAATGCCCCGGCGCTTCGGAAAGAAATGAGAAGCAATGTCGGCAAGGATGAAATTGACCAGGCGCGCGGGCGGGGCGGCTCGGAAACCAGATCGAAACCAAACTTCGCCAAGATTCTTGACTACATAAGGGGTGAGAAAGGCGGCCTTCGGGTTCCCTCCTTCTTCCGCCTCAAGCAGCTCACCGAAGTGGTCCGAGCGATGAATGTGAGCGAGATCGATCGCCAAATTCAGGGGCTGCTCCTCGAATTGGACAACCCCGACACCACGCGCGTCGAAAACGCGCTGCTCGAGCTCGGGTTGCTGATCCCGCGGCTCGATCTCGATCGCTGTCTAAAGGATGCGGAACTTCGGAAGACATTGTTCCCGATCCCGGACCGGTTGATGACCGCTCTGACCGAGAACCTCTCGGTGGCTGGAGCGGCCAAGAGAGCGGCCCTGGCGTTGGTCGCAGCGCTCTATCCGGACCGCTATAGGAATACGACTCTGGACGAGAAGCGTGCGCTGGCCGATCTCGAGCAGGTTTTCATGCTGAACCGTGTCTACTCTTTCTTCACCATCAACACGGAGGTGGGGAAGGAAGCGACCGTGATCGACGCGCGCCTGTGGGATCGCGTTCCCTTCCTGTTGAATGGCGTTCGTCCGCAACTCGCCGGCAAGGACGGCTCCAAACTGCAAAGCAATCTGGCGGTGGACGGCATCGTCGGAGCCAAGGCACTCAGTGTTCGCGCCGTGGACGACAAGAACCTGCTCGACGGTCAGCTCGCTGGCGTGCAGGTCAAATTAGCCGGCGACGAGGAATCCGCAGTCCATGGCAAGGTCATCCTGAACTTCAGGAATGGCGAGCGAACATATTCGCGCGAAGTGTTCGACTACGAGTCGTTGTTCCCGCCGACGTTCAGCTCTCGGGAAGATCAACGAAGGCGTCATCACCGATGAACGCAAAGGGGTCACCTGGTCCCTTTCCTCTGAACTTGAGAGGCCCCGTGGGTGCCACATCAACGATGGCGCCGTCCTTGTAGGTCACCTCGCGCAGCGTGAGGCCGAAGATCAGCTGGCTTGCGGCCAGGAACGCATAGCTCCCGGTGTCCTCGCGCTTCAGCTCCATCTTCGCCTTGGCGGTCAGCTCCTCCACGGCTTTTGCAGATAGGTCGACTTGCTTCTTCGACTTGTCGGCGACCGAAATCCGAATTCCTCTCGCCCGCCACACCTTGGTGACGACGAAGAAGTTACGATCGGTATAGCCTTGCGCGGGTTCGGCCTTTGCTTCGTTCATCTGAACCAACACGGCGTCAAAATTTGTCAGCTCCTTGTTGGCCGGCGCAACGATCGAGAGCTGAATGGTGTCCGCATTGCTCGATGAAAAGGCGCTGGAGAAAGACCCGCTGCCCAAACCCAGCGCCTGCAGCACTCTTCCCATCACCGACGCCGCGACACCGACCTGCAGGATGCTGCTGGCCCTGAACTGGAAGGACTTGAAACCGGGATCGGTGGCGACCTCCGGGCTAAGTTGAAGATTGAAGACCTCGTGCCAGCCGCCAAGTCTGGCGCCGCCTTGTGGGTCCGCAATGATGAGATCGCCGGGCGCAATGTTGTCTCGCGGCGGCAATATCAAGTTGATGCCCTCGGCCAAGAGAGCTGCCATCAACTCGTCGCCAGTGTCTCGGGAGCAATTCATGATCGTGCCTCAAAAGCGCTTTGGAAAAAAACGATACTCAACCTCACATTACAGAAACGCAGCTGTATCTGTAAAGATTGCAGAGCGCTGGCCGGCTTTTCCGACTGGCATCGCGGGTGCGGATATCCGGCCGCACGGAAACACGCTCGAAATGCTCGTCGCGGGGAGGCGCGTTGTTCGGCCACGTCGGCTCAGGTCAACTCGTCTCCGATCTTGTCGAGGGTCAGCGAGGGGACGAATGACGTCTGGATATAGCGGGCGCGTACGTCCTGCGGATTCTGGTCCGTCAGATTGCGGACCGGAATGTCGGAGCCTTTGCCGTGCACCCAGGCGGATTCCCACAGCATCGCCAGATATCGCGCGCCGAGCGCCATCACTTGCGCCGTATCGTCGCCGAGGTCCTTCCACATTCCATCGAGCGTCGCCTTGCGCGTGCCCGCGCCAGCCTGTTCGTAACTGTCCAGGATCCGCATCGGTTCGAGGATCCCCGCAACCTTGTCCATGAGCTCGACGGTGGCCTTCGCCATCGCCTTGCCGCTGGTCAGAAGCGGCAGGGCGTGGCCGCCGGGCCCGCTCAGCTCCTGCTTGATCAGGGGAAACAGCTGGGCGGCCTTGTCGGCGATCATGGCAGTCTCGAAAGCCGAATGGACGCCGCTGCCGTAGGAGACCTCTTCGTCCTCACCGGTCCTGGGATGATGGCGCGTGACCGTGCGCGAGGCGTCTCCGTCGGAGTAGACCGAGCCGTGCAGCGGCTGGGAGGCGTCACCCATGTAGTGAGCCGCGGCTCCCGCCGCCGTGAGGAAGCCGACCACGTCCTTGTTTTCCACAAACGCGACCATGGCGTCGAAGAACTGCCAGACCCTGAAGGGGAGGAGCCCTTGCTTGAGCTTGTTGCGATGTCGTCTGGCGCCGTCCTCGTCGCCATCGGCTTTCGCTTTGGCTGCCATGGTCTCGTAGTACTGCAGCCAGGCATCGACCGTGAGATTACTGTCGTCCGCAAGACAGGCGGCACGGAAGGTCTTGTGCGGTCCGATTTCCCCGTCGATGTCGGCATAATGGTTGGGATGCTCGGGTCCGTCACTGCCGTGCGGTCCGGCCGAAACGTCGCGGCCGCCCTCACGGCCGTTCTTGCCGTGGTCCAGCTTCTTCCAGATCTCGTCGGGAACGTCCGCCAGCGGAACGAAATTGTCGCCGAGCTGACCGACCGATTTGTCAAAGCCCTTCTCGGCGATCGTGTCGAGATCGAAGCTCAGAATGCCAAGATTGCGGTTGAGAAAGTCGCGCAAGTCAGTGTCGCCGACCAGGGCGACGGCAAAGGCGGCGATGCTGTAGTGGCCGGTCCGGCCCCAATAGCCCGAGACGCCGCGCGACTGGTCCGTGACCAGCTCGACGTCGAGCAGCTTGCACACATTGCTGAGGCTGGTCGCGATCGAGAAGGCGGATCGTACGCCGCTTTCCTCGAAAACCTGACCGCCCCACGCGACCGCGAGCGGCCTCAAATCGCGTTTCGGCAAAGGCTTTGGATTGGCCGCATCATCCTCGGTCGTGGCGTCAAGGTGCCAGACCATGCCTGAGTCACCATGTCGGGTGGCTAAACCTTCCGCCGGGCTGATCAGGAAGTCACCGACATAGTCGTAGCCGCCGACGGACCGGTAGCGGTAGAACAGGGCCTTGATGGTCCCGCGCACGAGGCCGGATGTTGCGCCGCGGCCGAGCACGGGTTGGTCGATCAGCCTGAGTGAGAGATTCTTTTCGTGAACGTCACCGAGCGGGCCGACCGGCGGGAGGCCATAGGTGTTGCTCGTCCAATCATCGACCTGATCGAGGCGGACCAGGCCGACATCGAGCGCCACATAAGACCGTCGCCCCGGGAAATCGGGATAGACTTCCGAAAACGGCTTGCGCGTCAGCTGGTTTGCCGAGCTCGCTCCGATTTCGACCTCGCCGCTACGCAGATAGCTAAAGATACGCGTGTCAGCTTCGCCGCAGGCATGGCGCGCCGTCAGCGCGTAGGTCAGATGCCCGTCGCTGACCAGACAGCCGGCGGTGGCGGAATATTCGGCGCCTTGCACCCGTACGATGATCGGCGAGCCGCCGCCCAGCTTGTGGGCGGGAAGGATGCCTGGTGGCGAGTATGTCGCGCTCGTATCGGATCCGGCCTGGTCCGCCTGGACGACGCACACCGGAACGGCGCGGCCATCGGCCAGGTAGAGCGTCTTTGGAACGATCTGCGCCGGGTCGTATCGTCCGGCCGGACCGAACGCGTCCTCGTTAGCCCATGAGCGCACGAAGGCCAGAATGCACGGCCAGGAATAGTCGCGCACCTCGGAGTTCGACAACGTGCGCGCATAGGTCTTCTTGTTCGGCGGCGTCTTGCCTTCGCCCTTGCGGGTGGGCCAGGCTTCGTCCTTGCGGATAAGGTAAAGGCCAATTGCGGTGCCGACAACATTGGCCTTGCTCAGCAAGTGATAGTGATAGGTGTCGCGCGCTTCGAGCAGGTCGTGAACCGACAGATTCGCAAAATTGTAGCTGAGATCAAGGACTGTCATGTGTGCCCCCAAGAAAGGCTGCCGCCCGAGCAGCCGCGCGTGTGCGCGCGGTTAACGATAAGGGCGGGTTCCAACCTTAGATTGTTACCTAGTTCACAACTGCAAAAATATCGTGACGGTCGGATCGCCCGTCGTTGCAACGCGAACTGCCGGCGAAGAGCCGGTCACGATTTCGCAGTTGCGAGTAGCAGGGGCGTGCCCGGGACGGAGGCGGGACGCTGCGAAGAGCACGTCCGCTCACGCTAGACCTGCTACAGATTCAGGCTGTCCGAATGCAGGTAGGTGACGCGGCTTCCTCGCTTCAAACGACGGCTCAACCATCCTTGCGGGTCGGAATAGATGGGATTCGTCAATTGCTCCCCGATTTGGGGTACCGACAGTGCGCGGACGTAGAGGAGCTTGGACAG
This sequence comes from Bradyrhizobium tropiciagri, assembly GCF_001189845.1. GTDB lineage: Bacteria > Pseudomonadota > Alphaproteobacteria > Rhizobiales > Xanthobacteraceae > Bradyrhizobium > Bradyrhizobium tropiciagri. Next base: position 17,338 of record NZ_LFLZ01000095.1, read on the forward strand.
CAGGGAGCTTGTTGAATGCCGCGAGACTTGAGGGAAGCCGCGGACGCGCGCGAGATCGTCGAGAACGCAGCGTCCTTACGCCGCATGATGCCGGTGCCGGCTTCGTCAACTTCACTTTCTTGGATCACGATGGGCGGTTCGAGCAGTTGATCGCCGAAGTGCATCTTGCGAGGTGGCTTACCCAATATTTTGCGCGTTGCCTCGTCGTGAGACGTCCCATAGCGAGTTGCCACGCGTTCGAAGGTCGTCTTCCGGCGGCCGGCGAAGCGCACGTCGTAGCCGCCGGCTCGCGGTGTGACGCTCTTGAGCTACCTCTGTACGAAACGGATGTCCTCGACGCACTGACAAAGCCTCAGAAGGATGAGGTTGGCGGGCGAGAGAACATCGGTGTACATCGTTGGCGTCAGGTCGTTTAGCCAGATCTCGAAGCGGTCGAGGCGCCGCCGCCGGTAGGCCTCCAAATCTAAGAAGCGACTTGGATTGATCGCGCGCATATAGCCGTTGGGGAAGGTCACGGTCGCAGGACTGTCGAGGTGCTCGGCCAGCTGGTTGCAGGCATCTTCGAAACATTCGCGCGCGGACGGCGGCATCCACTGCTTGTCGTAGATGGCAGCGAGCGAGGCGATCGAGAGGCGGTCATTGCGCTGGCTGAAGATACGGTAACTCAGGATGCATCTGCCGCGCGAACAGCTGGCGGACGCTGTGTTCATGCTCGCGATGGACGCCAAGCGACAAAGTGCGCAGCTACAAGACGCGATTAATCAGCGGGCAGACATCGGGACCGATTCAAGCACGACGTCAGGTGCGGATCTGGCGTCCTATCTTGCGGAGGTGGCGGTATCGACACTTCGCCATCACAACGCAAGCCCACCGTCTTTTCTTGATGCCGTGGTTCAGAGGTCGCGTGAGGTCCGCTTTACGGTCGATCAGAACGAGGCCTTCGCATTGGTTGCTGCCATGGTTTGGGAACAACGGATCGAGGGCATCCTCGAAGGCCTTCGGCTCTCCGGTGTCTTAAACACGCCTTCGAAAGACCGCCATTCCAACTTTCATGACTAGCACGCCGTACGCCAAGCGCGGCTGCAACGCGTTGGCGACGCTATTCACCGGATGCGGCGATTCGCGAAAGTGTGCATTTTCAGTCAGCAGCAAGCATGAATGTGCAATCGGGATACAGATCCCAACCTATTGAAAAGACGAAAGAAAGCGTAATTGCTCAACTCAAAACTTGACTTTTTTTGGCGATAACGACCCATTACTTGGGTGGTTAAACCAGATGAGGGTGATCCCTTGAAGCAGCCGTTACTCGACCAGGCGCGCAATATTCTGTTGCGGGAGCTTGATCCCGACTTCATTGAGAAGATCGCGGTCGAGTTAGGGTGGCAATATCACTCGCTTTATGAGCAACTCGCGGTCGATCCGACGCTGCCGGATTATCTGAAGGAAGAAGAATTCAACCGCCGCAGGGCTGATTGCGCAAGGCACGCGATCGCGAGGGCGTGTCAGCAGAATGGAATTCCTTTCGAGTACCATCGTCTAGCCTGCAATGGCCAGAAAAAGCTGCTCGCGAAGGCGGGCCGGGTCATTTTGATTCAGGAGCCGATCGAAACTCTTCGGGATCATCCAGCTACTGCCGACTACAAGGTCGCGTTGGCGGACGTGCACGGTTTTGTTCGGCAACTTGAACTCGATCTCGGAGATATGGCGGATCGGATCCGCGATTGGTCCGGTTGCGTGCTCGCGGTTCTGCTTCACGGCGCCGCTGGTCCCAAATTCAACCCGGAGAACAAGTCGCTTGGGCGCGTAATGTTGGCGGTTCCGGACGCAGCTTACACACATTGGATTACGCGCCTCGATCTGCAAGAAATCGCTATGTTCGGCAGGACCGTGCCGATTGAGGAAGAGATCGAGGCCGAGGTCACTCAAGAGGATCAAGTCGTGGTTACGCCGAAGCGGCGAAATGATACAGCGGAATTCGGTTGATGCGCGTTGGGATGCAAGCCTTCCGAGGAAGGCGTCTGCGAGAGGCGAGACTTGCCCGCGGTCTCTACATGAACGCGCTAGGTGATCTGCTTGGCATCACCGGCACCGCAATTTCGCGCTATGAGGATGACGTTGACAAGCCGCCGCAGGATCGAATTGCGGCGATCGCAAAGCATTTGAACTTTCCGATCGAGTTTTTTCTCCAGCCCGAATGGCCGGAACGGCCTCAGATCGTACATTGGCGCTCGCGCTCCGCCGAGACCAAGTACGCACGAGACATGACTGAGCAGCGCATGATCTGGACATGCGAACTGTTCTCTTATCTCGAGCGAGATGTGAATTTTCCCGCCTTGAACTTGCCGAACCTCAAGCTGCCGGATTTTCGAGCTCTCACGCCTGCTCTGATCGAAGCGGCCGCTGAAGCGGTGAGGAAGCATTGGAAGCTTCGAGAACTGCCCGTACCGGACGCGTGCCTGGCGCTCGAAAATGCCGGCATTCCCGTGGTTAACCTCGACATCACGTCCGAAAAACAGGATGGCTTTTGCTTTCAATCGGAGACGTTGGGACGTCCGTTTGTTGGCATCAACTCACTCCATATCAGTTCTGCCCGTGCTAGGTATGACGTCGCCCATGAACTCGGTCACGCCGTGCTTCATCGCGCCGTCACGCTTCAACAGTTGCGCGATCCGTCGCTGAATAAACAGATCGAACAGCAGGCTCATCGATTTGCCGGTGCATTTCTCTTTCCCCGAGAAGCATTTCGGTTCGAAGTGATGCATCCGACGCTGGACTATTTCTGTGCTCTCAAAAAGAGATGGGGCATGTCAATTGCTGCGATGATCTATCGAGCTTTCGACCTCGGCATGATCGATGAGCAGGAAAGGAGTGTGCTTTACCGAAATCTCACGCGAAGAGGCTGGCGTGGGCCGTTGCAGGAACCGTTTGACGATCCATCCGATATGGCAATCGAACGACCGAGGATGATCCGCCGCGGAGTGAGGGTCGTGCTCGAACTCGGCACGAGCAAGGCTGCGATCAAGGCCGCTTTGAACCTGCCCGAGAAGGAAATCGAGCAGATTGCAGGCTTGGAGCCCGGCTTCTTCCGGCCAGCGGCAGAGGTTCATGGCCTGGCCATTGCCAAGCGGCCAGCGCTTAAGGCAACGGATATCGAAAGTGGCGAGGTGATCGAGTTTCCGCAGTCGAGGCGGCGGTAGTAGAAATCGACGCCAGTCAGACGCTTGCAGGAGAGATTTGAGGATCTTCAGGAAAGCGCGCGTCGTCGCCATCCGTGACATGACGACCTGATCCGTCAACTGTTAGCAAGGTACGGAGCGCTTGACCGCTTCGCGCTCGCGTGGGGAAGCCGAGGCTGTGCAGCAGCGCGACCTTGCTGACGCTGTTCTCGATTTTAGGTAGTTTGGAGGGCCTCTATGGCCAAGAACATTCTGGTGTTCGCGGACGGTACGGGCAACGAGGGCGGTCTCTTGCCCGACGAAAGCCGCACCAATGTTTACAAGCTGTATCGGGCGACGCGGACCGGTCCCGATTCCATTATCGACCCCGAGCAGCAGTTGGCGCTCTATGTTTCAGTCATTGGGACGCCAGCACCGGGGCATAGCAGTCGTTGGAGCCGCCTCAAGGAGACGGTCCAGCAGATGTTTGGATTCGGCATCACCAAGAAGATTGTCGATTGTTACGTCGCCCTGATTGGCGTGCGGGAGCCAGGCGACCGCGTCTATCTCTTCGGCTTCAGCCGCGGAGCCTACACGGCCAGGTGCCTCGCGCACGTCCTTGAGGTCTCGGTATTCCAAGAAACGAGCCGAACGGCGATGCCATCAGCCTCGATCCGAAGTCGCTGCGGCGGGTCGCTAAGGAGGCGGTCTCCTGCGTCTACTGGCTCGGGATGCCGCGGGACGGCGCGGAGATCGAGAAGCGGGCAGAAAATTTCCGCAACGCATACAGGTCGGAAGTCGGACGCGCCGCGGGTGCATCTGCCTATTTCATCGGAATATGGGATGCGGTGGCAGCCATTGGGTGGCAACGCTTCTTCCCGGATTGGGCCTACGACCGGCACTTCGCCTCAGACGTCCAATACGCGCGGCATCTGCAGTCGATCGACGAAGGCCGGAAAGGCTGCAAACGAGTGCCGTGGGTGGCAGTGAAACCGTGAAGTGGCCCGACAGGCAGGGCGAACCGGAGCAATTCGATCAGATCTGGTTCGCTGGCAACCACGCGGATATTGGCGCAGCTATCCGGAAAACGAGTCGCGCTTGTCGGACATCACGCTTGCCTGGATGGCTGAATTCATCACCGAGAAGATACCGGAAGCGGCCCGCGTATTAGTCGATAACGGCATGCTGCGGTTATACCCGTTCGCCGATGGCATGATGCACGACGAGTGCATGGTCGGCATGGGCGGCACCTCGCTGCACTGGTCAAAAGCAGTCCGTGCTGTTCCGGACACGGCTCAACTGCATGAGACGGTCTATCAGCGGCTTTCGATGAAATCGGTGCGCAATTTCACAAGCTTCGGTCCGTATCGTCCGGTGGCATTACAGAGACATCAGAAGGCTAAGGCGTTCTTTGAACCGCCGCCTTCGGATGAGAACAAGAGCTCACCTGCCGAACTGAACTCTCCTTCAAATAAATGCCTCCTTGAACGGAGCCGGCGGCGCGACTTCGATCTCGTTTCATTTTGTCCTATCGATTTCCTAGGAATATACACTTATAAATGGGTTGGCGGCTGATTTTACCGGTTGTTAGCGATAGTTGTGATATGAAATGTAGGACATAAATCAGCTATATCCGACAAATAAGATCAAGAGCCATGGCCAAGTCAATTTCAACACAACAGGACCGTGCCATTGAACTCCTCAGGAAGCGCGGCATTGCGCGTCCGTCCGAGCTTGCCACAGCAGGCGTCACGGCGGCGACCATCGCCCGCATGAAGGAGAAGGGTCTCGTTGTCCAACTCGGACGCGGCCTCTACCAACTGCCTGACGCGCCTATCGACACGCACCATTCCCTCGCCGAAGCTGCCAAGCGCGTGCCTAAAGGGGTCGTCGCGCTGACCTCGGCGCTCGCCTTTCATGACCTGACCGATACCATCCCCTCGATGGTCTGGCTCGCCATTGGTCCCAAAGACCGGCAACCGCTTCCGACCAACCCACCCATGCAGTTCGTACGCTTCAGCCCGGAGCGGCTTCAGGAGGGCGTGGAGACCCATACCATCGAAGGTTGCCCCGTGAAGATCTTCAGCCCCGCCAAAACCGTCGTCGATCTTTTTCGCTACCGACGGAGTGCCGGGACACGCTATCGTCACAGCACCGGCCTTAACCTCGCGCTCGAAGGCCTGCGCGAGGCCCTTAGAACACGCAAGGCGAAGCTTCGGAGATCGCGGATTTCGCGCGCAAAGCCGGGGTTTGGAAGGCGATGCAACCATATATGGACGCGATGACCGCCAATGGCTAACCCACCCAAGAATGTGGCCGCCTCGGTCCGCGCGCGATTGCTCACGCTCTCCAAGGAGCGCAATCAGCCCTTTGAACTTCTCCTCACCCGCTACGTGCTGGAACGGCTGCTTTACCGCCTCGGCTCGACAGACTATCGCAATCGCTTCGTTCTCAAGGGCGCGATGCTGCTCGCTACCTGGGTCGATAACCAGTTCCGGCCGACCCGCGACCTCGACCTTCTCGGCTCGGGCAATCCGGACCCGGACGCGCTCCTGGCGATATTCAAGGAGATCGCTGCCGTCGATGCCGCCGACGGCGTCATCTTCGACCCGGCCAGTTTCACCGTCGACCGCATCCGCGACGAGAACGAATACGGTGGCGTCCGGATCAAGGGCAATGCCACGGTCGACAACGCCCGCGTTCGCGTCGTGATCGATATCGCATTCGGCGACGCCATTGAGCCCGGTGTGCAGGAAACCGACCTTCCGGTGCTGTTGGATTTTCCGGCGCCGAAGCTGCGCTCTTATCCGCGCGAGGCCGTCGTCGCCGAAAAATTTCAGGCGATGGTCGCGCTCGGCCTCGCCAACACACGTCTCAAAGACTTCTACGATGTCTGGGTCCTGATCCGCTCCTACAAGTTCGAGGGCGACACGCTGGCTCGCGCCATCAAGGCGACGTTCGCGCGCCGCAAGACCGAGATTCCGATGGCACTGCCGGACGCCTTCACCCCGGCCTTTACTGAGGACGCCGGCAAGAAGGATCAGTGGGCGGCGTTCACCAAGCAGGTCGCGGTCGATCCGGGCCCGCTGACGGACGTGGCGCAAACCCTTGCGGAGTTCTTGATGCCGCGGGCGAAAGAAGCTCTGTCCCTGAAGGACGGGGAGAAAGCGACCATGCCGGGATGACCATGATGGTCATGCCGATCATCGCCATGATGACCAGCAGCATCAGCAGCGCGATCGGCGTCAAGATCATCAGCATCATCATCGGTAGCGTCATCAGTACCAGCCGCTGCTGGTCGCTGCCGACATGTCCATTATCGGTCTCCCGGCATGACCGTCAAGATCCCCGCGGCCGGACCCTGAAGGCGCACCTCGTCGCCCTAACTAGAGGAATTACATCGGTCCGGAGCCTCAAATGTCATTGATGGATTTTTCTCGCCCGACCTTGAGCGGTTTCAGCGCGCGGTGGGTACCACCACGCCGACCAAGGCATGGTTCGCCTATGCGCTCGACCTAAACCGTATCGGGTTTGATCTGCTGCGGAACGCGACCACCGCGCAGTCCGAAAGCGCAGCCTTCGCCATACACGGGCTGTTTGTGCCGGTTCACCAATCATTCCAGTCGGCACTCCTGCTCGCAGAGCGCGGGCTCGTCGGTGATGCGCGAACGGTTCTAAGATCAGGCGTCGAGGGGACCATCGCGATCTATGCGCTGCACTCCGATGCCGCTTTCATCGACAGGCTGATCGAGGCCCACCGCTACAACCAGCGCAAGGCCGCGCGCGTGCTTCTCGACAATCCCGCTTATCTTGCCGCTACAAGACCGCCGATAACGCCGTCATGAAGGCCGTGGTCGCGTCGGTGGACGACATGGAAAAAGCAACGGGGGCGAAGCTGAAGGATATCAACTGGGCCGATGTCGCACTCAAATCCTGCCCCGACCTCTACCAGTTGATGTATCGCTCGCTGTCATTCGACGCTCGCATACGACCCTCAATACCCTGGAGGATTTCGCTGCCTATGACGCGCTTTCGGCCGAGCGGCTGAAGCTCGGCCGCTTTCAGCCTTGGATCAGCCAACCTTCGCCCGGGGGTGCTAAGCCGGTCGTGTTTCATCGGAGGCAAAGATATTGACACCCGGCATGCCGATCGTCTGCAGCGCGTCTTCAACGTGTCCGAGCTTTATGTCGTAGCCTTTCAGCCTCGGCGCTTTCGCCGGAATGATGACGCATCGAAAGTGCATCGGCGGCGCGTGCAAGGGCGACGATGGCGACGCGATCGAGCAGGGAGGAGTCCGCGTTGGACTGGGAGACGTGTGTCAGAAAGTTCTGAGCGCTTGGATCCGGAGCGCTGCCCCACTTGGAGCAAAAGTTTACTGCGCACTCGTACTCGAGGTGAGCAAGAATATCCGGACGCACTGCACTGCCGTCTAAACCGCGTGTATCGACCACTGCGATGGCAAGTCGCGCATCGTCGGGCGCGGCGACACGAATGATAGCACGCTTGAGCTTGCCATTTTTCACACAGGGTTCGGCGCGCTTCAGACAGATTGTCGCGAAACCACCAGCTCAGGTATCTGGCCATAGAGAGAGCGTGAACCGTTACCTCAGCGGGTTTGACGGTCCGAGCGAATTGCTATGCGCTGGTACGAAGCTTGCTTAAGGGCAGGATCGTGTCCTCTCGGATCGGTGGAGCATGTCAGGTATCGCTGCCGCTTTTCTATTGCCTTGGAGTAGTTCCCATCAGACGGTTTATGATCGGCTCCAGCACATGCTTCCAAAGCTCGCACTTCGCGGACAAGCAGAAGTCGCCGTCACCGCCTTCACGCACAACAAAGGCGTTCGAGGTGGAAGCGTGTCTCAGCCATCACACGAACTGTCTTCCATTCGCAAGAATAGGCGGGATTCGGAGGTCAGTCCGCACGTTGCGATCGGTCTTATCAGCGGCCGAGTTTGCAGACAGGATAGGAACGACGATCATCCAAATCCCAAGCGCGCGGCCTCGTCCCGTCAACTGACAGTGTCGGTAGACGGAGCGTTAGCAAATGGCCACGAGGTGAGGGCAGAACTGATTGCCCAAGGTTACACCCGGGTTGGTCGGACGGATGCTGAGCTGTTGCTCAAGCTGATTGAGAAAATTTGTGAGAGGGATTATTGGCGGCAAGGCTTGCGGGTCAAGTATGAGAACGTTTTCCGTGAAATCGATGAGCGTATTGATGGTGCTATCAGTGCGCTCTTGTTGGACCCAGAGGGAAATCTGGTCGCGTTCCGCAATAGATATGGTTTGCGTCCATTGGAGTTCATGCAGACGGACGATGGAGTTTTGCTCTTTGCCTCGGAAAATTGCGCCTTTGCCGGCCTTCGAGGCGAGTCAGGTCAAATCCTGCCGGGCTACATCAAATATGTGGATGGCAAACGGGGGCATTGCCTCGATCATCGCGTCAGTGTTTCTCAAGAAACCGCCAAACTATGCGTTTATGAGACCCTTTACCTCGGAAACCCGGATACGTCCATCGATGGCCAAACTCACCGCAAAACCCGCTACAATATCGGTTTCTCGCTAGGTGATCTTATTGCGCAACGGATCTGCGCAGAGCAGGGCCGAGATCCCATCATCGTCTCGTCCATGCCTCATACCGGAGGGCCCTATGCTGACGGCTTATTTTCATCTCTGTTAGCACGCGGCGTTAGTGTCGAACGACGTGAAGTCATCGAGACGCAGCTCTCTGAGCGAACTCTCATCGGCCCAACCAGTGAGCGCAAGCATCGTATCGCTCGCAAGTATCGGCTCGATTCGACTGACGTTGGCAGACGCACGATACTCATTGCCGATGAAGCCCTCATTCGTGGCGATACCAGCCGGACCATTACGAATATGCTCCTTGCGGCAGGCGCCAAAGCTGTCCATTGGGGAATCGGTTCGCCACCTATCGTGGCTCCGAATTACTACGGCGTAGATATTGAGGCCATCGATGAATTGGCCTTTTGGCAGGCGTGGAAACGGCTGCCCGCCCAACAGCAGAAGCGAAGCCTGCTGTTCAAAGACATCGAGCCGCATGTTCTCCAATCGGTTGATAGAAGAATCGCCGCCGCGATCAGCGCGGCAACTGTGACTTATTTGCCCTTCTCCCGATTGTCCTCGTTGCTGCCGCGCGGGAGTGAGGGAGTAGATTTATCACCCTTCACATTCGAAATGCCAACTCCTGCAGGTCAAAGACGCGCAAACAGAGATCTGCATAACCTTGTCTCTGAGTACCAGAGCGCTGCCTGAGGGCCGAATATCATGAGGCCGGTTCTTGTTTTTGATTGGAATGGCACGTTGCTTGACGATGCCAGCGCACTACTCCAAACGACGAATGCTATCCTGGAACGTTTCGGTCGCCCGGCGATCGATTTAGACACCTTTCGGGATCATTGCGATGTCCCACTGTCCATTCTTTTCCGAAACATCGGGATGTCAGAATCGGAAGTCGCAGCTGTAGATCGCGATGGCAGTGCAATCTTCCATGACACTTACGAGCCGTTGGCCGACAACGCAGATCTACGCGTGGGGGCGCGCGCGGTGCTGGAATGGGTTCGCCAGGAAGCGGCTTCATCCATCATCGTAAGCAACCATATAGTCGCACCTCTTGTTGCTCAATTGCAAAGGCTCGGCATCGACCGCTGCTTCAACGACGTCCTCGCCTTTGAAAGCCGTGTAGCGCAGTATAAGACGATGAGCAAAGGGGAGCGACTCCGTCGATATATGGAGCAAAACGATCTAAAGCCCGAGTCGACCTTCATTATCGGCGATATGCCAGTAGAAACCGATATTGCCCGAAGTCTTGGGCTGATCAGCGTAGCAATTACTGGCGGATTTGTTTCTGAGGCGCGCTTACGAGCTGCGAAACCAGACCACATAATCCACAACTATCACGAGCTATTGCCAATCGTTCGGGCGCGTGGGTTTTTCCACTAGGCGGGTAGTGAGGGCGCGGCAACTAAAGTCCAATGCCGGCGAGGGCGCAGGGCTTTGGTCCTGCGTCTATTTCAAGCTTCCGGCCGAGCGCGATCCGACCGAAATGTCTTGGTCGACAATATTACTCGGATTGCCCACGCTCTAGGTGGTGTGGACTCTAAGGATTCCCTTTTAGGAGCAAATCAGATTCAAGGCTGCTTTTGTGGAGGCCGCCTTGGGTGTGATGGACCCTTTGGTATTGAGCGACGCGGCGTGGGAGCGGATGGCGCCGTTGATCATAGGGCGGCCCGATCAGAAGGGCTCGACCGGGCGCGACAACCGAATGTTCGTTGAAGGAGTGCTGTGGATCGTGCGTACAGGGTCTCCCTGGCGCGATCTCCCGGAGGTCTTCGGCGATTGGAACAGCGTGTTCCGGCGCTTCAGCCGATGGAGCATCAAGGGTGTTTGGTGGCGGATATTTGAGGCGATGTCCGATGATCCGGACTTCGAATATCTAATCGTCGATTCCACCATCGTTCGGGCGCATCAGCACGCCGCCGGCGCCAAAAAAGGCGGTCTAAAGATCAAGCGATCGGCCGCTCGCGCGGGGGCCTGAGCACCAAGATACATCTGGCCGTTCGAGGCTTGGGATGTCCGGTGCGGTTCACGCTGACCGCGGGTCAGAAGGGCGATGCTCCACAAGCCGCCACATTGATCGAAGGCTTATCCGCCGAAGTCGTCATGGCCGACGCCGCCTATGACGCCGATCACTTGCGCCAAGCCATCGCCGCCAAAGGCGCGCTCGCCGTCATTCCCAACAATCCGTCACGCGCGCTCAAATACCCTCTCGACAAGCATCTCTATGG
>NZ_LFLZ01000096.1 GCF_001189845.1 Bradyrhizobium tropiciagri
TCGTCAGATGCGATCCGGGTGAGGGGGTACAGGTCCCTCGACGATCACAATTGCGGAGACATAGCCCCTCACCCCAACCCTCTCCCCGCAAGAGCGGGGCGAGGGAGAATTGAAGCCGTCAGTCCTTCAGGAACTCGCCGGCCTTGTACAGCGCGCGGAATTGCAACCCGGCTTTGGTAAAAGTCTCGGTCGCGCCTTCCTCGCGGTCGACCATGGTGAAGACCAGCGCGATCTCGCCGCCGGCCTCGCGCACCGCTTCCACTGCCTTCAGGGCCGAGCCGCCGGTCGTGGTGACGTCCTCGACGATCACGATGCGCTTGCCGGCGAGACTCTCGCCCTTGGCGAGCCCTTCGACTGAAAGCTTCGCGCCGTGCTCCTTCGGCTTCTTGCGCACGAAGAAGGCGGCGATCGGGTGGCCCTTCAACCAGGACAGCTGCGCGATGGCGCCGGCGAGCGGCACCGCGCCCATCTCGAGTCCGCCGACGAAATCGAGCTTGTCGTCCTTCAGCGCCTCATAGGTCAGCTCAGCGAGCAGCGCCGCGCCCTCGGGATCGAGCATCGTCGGCTTCAGGTTGAAATAGAAGTCGCTCTTGCGGCCCGACGCCAAGGTGATCTCGCCGCGGCCGAACGAGCGCTTGCGGATGATCTCGGCGAGGCGGGCGCGGGAGGCTGATTTGGACAAAGACTTTTTCCCTTGAGGGTTTGAGGCGGGCGGCAATCTATCCACGCTGACCGGCACATTCCAGCGCGGAAATCGGGCCGTCAACAGCGCCTACGCCGCCATTTCCGCGGGCGAGCTTTCCGGAAAGCGCGGTTGTGCGGCCGTCTCGATCCCCGTAAGCAGGCCCAAACGCTCGGCCAACCACTCGGCTAAACATTTGGCCAAACACTTGCGAGGGAAGCGGAAATGACCATCGAGCTGCACACCTGGAACACGCCGAATGGCGCAAGATCTCGGTGGCGCTCGAGGAAATGGGGCTGCCCTACAAGGTGATCCCGGTGAACATCGGCAAGGGCGAGCAGATGGCGCCCGCCTTCCTCGCGATCAGCCCGAACAACAAGATCCCGGCGATCGTCGATCCCGATGGTCCCGGCGGCAAGCCGGTCAGCATCTTCGAGTCCGGCGCGATCCTGCTCTATCTCGGCGAGAAGACCGGCAAGTTCCTGCCGAAGTCGCTCAGCGAGCGGATCCCGGTCTACGAGTGGCTGATGTGGCAGATGGGCGGGTTCGGCCCGATGCCGGGCCAGGTCCATCATTTCATCGCACTGGAGAATGAGCAGGACCGCGCCTACGGCCTGAAGCGCTACATGGCCGAGACGCGGCGGCTCTACGGCGTGCTGGACCGCCGGCTGGATGGCCGCGAGTACGTCGCCGGCGATCTCTCGGTGGCCGATTTCGCCATCCTCGGCTGGGCCTGGCGCCATCCGCGCCACAAGGTCGACCTCGCCGACTTCCCCAACGTCAAGCGCTGGTACGAGACCCTGATGGCCCGCCCCGCAACGAAGCGCGGGATGGAGGCGAAGCTGGATTGAACTCACCCTCTCCCCTTGTGGGAGAGGGTGCCCGAGTGAAACGAGGGCGGGTGAGGGGTTCTCTCCGCGGATGCAGACCCCTCATCCGTCGCGGACTGCGTCCGCGCCACCTTCTCCCACAAGGGAGAAGGAAGAATCGTAGGATGGGTAGAGCGCAGCGAAACCCATCATCTCAACGCACGGCACGAAGTTGATGGGTTTCGCTGCGCTCTACCCATCCTACGCTGCATCGCTAGGCCTTCCTTGCCTCGAGCGCCATCTTCATCGCAAGCCCTGCGAGCACCGTGCCCATCAGCCAGCGCTGCACCAGCAGCCAGGTCGGGCGGGTGCCGAGGAACACTGCGATCGAGCCCGCAGCGAGCGCGATCATCGCGTTGACGCTGACGCTGATCACGATCTGGATCGAGCCGAGTGCGAGCGACTGCGTCAGCACGCTGCCGCCTGTGGGATCGATGAACTGCGGCAGCAGCGCCAGATAAAGCATCGCGATCTTCGGATTCAGCAGATTGGTGAGGAAGCCCATCGCGAACAATTTGCGCGGGCCGTCGATCTTCAGCGCCTTGACCTGGAACGGCGAGCGGCCGCCGGGCCTCACGGCCTGCCATGCCAGCCACAGCAGATAGCCAGCGCCGGCAAAGCGCAGCGCGTCATAGGCGTAGGGGATCGCGAACAGCAGCGCTGTGATGCCGAACGCCGCGCACAGCATGTAGAACACGAAGCCGAGCGCGACGCCGCCGAGCGAGACGATGCCGGCCGCCGGCCCCTGCGTGATCGAGCGCGAGATCAGGTACATCATGTTCGGTCCCGGCGTCAGCACCATGCCGAGGCAGACGAGCGCAAAGCCGAGCAGGGCGGATGTGTGGGGCATGATGGGTCTCGCGAGGGGATGCACGCACTTCTAGCGTGTCGTCTGCGACGCGGCCATGCTGGAATTGCTCTCGGAGCAATGTGGTTTGCACCTCGCCCCGGTCTCTCATCGTCATTCCGGGGCTCGCCGCAGGCGAGAACCCGGAATCCATTCATCCACACGTTATGCGGTCCGATGGATTCCGGGTTCGTGCTTCGCACGCCCCGGAATGACGATGAGAGAGCGGAGCGAGGTGGACTCTAATGTGCCTCGTCCCAATTGTTTGCCGCCCGCGCGTCGACCTGCAGCGGCAGCGACAGGATCACGGCCGGGAACGGCGCGTCCTGCATCACCTTCTGCACGACCGGCAGCGTCGCCGCGACTTCGCCGTCGGGCACCTCGAAGATCAGTTCGTCATGCACCTGCAGCAGCATCTGCGCCGAGAGCTTCTTCTCGGTCAGCGCATCCTCGACCCGGATCATGGCGCGGCGGATGATGTCGGCCGCGGTACCCTGCAGGCGGGCATTGATCGCGGCGCGTTCGTTGAAGGCACGCACCGAGGCGTTGGAGGCCTTGATGTCGGGGTAGTACATCTTGCGGCCGAACAGCGTCGTCACATAGCCGTTGCGGCGGCAGGAGTCCTTGGTCTCGTCCATATAGGCGCGGATGCCGGGGAAGCGCTCGAAGTATTTCTTGATGTAGGCCGAAGCCTCCTCGCGCGCGATGCCGAGCTGGTTGGCAAGGCCGAACGCCGAGATGCCGTAGATGATGCCGAAATTGATCGCCTTGGCACGGCGCCGCACCTCGCTCGGCATGTCCTTGATCGGCACGCCGAACATTTCGGAGGCGGTCATCGCGTGAATGTCGAGCCCGTCGCGGAATGCCTGGCGCAGCACCGGCACGTCGGCGATCTCTGCGAGCAGCCGCAATTCAATTTGCGAGTAGTCGGCCGACACCAGCTTGTGCCCGGGCGTCGCGATGAAGGCGCGGCGGATCTTGCGGCCGTCCTCGGTCCGAACCGGGATGTTCTGCAAATTCGGCTCGTTCGACGACAGCCGGCCCGTCGTGGTCGCGGCCAGCGCGTAGGTGGTGTGGACGCGATGGGTCTGCGGGTTGACGTAGGTCGGCAGCGCGTCGGTGTAGGTCGATTTCAGCTTCGAGACCTGGCGCCACTCCAAAATCTTCTTCGGAAATTCGTGGCCCTGCTCGGCGAGATCGTCGAGCACCTGCGCGGTGGTCGACCATGCGCCGGTCTTGGTCTTGGTGCCGCCCGGCAATCCCATCTTGCCGAAGATGATGTCGCCGATCTGCTTCGGGCTGCCGACATTGACCGGCTCGCCGGCGATCTCCTGGATCTCGGCTTCGACCCGCGCCGCGGTCTGGGCGAAATCGCCCGAGAGGCGCGAGAGCACCTGGCGGTCGATCGAGATGCCCCGGCGCTCCATTCGCGCCAGCACCGAGACCAGCGGCCGCTCCAGCGTCTCGTACACCGTCGTCATCCGTTCGGCGACGAGGCGCGGCTTCAACACGCGCCACAGCCGCAGGATCACGTCGGCGCTCTCGGCCGCGTATTCGGTCGCCTTGTCGATCGTGACCTGATCGAAGGTCAGCTTGCCCTTGCCGCTGCCGACGAGGCCGCCGTAATTGACGACGGCATGGCCGAACCAGCGCTCGGCGAGCGCCTCCAGCGCGTGCGAGCCGCGGCCGGCATCCAGCGCATAGGACATCAGCTGCGCGTCATCGATGTTGCGCAGCGTGACGCCGTGTTGCGCCAAGGTCACCGAGGTGAACTTGACGTTGAAGCCGACCTTCTGGATGCCGGCGGACTCCAGCAGCGGCTTCAGCGCCTTCAGCGCATCGGCGGTCTTAAGCTGCCCGGGGGCGAGGCCGGCATCGAACAGGCCGGCGCCGCCGCCGGCCTCTCTGTGGTTGAGCGGCAGGTAGCCGGCGTCGTTGGGCGCCACGGCGAGCGCCAGTCCCGACAGCTCGGCCTGCATCGGGTCGATCGATTCCGACATCGCCTCGATCGCGATGTAGCCGGTGTCGTGCGCTCGCGCGATCAGGGCATTGAGTTGGTCGAGGCTGCCGATCGCCTGATAGAGCTTGCGGTCGAAGCCGGTCTTGCGGATCGCCTCGCCGCGGGCCTCGGCCAGCGTCGCCGGCGTGCCCTTGCGGTTGGAGTTCTTGTCGTCGCGCGCGCCGGTCGGCTTGGCCTTCGCAGGTGGTGCCGCCGCGCCGGCTGTCGGTGCGTCGCCAGGCGCCGGCGTCACGTTCGACGGCGGCAGCGGCGAGAACACGCTGGCGCCGCTCTTGTTGCCGGGATCGGCGTCGACATTGGCGGGGTCGATCTGCGCATAATCGGCGACGCGGCGGGTGAGGGTGGTGAATTCCATCGCCTTGAGGAAGGCGATCAGCCGGCGCGAGTCGGGCTCGTGCACGGCGAGGTCGTCGAGCGGCACCTCGAGATCGACCTTGTCGTCGAGCAGCACGAGCTGGCGCGAGATGCGCGCCTTCTCGGCATTCTCCAGCAGCGCCTCGCGCCGCTTCGGCTGCTTGATCTCGGTGGCGCGGAACAGCAGCTGATCGAGATCGCCATACTCGATGATCAGTTGTGCTGCGGTCTTGATGCCGATGCCGGGCACGCCGGGCACGTTGTCGGTGGAGTCGCCGGCCAGCGCCTGCACCTCGACGACCTTCTCCGGCGGCACGCCGAATTTCTCGATCACCTCCGGGATGCCGATGCGGCGGTCCTTCATCGTGTCGTACATCACGACCTTGTCGGTGACGAGCTGCATCAGGTCCTTGTCCGACGACACGATGGTCGTGCTCGCACCGCGCTCGTTGGCCTGCCGCGCATAGGTCGCGATCAGATCGTCGGCCTCGAAGCCCGCCTGCTCGAGACAGGGCAGGTCGAAGGCGCGCACCGCTTCGCGGATCAGCGCAAATTGCGGGATCAGATCGTCGGGCGCCGGCGGCCGGTGCGCCTTGTAATCGGGATAGAGCTTGTTGCGGAACGTGATCTCGGACTTGTCGAACACGATCGCCAGATGGGTCGGCCGGTTGTCCTCGGGCATGTCGCGCAGCAGCTTCCACAGCATGTTGCAGAAGCCGAGCACCGCGTTGACCTGCAGCCCGTCGGACTTGCGGTTGAGCGGCGGCAGCGCGTGGTAGGCGCGGAAGATGTAGGACGAACCATCGACCAGAAAGACATGGTCGCCCTTCGCCGCAGCTTTGGCAGCGACAGGCTTTGGGGCGGTCTTCGGAGCGGGCTTGGCGGGGTCTTTGGAGGCTGTTTTCGGCATGGCCGAAACTTAGGGATTTTTGCGGAGAATGACAGCCTTACGTGTGTGGATTCCGGGCGCGCCGCACAGCGAATTCGATGAATTTGATGAGGATGCACAGGCGTAGTCCCGTCATCCTGAGGTGCGAGCGCAGCGAGCCTCGAAGGATAAATCGGCCACGGCCGGGCCGTTCATCCTTCGAGACGCCGCTTCGCGGCTCCTCAGGATGACGGAGGTAGAACGATGACGGGGATAGAACCGGAACGAGCTAAGCCTTATCCCCGGTCGGCGAGAACAGATAGCCGCCGCCGCGGATGGTCCGGATCACCGACGGCTTGGTCGGGTCGAACTCGATCTTGCGGCGGATGCGCATGATGCGCAGGTCGACGGCGCGGTCGAAGGCTTCGGCGTCGCGTGCATTGGCCAGTTCCAAGAGCCGCTCGCGCGACAGCACCCGCTTCGGGTTGGCGGCGAACACTTTCAGCAGCCCGAATTCGGAGGCCGTCAGCGGGTGCTCATTGCCCTCGTCGTCGCGCAGCGCCTGGGCCTCGAGGTCGAGCCATTTGGTGCCGAACCGCACCAGCTGCTCCTTTTCGGCCTTCGCGCTCGCCGGTTCCGGCGCGGCCGACTTCGCCGGCCCGCTCCGCCGCAGCACCGAGCGGATCCGCGCCATCAGCTCGCGCAGCTCGCAGGGCTTGGCCACGTAATCGTCGGCGCCGAGCTCGAGCCCGACCACGCGGTCGATCGGGCTGGCAGTAGCTGTCAGCATGATGACGGGGACGTTGATCTTGCTCTTGAGGTCGCGAATGATCGACAGCCCGTCTTCCTCGGGCATGTTGAGGTCCAGCACCACGAGATCGGGCGTGCTGCTCTCGATCTCCTTGCGCAGGCTCTTGCCGCCGTCGCACAGCGTCACGCCGAAGCCGTGCATCTTGAGGTAATCGCCGACCATCTCGCGGGCCGGCGCCTCGTCGTCGACGATGAAGATATGCGGGTTCTGGTTCATGTCTCTGTCGCCGGCAGTGTAACCGTAAAGGTCGACCCCTGTCCGGGGCCCGGGCTCTGCGCGGTCACATGGCCGCCATGCATGTCGATGATGCGCTTGACGATGGAAAGGCCGAGGCCGGTCGAGCTTTCGCCCGCGGTCGGCTTGGCCGACAGCCGCTGGAACCGGCCGAACAGCCGGCTGAGGTCCTCCGGGCTGAGGCCGGGGCCCTGGTCGACGATCCGGATCACGGTGTCGTCGCCCTCGTGGCTGACCGCGACCGTGATCTTGCCGCCGATCGGCGAATATTTGATGGCGTTGCTGACCAGGTTGTCGATCGCCTCGCGGATCCGGTCGGCGTCGCACATCGTGACGAAGTGCTGCGGCCCCGAGACCGAGATGCTCTGCTGCTTGTTGACGGCCGAGGGCAGATTGGCCTCGGTGACCTCGTTGACGAGGGCCGCGACATCGACCGGCTCGCGGCGGATGGTGATGTCGAAGGCGTCCGCCATCGCATCCGAGATCAGGTGATCGACCATCGAGGTCAGCCGCTTGGTGGCGTCCCTGATGTGCTCGACCTGCGAGGTGACGTTTTCCTTCGGCGAGCCGGCGCCGATCAGTTCGGTCAGCATCTCGGTGCGGCCGAGGATCACGCCGAGCGGATTCTTTAAGTCGTGGGCGACGGTGCCGAGGATCTCGTTCTTGAAGCCGTTGGCGCGCTGCAGCCGCAGCCATTGCGCCGACAGCCGGCGATTGGCCTGCATCAGCGCGCGGGTGCGCTGCGCGACGCGGTCCTCGAGCTGGGTGTTGGCCTCGTGCAGCTGCTGGTACAGGATCACATTGTCGAACGCGATCGACAGCCGGCTCGAGAAGATCTCGACCAGCGCGCGGTCGGTGTCGGAGAGCTGGCGCTCGGCCTGCAGCAGCACGACGACCTCGCGGCCAGAGCCGGTGCGCGAATAGAGCACGCTGCGGTGGTCGGCGAACTCGTTCTTGCGGCGCTGGAATGCTTCCTCGACCATGTGCCTGAGGTCGGCATCGAGCGCCTTCGACGAAGTGGTGCCGATGAAGCGGCTGTAGCAGCCGGAGCAGGCCAGCACCGAGAAATCGCATGCGGCGGCGTTGCCGTCGTCGCGCAGCACCAGGATGCCGGCGCAATCGACATTGAGCAGCGAGGCGAGTTGGGTCAGCACGCCCTCGGCCAGCCGCTGCATCGACTTGAAGTCGTACAGCGTCGAGGCGGCGTCGATGATGATCTCGAGCCCGCGCCGCGTCTGCACCATGCGCTCGAGCTGCTGGTAGCTGCGCAGCGCCGCGGTCAGCGAGGTGAACAGCTTGTCGGCGGTGAGCTCGGTCTTCGCCTTGTAGTCGTTGATGTCGTACTGCACGATGACGCGCCGTTCCGGCGCCTGGCCGGGCTGGCCGGTGCGCAGGATGATGCGGACGGTCTCGTTCTTGATCTCGTTGCGGATGTATTCGACGAGCTCGAGGCCGGCGACGTCGGTCTCCATGATGACGTCGAGCAGCACGGCCGCGATGTCGGGATTGTCCCGCATCAGCGTGCGGCCTTCTGCCGCGGAATAGGCCGAGAGGATCTCGAGCGTCGCGCCGTTCAGGTTGTAGTCGCTCAGCGCGAAACGGGTGCCCTCATGGACGGCGTGATCGTCGTCGATCACGGCGATCTTCCATTTGCGGGCCGACGAGTCCTCCGAGGGGCTCTCGGTATCGTCGATCAGTTGGAGGACATCGTCCTGTTCGGCCATTGACTGGTTCCGTCGGCTGCTGCGTCAGTGATCGTGGGCTCGCCCATGGGAGCCCCCTTGGCGATCCTGGGCATGATAATGCGAAAAGTGGTGCCTTGTCCTACCCTTGACTCCAGCATCATGCGTCCGCCGAGCTGCTGGGTGACGAGGTTATAGACGATATGGAGGCCGAGGCCCGTACCACCTTCGTTGCGGCGCGTCGTAAAGAACGGGTCGAACGCCTGTCGCTGCACGTCCGGCGTCATGCCAGCCCCGTCGTCCGCGAAGATGATCTCGACATCGTCAGCGCCGCGCCCGCGCGCCGAGATCGTGATGTTGCCGGAGCGGCCGTCGGCAAAGGCATGATTGACCGCGTTGAGGAAAAGATTGGTTAAGATCTGGCCATAGGCGCCGGGATAGCCGTCGATCAGCAAGCCGTCGGGCACATCGACGGACAGCGCGATCGCGGCCTTCTTCAGCACCGGCCGCAGGCTCGCCACGATCTGGTCGGTGGATTCGCTTAAAGAGAACTGACGCCGCTCGGCATGCGAGCGGTCGACCGCGACCTGCTTGAACGACTGGATCAGCTCGCCGGCGCGCTGCAGGTTCGAGACCAGTTGCTGCGATGCGTCACGCGAGGCGCGCACGAAGTCGTCGAGCCTGGAGCGGCGCAGCGGCTCGGTCTTCAAATCGTTCTCGAACATCTCGCTGCGGCGGGCAAAGCTCGAGGCGACCGTCAGGCTGATGCCGATCGGATTGTTGACCTCGTGGGCGACGCCGGCAACGAGGCCACCGAGCGCGGCGAGGCGCTCGGCATCGATCAGGTTCTGCTGCGCAGTGTTGAGCTCGAGCAGCGCGCTCTCGGCCTTCTCCTTGGCGGTGCGCAGCTCGTCCTCGGTCTTGCGCTTGGCGATCGCATTCTCGCGGAACACCTCGACGGCGCGCGCCATCGCGCCGACCTCGTCCTTGGCCGAGGTGCCCTGCACCGGCCGGTCGAGATCGCCCGAGGTGATGGTGCGCATCGCGGCCATGATCTGCGCCAGCGGCAGCCGGATCGACAATGCGATCATCACGCCGGCGGACATGATGACGCCGAGGAAGATCACCGCGATCGACAGCACCCGGCGCGAGATCGACGTCAGCGTCTTGTCGAACGTCTCCTGCGCCTTCTGCTCGCGCTGGCGCATCTTCACCGAGAGATCGTCGATCGCGCCGATCGCGTCGGCCTGGCTGGCGTCGATCGAGTTGCGCAACAGGTCGGTGCGGTTGGTGAGCTGCTCGCTCAGCTTGCCGAGGCCGTCGCGCAGCTCGGCGGTCTTGACCTTGAGCCGCGCCAGCGCCATGCGCTGCAGATCGTTCTCGGCCAGATCGGTCATGACCGGGATCGTCTTCTCGATCGTATCGATGTTGCGTCGGGCTTCCTCGGCCGACGAGGAGGCCAGCGAGAGGTAGTAGGCATTGGCGGCGACCAAGAGCGAGGTGAACGCTTCGCGCGACTTGCCGAGCGCCGGCCAGATCAGCGCGTCGCGATGGCCGGTGGCGCCCTCGATGATCGAATACAGCCCGGCCATGTCCCTGGTCGGTGTCAGCACCTGCTCGTCATAGGTCTTGGAGATCTTGGTCTGCACCGTGCGCAATTCGCCGAAGCCGTCGAGGAAGCGGCTGGTGGCGCGTTCGAGCTGCTCGACCGAGCCCGACAGCATCGGGTCGGTCGAGGCGCGGTTGGTCAGCGTGCCGAGCACGGCCTCGCGCAGCAGCAGGATTTCCGCGAACAGGTCCGGGCTCGGCTGGTTGATGTAGCGATGGATCAGGTTCTGCAGCCGGCTGGTCTCGCTTTCGAGCTTGGCCAGGATCTTGTCGGATTCCCGCACCTGGCGGACATCATCCCAGGCCGAGCCGAGCACCTTCGAGCCGTTCCAGATCAGCACCGCGAGCACGATCACGACTGCGGAATTGAGCAGCGCGATCGACAGGATGCGCCAGCGGATCGGCACCGCACGCAGCAACTGGACGATGCGGAAGCGGCCCTGCGGCCCGAAGGCCGCCCGCCGTCGCTTCGTCCCGTCCTGTTGGGGTGCGTCCAAGATCCGGTCACTCCACGCTGCGGATGCGTTCGATCAGCGCTGCGATCGCCGGATCGCGCTCGGCCTTGGCATAGATGCCGGCCATCGCCGCCTCGAACGGCTTGCGGTCGAAGTCGGTGACGACCTGGACGCCCGCGAGCTCCGCCTGCTTGCGCGAGCGCTCCTCGAGCTCCCGCCACTTCTCGCGCATGTAAAGGCTGGAGCGCTGCGCGGCGTCGCGGAAGATGGTCTGCTCGTCCGGCGAGAGGCTGGCCCAGGCCTTGCGCGACATCACCAGCACTTCGGGGCTCACGGTGTGTTGGGTCAACGTGTAATAGCCGGCATATTTGTAGTGGCCGGTGGTGACGAAGGACGGCCAGTTGTTCTCGGCGCCGTCGATCAGCCGGTTGGCAAGCCCGGTCAGCACCTGGCCGTAGGCCATCTGGACCGGCTGGGCGCCGAGCGCGCGGATCATATCCGACATTTGTTCGGATTGCTGCACGCGCAGCCGCAACCCCTTGAGGTCGTCGAGCGAACGCACCGGGTGCACGCTGTTATAGATCGATCGGCCGCCCGAATCGTAGAAGGTGAGCCCGACGAAGCCGTGGTCCTCGAGACTGCCCAGGATCTCGTTGCCGATCGGCCCGTCCAGCACATGCTGCAGGTGCTCAAGCGATCGAAACAGGAACGGCATCGCCAGCACGTTGACGGACGGCACCATGGTCCCGATCAGCGCGACATTGGTCCGGTTCAGATCTATGGCACCGGCCCGGGTCTGCTCCAGCGTCTCCTTTTCCTCGCCGAGCTGGCGGGAATGGAAGACCACGATGCGGTGCCGGCCGCCGGTGCGTTCGGCGATCAGGCGGTCCATGTAATTCAGCGCCTGGACGGTCGGATAGTCTTCATTCTGGGTGTCGGCGGTGCGGAACTCGCGCGCAAAAGCACTCGCCGAAACCGCTGCCCATGACAGCGCGACGGCAAGCGTTATTGTCCGCGAAAGGCCGGCGCGGCGATACACAGGCTACAATTCCCCTTGTGATTTGTGTCCAGGGCGGGAGGAAAAGGTTCAACGCTTTTAGCAGAATGGCGATGGTTCGCCCATCGGCCAAACGTTAATTTGGCACTGCAACCTGCCGTGTCGATTGAATCTGCGGTTGTAGCGCCGTATGACGGCGTGTTGGCATCCGGGAACGACTCGTCGTGAAGCTCGCCTTGAAGCTCGCCTTGAAGCTCGCCTTGAAGCTCTTGCATCTCGTCGTCGTGACCCTTCTGCTTGTGGCGCCTGCGCAAGCGGCTACCGAGATCATGTGGTGGCACGCGATGTCGGGCGAGCTCGGCAAGCAGCTCGAGAAGCTCGCCGCCGACTTCAACGCCTCGCAATCCGACTACCGGATCGTGCCCGCCTACAAGGGCAACTACACCGAGACCGTCACCGCGGCGATCTTCGCCTTCCGCTCGCGCAGCCAGCCGGCGATCGTTCAGGTCAATGAGATTGCCACGGCAACCATGATGGCGGCGCGCGGCGCGATCTATCCGGTGTTCGAGCTGATGCGCGATCAGTCCGAGGCGTTCGCGCCATCGGCCTATCTGCCCGCAGTGGCCGGCTACTACGCCGATGTCGACGGCAACATGCTGTCGTTCCCGTTCAACGCCTCGACGCCGATCCTTTACTACAACATGGATATGTTCCGCTCCGCCGGGCTCGATCCGAGCCAGCCGCCGAAGACCTGGGCCGAGCTCGGTACGATGGCGAAGCGGCTGCGCGCGGCCGGCGCGATGTGCGGCGTCACCACGTCATGGCCGTCCTGGATCAATGTCGAGAACTTCTCCGCATTCCACAATCTGCCGATCGCGACCAGGGCCAACGGCTTTGCCGGGCTCGACGCGCAGCTGGTCTTCAACAACCCGATCGTGGTGCGTCATATCGCGCAGCTCGCGCAGTGGCAGGCCGACAAGTCGTTCGACTACAGCGGCCGCGGGCAGGCGGCCGAGCCGCGCTTCCAGAAGGGCGAGTGCGGCATCTTCATCGGCTCGTCGGGCACCCGCGCCGACATCAAGGCCAATTCGAAATTCGAGGTCGGCTACGGCATGATGCCGTACGAGGCCGACGTGCAGGGCGCGCCGCAGAACTCGATCATCGGCGGCGCGACACTGTGGGTGCTGCGCGACCGCCCGCGCGCCGAATATGCCGGGGTGGCGAAGTTCTTCGCCTATCTGTCGCGGCCCGAGGTGCAGGCGGCCTGGCATCAGAACACGGGCTATCTGCCGATCACCCGCGCCGCGTTCGATCTCAGCCGCGCGCAGGGCTTCTACGATCGCAATCCCGGCGCCTCGATCTCGATCGAGGAGGTCACGCTGAAGCCGCCGACCGACAAGTCGAGGGGGGTCCGCCTCGGCTCGTTCGTGCTGGTCCGCGACGTGATCGAGGAGGAACTCGAGCAGGTGTTCGCCGGCAAGCGTTCGGCGCAGGCCGCGATGGACAACGCCGTCGAGCGCGGCAACCGCCTGCTGCGCCAGTTCGAGCGCGCCAATCCGGATCGGTGATGATGCATCCCCTTCGTCATTGCGAGGAGCGAAGCGACGAAGCAATCCATCCCTCCGTGTATGCCGAAGCATGGATTGCTTCGCGGAGCCTGTCATCCGGCGGCGCTTTGCGCCGACCGGGTGGCTCGCAATGACGCCACTGCATGACCTCGCAACTTCCACCCCTCACCGCCTACGACACCTACCGCGCCTGGCGCGGCGACACGTCGCGCTGGTTGCCGGTCGCGCGCGACATTGCCGATGGCCACGGGCTCTCCTGGGGTAGGCCGCATGTGTTCTCGACCGGCACCAACCTCGTTGTCGGACTCGACGGCGACCTGATCCTGAAGCTGTTTCCGCCGTTCCTGCGCCCGCAATTCGTCTCCGAGCGCGGCGCGCTCGCTGCGTTGCGCGGACGGCTCGGCATTCCGATTCCCGATCTCATCGCGGAGGGCGAGCGCGACGGCTGGCCTTATCTCGTCATCACGCACCTCGCCGGCACCGTCGGCTCGGAGGTCTGGCCATCGCTGTCGGAAGCCGAGCGGGAGCGCGTGCTCGGCGAGATCGGTGCCGTGATCGCCGAGGTGCAGCGCGTGCCGCCCGGCAGCCTGCTGGCGATCGAGCCGCGCTGGGATGCCTTCATGCGCGGCCAGATCGCGCAGTGCCGGGCACGGCACGAGCGGCTCGGCCTGCCGGCGAAATTCCTCACCTCGCTCGACGATCTCCTGCGTGACGCCACCGAGTTGATCCCGATGCACGCGCCGCCGGTGATCCTGACCGGCGAGTACATCCCGGAGAATTTCCTGCTGGGGCGCCGCGCCGACGGCTGGCATGTCGCCGGCCTGTTCGATTTCGGCGATGTCCGCACCGGGTGGGGCGAGTACGATCTGCTCGGTCCCAGCGCGTTCATGGCCGCCGGGCATCCGCGAAGGGTGCGCAGCCTGTTCGACGGCTTCGGCATCCCGCGCAGCGAGGTGACGTTCACGCTGAAGCGGCGGCTGATGGCGCTGATGATGCTGCACTGGGCCAGCGATCCGCTCCGCCACATCTGCATCACGAGCTGGCCGGACCGGGTGGATGACTTCGTGCAGTTGCAGGAACTGATCTGGCCGGACTAGTTCTGCTGCGTCAAAGGGCGCTCTTCCCTTATGGGGGGCTGCCAGCCGTCATTGCGAGCCACCCGGTCGGCGCAAGGCGCCGCCGGATGACAGGCTCCGCGAAGCAATCCATCAGGCCGCAAACGCGGATAGATGGATTGCTTCGACGCTATCGCTCCTCGCAATGACGGCGGAGGAAGCGCCTGTATCGCGGTCGGGTTAGCCAGCCTTGCTGCCGGTCTCTGCTATCGGCCAGAACGCAAGCATCGTCCGTGCTGTGCATATACATTGAGCAGACAGTCGTCCTTTGTATGCAATTCGAGATGCTTCGCGTACGGTGGACCAAGATACCTTTGCCATATTTATCAAATAATTACATATAGTTAGCTCCTCATAAGCTTTCGTTAAGGGTTGGCACAATCCTTGCGAACTGAGTTCCAAGGCCCGCTCCCGGGCGTGGAGCATCACATGAAGCGTCGCGATTTCCTCAAATCGGTGTCTGGACTGGCCGCGGGGGCGCTGGCGCCGACCGCGCCCGCGATCTGGTCGCCGGCCAAGGCCGATGCGCGCTCCGAGACGCTGCTCATCGTCTCCGAAGGCGGTCCGAACAATCTCGACATCCACGGCATCGGCACCAACGTGCCCGGCTATGAGGTGTCGTGGAATTGCTACGACCGGCTGATCAGCCACGAGATGAAGAGCGGCCCCGGCGGCGTGCCCTATTACGACCGCGACAAGTTCAAGCCCGAGCTCGCCGAGGACATGAACATCGGCGACATGTCGGTCACTTTCAAGCTGCGCAAGAACGCCAAATTCCATGACGGCACGCCTGTCACGGCGAAGGACGTCAAATGGTCGCTCGACCGTGCCGTCAGCGTCGGCGGCTTCCCGACCTTCCAGATGAGCGCGGGCTCGCTGACCAAGCCCGAGCAGTTCGTGATCGTCGACGACCATACGGTGCGCGTCGACTTCCTCTGGAAGGACAAGCTCACGATCCCCGACCTCGCTGTCATCGTGCCCTGCGTCGTCAACTCGGAGCTGGTGAAGAAGAACGCCAGCGAGAAGGATCCGTGGGGCCTCGAATTCACCAAGCAGCAGACCGCGGGCTCCGGCGCCTACAAGGTGACCAAATGGACCGCCGGCACCGAAGTCGTCATGGAGCGGAACGACGACTGGGTCTCGGGCCCGCTGCCGAAGATCAAGCGCGTGATCTGGCGCATGGTGCCGCAGGCCGGCAACCGCCGGGCGCTGCTCGAGCGCGGTGATGCCGACATCTCCTACGAGCTGCCGTTCAAGGATTTCCAGGAGATGAAGGCGAACGGCAAGCTCAACGTGGTCTCGCTGCCGTTCTCCAACGGTATCCAGTATATCGGCATGAACGTCACCAAGCCGCCGTTCGACAATCCCAAGGTGCGGCAGGCGATGGCCTACGCGATGCCCTACCAAAAAATCATGGATGCGGTGCTGTTCGGCCTCGCCAACCCGATGTTCGGCGCCGCCAAGGACAAGCCGACCGAGGTCGCCTGGCCGCAGCCGACCAAGTATGTCACCGACATGGAGAAGGCCAAGGCCCTGCTCGCGGAGGCCGGCTACGCCAACGGCTTCGAGACCACGATCTCGTTCGACCTGAATTTCGCCGGGGTCAACGAGCCGCTCTGCGTGCTGGTGCAGGAGAGCCTCGCGCAGCTCGGCATCAAGACCACGATCAACAAGGTGCCCGGCGCCAACTGGCGCACCGAGCTCACCAAGAAGGAAATGCCGCTGTTCACCAACGTGTTCTCGGGCTGGCTCGATTACCCCGAGTACTTCTTCTACTGGTGCTATCACGGCAACAATTCGATCTTCAACACGATGAGCTACAAGTCGCCGGAGATGGACAAGCTCATCGACGGCGCGCGCATCGCCGCCGCCAACGGCGACAGCGCGGCCTACGACGCCGACGTCAAGGGCTTCGTCGATCTCGCCTTCGCCGACATCCCGCGCATCCCGCTCTATCAGCCCTTCGTCAACGTCGCGATGCAGAAGAACATCTCGGGCTACGAATACTGGTTCCACCGCCGCCTCGACTATCGCGCGATGGCGAAGGGGTGAGGCGGTGATGCGAGCTCGCGATGCATCCGCGTGTGCAAGTGAGGTGGCCACGTCTCTCAGGCTCCCTCCCCCTTGCGGGGGAGGGTGGGGAGAGGGGTAAGCCGCACGCTCGTATGGACGACGTCGAGCGAGATCGTGCCGAACCATTCGCCGCATCACGAGCGCATGGTCGGTGCGCTGTATCTGGCCTCTGAGCAAGCGGCCACCCCTCTCCCCAACCCTCCCCCGCAAGGGGGGAGGGAGCCCTACCAGTCCCGTTGTGGCTTTGCATGGTGCCGTTGGGAGCAAGTCATGCTGTCCCTGATCGGCAAGCGGCTCTTGTTCGCGATCCCGTCGCTGATCGGGGTCGTGATCGTGACGTTCCTGCTGACGCGCGCGCTGCCGGGCGATCCCGCGGCGTATTTTGCCGGGCCTGCGGCGACCAAGGAGGCGGTCGACCAGATCAGGAAGAAGCTCGGCTTCGACAAGCCGCTGATCGAGCAGTTCGTCCGCTACACGGGCGATCTCGCCCGCGGCGATCTCGGCACCTCGCTCACCACGGGCCAGCCGGTCGCGGCCGAGTTGCGCAATCGCCTGCCGGCGTCGGCTGAGCTCACCCTGCTCGGCCTCGTCGTCTCGATCGTGATGGCGATCCCGCTCGGCGTGCTGGCGGCGACGCGGCCGGGCTCCTGGATCGACCATCTCTGCCGCGTCACGACGACGGCCGGCGTGTCGCTGCCGGTGTTCTTCACCGGGCTCGTGCTGGTGTACGTGTTCTATTTCCGGCTCGGCTGGGCGCCGGCGCCACTCGGCCGGCTCGACGTGTTCTACAGCGCGCCGCCGACCGTTACCGGCTTCTATCTGATCGACACGCTGATCGCGCGGGACTTCGAGGCGTTCCGCTCGGCACTCAGCCAGTTGATCCTGCCGGCGGTGACGCTTGCGATCTTCTCGCTGGCGCCGATCGCGCGCATGACGCGCGCCTCGATGCTGGCGGTGCTGGCCTCGGATTTCGTCCGCACCGCGCGCGCCAGTGGCCTGTCGCCAGGCAAGGTGATCGTGACCTACGCTTTCCGCAACGCGATGCTGCCGGTCATCACCACGCTCAGCATGGTGTTCTCGTTCCTGCTCGGCGCCAACGTGCTGGTGGAGAAGGTGTTCGCCTGGCCCGGCATCGGCTCCTATGCGGTCGAGGCGCTGATCGCATCAGACTTCGCGCCCGTCCAAGGCTTCGTGCTGACCATGGCGGTCATGTACGTGCTGCTCAACCTGCTGATCGACATCCTCTACGGCGTGATCGATCCGCGCGCCGGCTGGAAGGGTAGGGAGGACCGATGAGCAGCGTTGCCCCCACTGTTGAACCGGCCGGGCCTGCCCGCACATCCGGACTTGCCGCAGTCTTCGAGCAGACCCGCTATGTGCTGGGCGAGAACAAGGTCACCGGCTTTGCCTTCGCACTGCTGATCCTGATCATGTTCGCCGCGCTGTTCGGCCCCTATGTGGTGCCGTACGACCCGCTCGCGTCCGACACCGCGGCGGCATTGAAGCCGCCGTCCGCCGCGCACTGGTTCGGCACCGATCAGCTCGGCCGCGACATCTTCAGCCGCGTCATCGTCGCAACCCGGCTCGACACCTTCATCGCGGTCGCCTCCGTCGTGCTGGTGTTCCTGATGGGCGGGCTGGCCGGCATCGCCGCCGGCTATTTCGGCGGCTGGACCGACCGCATCGTCGGCCGCATCGCCGACACCATCATGGCGTTTCCGCTGTTCGTGCTTGCGATGGGTATCGTCGCGGCGCTCGGCAACACGGTGCAGAACATCATCATCGCGACCGCGATCGTGAATTTTCCGCTCTATGCCCGCGTCGCGCGCGCCGAAGCCAATGTCCGCCGCAACGCCGGCTTCGTGCAGGCGGCGCGGCTGTCAGGCAATGGCGAATACCGCATCCTGCTCGGTCACATCCTGCCGAACATCATGCCGATCATGATCGTGCAGATGTCGCTGACCATGGGCTATGCGATCCTCAACGCCGCGGGCCTGTCCTTCATCGGGCTCGGCGTGCGGCCGCCGACCGCGGAGTGGGGCATCATGGTCGCCGAGGGCGCCGGCTTCATGGTGTCCGGCGAATGGTGGATCGCGCTATTCCCCGGCCTCGCGCTGATGATCGCGGTGTTCTGCTTCAACCTGCTCGGCGACGGCCTGCGCGACATCGTCGACCCGCAGCGGAGGACGTGAGCGATGATCTCCAGCCTGCGCCGCCTTTTCCTTTGCCTCGCCCCGCCTGCGGGGAGAGGCCGGATCGCATGGAATGCGATCCGGGTGAGGGGGAGTCTCCGCGAACTCCTCGGCCAGTTGAGTTCGTTGCTAGAGGCCCCTCACCCTAGCCCTCTCCCCGTAAGAACGGGGAGAGGGAACGAAGCGCGTCAGCGGAGGACGTGATGACTGTCTCGATACGGTGTCATGCTACCGCATTGCTGCTTTGCATGGGGTTGTTTTCGATATTTTGTGGGAGGCGCGTATGACCGCGCAGCCATTGCTCGACGTCAGCGACCTCACCGTCGAGTTCTCCACCCGCCGCGGCATCGTGAAAGCCGTGCAGCACGTCAACATCTCCGTGGCCAAGGGTGAGACCGTCGGCATCGTCGGCGAGTCCGGCTCCGGCAAGTCGGTGACATCTTATGCGGTGATGCGGATCCTCGATCGGGCGGGGCGGATTGCTGAGGGCTCGGTGATGTTCTCCGGCATCGACGTCAAGTCGGCCTCGGAGAGCCAGATGCGCGATCTGCGCGGCCGCGAAGTCTCGATGATCTTCCAGAATCCGCGCGCCGCGCTCAATCCGATCCGCAAGGTCGGGCACCAGATCGAGGACGTGCTGCGCCAGCATGTGCAGCAGGCCCAGGTCACCGACCGCGGCGAGAAGGCGATCGAGGCGCTGGAGCAGGTCAAGATCGCGCGGCCGCGCGAGCGCTATCATGCCTATCCGTTCGAGCTGTCAGGCGGCATGTGCCAGCGCGTCGTCATCGCGCTTGCGCTGGCCTGCAACCCGCAGCTCCTGATCGCCGACGAGCCGACCACCGGCCTCGACGTCACCACCCAGAAGGCGGTGATGGATTTGATCGTCGAGCTGACAAGGCGCCGGTCGATGTCGACGATCCTGATCACGCATGACCTCGGCCTCGCCGCCGCCTATTGCGACCGCGTCGTGGTGATGGAGAAGGGCCGCGTGGTCGAGACCGCAAAGTCGGCCGACATCTTCGCGGCGCCCCAGCACGATTATACCAAGAAGCTGATGCGCGCGACGCCGCGGCTCGGGGTGTCGCTCAGGGATTTGTTGCCGGAAGAGGACTCCTTGCCTCTCCCCGCACGCGGGGAGAGGCCGACACGCTCGGCAGCGCACTTGCGCGCCTGAGCGTGGCGGGTGAGGGGGACTCTCCAAGTACTCCGCTCGCGGATATAGCCCCTCACCCCAGCCCTCTCCCCGTAAAGAACGGGGAGAGGGAGCAGCAACCCCTCCTGTCAGTCGAAAAGCTCGTCAAGGAATACCCCCGCCAGCGCGGGCTCGGTGCTCACAAAACTGTTCGGCCGCAAGCCGCCGGTCGAGGAGGACATCTTCCGCGCCGTCGACGGCATCAGCTTCTCGATCGACCATGGCGAGAGCGTCGGACTGGTCGGCGAATCCGGCTGCGGCAAGTCGACGACGTCGATGATGGTGATGCGGCTCTTGGACCAGACCTCCGGCCGCATCGTGTTCGACGGCGAGGACATCGGCGGCATCATGCCGCAATCCTTCGCGCGGCTGCCGCAGCGCAGCCAGATCCAGATGGTGTTCCAGGATCCGACCGACAGCCTCAACCCGCGCTTCACCGCGGCGCGTGCGATCGCGGATCCGATCATGCAGCTCGGCGACATCAAAGGGCGCGACGCGCTCCGCGACCACTGCGAGGAGCTCGCGCGCCTGGTTGGCCTGCCGGTCAATCTATTGGACCGCTTTCCGCACCAGCTGTCCGGTGGTCAGAAGGCCCGCGTCGGCATCGCACGCGCCATCGCGCTGCATCCGAAGCTCGTGATCCTTGACGAGCCGACCGCGGCGCTCGATGTGTCGGTGCAGGCTGTCGTGCTCAACCTGCTGCAGGACCTCAAGCAGTCGATGGGCATGAGCTATCTGTTCGTGTCGCACGATCTCAACGTGGTGCGCCTGTTGTGTGATCGCGTCATCGTGATGCGCGCCGGCCGCATCGTGGAGCAGGGCACATCCGAAGCCGTCTTGGGCAATCCGCAGGATGCCTATACAAAAGAACTGCTGACGGCGATCCCGCATCCGCCGTTGCCGGTTGCTTGACGCATGATCCGGAAAAGTGGGAACCGGTTTTCCGAATAGATCATGCGCAAAATCGTTATTGGGAGCGAAATGACCGATCATCTCGACGACTACGTGAATGCCGCCGCCCGCGCGATGGAGCTGCCGCTGGATGACGCCTGGCGTCCGGCGGTGCGCGCCAATCTCGAGGTCGCGCTGCGGCTGGCGAAACTGGTCGATGACTTCCCGCTGCCCGATGACGCCGCGTCGGCTGCGATCTATTCGGCCTGAGATCGCGATGTCCGAAACTCCCGCGTCCATGTCGGCCGCCGAAATCGCGCAGGCCGTCTCGAGCCGCAAGATCACAGCCGTTGCAGCGACCGGGGCTGCGCTTGCGCGGATCGCTGTGCACGACAAGGTCCTCAATGCCTTCACCGACGTCACCGCCGATCGCGCGCGTGCAAAGGCGCGTGCGATCGATGCGGAGATCGCAGCCGGAAAGTCCGTCGGCCCGCTCGCCGGCGTGCCATTCGCAGTCAAGAACCTGTTCGACGTAGAGGGCCTCTCGACCCGCGCCGGCTCGAAGATCAATCGCGACCTGCCGGCCTCGCCGCGCGATGCGACGCTGATCGAGCGGATGGAAGCGGCCGGTGCCGTGCTGGTCGGCGCGCTCAACATGGGCGAATAC
Source organism: Bradyrhizobium tropiciagri (assembly GCF_001189845.1). Classification (GTDB taxonomy): domain Bacteria; phylum Pseudomonadota; class Alphaproteobacteria; order Rhizobiales; family Xanthobacteraceae; genus Bradyrhizobium; species Bradyrhizobium tropiciagri. Next base: position 21,126 of record NZ_LFLZ01000096.1, read on the forward strand.
GCCTACGACTTCACCGGCGAGAACGCGCATGACGGTCCGTCGCGCAATCCGCACGATCCGGCGCGGATGGCCGGCGGCTCCTCGGGCGGCTCCGGCAGTGCTGTCGGCGGCGCGCTGGTGCCGATTGCGCTCGGCTCCGATACCAACGGCTCGATCCGCGTGCCGTCGTCATTCTGCGGCATCTTCGGCCTGAAGCCGACCTATGGCCGGCTGTCGCGCGCGCGCTCCTTTCCGTTCGTCGCCAGCCTCGATCATCTCGGTCCGTTTGCGCGCAGCGTGAAGGATCTCGCCCTCGCCTACGACGTCATGCAAGGGCCCGACACTGACGATCCCGCCTGCGTCGCGCGGCCGGTCGAGCCCACAATGCCGCTGCTGACCGAAGGCATCAGCGGGCTGCGGATTGCGATCGCCGGCGGCTATTTCCAGCAGAATCTGTTGCCGGAGGCTGTCGAAGCGGTCGCGCGCGTGGCAAAGGCGCTCGGCGCGACGCAGATCGTGGAGCTGCCGGAAGCGGCGCGCGCCCGCGCGGCGGCCTTCATCATCACCACGACCGAGGGCGCCGCGCTGCACCTCGACCGGCTGCGCAAGCGTCCGAACGATTTCGATCCGGCGGTGCGCGACCGTTTGTTTTCGGGCGCGATGGTCCCGGCGGTTCATGTCGACAGGGCGCAGAAGTTCCGCCGCTGGTATCGCGCCAGGGTGCTGGAGCTGTTCCAGTCGGTCGATGTGATCCTGGCGCCGGCAACCCCGTGCACCGCACCGAAGATCGGTCAGGCCAACTTTACGCTCGATGGGGTCGAGCTTCCGGTGCGTCCCAATATCGGTATCCACACCCAGCCGATCTCCTTCATCGGCCTGCCGGTGGCGGCCGTGCCGGTGCCGCTTGAACCGATGCCGATCGGCGTTCAGATTATTGCCGCGCCCTGGCGCGAGGACATCGCGCTGCGGGTTGCCTACGCGCTCGAACAGATGGGCGTTGCGAACGCGCCGGCGCCGAGAGGAATATAGGATGGACATCGATCTTCCCGATGTGGTTGCCGAAGTCACCGCGCAGTTCCAGCGATACGAGACGGCGCTGTTGTCGAACGATGTGGCGGTGCTCGACGAGCTGTTCCGCAACGACAGCCGCACGCTGCGCTACGGCATCGGCGAGAACCTTTATGGTTACGCCGAGATCATGGCGTTTCGCGCCGGGCGCTCGCCGGTCGGCCTGATGCGCAAGATCGACCGTACCGTGATCACGACTTATGGCCGCGACACCGCGATCGCCTCGACGCTGTTCTACCGGGACAGCACTCCGGGTAGGGTGGGACGACAGATGCAGACGTGGATTCGCCTTCCCGAGGGCTGGAGAATCGTCGCGGCCCATGTCAGCGTCATCGACGAGCCCAAAGGCGTTTGAACACGAGCGCTTGAGCCATGAGCCTGGACGATCTTCCGACCCGCGCGCAGCAAGCCACCGAACCCGAGCCGGTCGTGCCGCGCGTCGATCGTCCGTCGTCGCTGGTCGACAAGGTCACGCGCGCCGAAGAGCTGCGCCTGCAACTCGCCGATGAGATCGTGCGCGGCACGCTGCCGCCCGGCGCCGGGCTCGATGAGACCGACCTGGCGCGCCGCTTCAACGTCTCGCGCACGCCGGTGCGCGAGGCGTTGCGGCAGCTGGCTGCGAGCGGCTTGATCGATGCCCGCGCGCATCGCGGCGCAGTGGTGGCGCGACCTTCGCTTGAAAGATTGACCGGCATGTTCGAGGCGATGGCCGAGCTGGAAGCGATCTGCGCCGGCCTTGCCGCCGAGCGGATGATTCCGGCGGAGCGCCATGCGCTGGAGGCGATCCACGAGGAGCTCCGGGTCTTGAGCTACACCGGCAATCCCGAGCGCTTCCACGAGGTCAATGAGCGCTTCCACAACGTGATCTATGCCGGCTCGCAGAACGCCTACATCGCCGAGATCACGCTGGCGACGCGGGTGCGGGTGCAACCGTTCCGCCGCGCCCAGTTCCGCAACCTCGGGCGCCTGGCAAAGTCCCACGCCGAGCACGACCGCGTCGTCGTCGCCATCCTGCGCGGCGACAAAGCGGGCGCTGCTGCGGCGATGCGCGCCCATATCGAGCAGGTGCGCGGGGAATACGAGACCTACGCGGTGTCGGTGTAGCTCTCGCTCATCCCGTCATTGCGAGGAGCGAAGCGACGAAGCAATCCATCTGTCCATCCACGCGGAGATATGGATTGCTTCGCTTCGCTCGCAATGACGAAGGTGAGATATGGCTGCCCCGCAAGAGCGAAGCAAGGGAGCGCACCAGCCTAGCGGCTACACCTTCGCCCTCTCCGCCATGACGCCCGCCAGCCGCCATAGCTCGAAATATCCTTCGCACCGGCGATCGCGGCGGGCTCGACGATGAAGCCTTTGGCTTGCCGCCCATCGGCGAGCCTGATGGTGCCGATCGAAAGCGGCGGCGGGATCGCGGCGACGAATGTTCCGAACGCGGCTGCTGACATCGCCCAGAGCTCGAGCTTGATCGATGCACCCGCGCCGGCCTCGACACGCAGCATGCCGGGTTTCGGTGGCGTGGTGTCGAGCGCGTAGAGCTTGTAGTCCGCTGCGGTGGTGGTCGCTTCCAGGAGTCGCGCGTCGAGCGTCGTCAGCTCGTGGTTTAGCGCCATGCCGGAGAGATGCGCGCCGACCACCGCGATCGTGATCTCGTCGGCGGCGGCCTGCGTGGGGACCGCGGCGAGCGGTGGTTGCGGCAGCGCCTTCGCGCCAAGCGCAAGTCCGGTGTCGGCGTGGAACACGCGGCCGATGCTGGCAAGCTCCGCATCGCAGCCGGCCGGCGCCAGCAGCGTGATGCCGAACGGCGCGCGTCGGGACGCATCGCCGCCGGCAGCGCGAGGCCGCAGAGATCGAGCAGGTTGACGAAATTGGTGTAGGTGCCGAGCCGCGAGTTGAGCTCGATCGGGTTGGCCAGCACGTCGGCGGTCGAATAGACCGTCGGGGCGGTCGGCAGCACGATCGCGTCGAGTTGCGCGAAGGTGCGCGCGGCGACGCGGCGCAGCGCCTGCAGGCGATAGAGCGCGGCGAATGTATCGGCCGCGGTGGGCCGCGCACCGCCGATGGTGATCTCGCGGGTCACCGGATGGATCGCGTCGGGCGACGACGCCAAGAGGTCGCGGATCACGAGATAACGCTCGGCGACCCACGGGCCCTCATAGAGCAGCCGCGCGGTCTCGTAGAACGGCTCGAGGTCGAATTCGACGAGTTCGGCGCCGAGCGCCTGCCAGCGTGTCAGTGCCGCGCCATAGGCCGTCTCGGCCTCGCGATCGCCGAAGAAGATCAGCTGGCCGGACTTGGGAATGCCGAGCTTCAGCTTCGCCGGAAACGCCGCGAGCGGTCCGAGCGGCCGGTCGCGCGAGAACGGATCGGCGTCGTCGGGACCTGCCATGACGGCGAGCGCGGCCAGCGCGTCGTCGACGGTGAGCGAGAACACCGAGATGCAGTCGAGCGTGCGACAGGCCGGCACCAGGCCCGCGTTCGAGATCAGCCCGAGGCTCGGCTTGAGGCCGACAATGTTGTTGAGCATTGCCGGCACACGGCCGCTGCCCGCGGTGTCGGTGCCGAGCGACAGCGGCACGAGGCCCGCTGAGACTGCGACCGCGGACCCCGAGCTCGATCCGCCCGGCACCAGATCGCCCCGCACCGGGTTCTTGGGAATGCCGTAGGGCGAGCGCACGCCGACCAGGCCGGTGGCGAATTGATCGAGATTGGTCTTGCCGATGATGATGGCGCCGGCCGCGCGCAGCCTGGCGACAACAGTGGAATCCTTCGCGGGCAGATAGGAGAATGCCGGGCAGGCGGCGGTGGTCGGCAAGCCCGCGACGTCGATATTGTCCTTCACGGCGACCGGCACGCCATAGAGCGGCAGCGTCGGGTCCGTGAGCCGCGCGGCTTCGGCGAGCGCCTCCTGCTCGTCGCGCAGGCTGATGAAAATGGCGGGGTCGTTGTGCTCGCGAATGCGCTGGTAGCTGCGCGCCACGGTTTGCGCCGGCGTCATGGTCTTGGTGCGGTGTGCGGCAACGATCGCGGCGACAGTTTCAGTCACGTGGTTGGCTCGTCTGTTGAGCGACTGGACATCGGATGCCCGCCGCGAGGGAATTGCAGCCTGATCGAAGCAAGCAATGTGCCATTGTGTACAATTTATCCGCGGTCGCGATGCGGCGAATTATTACACAATATCAGTTGTTTGAAATGCTCGCTGGTCGCTGATGCAAGCTGGCTTGCGAGTGTCGATGCCTAATTTTAGAGCAGGCATGACCAAGCCGAAATCCGGCCGCGGGATCAGTTGAAGCAGGCAAGGATCTGCAGCAGTCGCTCGCGGTTGTCCTTGCCGATCTTCTCGGCGACATGCCGCTCGTGTTCGGCGGCGAGCCGCTTGAACTGCCCCAGCGCGGTCTTGCCGCGCGCGGTCAGATGCAGCGCGTGGGAACGGCGGTCGGTGGCGGACGGGATGCGGCTGACGAAGTCGCGCTCCTCGAGGCTGTCGAGCAGATGCACGAGGCGCGCGCGCTCGATCCCGAGCCGCTTGGCGACCGCCATCTGGCTCAGGCCCGGATTGGCCCCGATCACGGTCATGACCGAATATTGGGTCGGGCGGATATCGACCGTTGCCAACGTCCTGATGAAGTCCTGGAAGATCCAGAGCTGGAAGCGCCGCACCGCATAGCCGGCGTGGCCGACCAGTGCGTCGAGGCCGATGTCGTCACCGGCGTGCGCCCCGCCATTGGTCGCCCGCGCGCGGGGGCGGCGGATTGCCGCTGCCGTTGCTGCCGCCTTGCGCGATGTCTTTTGCCGGATTGCCATGACGGCAAGGCTAGCGCGCCCGAGGCGACAGGGAAAGATTGTTGTTGACGACAACAATTGATGTCCGCAACATTATCGCCAAGGAGCCGGCCGGGAGCGCGGCGCCGCATCATATTGCGGCGATCCCGAAACGACACGGCGAGGAGGAGACCATGACGGCCGTCGGCGGTGACAATCCGAGCAGCCTGTTCGCGGCGCCTGCCATCGTGGCGGATCGACGTGGCGACGGCAGCATCCTGGTCCGTTCCACCACGCCCTTGAAGGAAAGTGCCCGCTGCGTCGGCGACTGGCTGGAGCACTGGGCGCGGCAGGCGCCGGATCGTATCTTCCTCGGCGAGCGCACCGGCACTGAGGCGCCCTGGAGCACCGTCAGCTATCGCGACGCGCTCGGGATCGTACGGCGCGCTGCATCGTGGGTTCTGGCGCAAGGGCTGAGCACCGAGCGGCCGCTCGTCATCCTCTCCGACAACGGCATTGACCACGCGCTGTTCGCGCTCGCCGCCCAGCATGTCGGCGTGCCCTCGGCCGCGATCTCGCCGGCCTATTCCTTGATGTCGAAAGACTTCGACAAGCTGAAGAGCATGATCAGCCTGCTCGATCCCGGCGCGATCTATGTCACGGGCACGAAGCCGTTTGCCGCGGCGCTTGCCGCGATCAAGCCGCTGCATCGCGCCGTCATCGTCAGCGGCAATCCCGAGGACGTTGACGCGCTGGCATTCCGCGCCATTGCAGCGACGCTGGAATTGCCGGACGTGGCAAAAGCCTTTGCCGCGGTGACGCCGGACACGATCGCAAAATTCCTGTTCACCTCGGGCTCGACCGGCATGCCGAAAGCCGTGATCAACACCCAGCGCATGCTGACCTCGAGCCAGCAGGCCAAGGCGCAGACCTGGACGTTCCTCGAGCAATCCGGCGACGATCTGATCATCCTCGACTGGCTGCCCTGGAGCCACACCTTCGGCGCCAACCACAATTTCAACCTGGTGCTGCGCAACGGCGGCACGCTCTATATCGACGGCGGCAAGCCGGCGCCGGGCCTGTTCGCGACCTCGCTCGCCAATCTGCGCAGCGTGGTGCCGACAGTCTATTTCAACGTGCCGCGCGGCTTCGACATGCTGATCGCCGCACTCCGCACCGACGAGGAACTGCGCCGCAAATTCTTCGAAGGCACCAGATTCGCCTTCTATGCCGGTGCGGCGCTGCCGCAGAATCTGTGGGATGCGCTGGAGGAATTGTCGCTGCAAGCGGTCGGCCGCAGGCTGCCGATGGTGTCGGCCTGGGGTTCGACCGAGACCTCGCCGCTGGCGACCGACTGTCACTTCCTTGCAAAACGCTCCGGCAATATCGGCGTGCCGATCCCGGGTACCGAGCTCAAGCTCGTGCCGTCGGGCGACAAACTCGAGGTGCGCGTGCGCGGGCCCAATGTCACGCCGGGTTACTGGAAGGCGCCCGAACTCACCGCGGAGGCCTTCGATGACGAAGGCTTCTACAGGATCGGCGACGCCGTCACCTTCGCCGATCCTGACCGGCCGGATCTCGGCCTGTTCTTCGACGGACGGGTGGCGGAGGACTTCAAGCTCAATTCCGGCACCTGGGTCAGCGTCGGCACCTTGCGCGTCGCCGGCATCGCGGCGCTTGCGCCGCTCGCGCAGGACATTGTCGTCGCCGGCCACGGTCGCGATGAGGTGCGCTTCCTGGTGTTTCCGAACCTTGCCGCCTGCCGCTCGCTGGCCGGGCTGCCCGAAACCGCCGACGCGCAGGAGGCGATCGGCCATCCAGCGGTCCGTTCCGCGATCGGGCAGGGGCTGGCACGGCTGAAAGCGCAAGGCGGCCATTCCTCCGGCCATGCCACCCGTGCGCTGTTGCTGGCCGAGCCCGCCTCGGTCGACGGCGGCGAGATCACCGACAAGGGCTACATCAACCAGCGCGCCGTGCTGACCCGCCGCGCTGCAGCAGTGGCGGTGCTGGAGGACGACGCGTCGTCCGAGCCGATCGCCTGCGCGGGCTGAGGGCCGATAGAGCGGGCTCTAGTGAGGAAGGCACCAGGGGAAGGGTTCCCTCCCCCCTTGCGGGGGAGGG
>NZ_LFLZ01000097.1 GCF_001189845.1 Bradyrhizobium tropiciagri
TACGGTCTATCGAGAGAGCAAGAGCCCTCACCCGGATTGCTTCGCAATCGACCTCTCCCCAACGGGGAGAGGTGAACCGAGACCGCGCCAAACCGATTCAACCAAAACTCATCCCGCCTTAGTTCGCCGCGCTGCGCGCCAGCCGCTGCAGCATCGCCGCGATCTGCTTGTTGTCCTGCTCGGTCTTGCCGGGATCACGCGCCGTCTCACGGCGAGCAACCGGCGTCTCGGCGCGGCGCGGAACGGGGGTCTCCGCACGCCGCGGTGCTGCCTCCGACAGACGCAGCGGACGGTCGCGGCCGACGACGGACATCGGCGGGGCCGGCTCGGTATGGAGAGAGTCCCACGGCGCGTGCCACTCGTCGCTGATCTGGTAGGGCGGCGTCCGCGTGCGCGTCAGGCGGAACACCAGCGCGCTGACGAGGCCAGCGAGCGCCAGGGCGCCGACCATCACGATCAGCAGCATTTGCGTCGAGGACGACGACTTCTCGGCGGAGGCCTCGGCCGTAGCGGGCGCGGCTGATGCTGGCGCGGCCGCTTGTTGCGGCGTCGTATCGGCCTGCGCGACCACGGTCGGCTGGTCTGCCGCGTGGCGGGTGCCGTTCGTTCCGGCCATGCTCGATGCGTCCAGCCACCTGGCGTTCACCTCCGACGGCTGGGCGTTGGCGCGACCAGGCGCCGCTGTCGCGACCGGATCGGCCGGCGCTGCCACGCCGCTGGCCTGTGCTGCATCGGGGCTTGCCGCTGGCGCGGCTGCGGCTTGCGGCGAGGGCCACTCGGCATGAGCATTGGCGATTGATTTGCGCATCGCGGGCGGCGGCACCACGGTCGCCGGCTGGCTCTGTGGCGGCGTCGCGTCGGCGGTCGCGGTGTCCGGCGCGGCTGCCGCAGGCTGTTGCTGCGCGGTAGCGGGCTTGGCGACAACCTTGTTCCTGGCGTCACCGAGATACCAGCACTTCTTCTGAGTGCTGCGGTCGAGGTGATAGAACCAGTGGCTCCCCGCCGGCGCGGTTCCCTTCGGCGCGGCCTGACAGGTGTCCGCCGTCTTGGCATCCGCCGTGTTGGTGCTGGCCGTATTGGCGGCGGTTTGAGCCATGGCGCTGAAGCTGGCGCTCCCCAAGATGCTCGCGGCAAGCGCCGCAGCGAATTTCGCTGAACGATTTGACATACACGTCCCCGGTATTTCTTTTTTTTACGCAAACGCTGGTGAAACCAATCTCGGCAAAGAGTTGGGTCGCAATGCGCCGCAAATCCGGAACGGGTAGGGCTTAATTGGGGCTCGCGGCGTGTCGCAATTGCGGCGAGCCGGAGGCCGAGGAACCGGCTTGTTGGTTGCGCTCGGGAACGCCTAGTTGCTTTCGAGCACGTCGCTGAACAGCACGTAGCGCTGGCCGTTGAAGCGGACCAGACGCATTTGCTTGATCGGCCGCAGGTCGATCGGTGAGGTCCGCAGGCGGATGCCGGGCAGCAGCAGCGGCAGCTCCGTGTCGAGATGCGAGGCCTGCTTCATGACGTTCTCGCGCGTCAGGTCGTTGCCGCACTGCTTGAGGATCTGCACCACGGCGTAGCCGATGTTGTAGCCGTAGGGTGCGTAGTAGTCGCTCTTGTCGACATGCGGGTTGTACTTGTCCATCCAGACGTTCCAGGCCTGCATGGCCGGATCGTCCTTCCACTGCGGATCGGCGGGGTCTTTCTGATAGGCCGCGGAGATCACGCCCTTGGCGGCCTCGAAGCCCGCAGGACGGATCGCGCCCGCGATCGAGGAGCCGATGCTGGAGAGGAATTCCTGCGGGTGCCAGTCGATATCGTAGGCCTTGCGGATCGCCTGCGCCGCGAATTTCGGCACCGCGGCGATGAACAGCACGTTGGCGCCGGCGGCCTTCAGCGACACGATCTGCGAATCCACGGTGGGATCGCTGGTGTTGTAGGCCTGCTGCGACACGATCATCGTCGCGGCCTTGTCGCCGAGCCCGCGCTTGAAGCCCAGGATGTAGTCGCGGCCCAGATCGTCGTTCTGCGCGAGGATGCCGATCCTGGCGTCCGGCAGCGTCGACAGGATGTACCGGGCGTAGATCTCGCCCTCGGACGCGTAATGCGGCGTCCAGCTCATCGTCCACGGATAATGCTCGGGATCGTTGAAGATCGTAGCTCCTGATCCGACGAACAGATGCGGCACCTGCTTCTGGTTGATGTATTTCACGACCGCCATGTTCGGCGCGGTGCCGACCGGGTTGACGAGGAACAGCACCTCGTCGCTCTCGATCAAGCGGCGGATCTGCTCGACCGTCTTCGGCGGGCTGTAGGCATCGTCGAGGCTGAGGAAGTTGATCTTGCGGCCGTTGACGCCGCCGTGATCGTTGATCATCGCGAAATAGGCGGTGATCGAGATCGCGCCGGCCGAATAGGCCGACGCCGGACCGCTATAGGGCGTCGTGGTGCCGATCTTGATGTCGCTGTCGGTGACGCCGGGCCCGTAATGCTTTTGCGCAAGGGCCGGTGTCATGGCAAGGGCGAGCGCGAGCGCCGCCCATGCCTGGATCGTCGAACGTTGCCTCCTCATTCGCGTCCTCCCCCATTTTGCTAGGGCGAGGCCGGCGGGACGTCCTTGCTAGTTCTTCAGGACGATGCGTCCCACGACTTTTCCGGCCCGCAATTCATCGATCCATTTCTGGACGTCGGCCATCGGCTCTTCCTTCATCGGCGTCGGCTTGATCTTGCCGGCGCGGGCAAGCGCCATCAGCTCCTGGGCTTCGGCGAGCGTGCCCACCATGAAGCCTTCGATGGTCATGCGCTTGTAGACCCACTGCACCATCGGCAGCGTGAACTGGCCGCCCATCAGGCCGGACACCACGATCTTGCCGCCGCGTGCTACGGTCGAGACCGCAAACGCCATCGACTTCTCGTTGCCGGCAAAGTCGACGACGCCGTCGAAGCCGCCGTCGCTTTCCTTCAGCATGCGCTTGACGACGTCGGGCTCAGCGGGATCGTAGGCGGCCGCCGCACCGTTCTTCAGCGCGGTCTCGCGCGCGGCCGGGCTGAGATCGGCAACCGTGATCGGCTGCTTGAACATCGCCTGCGCGAACGACAGACCCATCATGCCGACGCCGCCGAGGCCGATCAGCAGCAGATTGCGCTGGCGCGGACGATCGACCAGGCGCTTCAGCGCGCCATAGGCGGTGACGCCGGAGCACATCAGCGTGGCCGCCTGATTGACCGGCAGCGGATCGTAGTCGAGCAGGTACTTTGCGTCGGGCACCAGCACGTGGGTCGCGAAGCCGCCGTCGATGGAGACGCCGAGGAAGCGTTGCTTGGCGCAGAGATTCTCGTCGCCGGCGAGACAGTCGCGGCACTGGCCGCAGCCGATCCAGGGGAAGACGGCCTTCTTCGCTCCGACCAGATCCTTCGGCGCATCGGGACCGACCTCGTCGACCACACCTGCGATCTCATGGCCGAGCGTGAAGGGCAGGGTCATGCCGCGGGTGGTGTCGAGCTTCTTGCCGCCGCCGAGGTCGGCGTAGCCGTCCTGGATGTGGAGATCGGAATGGCACAGGCCGCAGCGCTCGATGCGCACCAGCACTTCGCGTCCCTGGGGCTTCGGTGTGTCGACGATGGTTTCGCACAGCGGTGCATCGAATTTGACGAGGGATTGGCGAACCATGCGCGCCATTACGTTTTCTCCTGTTGTTCTATTTTGTGGATCGTATATCGGCCAATTCCCTCGCCATGGCAACAAAGCCCGCGACCGGAATGGTCTCGGCGCGCCGCGTCGCGTCGATATCGGCTGCGGCCGCAAGCCGCGCCGGATCGACCGACAGCGATTTCAGGCTCTGGCGCAGCATCTTGCGGCGCTGGCCGAACGCGGCGGCGGCGACCTGTTCGAGCATGCGGCGGTCGCACGGCTCGGGCGCAGTGCGCGGGATCAGGCGGACCACCGAGGATGTGACCTTCGGCTGCGGCACGAAGGCCGCGGGCGAAATGTCGAACAGGATCTTGGTCTCGGCGCGCCAGTTGGCGAGCACCGCGAGCCGGCCATAGGCCTCCTCGTCCTCATGGGCGACGATGCGCTCGGCGACCTCGCGCTGGAACATCAGCACCATCGTGTCGTACCAGGGCGGCCACGGCTCGATCGACAGCCAGTCGACCAAGAGCTGGGTTGCGATGTTGTAGGGCAGGTTGGCGACGATCTTGGCCTTGCCGCCGTCGAGCAAGGGACGGGGATCGAAATGCTGCGCGTCGCCATGCACGATCTCGATGCGGCCGGGGTAGCGCTTGACGATATAGCCGAGTGCGTCGATCGCACGCTCGTCGCGCTCCACCGCGATCACGCGCTTGGCGCCCATCGCAAGCAGCGCGCGCGTCAGTCCGCCGGGACCGGGCCCGACCTCGATCACGGTCGAGTCTTCCAGCGGGCCCGCGGCGCGGGCGATGCGTGCCGTGAGATTGAGATCGAGCAGGAAATTCTGGCCGAGCGATTTGCGCGCCGACAGCGAATGCTCGCGAATGATGTCGCGCAGCGGCGGCAGATCGTCGATCGCGCTCACTCAGCTTGACGCCGCGGCCATCCGCGCGGCGAGCCGCAGCGCGGCGATCAGGCTCGAGGGATTGGCCTTGCCGGTGCCGGCGATGTCGAATGCAGTGCCGTGGTCGGGCGACGTCCGGACGAAGGGCAGTCCGAGCGTGACGTTGACGGCGTCCTCGAACGCGACGGTCTTGATCGGGATCAGCGCCTGGTCGTGATACATGCAGATCGCGCAGTCATAGGTTTTGCGCGCGGCCGCGTGGAACATGGTGTCGGAGGGCAGCGGGCCGCGGACGGCAACGCCGTCGCGGCGCAGGATATCGACCGCTGGCGCGACGATCTCGACGTCTTCCATGCCGAGCGTGCCGTCTTCGCCGGCATGCGGGTTGAGGCCGGCGACAGCAAGCCGCGGCGCGGCGAGGCCGAACCGCGCCTTCATGTCGGCGACCACGATCCGCGCGGTCGACACGATCAGGTCGGTCGACAATTGCGCCAGCGCCTCGCGGACCGACACATGGATCGTCACCGGGACGACGGCGAGCGCCGGCGACCACAGCATCATCACCGGCTGCGGCGCGGCTCCGCCGCGCGCGGCAAGCTCGGCGAGGAATTCGGTATGGCCGGGATGACGGAAGCCGGCGCGGTACAGCACGTTCTTGGCGATCGGATTGGTGACGACGGCGCTGGCCTTGCCGGCGGCGACATCGGCGACGGCCTGACGGATCGACGCCAGCGCGGCGTCCGCGCTCGTCCCGTCGGGTTTGCCCGGTTGCGCCGTCGCCGCCTTGCCGGTCGCAACGACGGGAAGGGCCCGTTCAAACGCCGCGGATGCCTCTTCCGCGCTGACCTCGGCAAGCTCCACCGCAAGCCCGAGCGCCTTGGCGCGCTCGGCCAGCGAGGCGGGGTCGCCGAGCAGGTAGAACGGCGGCAGATCGAGTTCGCGGCGACGCAGCCATGCGGCGAGCGTGATGTCGGGGCCGATGCCTGCGGGCTCGCCGGATGTCAGTGCGAGAGGTTGAGCCATGCGTCAACGATAGTCGATCACCGCCCGCCTGGATATTCGATCATCGCGGCTTTTCGGACTTCCTGCAGGTAGGCTTTCGACTTCGCTTCGTACTTCTGTACGTACATCTTGTCCCGCATTTCACGCTTCTTGGGCGTGTCCACGGTGGTTGCCTTGCGGCCGCAGAGGGCGACCATCTCGATGCCCTGCTTGGTGAGCTCCGGAGGGGTGAGATGGCCGACCGGGGTCTTGTCCAGGATGTCGCGCAGCGACTGCGGCAGGTCCGCCGACGTCTTCACGACGATCTCGCGGATCGCAGCGTTGCGCATCGACTTGAAGTAGGTGTTGGCTTCCTCGCAACTGGTCACGCGCTCGCGCAGGGAGTCGGCCTCCTTGCGGCGGCTCTCGAACTCGGATTGCGGCGAGCCGCGGGGCACGATCAGAACGATCGGCTGCATCCTGTATTCGAACGCCTCCGCATCGGCGGCCTCACCGGTCTCCTTGACCGCGGTGGCGACGTCCTTTTCGCCAACCTGCAGGCTTTCCTTGAAGCGGCCGCGGACCAGGCTGGTCCAGACCATGTCGGCCCTGATGCGCTGCTTGAGCGTATCGGGGCGGATGCCCTTGCTCTCGAGCACCTTGGTCAGCTGATCGTTGTTCAGCCGCATCCGTTGCGCCATGCCGCCATAGGACTGTTCGATGTCGTTGGCGGTGGGATCGACGCCGAATTTCTTGGCTTCCTTGATCTTCACCTTCTCGTCGATCAGCTCGTCGAGGATGGCCTTCCGATCGGGGTTCTTGCCACCGGTCAGGGCGTTCAGCTTGGCGCGCTGCTCGATGTCGAAATTGGTGATCGGTTCGCCATTGACCATCACGGCGATGGTCTGGGCGTGCAGGCGCGCAGCGCCCCCCAGCAGGAGGAAAAGAGCCAGCAGGGAGCTCAACACGAGCGAATGGCGGCGCGTTGGCGGGCTAGCGGTCGTTGGTATGGTCATGTCAGCCGTTTGAACCAATTAAGCCGGGGCCACAGGCCCGCGGGCAATACAAGCCCCCCTGTAGGCCCCTCACTTGCTACTGCATGCCAGCCGAACTGCTGGTCGTGGAGGTCTGGGCGATCGTCCGCAGCCCGATCTGGAACATGATCGCGTGGCTGAGGACGGGCGGCTGCGAACCGGCCTGGTAGGTATAGGACGTGACGTAGTTGGCAGCCAGCACGAAGCAGTCGTCCACGTAGCCCGCGCCCAAGGCATACTGGTTGATCTTGTTCGCTTCAAGATCCCAGCGCGCCGCACCCTGAACCACCCAGTTCGACGCCACCTTGATCGAACCGCTGGTGAGGATGCCTTCGCGGCGCGTCAGGTAGCCGAGTTCCGGCTGCGCTGCGTAATCGCCATACGTCACGGCGACCGACCAGCGGTCGAAATTCGCGCTCGCCGTGGCCTCGAACCGGTTGATGTTCCAGGTCGCTTCATCCATCCGCGAGCGGACGCTGAAGGTGTAGGTGCGGTTGGGCGAGTAGGCGAGGCTTGCGACGTAGTCCGAGCGCGGGTTCTGCAGGCCGGAGTCGACGCCGGTGTTGGTGACGTCGGCGACCGCGAACGAGTTCATCCCGAACATCTGGTAGGACTGTCCGAACATCCCCTTGATGGCGCCGCCGTGGTCGAACTGCGTGGTGGCCTGCACGCCGACATTGGCGCGGCTGCCGCCCTCGACGCGGTCGTAGCCGGAGAACTTGTCGACCGCGAACAGGTTCGAGGTGTCGAACACCAGGCTCTGCGCGTCCTCGTTCGGAAGCTTGCCGGCATTGGGTTCGTTGGGTCGGATGATGACCTGCGCAATCGGCTCGACGGTGGTCGTGCCCCACGGCTGCACATTGATGAAGGGGTAGCGGTATTCGAAGCCAACGGTCGGCATCAGGCGGACCGTTTGGGTGTCGCCGACCGGCAGGAAGTTGGAGACGCCCGGCTGGTTCGAGATGTCGGCATTGATCGCATCGGCGCGGACGCTGGCGAACGGCGTCCAGATCTGGCCGAACGGGTCGGTGTACGACTTGCGCCACTGCGCCTCGGCCGTCAGGCGGGTGTAGGTGCCCGGCATGCCGCGCAGCAGGCACTGCGAGGGCGTGCGCGCCATCGGATCGGCCGATGTGGTCGTGCACAGGCTGTTGGTGTTGGCGGTCGTCGTGATCGGATCGAACACCGCGGTTTCGCGGGTCAGGTTGACGAAGTTCATCTTGTAGCTGAACTCGCCGCCCAGGATGTTTTGGTTGATCACGTTGTTGTAGTCGATAACCGGCGCGACCACCGGGACCTGGTTCTGGTTACCCGAGTAGCTGAGATAATAGATCGCGCGCGCATCGAAGAAGCTGCGGTTGCCGACCCCGGTCAGATAGAGCTGCGAGATCGCTTCCGTCGGCAGCGACAGGAACGATCCGAACGGGTCCTTGTACTGGGCGAGCCGGTAGTCGGACATGAAGAAGTAGTCGGACAGCAGAACGCCGTCCCAGCCCCAGACCCATTTGTCGTTCAGCGCGAACTGGCCCTTGGTGTCGACGCCCCAGCGGAACTGGCGGTCGCCCGGCTGGCCGGTAAACTGCTTCTGGTCGAGCTGGTCGATGCCGTAAAGCCGGATCTGATAGGAGCCGTCCGCGAAACGTTGGCGGAATTCGGTCTGCAGCAGCACGCCCTGCTTGGATGTGATACGCGGACTGAAGGTCGCGTCCATGTCAGGCGCGATCGCCCAGTAATAGGGAATTTCGACGCCGTAGCCGAACGCCGTGTAGCTGGTGAAGCCCGGCATCAGGAAGCCGCTCTTGCGCTTCACGGTCGGATCGGGCGTCGAGAAGTAGGGCAGATACGCCATCGGAACGCCGAAGAACTCGAGCTGGGCGTTCTCGAAATAGAGCATCTTCTCGGTCTGGTCATGGATGATGCGCGCGCCCTTGACCTGCCAGAGCGGCGGCTTCTTCGGATCATCCTTACAGGGTGCGCAGGCGGTATAAACGCCGTTGTCGAACACCGTGTAATTGCCGCTCGACCGATCGGCGCGGGTTGCCGCCATGCGAGTCTGGTCTTCGGTGTCGACGCGCAGCGAATCGACGAACCCGTCGCGGTAGTCGTCGCTGAGGTCCAGAATGTTGGCGTAGGTGATCTTGCCTTCCGCATCGGTCATGCGGATGTTGCCTTCGGCATGAAGACGCTTGGTCTTCTGGTCGTAGATGACCCTGTCGGCCTCGACGCTGGTGCCGTTGTAGAACATCTGGACGTTGCCGACCGCCGAGATGCGCGAGTTGTTGTAGTCGTAATCGACCTCGGTCGCCTGAACGAGCATCTGCCCGTCATTCTTGGCCGGCGGGCGGACCGGCTTCGGCGGACGCGGATTGTAGGTGAACGCCTGCGCGGCAGCCGGCGTCGACGCGACGACGTCGAGCGCGCTGACCACGATGAGTGCGGCGAAGAGAGTGGAAATCGAAACGCCAAACGCGGCCATGCGGCTCCGTTGACGGCGCAGGGCACTGCGCCGCCCGAATGCAGGCGACATCAACTGGCGGGCGGCGACAGTAGCCACTACCCGTCCTCCTGGTACAGCAAGGCTAAGAAACCGGTGAGGCTGCCCACGACGACGGGCAACCACGCCGCAGCGATGGGATGCATCAACTCAGCCTTGCTCAAATCTTCAGTTACTTTCGAAAGCACGTAGAGCAGAAAGCCTGCGCCCACGCCACTCAAAACCATCTTCTGCACGCCGCCCATCCGAAAGAAGCGGAGGCTCACAGAAGCCGCCAACATCACCATCGCAGCCAGCAAAAACGGCTGTGCGATGAGCTTGTGATACTGCAAGCGATAGCCGGCCGTCGCGAACCCTGAGCTCTCCGACGAGCGGATGTAGTTCGGCAGTTGCCAAAAGGACACAGTTTCGGGGGTGGAGAAACTGTTGCGCACCTGTGCCGGGGTGAGGGTGGTGGTCAGATAGAAGGTGTCCTGGTCCACCGGAGCCTTGTCGAGGGTGTATCGGCGTACTCCCGTGAACGCCCAGCGGCCCTCTTCGAGCGTCGCTTCGCGGGCCTCGATTCGTTCCTTGAACTGCAACGCCGTATCGAATCGGAACACCGTGAGGCCGGTCAGCCGGACGCCCTGCTGCTCGCTGCGCGCCGCATTGATGATCGCCTGGCCCTCGTCATTGATCTGGTTGAGCCAGAAGCCTGACGCATCCTGAATGCCGCCGCCCGGCGCAGAGCCGAACAGTTCGGCCTCCATCCGTTTGGAGAGCTCGCGCAGATTGGCCGACACCGGATTGTAGGCGGTGGTCGCAAAGATGCCGAGCACGATCGCGCTGGCCAGCGCCGGCGAGATGAATTGCCAGGCCGAGACGCCGGCGGCGCGCGCCACGACCAGCTCCAGCCGCCGCGACAGCGCGAGGTAGCAGGTCATCGCGCCGATCAGCACGCAGAACGGCATCAGCTTTTCGAGCAATTGCGGCACGCGGAACAGCGAGGTCTCGGCGACGGTGATGGCGGAGGCGCCGACCAGGCCGGACGTCTTGCGCACCATCTCGATATAGTCGACCAGCACGAGCAGCACGAAGATGCCCGCGAACACGCCGACGGCCGCGATCACGAATCGGCCGGCGAAATAGCGGCCGAGCGTATTTGTGACCATGCTCATGCGGTTGCCGGCCTCCGGAAGAGGCGCGCAATGCGTTCGTTATTCCGGTTGATGGCTTCCATCAGCCGCGGCGGTGGCTCGACGACCACGCCGCCGATGATCATCCAGAGGCCGACGCCGATGCCGCCGAACAGCATCAGATACTGCACGAGCGCTGCGATCGGCGTTTTCACCGCGACCACCGAGCAGGCGAATCCGACCATGCGCAGGCCGAACACCGCAAACACCGAGCCGCCGATCGAGAAGTTGCGGCTCTGGCGCGTGGTGCGCGGCGCGCCGAGGAAGGCAAAGGTGAGGGCCGCGAACGCGAACGGATAGAGCGGTGCCATGAAGCGATCATGCAGCTCCGCGAAGAACTGGCCTGACAATTGCTGATAGGTCTGATCGTTCTCGTCCGGCCACATCAGCTCCCAGAGGTAACGCTCGCGAATTCCGAGCGTGACGTCGCGGCCTTGCGAGAATTTCGACATGTCGAACGCGTAGCGCTGAAACACCACCAGCGTCGGATCGCGCTTGCCGACTTCGAATCGCTCGAGATTGCCGTCCTCCAGCACGAGATACGAGCCGCTCTCGTTCTTCAGCACGGTGCCGTGGTCGGCGACGATGGTGACGCGCTGCTGCGGATCGCGGCGGTCGTCGACGAAAACACCGCCGAGCACGCCGCCGGGCAGCCGCTCGCGGATCCGAATCGTCAGGTTCTGGTCGAGTTGGGCGAAGCGGCCGGGCTGCAGGATGTTGGTCAGGACGTCGGCGGTGATCTCGGCGTCCCACTGCTTGATCCGGCGCATGCCGTCGGGGGCGAGATAGGCGCCGATGAAGGCGACCAGTGCCGCCACCACGCAGGTGGCATAGAAGAACGGGTAGAACAGCCGGAACGGCGAGAAGCCGGCCGCGTTCATGACGATGATCTCGGAATCGGTCGCGAGCTTGTTCAGCGTGTGCGAGATCGCGATCATCAGCGCGATCGGGGCGATGATCAGGACGAGCGCAGGGATCACGAGGCCGGTGATGCCGAGGAAGGTGAGGATGGTCTGACCCTGGCTGGTCATCAGGTCGATGCCGCGCAACGCCTGGGTAATCCAGATCACCCCGGTGAGGCTGACCAGGACAAGCGCAAACGACGCCAGCGTCGTTTTGAAGATGTACTTGTCGACCGACCCCATCGCTACCGCACGACCCCCACGTCCCCCTTGGCGCAACCAAACGCACGGCTTTCGACCAATCCCGTCAACCCGGGTTCCCCTATGGTCGAGCCGCGGACCCGTCCGGCTCACTCTCTGTTCACACTCTCACTACCATCCCTTTGATCTGTCAACAAAATGGCCGGGCCAAGGCACGCTAAATTTATGGTTAATTAATCGCTTTTGTGGCCTTCCGGCCACTCGGGCGCTTGGCAGCGGCGCAGCCGGCAGGTCATAGTGTGTCACAAGCCCGGTCCGGGGCGTTCCGGGCCGCCATCGCAATGCTCACCCCGCGTGCCGGAAGGACCGTCTCAGGTCCGAGCAACACCCTGAGTTCTGGAGGATTTTCCTATGTCCGACGCCGTCAAGGTCGGCTTTGTCCCATTCTCCGCGTCCGCTCGCGTCATCCTGGTCGCCTTTTGCGACGAGCAATTGAAGCTGGGGGCTGCCACAAGGAAGGCGCTGGGAGCCGCCGCCGAGACGGTCAAACGGGCCGCCGCCGCCAACCAGTTCAAGGGCAAGAGCGGGGCTGCCCTGGACATCCTGGCGCCGGAGGGAATCAAGGTCGACCGGCTGATCGTGATCGGCACCGGCAAGGCGGCCGACCTCAAGGAGAAGGATCTTCTCAAATTCGGCGGCGTGGTGGCCGGCAAGCTCAATGCCGGCAGCGCTGCGATGACCGTCCTCGCGGAACTACCCGATGCTGCAATGACAGCTGGCCAGGCCGCCACGATTGCCACCGGCATCCGCCTGCGCGCCTACAAGTTCGACCGCTACAAGACCAAGAAGAAGGACGGCGAGGACGGCGCCGTGCGGGCCGAGGTCTCGATCGCGGTCGACGACGTCGCCTCCGCGAAGAAGGCGTTCGCGCCCGAATCGTCGATCGTCGACGGCGTGAATCTCGCGCGTGAGCTCGTCAACGAGCCGCCGAACGTGCTGTACCCCGAGGAGTTCGCGCGCCGCGCCAGCCAGCTCCGCAAGCTCGGCGTCACCGTCGAAGTCCTCGACGTCAAGGCGATGACCAAGCTCGGCATGGGTGCGCTGCTCGGCGTCGGGCAGGGCTCGGTACGGCCCAGCCGCACCGTGATCATGCGCTGGAACGGCGGCAAGAAGAGCGAGGCGCCGGTCGCGTTCGTCGGCAAGGGCGTCTGTTTCGACACCGGCGGTATCTCGATCAAGTCGGCCGGCGGCATGGAGGATATGAAGGGTGACATGGGCGGCGCGGCCTGCGTGGTCGGGCTGATGCACGCGCTCGCGGCGCGCAAGGCCCGTGTCAACGCCGTCGGCGCCATCGGCCTCGTCGAGAACATGCCCGACGGCAATGCGCAGCGTCCGGGCGACATCGTCACCTCGATGTCCGGCCAGACCATCGAAATCATCAACACCGACGCCGAAGGACGCCTCGTGCTCGCCGACGTGCTCTGGTACGTCGCCAAGAAGTGCAAGCCGAAGTTCATGGTCGATTTGGCAACGCTGACCGGCGCGATCATGGTCGCGCTCGGCACCGATCACGCCGGCATGTTCTCCAACAATGACGAACTCGCCGAGCGCCTCGCCAAGGTCGGGTTGGAGACCGGCGAGAAGGTGTGGCGCATGCCGCTCGGTCCCGAATACGACAAGCAGATCGACTCGCAATTCGCCGACATGAAGAACACCGGCGGGCGCAACGGTGGTTCGATCACGGCTGCGCAATTCCTGCAGCGCTTCGTCGACGGCACGCCCTGGGCCCATCTCGACATTGCCGGCACCGCGATGGGCGCGCCGAAGACCGAGATCAACCAGAGCTGGGGTTCGGGTTATGGCGTCCGGCTGCTCGAGCGGCTCGTCTCCGATTATTATGAGGCCAAGAAGTAGAGTGTCAGCCGTCGCATGACCGAGGTTCTGTTCTACCATCTGCAGAACATGACGCTGGAGACTGTGTTGCCGCCGCTGCTTGAGAAGTCACTCGAGCGCGGCTGGCGCGTGGTCGTGCAATCGACGTCGCAGGAGCGCGCCGAGACGCTCGACGCGCATTTGTGGACCTACAGCGACGATTCATTCCTGCCGCACGCGAGCGCGCGCGTTGCCGACGCACAGGACCAGCCCATCATCCTGTCGATCGAGGAAGATAATCCGAACCGGGCCAATGTCCGCTTCCTGGTCGACAACGCGGCGTTGCCGGCCGACTGCGACAGCTATGAGCGGGTGGTCCTCGTGTTCAACGGCGACGACCCCGACGCGGTGGCCTCGGCCAGGGAGAGCTGGACCGCCTGCAAGGCACGGGGCTTCGAGGTCACCTATTGGCAGACCGACGAGCGAGGACGCTGGCAACGGCGCCAATAGCGATATCGACTAATTAATGATAATTCGACGTTTCCCGGGGCGGGTCACGGTCATGCCGCAAAGTGATGTTCGGACAACCCCTTAGGTAGTGGGGTTAGGAGCCTTGTCGATCGTGCGAGACGGAACATTCAGTCGGAAGTCGCTGCTGGCGTTGCTGGTGCTTGCACCTGGCCTTGCCGGCTGTTCGGGCGCGTCCGACATCTTTTCGCGCGATGCAGACTGGTTCTCGCGGCCCGGACGGGTGTTCATCCGCAACATCTCGATCGAATCGCCGCCGCTGACGCCGGACAAGCCGGTGACCAACGATGACCTCGTCAGTGCCGACGGCAGCTGTCCAGGCATGGCACCCCCGCCGGGCGCTGCCGATGCGAACGCGCAGGCTCCCGGTGCTCCGCCGCCGCAGCCGACCGGCGGCAGCGTCGCACTCGGCCACACCGAATGTGACGTCGTGCGCGGCATCGGCGCCCCCGATAGCGTGAACCTGTCGAACGGACCTGGCGGCGAACGCGTCGCGGTGGTGACCTGGTCGCGTGGCGCACGCGCCGGCATCTATACGTTCTCCGGGGGGCGCCTTACGTCCGTCGAACGCGGCCCCGATGCTGCGCCGGAGCCGAAGGTCGCGAAGCCGGCGAAGAAGAAGCCGAAGAAGCCGGCGCCAACCTCGAACGGTTGAGCCGCAACCCGCGACGACGCTAGTTCGCGGCCTCGTCGAGTTCGGCGCTGGCTTCCAACCATTCTTCCTCGGCGCGTTGCAGCGCGCTCTCGGCGCCGGCGCGCGCCTTGGTCAGCTGCGCAGCCTGCTTGGGATCGCGCGTAAAGATATCGGGCAGTGCGAGCGCGGTATCGATCTTGGCGATGATGCCGTTGATGCGCTCGATCTCGCTCTCGGCCTGCGTCACCCGCTGCCGGGGTGAAACGCGCCTTTCATTGCGGATGCGCTCCGGCTTTGCGGCGATCTCCTTGGCGCGCTCGCGCAAGGCCGTCCGTCCGTCATTGGCCGACAGGATCATGCGGCGATATTCGTCGAGATCGCCGTCATATGCCGTGACGGTCTGGTTCGCCACGACCCACAGCCGGTCGGCGCAGGCCTCGATCAGATAGCGATCGTGCGAGACCATGATGATGGCGCCGGGGAATTCGTTGATCGCCTCCGCCAGCGCCGCACGGCTGTCGATGTCGAGATGGTTGGTCGGCTCGTCCAGGATGATCATGTTGGGGCCGTAGAACGTCGCAAGCCCCAGCAGCAGCCGCGCCTTCTCGCCGCCCGACAGGCTCTTCACCAGCGTGTCGCCGGCCTTGCCGGAGAAGCCGATCGCGCCGACGCGGGCGCGCACCTTGCTCTCCGGTGTCTCGGGCATCAGCTTTCGGATGTGATCATAGGGCGAGCCGTCGAGATTGAGCTCGTCGACTTGGTGCTGCGCGAAATAGCCGACCGACAGCTTGTCCGCTTTTGTGATCCTGCCCGAGAACGGCGCGAGCTTGCCCGCCAAGAGCTTGACCAGCGTCGACTTGCCGTTGCCGTTGGAGCCGAGCAGCGCGATGCGGTCGTCGGTATCGATGCGCAGCGTCACGCGGTTGAGCACAGGCTTGCCCGGCTCATAGCCGACCGAGACGTCATCGACCGCAATGATCGGCGGCGACAGCAGCTTCTCGGGCGCCGGGAACGAGATCTCGTGAACGTCCTGGGTCACCAGTGCGGTGATCGGCTTCATCCGCTCGAGCATTTTCACGCGCGACTGCGCCTGCCGCGCCTTGGAGGCCTTGGCCTTGAAGCGGTCGACGAAATCCTGCAGGCGCTTGCGCTCATCGGCCTGCCGCTTGGCGTGCTTGGCATCGAGCAATTCGCGCGCGGCGCGCTGTTCCTCGAATGAGGAATAGGTGCCCTTGTAGAGTGTCAGCCGGCCGCGATCGAGATGCAGGATCTGATCGACCGAAGTATCCAGCAGATCGCGGTCGTGGCTGATCACGATCACCGTGCGCGGGTAATTCGCGAGGTGGTTCTCGAGCCACAACGTGCCCTCGAGATCGAGATAGTTGGTCGGTTCGTCCAGCAGCAAGAGGTCGGGTGCCGAGAACAGCGTCGCTGCCAGCGCGACGCGCATGCGCCAGCCGCCGGAAAATTCCGCGCACGGCCGCGCCTGGTCTGCGGTCGAGAATCCGAGGCCGGAAAGAATCGCCGCGGCGCGGGCGGGAGCGGAATGGGCGTCGATATCGACCAGCCGGGTCTGGATCTCGGCGATCCGGTGTGGGTCGTGCGCGGTCTCGGCCTCGCGCAGCAGTGCGTCGCGCTCGAGGTCGGCCTTCAGCACGACGTTGATCAGGCTTTCCGGTCCGTCGGGCGCTTCTTGCGCCAGGCTGCCGATCCGCCAGCGCGGCGGCAGCGCGATGCTGCCGCTCTCGGTCGGGAGGTCGCCGCGGATGGCATGAAACAGCGTCGATTTGCCGACGCCGTTACGGCCGACAAATCCGACGCGCGCGCCGGGCACGATCTGCACAGAACTGTGATCAATCAACAGCCGTCCGGCGATCCGGATTGAGATGTCAGTGATGGAGAGCATGCAGCGTTGTCACCGGACCCGCTGCCAAACGCAACCCGTCTACTTGTAAAAATCTCTCCGGACGGCTGTTGCAAAAACGCAATGGGGCTGCTGGTGAGCCCGCAATACCTAATGGTGATCGTTTTCCCGCCGTTGCATCTCCTCGAGGAGTTGCTGGAGGCGGGACGAAAGCGCGGGCTCTGGCCGCAAGCTTTGCTGCAGCCGTTCACCCACGGCGTCGCAGATGTAACGGCAGGTCTTGCGATCAATCTGATCGGGGTCGTTGTTGATCTCGGTTATCGTCATGACACGTCTTTCGGCGAGTTCCACCTCGCATGTTCGAGTAGCTCCTCGCCAAGACAAGTCACGACCCCCGAATTTGGTTTCCGCCCCGCCTTACTCTTGCCTTGAGGTAGTGAGGCGCATCACCCGGTTGGGTTCCCCGGCCAGAAAAAAGCCCCGGCGCGAGGCCGGGGCTGAGTTCAGTCAGGGGAGCAGGCGATAGAGTTGGTGGATCAGTAGCAGCGATTGACCAGGCGCCAGCGGGGACCCCACGGGGTCGGCACCACGCGGCGCACGTAGCAGCCGCCGTAGCCATATCCGTAACCGCCGTAGTAGGCCGGACCGCCGACGATGACGCGCGGGCCACCCCACCAGCCGTGGTGCCATCCACCGTGCCAGCCGCCCCAAGCCGAGGCGGAGGTCGGGGCGAGCGCGGCGGCGCCGAGCGAAATTGCGGCAATGGCGGCAAGCGAAATCTTGCGTAACATGATCGTCTCCTCGAGCTATGGGCGCGCGCGGCGCGCCCGCGGTGACATCGTTTCCCGAGACGTCCTGTGAGGCTTGCGGATGGGGGGCCAGCAAGGCGTCCGATCAGTCGAGAGCCTATGCGGGTGGAGCTGAACGGCGGCGGCACGGCACTGACAGAATGGGTTCACCTAGGTGAAATCGCGGTAAGCCAGCCGAGCCGCGCCTGTCCGGAGGCCGCCCGGACGACGGTTTTCGCCGCGAAAATCCATCGAAACTAAAGGCTAACGCGTCACAGGGTCGCTTGCCGTTACCCGATCGCGCCGATATAAGCCCCGGCAACTCCCAGCCACCGTTTACAAGGACGAAATCATGGCGATTGAACGCACCTTTTCGATCATCAAGCCCGATGCCACCGAGCGCAACCTGACCGGCGCGGTCAATGCGGTGATCGAGAAGGCGGGCCTGCGGGTCGTGGCGCAGAAGCGCATCCAGATGACCCGCGGCCAGGCCGAGACCTTCTACGCCGTCCACAAGGCGCGCCCGTTCTTCGGCGAGCTGGTCGACTTCATGACCTCCGGCCCTGTGGTAGTCCAGGTGCTGGAAGGCGAGGGCGCCATCTTGAAGTATCGCGACGTGATGGGCGCGACCGATCCGTCGAAGGCCGCCGAAGGCACCATCCGCAAGCTCTACGCGAAGTCGATCGGCGAGAACTCGGTGCACGGTTCGGATGCGCCGGAGACCGCGGTGATCGAGATCGCGCAGTTCTTCGCCGGTAACGAAATCGTCGGCTAACGACGTACAACTGAAAGTGACACGGTCTCCCTAAGGAGACCGTGTCGAAATAGACTGGGGTGCGGCGGACGACCGCCGCCAGGGGCGGCCGCAAGGCCGAATAGGACTCGCTGTGGACTGGCTGTGGCAGATCTTTGATCCGGCGTACATCGGCGCGTTCTTCACCGAGTTCAAGAACGAGATGGCGACGCCGACCTTCTGGGTCGCCGTCGGCAAGATCATCTGGATCAACGTGCTGCTGTCGGGCGACAATGCGCTCGTGATCGCGATGGCCTGCCGCGGGCTCGCGCCGCGCCAGCGCCTGTGGGGCATGATTCTCGGCGCCGCCGCGGCGGTGCTGCTGCGCGTCATCTTCACCGGCATCGTCGCCAGCCTGATGGAGCTGCCCTACCTCAAGCTGGTCGGCGGACTGGCGCTGATCGTGATCGCCGCCAAGCTGCTGGTGCCGGAGCAGGAGGACGAGGACAGCGTGCATGCGGCCTCGCATCTGTGGGCCGCGGTTCAGATCGTCGTCGTCGCCGACATCGTCATGAGCCTCGACAATGTGATCGCGGTGGCGGCGGCCGCCAATGGCAGCGTGCCGCTGCTGGTGCTCGGCCTTGCGATCAGCGTTCCCCTGATCGTTGCCGGCGCGGCGCTGATCATGGCGCTGCTCACCAAGCTGCCGATCCTGGTCTGGGCCGGCGCGGCGTTGCTCGGCTGGATCGCGGGTGACGTCATCGCGACCGATCCGGCCGTGCATCCGAAGCTCGATGCGCTGTTCGCCGGACCGCTCGGCGCCAAGCTCGATTCCTGGCTGACGTCGATCGGGATGTCGCCGCAATTCGGCCATGGCGGCAGCGGCGGCGAGATCACGCTCGCGGTGCTCGGCATTGTCGTGGTGCTGGCCATCGGATCGATCTGGCGCCGTCACGCGCTCAGAAAGGCCAAGCACGCCGCCAAGGCGGCGTGAGCGGGATTTTTCCCTAGCGCCGCACGATCGAGCCGGCGCGCCCGACCAGCCGCGCCAACTGCCTGAAGCGGCTGCCGACGCGATCGGCGACCAGATCCACCATCCGGTGCTCGAACACCAGCATCAGCTTGCGGCCCTGGGTGCGGAAGTGCGTCGCCGGCAGCACGCCGGTGCGCGCCGCCGTGATCAGATGTGCGACGCGGAACGCGGCGCCGAGCACACGCGCGCGCTCGTCCATCGCCGGCGTCACCAGCGCACGGATCTGCGGCGGCGGTTCGTTCTCCTCGCTGAGGCCGGCGTAGCGATAGAATACCGAGAGCGCGACGAAGGCGCGCCCCTGATGCGTGATCGAGCCGAAATTGCCGTTCATGATCAGGCTAAGGGTTTCCTCGCCGCGATGATCGGGATGCACCCGCCAGCCGATGTCGGAGAGCAGGCAGGCGACGTGACGCAGCCTGCGGTCTTCCTCGGTCTCGCGCAGCCTGACCACGCGCACCAGGCGGTCGGTCCAGGCGGTCAGTTCCTTGGCGTGGCGGGCGGAGCGCGACAGCAATTCGTTGAGGTTCTGGGCGGCGCAGGCCAGCCCGTCCTTGGCGCGCTCGGCCGGCGGCAGCATCTCGTAGAGCAGGCCCTCGCGCACGCCGAAGGTCGAGAACACGATGGTCTTCGGCTGCGCGACGCGGATGATGTATTCGAGCACGAGGGCGGCGTAGGCCAGCAGCGGCCGCCGCGCATCGGCGATCGATTCGATATTGGCCAGCATGTTGGTGGCCGCGAGCCGCCGCAGCCGCTGCGCGAAATCGAGCGCGTCGACGGCCGGAATCGAATAGCCGTGCATCACCTTGAGCGGATAGCCGCTCTGGATGATGTGGATGCGCGCGAGCGCGCGCCAGGTGCCGCCGACCGCGTAGAAGGTGCGGCCGCGGCCGGTCTTGAGCTGGGTGACGCCGAGCAGCTCGTTCTTGACGATGCGTTCGGCGCGTTTGAGCGATTTGTTCGAGAGGTCCTGCAGCGCCAGGCTGCCGAGCGGCAGAGTCACGCCGCTGCGTACGCGGTTGCCCTTGACATCGATCAGCTCGAGCGAGCCGCCGCCGAGATCGCCGACGATGCCGTTCGGATTGTGCACGCCCGAGACGACGCCGAGCGCCGACAGCTTCGCTTCACGCGGTCCGGTGAGAATCTCGATCTTGGCGCCGCAGATGCGCTCGGCCTGGGCGATGAAGTCCGGACCGTTCTTGGCATCGCGGCAGGCCGCGGTCGCGATCGCGTAGACGCGGCCGACCTGCTGGATCCTGCACAGCGCGCGAAAGCGGCGCAGCGCGGTGAGCGCCTTGTTGACCGCATCGGTTGCGAGCAGGCCGGTGCTCTGCACCTCGCGCCCGAGCCCGCACAGCGCCTTCTCGTTGAAGATGGTGATGAGGCTGCGCGCCATCGACTCGTAAACCACGAGACGAACCGAGTTCGAGCCGATATCGATCACAGCGACGCTGGAAGCGCGCTTCCGCGGCCGCTTCACAGGAATGCCTCCTTAAGACGACGATGGCTGCTGACGCTCGGTGCGACGCGTGAGACGGCGCGGTGAAGATTCCTTGAGAGACTTACCACGGCCGGACAGACTCGGATTTGTCATAAAATAGTCATGCAGGTTGAAAGGCTCTTCGCCTTTCGCGGCCTTCATACGCGTTGACGATCCGTCGGGCAACAATTGCCAGCTCTGCTCGGTGTCCTTCAGGTTCGCGACCATGATCTGTTCGAGAACCTGCTGATGCACCGTAGGATTTTGCAGCGGACAGAGAACCTCGACGCGGCGGTCGAGGTTGCGCGGCATCATGTCGGCGGACGAGATATACACAGCAGCTTTTGTGCTCGGCAGGCCCTGGCCCATGCCGAAGCAATAGATTCGGCCGTGTTCCAGGAACCGGCCGATCACCGATTTGACGCGGATGTTCTCCGACAATCCCGGCAGTCCGGGCCGCAGGCAGCAGATGCCGCGCACCACGAGCTCGACCGAGACGCCGGCCTGCGAGGCCTCATACAGCGCGTCGATGATGTCGGGGTCGACCAGCGCATTCATCTTCATCCAGACCGCGCCGGGCCGGCCGTGCTTGACATGGGCGATCTCGCCATGGATGTGCTCGATGATCCGCTTGCGCAGCGTCAGCGGCGACACCGCCATCTTCTCGATGTCGCTCGGCTCGGCATAGCCGGTGATGTAGTTGAACACGCGCGCGACGTCGCGGCCGATGATCGGATCCGAGGTGAAATACGAGAGGTCGGTGTAGATGCGCGCGGTGACCGGATGATAATTGCCGGTGCCGGTGTGCACATAGGTGGTGAGGTTGCCGCCCTCGCGGCGCACCACCATCGACAGCTTGGCATGCGTCTTCAGTTCGATGAAGCCGTAGACCACCTGCACGCCGGCGCGCTCGAGGTCGCGCGCCCAGCGGATATTGGCTTCCTCGTCGAACCGCGCCTTCAGTTCGATCAGCGCGGTCACCGACTTGCCGGCTTCGGCGGCCTCGGCGAGCGCACGCACGATCGGCGAGTTGTTCGAGGTGCGATACAGCGTCTGCTTGATCGCGACCACGTCGGGATCGCGCGCCGCCTGTTGCAGGAACTGGACGACGACGTCGAAGGATTCGTAGGGGTGGTGGACCACGAGGTCCTTCTGCCTGATAGCGGCGAAGATGTCGCCGCCATGGTCGCGCACCCGCTCGGGATGGCGCGGCACATAGGGCGGGAATTCGAGGTCGGGGCGATTGAGGCGGGTGAGCTGCGACAGCTCGTTCATCGCGAGCACGCCGTCGACCAAGATCACCTCATCGTCCGCTGCCGACAAGGCGTGCTGCACGAAGACGCGCAGCTCCTCGGGCATCGAGGCCTCGATTTCGAGCCGGATCACCGACCCGCGCCGGCGGCGCTTGAGTGCAGTCTCGAACAGGCGAACGAGGTCTTCGGCCTCTTCCTCGATTTCGAGTTCGGAGTCCCTGATGATGCGGAACGCGCCCTGACCCTTGACGGTGTAGCCGGGGAACAGGCGGCCGATGAACAGGCCGGTGGCCTGCTCGAGCGTGATCAGGCGCGCCGGCGCGCCTTCCTTCGTGGTCGGAATGCGAAGGAAGCGGTCGATCTTGCCGGGCATGCGGATCAGCGCGTTCATCGCCTTGCCGTCGGCGATCCGCGACAATTGCAGTGCGACCGTGAAGCCGAGGTTCGGGATGAACGGGAAGGGATGAGCCGGGTCGATCGCCAGCGGGGTCAACAGAGGAAAGATGTTGTGGAGGAAGTGATCCTCGATCCAGGCACGCTCGGACTTGGTGACGTCGCGGCCATCGACCAGCTGGATGCCGACCTTGGAGAGGATGTCGCGCAGGTCGCTCCAGATCGCCTGCTGGTCGGAGGCGAGCTGCGACACCGTCTTGTTGATCATCACGAGCTGCTCGGACGGCAGCAGGCCGTCCGGGCTGCGCTCGGCGATGCCCTCGCGGACCTGCGCCTTGATGCCGGCGACACGGACCATGAAGAATTCATCGAGATTGTTCGCCGAAATCGACAGAAAGCGGACCCGCTCCAGCACGGGATGGCCTGTGTTGACCGATTCCTCGAGCACCCGCCGGTTGAAGTGCAGCCAGGAGAGCTCCCGGTTGATGAATCGCTCGGGGCTGGTCGCGATCGCGGGGACGGGCGGGAGTTCCGCCTCTTTCTCTTTGATTTCAGATGCTTGTGCCGAGTCCATCAAGTGCTGGTCCAATTCGGGGCAGGGGGCCGGAGCGGTCTAGCCGAAGGCCGCAGAGACCATGTGATATTGCGATGACGTTTCGATGACATTGATGTTCCGCCCGGCCGCGCCGTCAAGCCGCAGGTCAAATCAGGCGTCCCGCAACAGCTCCGCCGCCAGCGCCCGGGTGACCGGCCGGCCAAGCCGCAGCGCTTCGGTATCGAGCAGCTCGACCGCCTGCCGGACGGCGGTATAGGAGCGCTCGATCCGGTTGGTCAGGTAGCTGACCAGCGGCTCGTCCACACTCATCTGGCGGTCGGCGCAGAATTTGACGATCAGGCCGCGGAACAGCTGGTCGTCGGGCGGCAGCAGCGTCACGGTCGGCACGGCGCGAAGCCGCGACCGCAGGTCGCGCAGCTCGATCTCGAATGCCGACGGCGGGACGCGTGCCGTGATCAAAACGAAGGCATCGTCCTGGCGCGCCAGATTCATCAGATGAAACATCGCGCGCTCGTCGAAATCCGACGGCCGCAGATCCTCGATCACCAGCGCGCCGGTCGCGAGCGCCGTCGGCACCGCCTCGGCCGTTAGTGCATGCGCCGCGGTCGAGCGGGCGCCGGCGCTCTCGGCCCAGATCGCGGCGAGGTGGCTCTTGCCGGAGCCGTCGGGCCCGACCAGCAGCATGATTCGGTTCGGCCAGTCGGGCCAGCCGTCGATCAGCGCCAGCGCGGCCTCGTTGGCGGGCCCCTCGAGGAAATCGTCGCGGGTCAGTTTCTCCTCGTGCGGCAGGGCCAAGGCCAATTGACGAGGTTGAACGCTACCGGCCACGCAAGTCTCCAAACCACTTCACTTCTAGCATGATCCCTGCGCAAACGCTTCGCGTTTGTCGCGGGAAAACCGGTTTCCACTTTTCCGGATCGTGCCTACCGAGCCTCGATCGTGCTCATGTGCCGCACCCACTCCACGAGATAGAGGGACACCGAACCCAAAGTAAAGATCGTGACCAGGGCCATCAGGATCCAGTCGTAGGGATGCGGCTCGAAGCCAAATCCGAGCGAGGCCAGCACCAGCGCCGCGAAGCCGACCTGCGCCACCGTGTTCAGCTTCGACACCATCAACGGCTTCATCTCGACCGGCTTGTCGAACAACCATGACACAATCACGGCGGAGACGATCATGATGTCGCGCGACACCACGAGAATCACGATCCAGCGCGGCACTGCGCCCCAGATTCCGAGCGCGACATAGATCGACACCAAGAGCGCCTTGTCGGCGAGCGGGTCGAGCAGGGCGCCGAGCTCGCTCGTCATGTTGAAGCGCTTGGCGAGGAAACCGTCGACCGCGTCCGACACGCCGGCGATCACGAAGAGCGCGAATGCGATCTCCATCTGGCTGGACACGATGGCCCAGACGATCACCGGCACCAGGATGATGCGGCCGAGGGTAATGATGTTCGGAATGCTCAACTTGAATCGCTTCCCGGCTAGAAGCCTGATTTTACTCGATATCCGGCTCTTTTCAGCTGCGGCCTTATGTTATCTACATAGTATCGCAGCAGCATCGCCGCGAGCCATTGCACGGGGGCGGAATTCCTCGTAACCAGCCCCTAATCATCTGGAATTGGGCATGACCGAGCGCAAAAACGGGCTCACTTACGCGGATTCGGGTGTCGATATCGACGCCGGCAATCGTCTGGTCGATCTGATCAAGCCGATGGTGCGGGCCACCGCACGGCCGGGCGCGGACGCGAAATCGGCGGATTCGGCGGGCTGTTCGACCTCAAGGCCGCGGGCTTCAAGGATCCTGTGCTGGTGGCCGCGACCGATGGTGTCGGCACCAAGCTGAAGATCGCGATCGAGACCGGCATCCATGGCGGCATCGGCATCGACCTCGTCGCGATGTCGGTCAACGACCTTGTCGTGCAGGGCGCGGAACCGCTGTTCTTCCTCGACTATTTCGCCTGCGGCAAGCTGCATCCGGAGGCCACGGCGCAGATCGTCGCCGGGATCGCCGAGGGCTGCCGCGAATCCGGCTGCGCGCTGATCGGTGGCGAGACCGCCGAGATGCCCGGCCTCTACAAGGACGGCGATTACGACCTCGGCGGCTTTGCGGTCGGCGCGGCCGAGCGCGGCACCTTGCTGCCGACCGGGGATATCGCGGCCGGCGACGCCGTGATCGGGCTGGCGTCCTCGGGCGTGCACTCCAACGGCTATTCGCTGGTGCGCAAGATCGTCGAGCAATCCGGCGTGGCCTATGACGCGCCGGCGCCGTTTGCGCCGGTCATGACGCTCGGCGCAGCGCTGCTGACGCCGACCAGGCTCTATGTGAAGTCCTGCCTGCGCGCGATCCGCGACACCGGCGCGGTGAAGGGGCTCGCCCACATCACCGGCGGCGGCTTCACCGACAACATTCCGCGCGTGCTGCCGAAGCATCTCGGGGTCGGCATCGACCTGGCGCGGCTGCCGGTGCTGCCGGTGTTCAAATGGCTGGCCGAGCAGGGCGGCATCGCCGAGCTCGAGCTGCTGCGCACCTTCAACTGCGGCATCGGCATGATCGCGATCGTCAAGGCCGATGCGGTCGATGCGGTGACCGAGGCCTTCACCGCCGGCGGCGAGACCGTGACGCTGCTCGGCGAGGTGATCGAGGCCAAGGATGATCATCGCGTGGTCTATCACGGTCATCTCGATCTCTCGCGATGAAGCGCCGCACAGCCATCCTGATCTCCGGCCGCGGCTCCAACATGGCCGCGCTGATCGAGGCTGCGAAGGCTGCGGACTTTCCGGCCGAGATCGCGGTCGTGATCTCCAACCGCGCCGACGCGCCCGGGCTGGAGAAGGCGGCCGCGAGCGGCATTCCGACCATCGTCATCGCGAGCAAGCCGTTCGGCAAGGATCGCGCCGGCTTCGAGGCGGTGCTGCAAAAGGCGCTCAACGACAACAAGGTCGAGCTGATCTGCCTTGGCGGTTTCATGCGGCTGTTCACCGCCGACTTCGCGCGGCACTGGTACGGGCGGATGCTCAACATCCATCCCTCGCTGCTGCCGTGTTTCCCCGGCCTCGATCCGCACGGCCAGGCGTTGCGTGCAGGGGTCAAGCTGTCCGGCGCGACGGTGCATTTCGTGATCCCGGAGACCGATGCCGGACCGATCGTGATGCAGGGCGCGGTGACCGTGGCTGACGATGACACGCCCGAGACGCTCGCCGCACGCGTGATCGGAATCGAGCATCGCATCTATCCGGAAGCGCTGCGGCTGCTGGCCAGCGGCCGGCTCAAGCTGGAAGGTGATCGCTGCAGGACGCACGGCAGCGCCGCAACCGCCAGCACGTTGATCGCGCCGGCGCCTTAAGGCGCGTCGCCTACGTCAAAGCAAATCCCTGAGAAGTATCCCCCGGGGTGATGCGGCCGGGGGAGGCATCAGGATGAATTCCGCTAGCAGCCTCGATCAGTGAACCTTGAGGTTCTCTGCCGACGCCTTGCCGCGGTTCTCCACCAGCTCGTACTCGACGGTCTGGTTCTCGTTGAGTGTGCTGAGGCCTGCGCGTTCGACCGCCGAGATGTGGACGAACACATCCTTGTCACCGACGGCCGGCTTGATGAACCCGTAACCTTTGGTCGGGTTGAACCATTTGACGGTACCCTTCGGCATCGTCTCTCTCCCAGTCTAGACATAAAAAAGACGCGGCCACGTTTTCCACGTGCCACGCCACAAGCGGGCTTTCCGCTGTCTGTTCAATTTCCGGTTCTTCAGATCCAAGGTCTTCAAGTCCGCAGTTTCGCCTCTCGAAGCCTTGGATAGAAACGTCGTGAAAAGCACAGTCGAACGGCCGCAATCCGATTGTGAAGGGATTGCAACACGAAAATTGCGCCTTAGCAAGCGCGGTGGTTTTGCGTGACGCAACCTCAGCCTGTGCCGGCCGAACCACAGGCCCAAGGCGTTCGGCCAGTGGCCGACGGTCGGATGGAACCTGGGGCGCTAGCCCCGATCCACCCGCACCACGCGGCCCTTGTCGATCGCGAGCGCGAGCTGGCCGTGCTTGAGCTTGAGTGCGGCTTCGCCGAACAATTCGCGCCGCCAGCCGTGCAGGGCGCCGACCTCGGCCTGATCGCTGGCCGCGATCTGTTCGAGGTCGTCGACGGTGGCGATCACCTTGCTGGCGACGCCGTGGCGCTCCGAGGTCATGCGGAGCAGCACCTTGAGCAGCTCGACGGTCGCCGCACCGTTGGAATTGTTTCTGGGCTTTTCCAGCTTGGGCAGCGTCGCCTGGTCGCGGGCCAGCCCGCGCTGCACCGCGGCGATGATGTCGGCGCCCCATTTCGAGCGCTCGAAACCCTTCGGCAGCGAACGCAGGTTGCCGAGCTTCTCCAGCGAGGTCGGCGCATGGGTGGCGATGTCGCCGACCGCATCGTCCTTGAGCACGCGCGAGCGCGGCACGTCGCGGCTTTGCGCCTCCTGCTCGCGCCAGGCCGCGACCTCGATCAGCACCGCGAGCTCGCGCGGCTTGCGCACGCGGGTCTTGAGCCGCTCCCAGGCACGCTCGGGGTGGAAGTCGTAGGTCTTCGGCGAGGTCAGGATCTCCATCTCCTCGCTGACCCAGTCGCTGCGGTCGCGCTTGCGCAAATCGGCATCGAGCGCCGCGAACACCTCGCGCAGATGGGTGACATCGGAGACGGCGTAATGCAGCTGCTCCTCGGTCAGCGGGCGGCGCGACCAGTCGGTGAAGCGGTGGGTCTTGTCGGGGCGATGGCCGGTGACGCGGTCGACGAGTTGGTCATAGGCGATGCTGTCGCCATAGCCGAGCACCATGGCCGCGACCTGGGTGTCGAAGATCGGATGCGGGATCGTGCCGGAGAGGTGCCAGACGATTTCGATGTCCTGCCGCGCGGCGTGGAAAACCTTCAGCACGGCCTCGTTCGACATCAATTCGAAGAACGGCTTGAGGTCGATGCCGGGCGCCAGCGCGTCGACCACGACGGCTTCATCCGCACTCGCCATCTGCACGACGCAGAGCAGGGGATAGTAGGTCGTCTCCCGCAGGAACTCGGTGTCGACGGTGATGACCTTGTGTTGGGCGAGCCGATCACAGGCGGCGGCGAGGTCGGAGGTCGTGCTAATCAGATCCATGAAATGTCCATGACGGCTTGACCACACGCGTTCTGCCGAAAGGGCAGCTATGTCAAGGGTCTTGCAGGGATTTTGGCCCTGCACGGGGTGAGGGACAGGGCATTTTTGAAATGATTAGGCGTGATTCGAGGGGGTTTTCGGCCTGATCGTGCCGCGAATTCGTCAGTCGTGCTGGCG
>NZ_LFLZ01000098.1 GCF_001189845.1 Bradyrhizobium tropiciagri
AGGTCGCCCGCCGCAGCGTGCCGCCGCGCGCCCGCACCGGATCGAGCAGCGACCAGTCGCCGTCCAGCAGCACGTGGCCCTTCGGGAAAGGCGCGCGCAGCTCGAGCCCGAGCGAGCGCAGCACGCGGTCATCGCGGTAGTAGCATTGCAGCACCACGCGGACGAGCGTCGCCGCGGCAGCGCCGCCACGCGCGCGAAACTCCTGCGCCACCGCATCGCGCCTGGCCTCGTCGAGCTCTGCGAGCGGCCTGCCGGCGAGATCAGCCAGATGATCAAGCGCCTGCGCGACCAGCGCGGTGTCGCGGCCGAGCGTCGCCAGCATGTCGGCCTGGATCGCCGGGTCGTCCGCGCCCGGCACCTTGTACTCTGCACTTTCGGGAACGATCATCGCGGCGACGGTGCGGAGATTGGCGCGCTGGGCTGCGGTCAGTTGTTTTGCATCGGACATGGACAGTCTCAATCGAACAGATTGGCGAGACGCTGCTTCATCTGGTCGGCGATGTAGAGCGCGAGGGCCTGGATGGTAGAGGTCGGGTTCACGCCGCCCGAGGTGACGAAGATGCTGCCGTCGACGATGAACAGGTTCTTCACGTCATGCGAGCGGCCCCATTCGTTGACCACGGAGCGCGAAGGGTCCGTGCCCATCCGCGCGGTGCCGAGCAGATGCCAGCCGCCCCACGGGATCGGATCGTTGATGCAGATGTCGGTGGCGCCGGCCGCATCGAGAACCTCCCGGCCGCGCGCCAGCGCATGGTCCATCATCTTCCGGCTGTTGGCTGAGATCGTGTAGTCGATCTTCGGCGCGGGAATGCCGTGGCTGTCCTTCAGCACGGGATCGAGCGTGACGCGGTTATGCTCCTCGGGCAGATCCTCGCAGATCGCCGACACCGCGAGGCGATGACCGTTGAGCTTGCGGAACACGCGGTGATGATCCCTGCCCCAGGGCAGGATGCCCTTCTGCTCGCTCGCGACCGCCTCGAACACCGGCCCGGCGCCGCGACCGAACTGGATGCCGTAGCCGCGGACGAAGCCGCGCGACAGATCGGTGTCGTAGAACTCCTTGCTCCACAGGCAGGTCGGCGGCGCGCGATTGGAGTCTGTCGGCTCCTTCACGAAGCCGTAGATCTGCGCGTAGGGGTGGAACATCAGGTTCTTGCCGACCAGGCCGGACGAATTGGCGAGGCCATTCGGGAATTTTCCCGACACCGAGTTGAGCAGCAGCCGCGGCGTGCCGACGCCGTTACAGGCGATGATGACGACCTCGGCCGGCTGGAATTGCTCGACGCCGTCCTTGTCGTAGTACACGACGCCGGAGGCCATGCCCTGCTCGTTGGTCAGGATCTCGCGCACCCGGCAGTGGGTTTTCAGCTCGACACCGGCGCGGATCGCATGCGGCCAGTAGGTGATGTCGGTCGAGGCCTTGGCGCCCTGTGCGCAGGCCGGCGTGCAATGGCCGAGATTGATGCAGCGCGCCCTGCCCTCGTAATCCATCGTCGCGACTGTGGTGTCCGACGGCCACCAGTGCCAGCCGAGCTTGTTCAAGGCGTTGCCGAGCAGCGGGCCTGACAGCCCGAGCGGCTGCGGCGGCATCGGCGGATGCGACAGCGGCGACAGCGGATCGCCCGACAGGCCCGAGACGCCCATCATGCGATCGTTCTCCTCGAAGAACGGGGTGAGCGCGTCGTAATCGATCGGCCAGTCGTCGGCGACGCCGTCGAGCGTCTTCACCTTGAAATCGGACGGATGCAGCCGCGGCCAGTGCGCGGTGTACATCACGGTCGAGCCGCCGACCGCGTTGAAGTTGACGACCTTGATCGGTGAGTTGTCGTCATTGATCGGATAGTCCTCGGGCCGCTTGCGAACGTTGGGGCTGGTCGCCCACTCGCCGTAGAATTTCGCCTCCCAGTCGCGCCCGGTGCTCGGATATTCGGCAGGATTCATCCAGCCGCCCTGATCGAGGCAGAGGATATGCATCTTGGTATTGGCGAGGCTCCAGGCCACCGCGGCGCCGGAGGCGCCGGCGCCGATGATCAGGACGTCAACGGGATCGTTCTTCATTCTTGTTTCCTGGTAGCTCTCTTTCGTCATTGCGAGGAGCGGAGCGACGAAGCAATCCACGCTTCCGCGCATGACGCACGATGGATTGCTTCGCTTCGCTCGCAACGACGGCTGGTGATGCGGCTCAATTCACGATTCTCACCGGCAAGCTTCGTATACCGCGGATGAAATTGGAATAGAGCCTTTGCGGCGGGCCCATCAGCTCAAAACGCAGATCACGCGCCAGAACCTCCTCCCAGAGGATGCGGAGTTGCTGCTCGGCCAGGCGATCGCCGACGCAGCGGTGGATGCCGGCGCCGAAGGCGAGATGCTGGCGCGGCTTGGCGCGGTCGATGATGAATTCGTCGGCGCGCTCGATCTTGTCCTCGTCGCGGTTGCCGGAGATGTACCACATCACGACCTTGTCGCCCTGTTTGATCTGCCGGCCGACGAGCTCGACATCGTTGCGCGCGGTGCGGCGCATGTGCAGCACCGGCGTGTGGTAACGGATGGTCTCGGACACCAGGTTCGGGATCAGCTCAGGCCTTCCGCGGACCAGCTCGAACTGCTCGGGGTTCTCGCACAGCGCCATCAGCCCGGCCGACATCGAATTACGCGTGGTGTCGTTGCCGCCGACGATCAGGAGCCCGATCGTGCCGATGAACTCGCGCGCATCCAGATTCCGCGTCGCTGGCGAATGCGCCAGCATCGAGATCAAATCGAAGGTCGGCGCCGCGTCGACCCGCGCGTCCCAGAGCTTGCGGAAATACTCTCCCATCTTGATCAGCTCGGTGGTGCGTTCCGCCTCCGAATGCACCACCGCGTCAGGGGACTCGACGTTGGCGATCGCCACATCCGACCACCAGGTCAGCTTGGCGCGGTCTTCCGAGGGAAAATCGAACAGCGTCGCCAGCATCATGTTGGTGAGATCGACCGAGACCCGCTCGGCCCAGTCGAAGGTCTCATTGCGCGGCAGCGCGTCGAGCACGGTGGCCGTGCGCTTACGGATCAAGGCGTCGAAATTGGCGAGGTTCGACGGCGCCACGATCGGTGCCACCGTGCGGCGCTGCGCGGTATGGCCGGGCGGGTCCATGCGGATGAAGCTCGGCCGCTCCAGCCCCTTCGGCTGGTCAGCGACCTGGATACCGCCGAGCTCGGAGGCCGAGGAATAATTCTGGTGGTCGAGCTCGACCGCGAAGATGTCGTCGTAGCGCGTCACCGACCAATACGGGCCGTAAGGTGAAGCCTCGCAATAATGCACGGGATCGTCGCGGCGGAGCTGTGCGAACAGCGGCCGCCAGGTGTCGTCCTGATAGAGCCGGGGGTTGCTGACGTCTGACGACGTCGGCCTGCGCAGCGCCTCTCCCATCGCCTCACTCCCGCTGGTTCCGTCGCCGCTTGCCGGGCGATCGCCTTGTCGCCCCGACGATAGCGGGTATCCCGCGGCCGAGTAAAGCCGCGGAACGGACAGTCCGCCGCGCGGAATGCGCGCAGGCGGGCAGCCCCCGGCAAATCGCGATGGCAGCCCCGCGCTTCGATGTTTGTCGGTGGCAGCGAGACCGGCTAGCCTTGCCGGCAATCAACCCAGGGAGCGACGACAGGTGGCCGCATCGCGCCAGGACAACAGCCCCGAGACCTCTGCGCTGGATTACGACGTCATCATCATCGGCGCCGGCCTGTCCGGCATGTACCAGCTCTACCGGCTGCGCGAACTCGGCCTCACCGCGCGCGTGTTCGAGGCCGGCACCGGCGTCGGCGGCACCTGGTACTGGAACCGCTATCCCGGCGCGCGCTTCGATTCCGAAAGCTATTCCTACGGCTACTCGTTTTCGAAGGAGCTGCTGGAGGAATGGGAATGGTCGGAGCATTTTGCCGGCCAGCCCGAAACCCTGCGCTACTGCAATTACGTCGCCGACAAGTTCGACCTCCGCCGCGACATCCAGTTCGAGAGCCGCGTCACATCGGCGATCTACCAGGACGAGACGCGGAGCTGGCAGATCACGCTGGAAAGCGGCGCGCAGCATAGCTGCCGCTTCCTGATCACTGCGATCGGCCCCTTGTCGACGCCGACCCTGCCTCGCGTCGAGGGCCGCGACGATTTCAAGGGGCAATCGTTTCACACCGCGCGCTGGCCGAAGGAGAGCGTGGATTTCACCGGCAAGCGCGTCGCCGTGATCGGCACCGGTGCGACCGGCATCCAGACCATTCAGACCATTGCCGGCGAGGTCGGCCACCTCACCGTGTTCCAGCGCACCGCCAACTGGGCAGCGCCGCTGCACAACGGCAAGATCGATGCGGAGACGCAAGGCAAGATCAAGGCCGGCTATCCCGAGATCTTCGCGCGCTGCAAGGAGACCTTCGCCTGCTTCGTGCATACGCCCGATCCGCGCGGCGCGTTCGAGGTCAGCGAGCAAGAGCGCGAAGCGTTCTACGAGAAGCTCTATGGCGAGCGCGGCTTCGGCATCTGGCAGGGCAATTTCAAGGATATCCTGATCGATCGCGCGGCGAATGCCACGATCAGCGATTTCGTCGCGCGCAAGATCCGCGAGCGCGTGAAGAACCAGGCGGTGGCCGAGAAGCTGATCCCGAAGAACCACGGTTTTGGCACACGGCGGCTGCCGCTCGAAACCTTCTATTACGAGGTCTACAACCGCGACAATGTCGACCTCGTCGACATCAAGGAGACGCCGATCGAGCGGATCACGCCCGAGGGCATCCGGACCACCGAGAAGGACTACGCCTTCGACATCATCATCTACGCCACCGGCTTCGACGCCATCACCGGCAGCTTCGACAAGATCGATGTTCGCGGCGCGCGCGGTGCGCGGTTGAGGGAGAAATGGACGCACGGGCCGGAAACCTATCTCGGGCTGATGGTCGACGGCTTCCCCAACATGATGATGCTGATGGGCCCGCACACCGCGCTCGGCAACATCCCGCGCAGCATCGAATACAGCGTGGATTGGGTCACCGGCCTGCTCCGCTTCGCCAAAGAGAAGGGCCTGACCTTCCTCGACGCCACGCCCGAGGGCACCGCCGGCTGGACCGATCACGTCAAGGCACTCGGCGTCGGCTTGCTGTCCAACGAGGTCGATTCCTGGATGACCGGCATCAACCGCAACGTCGAGGGCAAGCAGACCCGCATCGTTGCCCGCTACAGCGGCAGCGCGCCGGCCTATCGTGCGCGGTGCGACGCGGTGGCGGCGGAGGGGTATGCGGAGTTGCGGTTGGGTTAGTGCGGTCGTTCAGGCCTGACGCTGTCAGTGATGCGAGGCGCTCGCCCCACTCACCGCCGTCGTCCTGGCGAAAGCCAGGACCCATAACCACCGCGTTCGGTGATGAACGGGACAGCGGCCCCAGCGCCGAACAACAATCTACATTTGGGGTAATGGGTCCTGGCCTTCGCCAGGACGACATCGAATTTAGACGACATCGAATTTACATATCCGGTTCACATCACCACGCATCAATGCACGGGCGCTTGCGGTGCGTCCGCGGCTCTACCTTCGGCACCGAGCGGAGGCCCGCCATGATCCAGTGCCGCGTGTCGGCAGGATCGATCACCTCGTCGATCTCGAGCACCGAGGCGATCGAGACCGCCTTGCCGTTGGCGTAGAGCTCGGCCACCTTGGTCTGGAAGTACCTCTCGCGCTCGACGGGATCGGCGATCGCTTCCATCTCCTTGCGGAAGCCGAGGCGGACATAGCCTTCGAGGCCCATGCCGCCGAACTCGCCGGTCGGCCACGCCACCGTGAAGAACGACGCATGGAAGCCGCCGCCGATCATCGACTGTGCGCCGAGACCATAGCCCTTGCGCAGCACGATGCCGAACAGCGGCACCGTGATGCTGGCGCCGGTGACGAACATCCGCGCGACGTGGCGCACGATCGCGGTCTTCTCGGCCTCGGGGCCGACCATGAAGCCCGGCGTGTCGCACAGCGAGACGATCGGGATGTCGAAGGCATCGCACAGCTGCATGAAGCGCGCGGCCTTGTCGCCGGCGGGCGCGTCGATCGCGCCGCCGAGATGCTTCGGATTGTTGGCGATCAGGCCGAACGGCTTGCCTTCGATGCGGATGAAAGCGGTGATCATGCCGACGCCGAAATCGCGCCGGATCTCAAGCACCGAGCCCTCGTCGGCGATCAGGTCGATCACGTTGCGGATGTCGTAGACCCGCAGGCGATTTTCCGGAATCGCGCGGCGCAGCAGCCGCTGGTCCGGCGCCTTCCAATCGGCCACCGCGCCCTGGAAGTAGGACAGGTATTTCTGCGCCACCGTGGTCGCTTCTTCCTCGTTCTCGACCAGGATGTCGATCACGCCGTTTGGCGACTGGAACGAGACTGGGCCGACCTCGGCCGGATGGTAGACACCGAGCCCGCCGCCCTCGATCATCGCCGGGCCGCCCATGCCGATCGAGGCATTCCTGGTGGCGATGATGACGTCGCAGACGCCGAGCATCGCGGCGTTGCCGGCGAAGCAATAGCCTGAGACCACACCGACCACCGGCACGAGCCCCGAGAGCTTGGCGAACTGCACGAAGGACGGCCCGTCGAGGCCGGTCATGCCGAGCCGGTCGGTATCGCCGGGACGGCCGCCGCCGCCTTCGGCGTAGAACACCAGCGGCATGCGCCACTGCTCGGCGAGGCCGAGCATGCGGTCGATCTTCTTGTGGTTCATGTGGCCCTGCGTGCCGGCGAGCACGGTGTAGTCGTAGGAGATCACCATGCAGCGCGCGCCGTCGGCGCCGAAATTCCGTGCGTTGACGGTGGCGACACCCGCGATCAGACCGTCCGCCGGCGTGTTCTTGATCAGGTCCTCGACCTTGCGGCGGCGGCGCTGCGCTGCGATCGCAAGCGAGCCGTATTCGACGAACGAGCCTTCATCGACCAGTTGCGCGATGTTCTCGCGCGCGGTGCGCTGGTTGGTCTTGCGGCGGCGCTCGACCGAAGCCGGACGATTCTCGTCCAGCGTGATCGCCTTGCGCGCGATCAGCTCGGCGAGGTCTGGGCGGATGTGATCGAGATCGATCGCGGCCTCTTCCGCCGCGGTATGGCCATCGACCTCGGCGGGCTCCAGGAACAGGATCGGCTCGCCATGCATCAGGGTGACGCCGATGCCGCCCGCAATCCTTGTCACCCGGCCGCCACCCGGCGCGGTGACGAGATGCTCCATCTTCATCGATTCCAGCACTGCGATCTGCTGGCCGGGACGGACCAGATCGCCCTCCGCGACCTCGATCGCCACGATCGTGCCCTGTAGCGGCGCCGCTACCGGAAGCGATCCTTCCGGCGCCGCTTCGGCGACCACGGCCTTGGTCGCGGCCGCCTCGCTCACCTCGAGCAGCGGCGCAGCATGCGCATTCGCGGCGCCGACCAGCGCCACCACGTGGGTATCGATGAAATTGGTGCTGATCTTGTTCCGGCCGAAGCTCTGATGCGCCAGGATTGCGCCGAGCAACGGGATGTTGGTGGCGACGCCGCCGATGCGGAATTCGCGCAGGGTGCGCGATGCCTTGTGCACCACGTCGGTCCATTTCGGGCTCGGCGAATGCACGATGACTTTTGCCAGCAGCGAGTCGAAGGCGGCGCTGGTCCGGTAGCCGGAATAGCCGAACGTATCGACGCGGACGCCGGGGCCGGACGGCAGGTCGAACACGCTGAGCGTGCCGCCGGTCGGTTTCGTCAGCCCCTTCTCGTCCATCACCTCCATGTTGACGCGCAGCTGCATCGCATAACCGCGCGGCAGCGGCACGGAGCTTGCGCCAGCCCGAGCGAGGCCAGCGTGGCGCCGGCGGCGACCGCGAGCTGCGACCGCACGAGGTCGATGCCGAGCACGGCTTCGGTGACAGTGTGCTCGACCTGGAGCCGCGGATTGGCCTCGATGAAGGCGAAGGCGCCCTCGCCTTCACCGGCTTCGTCATCGACCAGGAATTCGAAGGTGCCGAGGTTGTCGTAGCGCGCGGCGGTCGCGAGTTGCTTTGCCGCCTCGATGATGCGCGCGCGCAGGGCCTCGCTCAGCGACGGGCTCGGCGCCACCTCGATGAGCTTCTGGTTGCGACGCTGAATGGTGCATTCGCGCTCCCAGAGATGGCTGATCGCGCCATGGCGGTCGCCGATGATCTGAACTTCGATATGGCGGGCCTTGCGGATCAGCCGCTCGACATAAACAGCATCGTTGCCGAACGCCGCCTTGGCCTCGGACTGGCAGCGCGCATAGGCCTCGTCGAGCTTGGCCGCGTCCTCGACCACCCGCATGCCACGCCCGCCGCCGCCGGCGATCGCCTTGATCATCACGGCGGCATTGGCGCCGAGCGAGGCGAAGAAGGCTTTTGTCTCCTCAAGCGACGTTGCGCCCGAGGTGCCGGCGATGATCGGCACGCCGCATTTTTTCGCCAGCGCCTTCGCTTTGGCCTTGTCGCCGAACAGGTCGAGCGCCTCCGGCGACGGGCCGACGAAGACGATCTTCTCCTCGGCACAGCGCCGCGCGAGCTGAGTGTTCTCGCTGAGGAAGCCGTAGCCCGGATGCAGCGCATCGCAGCCCGCTGCCTTGGCCACCGTGATGATAGCCTCGATGTCGAGATACGCCCGGGCGCGTGGCCGGGGATCTCGCGCGCCTCGTCGGCGGAGCGGACATGCAGCGAGGCCGCATCGTCGGCGGGATAGATCGCGACCGTGGCGAGGCCGCTGTCGGCCGCGGCGCGGGCAATCCGGATCGCGATCTCACCGCGGTTGGCAATCAGCAGTTTCTTGAAGGACATGATGGTTCCGTGAGTTTGCCTACCTCGCCCCGCTTGCGGGGAGAGGTCGAACGCCGAAGCGAAGCGTAGGCTTCGGGATGAGGGGGAGTCTCCACAAGTGAGCTCGCGGAGAGTCCCCCTCACCCGAAATTCGCGCTGCGCGCCAATTTCGACCTCTCCCCGCAAGCGGGGCGAGGTGAAGAGAGCGCACGCGGCCAGGGGAGAGCATGCTCTAGCGATCCTTCATGGTCGGATCGAGCACGACACGCAAGGACTCCCCGAGCGCGTTGAACGCCAGGGAGACGACGAGAATGGCAAGGCCCGGCGCATACATCTGCTCCGGGGCGATCTCCATATATTGATAGGCGCGCGCCAGCATGGCGCCCCAGCTCGGGTCCG
Source organism: Bradyrhizobium tropiciagri (assembly GCF_001189845.1). Taxonomy (GTDB): domain Bacteria; phylum Pseudomonadota; class Alphaproteobacteria; order Rhizobiales; family Xanthobacteraceae; genus Bradyrhizobium; species Bradyrhizobium tropiciagri. The sequence goes on from NZ_LFLZ01000098.1 coordinate 9,173, forward strand.
GCGGCTGGATGCCGAGGCCGAGGAACGACAGGCTGGCTTCGGCCAAAAGCGCGGCCGCGAGCAACAGCGTTACCTGCACGATGACCGGCTGCAGCGTGTTCGGCAGCACGTGGCGCCAGAGGATGTGCCAGGTCGGCGCGCCAAAGCCCCTGGACGCATCGACATAGAGCTCCTGCCGCACGATCAGGGTGCGGGCGCGGACGATGCGCGCCAGCGCCGGAAACATCGTGATGCCGATCGCGATCATGCCGTTGGTGAGCCCGATGCCGAGCGCGCCGGTGACCGCGATCGCCAGCACGATGGCGGGGAATGACAGGAAGGTATCGATGATGCGGCTGACGATGTCGTCGATCCGGCCGCCGAAATAGCCCGCGATCAGGCCGACCGGTAGCCCGATCAGCACCGCGACGCCGACCGCGAGCAGGCTGGCATAGACGGTGGCCGGCGCGCCGTAGATCAGGCGCGAGAAGACATCGCGGCCGAGATCGTCGGTGCCGAGCAGATGCGCAGGTCCCGGCGGCACCAGCATGTTGTTGACGTCCTGCGCAGTCGGCGCATAGGGCGCGATCCAGGGCGCGCCGATTGCGACGACAACAAGCACCAGCAGCACCAGGATCGACAGCGCGGCACGGAGATCGCCGGCAAGCCAGCGCAGCAAACGCCGCAGCCGGGTCGGCCTGGCCGGCACCTTCAGTGGGGCGAGCGCCGTGTCGGTCATTGCTCGATCCTCGGGTCGACCGCGGCACACAAGAGATCGGTGATCAGATTGACCGCGATCACGACCACCACCATGGTGAAGACGACGCCCTGCACGATCGGGAAATCGCGCTGGATCGCGCCGCGCACGATCAGGCTGCCGAGGCCGGGAATGGCGAACACCGCCTCGATCACGACAGTCGCCGCCAGCATGCGGTTCACCAGCAGGCTGATGATCGTCAGCAGATTGACGCCGACATTCTTCAGGCCGTGCTGCCAGAGGATGCGGGACATCGACAGGCCCTTGGCGTGCAGGGTGCGGACATATTGCGACGACAGCACCTCCAGCAACGCGCCGCGGAGCTGGCGCGCCACCTCGGCCATGCCGTAGGCCGCGATCGCGATCCCCGGCAGCAGCGCATGCCTGAGCGCATCGATCGGCGAGACGCTGAAGGATTTCGCGCCGGTCGCCGGCAGCCAGTTCAGCTTCAGCGAGAACTCCGCCACCAAAATCATCGCCAGCCAGAAGCCCGGCACCGCGACGCCGAGCGAAGCGATCATGCTGATCAGCTTGTCGATCCAGCCGTTCGGCTTGATCGCGGCGATCACGCCCATCGGAATGCCGGTGACCAGCGCCAGCACCAGCGCGATCACGACGATCAGCAGCGTGTTCGGGAAGGCGCGCCCGATGGAATCCGCGACCTTCTCGCCGGTCAGCAGCGATTGCGAGAGATCGCCCTGCACGACATGGCCGAGCCAGGCGCCGTATTGCACCAGGAACGGCCGGTCGAGGCCGTAGAGCTGCCTGATCTCGGTGATCCGCGCGTCGGTGGCATTGTCGCCCGCCAAGGTCACAGCGATGTCACCGGGCACCAGCTTGAGCAACGCGAACACCATGAAGGTCGCGAGCAGGATCACGGGCAGCGCCTGCACCAGGCGGCTGCCGATGACCTTGACCGGTGACCGTCGCGCCATGGCTAAAGCACGATGAGATTATGACGGACCATCATCGTGCTTTAGCTCCTTTTTTTGAGCATGATCATTCTCGGAAAACCGCTTCGCACTTTTCCGGATCATGCTAACCCTCCAGCCAGACGTCGTCGTATTTCGGCTTGCCGAGCAGGTTCGGGCGATAGCCCTGCACCTTCTTATTCATCGCGACCAGCTCGAACTGGAACGCCAGCGGCACCACGAAGGCATTCTCCATCACCAGCCGCTGCACGGTTGAGAACGCCTTGCGCCTAACCTCGATATCTTCTGACGCGCGTGACTCCTTGATCGCGGCCTCGAGCTCCGGAGGCACCGGTGCGCGGCCGCCATTGTAATAGGCGTCCTTGGTGAACATCAGCGAATAGGTGAGGCTCGGGTCGGGCCGTCCGGTCCAGGCCGAGAGCAACCCGGCTCCCTTCTTCTCCGCACCGAAGAATGCAGCAGAGGCTTCCGCGACCGTGCCGTTGGCGAACTTCACGTTGATACCGGCCTTGCGCAGCTGCTCGATCAAGATCTCCTCGCGCTGCACCGAATCCTGATCGGTGTAGCCGCCGATCTCGATCGGGGTGCCTTCCTTGAAGCCGGCCTCGGCGAGCAGCTTGCGCGCCTTGTCGGGATCGTAAGGATAGAGTTTTGCGACCTCGGCATCATAGGCCCAGTGCGACTTCGGCAGGTTCATGTAGGCCGGCTCGGCGAGGCCGGCGAGCGCGCCCTTGACGAAGGACTCGCGATCGATCGCGAAGTTCAGCGCCTGGCGGACCTTGATGTTGTCGAACGGCGGCCTCGACCAGTTCAGGAAGATCTGGAACACGTAGAGCGTCGGGCCGTGCACCACCTTGACGCTCGAGGCACGCTCGATGATCGCCTTCTGCCGCGGCGGCAGCTGATAGATCAGGTCGTTCTGGCCCGCCGAAACCGAGCGCGCGCCGGTGGTGAGTTCGGGAATGATCGAGAATTCGATGCCGTCCGGATACGGCCGGTCCGGCTTCCAGTATTTCGCGTTGCGCTTGACCACGATCTTTTCGCCGTCGGCCCAGCTCACGAACGCATAGGCGCCGGCGCCGACCGGCTTGCGGGTCACGACGCCGCCCTCCGCCGCCTTCAGCGCCGTCGGCGACACCATCATGCCGGCACGATCGGAGAGGATGCCGGGCAGCGCGGTATCCGGCGTCTTCAGCTTCAGCGTGACTTGCTGCGGACCGGTGACCTCGACGGAGGCGACCGAGAGCAGATCGGCCTTGATGTTCGACTTCGCATCGCCCCGGTTGCGATCGAGGTTGAACTTGACGGCCTCGGCATCGAGCGGCGTGCCGTCATGGAAGCTGACACCTGAGCGGATGTTGAGCACCAGCGTGGTCGGATCGGTGAACTTCCAGCTCTCGGCAAGCCCCGGCTTCGGCTTCAACGTGTCGAATTCCCATTCGGTCAACGTGTCGTACATCGTGAACAGGAAGGCGTGGTCGGAGCCGGCGCCGCCGGTTGCGGGATCGAGGCTCGACGGGTTGGCGGGCGCCGAGATCCGCAAAGTGCCGCCCTTCTTCGGCGCGCCTTGTGCGAACGCGCGGCCGCCGAGCGTGGTGCTTGCCAATGCACCGGAGATCAGCGCCATGGCCTCGCGTCGTGTCGTCATTGTCATGGCGTCTCTCCAGCACTCTCAATTGGGCGAAAAATTCGGGCGGTCGGCGAAATGGCAGGCCACCCAGTGATCGGGCTTCAGCTCGCGCCACTCCGGCACACGTTCGGTGCAGAGCGGCTGCGCGTGCGGGCAGCGGGTGCGGAAGCGGCAGCCTGTGGGCGGATCGATCGGGCTCGGCACCTCGCCCTGCAGCACGATGCGGCTTTCCTGCCGCATCGACGACGGCAGCGGCCGCGGCTCGGCCGACAGCAGCGCGATGGTGTAGGGATGCAGCGGACGCTCCGCGACCTCCTCGGTGGGCCCGAGCTCGACGAACTGGCCGAGATACATCACCGCGACGCGCTCGCTGATATGCGAGACCACGGCAAGGTCGTGGGTGATGAAGACATAGGTCAGGCCGAGATCGCGCTGCAGATCGGCAAACAAATTGAGCACGTCGCCGCGGATCGACATGTCGAGCGCGGCCACCACCTCGTCGCAGAGATCAGCTTGGGCTTGAGCGTCAACGCGCGGGCGATCACGACGCGCTGCTTCTGGCCGCCGGAGAGCTGGTGCGGATAGCGCTCGCCGAACTCCTGCGGCAGCCCGACCCGCTCCAGCGCCTCCCTCGCCTGCCGCTCGCGCGCGGCGCGGTCGCCGATACGGGCGAGCTCCAGCGGCTCGAGGACCGAGGCCAGGATGGTCATGCGCGGGTTCAGCGCGGCGTTCGGATCCTGGAAGATGATCTGATAGTCGCGGCGATGGTTCTGGAATTCCCTACGCGGCAGCGTTAGCGGATCGATGCCGCCATGCAGGATAGCGCCGGCGCTGGGGTTGAGCAGGAACACCAGCGCACGGCCGATCGTGGTCTTGCCCGAACCGGACTCGCCGATGATGCCGAACGTCTCGCCGCGGCGGACGTCGAAATTGACGCCGTCGACCGCCTTTACGGTGGCGCGGCGGTCCGAGGTCTGGAAGCGGACCTGGAGGTCACGCACCGAGACGATGGGCTCGCGGCGCTGTCCTGAGGCTGCGGTCATTGCGTCGCGACCTTCGCAGCGGCCGGCGCATCTGGCGGATGCAGCGCGCCCGGCAGATTGAGCTCGGCAAAGCGATGGCAGCGCACTCTTCTGCCGCCACCGGCGTCCTGCAATTTCTGCTCGGCCTCGCAGCCCTTTGCGGCGTGCGTGCAGCGGGCGCGGAAGCGGCAGCCGGCCGGCATCTCGGCGATCGACGGCACCCTTCCCGGGATCGACGGCAGCCGGCCGTGGCGCGGACTCAAATGCGGCAGCGAGCGTAAGAGTCCCGACGTATAGGGATGCAGCGGCCGCACCAGCGCCTCGTCGACGGAAGCGTCCTCAATCACCTCTCCGGCATACATCGTGATCATCCGCGTGCAGGTCTCGGCGACGACGCCGAGATCGTGGGTGATCAGCATCAGCGCAGTCTTCGAGGTCTCGCTGATGTCGCGCAGCAGCTCGAGGATCTGCGCCTGCACGGTGACGTCGAGCGCGGTGGTCGGCTCGTCCGCGATCAGGAGCTGCGGGCCGCAGATCAGGCTCGCCGCGATCATCACGCGCTGGCGCATGCCGCCGGACAATTGGTGCGGATAATCGTCGATCCGACGTTCCGGCGAGGCGATGCCGACGCGGCGGAGCATCTCCAGCGTCTTGGCGCGCGCTTCCTCCTGGCCGATATCGCTGTGAACGCGCAGCGTCTCCGCGATCTGGTGGCCGACGGTGAAGACCGGATCGAGCGCGCTCATCGGCTCCTGGAAGATCATCGCGATCCGCTTGCCCCGGATCGCGCGCATCTGCCGCGCACTGCAGGAGGCGAGATCGACGCCGTCGAACAGGATATTGCCATCGAGGCCGGCAAAATTGCCCGGCAACAGCCGCAGGATCGACAGGCCGGTGATGGTCTTGCCGCAGCCGCTCTCGCCGACGATGCCGACGCGTTCGCCGGGCGCGATGTCGAAGTCGATCCGGCGCGTCGCCTGCCAGATGCCCTGCGAGGTCTTGAACCGGATGCCGAGCCCGCGCACGGAGAGCAGCGGCCGCGTGCCGTCGCGCGCCCCCTCCGCCCTGCGCTGTGCCGGTGGCCCTGCTCCCATCAGCCCGCCGCCCGCTTCTTTTCTTTCACCAGCTGCTCCTCCATCAGCATCTCAGTGCCGATAATGCCCTCACAGGTGAGCTCCTCGAGCTCGGCATCGGAGAGGCCGAGCATGCCGGACAGGATCTCGCGATTGTGCTCGCCGAGCGTCGGCGGCACCGAGCGGATCGCGAATGGCGCATCGCCTTCGCGGAACGGCATCGACGGCTGCGGATGTTTGCCGATGAAGGCGCGGTCGACCTGCTGGATAAAGCCGCGGGCATGGAGCTGCGGATCGTCAAGGAGATCGATCGGCAGCCGCGCCACGCCGGAGGCAACACCAGCGGATTGCAGCGCGGCCATCGCCGCGTCGGCATCGCGCGCCGAAGTCCAGGCCGTGATCGCAGCCTCGATCTCGGCCTCGATGGCGCGGCGGCCCGCGGCCGTCTTGAGCGTCTCGTCCGACGCCCAATCGTCGCGGCCGAGCATCCGCGCAAGTTTGGGCCACATCGCGTCGTCAGACACCGCGACCACGATCCAGTTGTCGTCGCCGTCGCAGCGAAAGCAGCCATGCGGCACGAAATCCGGATGGCGGTTGCCGTATTTCGCCGGCGGCTTGCCACTGGTCGAATGCGCGACGATCCAGGGGGCAGCGAACGGCATCATGCACTCGATCTGGGCGAGGTCGATGAATTGGCCCTGCCCCGTGAGCTTCGCATGGATCAGCGCGGTCAGTACCGCAACAGCGCCGTTGAGGCCGCCGACGGCATCACCGAACGCGGTATGGCTCATCACTGGAGGTCCGCCGGGATCGCCGACCACGCTCGGCAGGCCGGAGCCCTGCTCCAGCGTCGAGCCATAGGCGCGGCAGTCGCGATGCACGCTGCCGGCGCCGAATGCCGACATCGACATCATCACCAGCTTGGGATTGATCTTGCTCAGCACGTCATAGCCGAGCCCGAGTTTCGGTAGCACCTCGACCGAGTAGTTGTCGACCACGAGGTCGGCATCGGCGAGCAGGCGCTTTGCAAGTGCAAGCCCCTTCGGCCGGGTCAGGTCGAGCGTGATGCCGCGCTTGTTGCGGTTCATGATGCAGTAGCGCACCGACTTCTCGTACATCTGCTCCAGCACATAGGCCGGCCGGCGATCGACGCCGCGCCACCAGTCCGGATACTGGGTCGCCTCGATCTTGATGACGTCGGCGCCGAGATCGGCGAGCGTGCGGGTGCAGATCGGCCCGGCCCAGCCCATCGAGAAGTCGACGACGCGGATACCTTCGAGCGGCAAGCGGTTGGTTGCAGCCGGCTTCGGCATCGGCGCACGCGGCACGGCCGCTCGCGCGGCCTGCTGCTCGCCGATATCAGGCACGCGGCCACCGCGCAGCGGCGGCGTTGTCGTCAGCCGCTGCATCGTACCGGCGCTAAATCCGGTCTCGTCGCCGACCGCAATCGGCACGATGGCGCCGCGGGCGCGCTTCTCTTCATCGGCAATGAGGTCCGATACCTCCGGCACCGGCACGATCGGGATCTTGCGCTTGAGGCCCTCAGCGAACCATTCCTGCGCGGTGCGCTGCTTCAGCTTCGGCAGGATCTTGGCTTCGATCTCGGCGACATGGCGCAGCCGGTCGACGCCCATGACCAGCGTCGGATCGTCGCGCAGATCGTTCAGCCCGAGCATCTCGCAGAACGCGCGCCACTGCGCCGGGGTCACCGTGGTGACGCCGAGCCAGCCTTGCTTGGTCTCGTAGATGCCGACCGGAAAGGTCGGCCAGAACCGGTTGACGCCGATCCGCCGCATGATGTCGCCGCGCTGGAACGCCTCGAACATGATGTATTCGGTGACGGCGATGCTGGCTTCGAACAGGCTGAGATGGCTGGTGCGCCCGCGCCCATCCTGCATGCGGCCGAGCGTTGACGATGCCGCCGCGATGAAGCCCCACAGCCCGCCCAGGATTCCGGTCTGGAAATCCGGCGCGTGCATCGGCGGCCCCTGCTCGGGTCCGACCAGCTTCACGAGGCCGGTCAGTGCGCGGATCGTGGAGTCCGTTGCCGCGAAATCGGCATAGGGACCGCGATCGCCGAACCAGGCGAGGTCGAGATGGATCAGGCCGGGATTGTCGCGCTTGATCGCGGCGAGATCGACATCGGGACAATCGGCCGCAGCGATGCCGCGCCCATCGAGTAGGATGTCGCAGCCGGCGATCAGCTCGCGCAGTCGCGGCGCAGCGCTCTTATCGAGAACGACACTCGATTTGTTGAAATTGAGAAACGCAAACCATGCGCTGTGCCCTTGCGGCGTCAGCGGCGCGGTGCGGCGAAGCGGATCGCCCTCGGGCGGCTCGACCTTCTGCACATCGGCGCCGAAATCGGCGAACAGCCGTGCGCAATAGCTCGTCGCCGCAGCACTTCCGATCTCGACAATCCGCAGATGCGACAACGCGCCCATCAGGCTTCCTCACCAACAACATGACCAGCCGGCGACAGCGGCTGATTCAGTTTTCTTGTTGGGTGAACTTGAAGCCGCGCCGACTGTGTGATGCAAGTGGAATTTTCTTCCGCTTGACGGAATTAGTGAAGTTTGACCGCGGGTGGCGCTTCGCGCGAAACGACGATTGTGCAGCTAATTGCAGGTGAGCTGCGCTTCGAACCAATGTTGCAGCGAGCTCGAAATTCGCGGCCATGCGTGCAAGACATGCGCGTATGTGGCCGCGCTCGCGCGATGGATGCCGCGCAGTTCCTGCTCGATGGCAGGAAGATCAACACCGAGACACCGGCCGGCCTTTGCGACGGTGCGACCATCGACCACAAGCTCTGATATAAGCGACGCATTGCCGCGTGCGAACAACAGGTCGAGCGGATCGGTATCGAGAATCTGATCGCGCTCGAGGCGATCGAGATCGATGCTGACGAAATCGGCCGGCGCACCAACAGCAAGCTCGCCCGTTCCCGGCGCGCCGGTCGCGCGTCGGCCATTGCGGATCGCGAGCGCGAAGAACTCCTGCGGGGTCCACGTGCGCGCAAAGCCGAGCCCGCCGTGCATCATCTGCACCAGCCGCATCTCGCGCAGCACGTCGTCGTCTTCATCGAGCGCGAGACCATCGACGCCGACCGCGATCGCGCAACCGCAAGCGTGTGCCGCCGCGATCGGCGCGAGCCCCGAGCGCAAATGCAGGTTCGACGAGAAATTGGTCACGACGCGCGCGCCTGACGCGGCGATCATCTCGATCTCGTCGGGCCGGGCGTGGATGCAATGGGCGAGCGTCAGCCGCTCCGAGAGCAAGCCGATGTCGCGGAGATAGCGGACGATGCCGCCGGGAAAATGCGCATCCGCCCAGGCGCGCTGATAGATGGTCTCGAGCAGGTGCATGTGGATACGGCGGCCGGTCTGCGCGGAATTCTCCGCGACCGCCTCCAGCAGCGGCTTTGAGCACCACTGCACGCCGGCCGGCCCGAGCTGCACATCGACCTTCGGCCCGCCGATCGCCTCGGCGATCGCATCGGTCAGCTCGATATAGGCTTTCGGCGACATCGGGGCGCGGACGAACAACTGCTCGATCGCCCTGCGATCGTCACCGGCGAGGCTTGAGAGCACCGGTTCGCTGTCGCCATAGACGATCGGGTTCTGGTCGCGCACCGCGATCGCAAACGCGATGCGGATGCCGACATCGTGGGCGGCGCGGCCGACCGCCCTGACCTCGTCGAGCAATGGCATGGTGCCGCTCGGGCGAGTGTAGTGCACCATCATCGCCGCGCAGCCGGCCTGCGCTGCGCGAGCAAACGCCGAGGCTGCGGTGAGATACGGGTCGACCGGCGTGCTCACCACCGTGCGCAGGAGCCAGCTCTCCAGGGGCATGCCGACCGCGCCGAACGCAGATGCCCTCGGGCGAGCATGGTCGTGGGCGTTGACGAAAGCGGGAAGGATGAGAGAGCGCGGGCTCGTCGTTGGAGCCGCGGCGTCGGAGATATCGGTGATGACGCCGCTGTCGTGACGGAGCACGACGTCGTCGCGGAGACCGCGATCAGGATTGGAAAACAGGCGGGTTGCCGTGACGTCCATCGCAACGTCCTCCGCCGTCATTGCGAGGAGCGAAGCGACGAAGCAATCCATCTATCCCCATGCCGAGGAATGGATTGCTTCGCTTCGCTCGCAATGACGAGAATAGTCAGTTCGCAGTATACACCAGCTCCCGCTCCGCGCGCGGCGGCAGGAACTCGCGGGAGAACACCTCAGTGGGCGTCGGCGTGCGGGCCAGCTGGTAGCCTTCGACGATGAAGCCGATGGCGCGGGTCATGCGGTCGTCCTTGACGTCGCCGATGCCGATCTCCTTCATCTCCGGCGAGACGATCAGCTTCTCGAAGGAATATTGCAGCCGGCGCTTCTCGACGTCGACATTGATCAGGTTGTCATAGTTCAGCGCGGCCTTCATGGCGGCGTTCTGGTCCTTGGCGACCGCGATCGCGCCCTTGTTGATGGCACGCACCAGGCCGGCCACCGCCTTCGGATTCGACGCGATCAGCTTGCGCGACACCATCACGCCGTTGGAATAGAGATCGAGCCCGTAATCGCCGAACGAGAACCATTTGAAGTCCTCGTCGGGATCCTGGCGGTTCAGCACCCGATTGAAATAGCTCGTGATGTTGAACACCAGCGCGGCGTCGATGTCGCCCTTGATCAGCATCGGCTCCTGCAGGTTCGGCGCCATGTTGGAGATCTTGATCTTCTCGCCGTCGAGCCCGTTCTTGTGCACGAACACCGGCAGCAGCCGCGTGGTCGGCGTGCCCTGCGCGCCGCCGAGCGTGTGGCCTTCGAAATCCTTGATTGTCTTGATGCCGCTCGAATTCTTGGCGACGATCGCGAACGGCGGCTGGTTCCACATCATGTAGACCATGACAGGCGCATCCTGCGGCTTGGTCGCGGCATTCTGGATGATCGCGTTGACGTCGCCGAAGCCGGCGTCATAGGCGCCCGACATGATCCGCGTGACCGTCGCGCCCGAGCCCTCGCCCTGGTCGATCACGACGTTGAGGCCCTTCCTCTTTGAAATAGCCATTGTCCTTGGCGTAGAAGAACGCGGCGTCCGAGCCCTGCGTCTTCCAGCCCAGCGTGAACTTGATGGTGGTGTCCTCGGCGGATGCGGGACCCGCGACCAAGGCCAATCCCAACAGCGCGGCGCTTACTCTTCTCAGCATCGAGATCTCCTTAAGCTTCATTGCTTGACGGTTGACGACGTCTCTCAGGTGGCGATGACATTGTCCTTGCGCGTCGCCCAACCCGTCACCTGGCCCTCGATCAGCGAGAACAGGACGTAGAGCGCGACCCCGAGACCGGCGAGCACGAACAGGCCGGCGAACACCAGCGGCACGTTGAAATTGGACGATGCGGTCATCATCACGTTGCCGATGCCGCGGTTCGAGGCGACGGTCTCCGACAGCACCGCGCCGACGAAGGCGTAGGAGACCGCGACCTTCAGCGAGGCAAAGAAGAACGGCATCGTCCTGGGCAGCCCGACATTCCAGAGGATGTCGAACTTGCTGGCGCCGAGCGCCTTCAGCACGTCCTCGAGCTCGGGCTCGGTGGTGGCAAGGCCGGTTGCTATGTTGACGACGATCGGGAAGAAGCAGATCGACAGCGAGGTCAGCACCGCCGGCACGGTGCCGGAGCCGAACCACAGCACGAAGATCGGCACCACCGCGACCTTCGGGATCGACGAGAAGCCGACCAGCAGCGGATAGCAGGTGTCGTAAGCGGTCTTTGACACACCGATGACAGCGCCGAGCGCGACGCCCAAGGCCACGCCGAGCACGAAGCCGATCATCGTGGTGACCAGTGTCTGCACGATATGCGGCCAGAGGATCGGGAATTTCTCGAACAGCGTGACGAATATCTGCGACGGCCGCGGCAGCACGAGATCCGACATCCCCGTCATCAGGCAGAACAGCTCCCAGGCGACGAAGAACAGCACGATGAGGGCCGCGGACCAGGCTTTCTGCCTGATATCTGATACGGACATGGTCAGGCTCCCTCGCGCGCAGCGGTGCGCGCATCGACGATGAAGGCGCGGAGCTTCTGGTTGAGCGCCACGAAGTCAGGCTCGAACGTCATCGCCACGGTGCGCGGGCGGGCGAAATCGACACGGGAGTCGTCGAGGATGCGGCCGGGCCGCGCGCTCATCACGCAGATGCGGCTGGCGAGGAAGCCGGCCTCGCGCAGATCGTGGGTGACCAGCAGCACGGTCGGCTTGTGGGTCATCCACAGCGCTTGCAGGATTCCCCACAGCTCCTCGCGGGTGAACTGGTCGAGCGCGCCGAACGGCTCGTCGAGCAGCAGCATGCGCGGCTCATGGATCAGGGCGCGGCACAGATTGGCACGCTGGAGCATGCCGCCGGAGAGCTGCCAGGGATAGCGGCCGCCAAACCCCTTCAATCCGACCTGCTCAAGCAACGCATTGGCCTTGTCGCGGAACTCGGTCTTGCGCAACCTGCGAAACTGCGAGCGGAACGGCTCGACGATCTTCAGCGGCAGCATGATGTTCTTTTCGATCGTCATCCACGGCAGCATGGTCGGGTTCTGGAACGCCATGCCGACCCGCATCGCACGCGCCGCGACCTCGCGGCCGCCGACGATGACGACGCCGGTGGTCGGCCGCGCCAGGCCCGAGACCAGCCGCAGGATGGTGGACTTGCCGCAGCCGGACGGGCCGACCAGCGCCACGAACTCGTCGTCGGCGATCCGCAGCGTGGTTGTCGACAGAGCCGGCACGGCGCGGGCGCCGCGGCCGAAGGTGACGGAGGCTTCCGACAGCTCGATCGCGGTCGGCGCGGATCCGGCAGCCATCGGCTCGCCGGCAAATTGGGAGTTTGGTTGTATGCGCATCACAAGCAAAGTGCATGCAAGCTGGATGCCAGCGGCCCGACCGTTGAAAATCAAGGGGATCGTGGGATCGGCGGGCGCGGGGCCGGATTCCTTTTGGGCAATCCACAGCTCAAACTGCATGCAATTGAAGCGCCCGATTGTTTTGGCGGTATGATAAAGAGGCGTTCGAGGCTCGTTTCGAGAGGGATTCGCGGCAATGGCGGCGCGCGCCGACACCAGCAAGACGGCTGAATCGTCCGACAAGGTCAGCGTGATCTGCCGTGCGCTGCGGCGCGCGATCATCGAGCAGGCGCTGGAGCCCGGCGCGAAGCTGCCCGAGGATTCCCTGGGCGAACGCTTCGGCGTCAGCCGCACCATCGCGCGGCATGCGCTCGGGCAACTCGCGGCGGAAGGCCTCGTCGAGCTGCGCCGCAACCGCATCGCGGTGGTGGCGACGCCGAGCTGGCAGGAGGCGCGCGATGCCTTCGACATCCGCATCGAGCTCGAGCGGCTGGTGGTGCGGCAGCTCGCGGGCAAGCTGACCAAGCCGCAGATCGCCGAACTGAATGCCCATGTCGACGCCGAGGATCGCGCCCGCGACGGCACCGATGCGGTGTCGATCCGGCTCGCCACCGAATTCCACATCCTGCTCGCCCACATGACGAACAGCCCGATCCTGGTGCGCTATGTCAGCGAGGTCGCCTACCGCTGCTGCCTGACGCTGTCGCTGTACAGCCGGCCGCATTCATCGGAGTGCGCGATCAACGAGCATCGCGCGATTATCGCAGCGCTTGTGAAGGGCGATGTCGACAAGGTGATGGGGCTGATGCACAGCCATCTCGATTCCGTGGCGACCCGTGCGCTGGTCGCGCCGAGCCCGCAGCGCGGCCGTGATCTGCTGGATATCCTGGCGCCGTACGCGGACGAGGCGAGCGGCGATCGGGTGGTGAAGCTGCCGAAGGCGGTGCGGCGTTAGCCGTGGCCGCTACTCCCTCCCCGTCATCCTGAGGAGCGCGCAGCGCGTCTCGAAGGATGACGGGGAAGAAGCGACGCGCTCCCTACCCCTCAATCCCCCGTTGCAGCAAAATCCGTTCCGCGCTGTCGTTCCAGACGTCCATCTTGACGATCTGCCCGCCCTTCACCACGAAGCGGTCGACATAGCGGTTGCCTTCGAACGGCGTGCCGTCGATCCATTCGCCGTACAGCGTGCCGACGCTGTAGACGACGGTCTCGCCGGCGCCGGGGCAGACGTCGAAGCGGTCCATCCGCTTCTTCACCCAGCGGTAGCGCTTGGCGTTAAAGCCGATCGGCCCGCGCGGATGGTCAAACTCGCGCCCACCGGTGAAGGTGATCACGGTGCCCGGCTTCATATAGGCCGCCGCCGCATCCGGATCGGGGATCATCGACGCGGTCAGATAGGCCTCCACGATCTCGGCATCGGACAGCGGGCGGGCATCGGCTTTGGCGGTAATGGACATGACGGGGCCTCCGGGGAATAGCCGGACTCTACAATTCGACGGCAGAAGTGTATGCATATTTTTTAGACAATCTGGCAGGCAAACTGCACACAATCTGATGCTGCCGGTTCCCCGCCCTTCCGCTAGGCTCAAACAATCCTGATGTTTCCCCGATGATCGCGAAACCTGCCTTCGACCTGGTCTTCCGTCATGCCGTGACGCGCGCATCCGCGTCGGCGGTCGATATCGGCATCGCCGACGGCAGGATCGCCGCGATCGCGCCGCAACTTGCATGCGAAGCCGTCGAGGTTGACCTTGGCGGGCGACTGGTGCTGCCGGGCTTCGTCGACACCCACATCCATCTCGACAAGGCCTGCCTGCTCGGCCGTTGCGGCCACGACCATGCGAGCCTCGGCGAGGCGATCCGCGCAGTGTCGGCGATGAAGCGCGACTTTACGGTGGAGGACGTCTATTCACGCGGCGCCAAGGTGATCGAGCGCGCGATCACGGCAGGCACCACACGGATGCGGACCCATGTCGAGATCGATCCGCGGATCGGGCTGCGCGGCTTCGAGGCAGTCAAGGCGCTGAAGCACGACTATGCCTGGGCGCTCGATCTCTCCCTTTGTGTCTTCCCGCAGGAGGGCCTGACCAACGATCCCGGCGCCGACGAGTTGCTGGTGGCCGCGCTCAACGACGGCGCCGCGGCGATCGGCGGCTGCCCCTATGTCGACACCGACCCGAACGCGCATATCGCGCGCATCTTCGATCTCGCGCAGCAATTCGACCTCGACGTCGACCTGCATCTCGATTTCGACCTCGATCCCTCCTGGTGGCACATGGAGGAAGTCTGCCGGCAGACCGAGCGGCGCAACTATCACGGCCGCGTCGCGATCGGGCACGCGACAAAGTTGTCTGCACTGCCGCCGGAGCGGCTTAAGGCGGCGAGCGCCCGGCTTGCCGGGGCCGGCGTTGCGGTCACCGTGCTGCCCGCGACCGACCTTTATCTGATGGGCCGTGACGCCACCCACAACGCGCCGCGCGGGCTGACCGCGGCGCACCGGCTGGTCGCCGATGGCGTGCTCTGCTCGGTCGCCACCAACAATGTGCAAAATCCGTTCACGCCGTTCGGCGACGCGTCGCTGCTGCGGATGGCTAACCTCTACGCCAATGCCGCACATGCCGGGATCGGCGAGTTCGATGCCTGCCTCGATCTCGTCACCGACCTGCCGGCACGGCTGATGAACCTCAGGGATTACGGCATCGCGGTCGGCAATCCCGCCGACATCGTCGTGCTCGATACCGACAGCGGACCCAATGCGATCGCCGAATTGCCCGACGTGCTGCTGGGTTACAAGAACGGCCGCAAGACGTTCGAACGCCAGCGGCCGACGCTGTTTCGGCCGTAGACCTAAACACTCCCTCCCCGTCATCCTGAGGAGCCGCGAAGCGGCGTCTCGACCCTTCGAGACGCGCGCAAGGGCGCGCTCCTCAGGATGACGGTGAACGAAGCGGCGAGCGCCGCCTTGCCAATACGCATTGTCGCCCTGCCTTGGCGCGAATTGACGCCTTCGTCGATCCGTTGTTGAACTTGCTCAACATCAACAAAAGCCGGGCGGGAAACCATGAGCAAATCCACCACCATCAAAAGCGTCGAGACGCTCGCCTGCGATGCCGGCTGGCGGAATTATCACTTCGTCAAGGTGACGACCACGGACGGTCTGGTCGGCTGGAGCGAATATGACGAAGGCTTTGGCGCGCCCGGCGTGACCGCAGCGATCGAGCGGCTGTCGGCGCGGGTGGTCGGCAAGAACGCGTTCGAGCACGAGCGGATCTATGTCGAGCTGTTCGCTGCGACGCGCCCCGCTGCCGGCGGCGTGGTGGCGCTGGCGCTCGGCGCCATTGAGAACGCGCTGCTCGACGTCAAGGCCAAGGCGCTCGGCGTGCCCTGCTATGATCTGCTCGGCGGCAAGATCCGCGACCGCGTGCGGGTCTATTGGTCGCATTGCGCGACCTGGCGCATCAACCATCCCGACTGGTACAAGCCCGCGATCACCGATCTCGACGGCGTCAAGGCGATCGGGGCCGAGGTGCGCGAGAAGAAATTCACGGCGATGAAGACCAACATCTTCGTCTACACCGACGGCAAGCCGATGGGCTGGCGTCCCGGCTTCGGCTCGCCGTTCCAGCCCGAGATCAACATCGACCGCACGGTGCTGCGCAATCTCTGCATGCATCTGGAGGCGATCCGCGACGGCGCGGGGCCGGATGTCGATCTGCTGCTCGACCTCAACTTCAACGCCAAGACCGAGGGCTATCTGAAGATCCTGCGCGCCATCGAGAAGATGGACATGTTCTGGGTCGAGATCGACACCTTTAACCCGCAGGCGCTCGGCTATATCCGCCGCCAGAGCCCGCACCCGGTCTCGTCCTGCGAGACGCTGCTGGGCCTGCGCGAATTCCTGCCCTACTTCACCGAGCAGGCGATGGATATCGCAATCATAGACACGCCGTGGAACGGGGTCTGGCAGTCAATGAAGATCGCCGCGGCCGCCGAGCACTTCGAGGTCAACGTCGCGCCGCATAATTTCTATGGCCACCTCTGCACCATGATGAACGCGCATTTCTGCGCCGCGGTGCCGAATTTGCGCATCATGGAGACCGACATCGATCGCCTGGCTTGGGACCACGAGCTGTTCACCCATGTGCCTGAGTTTGTCGACGGCCATCTCGTGATCCCGGACCGTCCGGGCTGGGGCACCGAGCCGAACGAGGAAGGCCTGCGTGCGCATCCGCCGAAGAACAAGGGCGGGTTGCTGAATTACGGGCTGAAGAAGTAGGTCTCTCCCCACCGTCGTCCCGGCGAAGGCCGGGACCCGTAACCACCGCTCTGTGGTTTGAAAAGGACTATTGCCCCGGCAATGCCAAACAACTGAGAGTTGGGGTAATGGGTCCCGGCTTTCGCCGGGACGACGAATTGCGGTGGACGGGAAGCATTGCGCCCCATCACCGTCATCCTGAGGTGCGAGCGGAGCGAGCCTCGAAGGATGCACGGCCACAGTCGGGCCGTCGACCCTTCGAGACGGCCGCTGCGCGGCCTCCTCCAGCGCAAAGGCAAAGCCTTTGCGCGGGGATGACGGTGAGAGAGCGACGAGCTTCGCATACAGCGAAGCCGATAGATGCGCCTCAATTGTCCTCGCGCACCGCCGTGAACGCGCTTTCGATCACGTCGCCGATCGGCTGCCAGGCGTTGCCGTCGAACTGCACCAGCCGCATCTGCTTGATGGGGCGGAAATCCTTCGGCCCGGTGTTGATGACGATCCCCGGCAGCGCGATCGGGATTTGATAGTCCTTCAGCGAGGCCGCCTGCCGCATGATGTTGTCGCGCGACAGGTCGTCGCCGCACTGCCGCAGCACCTGCATCAGCGTGTCGGCGGCGGCATAGCCGAACACGGCGTAGATGTCGTCCTTGTCGCCGTCGGGGTAGTACTTGTCCATGAAGGCGTCCCACGCCTTGATCTGCGGGTCGTTCTTCCAGGCGGCATCGCCGGCATCCTTCAGGAACGAGGTCGAGATCACGCCGAGCGAATTTTGCAGGCCCGCGGGCCGCAATGCGCTGGCGATCGAGGCCGACGCGTTGTCGAGGATGAACACCGGATGCCAGTCGAGGTCGGCGGCGACGCGGATCGCGCGCGCCGCGATCGCCGGGGCGCCGTCGAACACCAGGATGTCGGCGCCGGAATTCTTCAAAATTCCGATCTGGTTCTGGATCGCTGTCTCCGATGCGTCGAAGGCGAGATCGGCGACGATCATCCCTGCGGTGTCGCCGAGCCCCTCCTGCAATCCCCTGAACAGGTCGCGGCCGAACTGGTCGTTCTGCCAGAGCACCGCGATCTTGCGCGAGGGATAGGCGGCCTGGATGTAGTTGGCGTAGATCTGCCCCTCGGCGCGGAAGGTCGGCTGCCAGCCCATGGTCCAGGGGAAGGCCCTCGGATGCGCCCACTCCTCGTCGCCGGAGGCAACGAACAGCTGCGGGATCTTCTTCTCGTTGAGGTACTTCCGGACCGCGAGGTTGCTCGGCGTGCCGAACGAGCCGAACATCAGCAGCACGTCCTGCTTCTCGACGAGATCGCGGGTCTGCTCCATCGCCGTCTTCGGATTGGAGCTGTCATCGACCGAGACGAACTTGACCTTGCGGCCGTTGATGCCGCCATGCTCGTTGACCATGTCGAAATAGGCCGCTTCCGCCCGCCCGATGGTCGCGAACGCGGCGAGCGGCCCGGTGTAGGGCATGACATTGCCGACACGGATCTCGCTGCCGGCCCCCGTTTGCGCCTGCTGCGCGCGCAGCGGCGCTGCCGCGAGCAACGCTGCAAGGGCAAGGACCATCGAAAACGCAGTTTGTTGTTTTGTTTGCATCAACATCGCCACAAACGCCGGCGCAGCCGGCGCCCCCTCCCAGCGAGCGGAGCTTATCGCCCAAGCCAATGCCGGAAAAATGAAATGTTGATGGCGGAGGCTGTCTTCACCTCTCCCGCTTGCGGGGGAGGTCGGATCGCATCGAAGATGCGATCCGGGTGAGGGGCTTTCTCCACAATGTAACTCGTGGAGAACCCCCC
>NZ_LFLZ01000099.1 GCF_001189845.1 Bradyrhizobium tropiciagri
CTGGGGAATGACTACGGTAAGAAACATCCGGGTCGGTCCGGCCCCCAACAGCTCTGCGCCGAATTCAAGATTGCGGTCGAGTTTGTGAACGCCTGCTATGATCATGGCAACGACGTAAGGCAATGTCACCATGACGTGGCCAAGAACAAGCGATAGAGTTGTCGCGTTGATCTTGAGGTAGGAAAAATAGAGATAGAGCCCCAGCGCGGTAACGATGGTCGGGACGACAAGCGGGCTCATGATTATGCTAGCGATGACGCCTTTTCCGACGAACTCGTGACGCGCGAGCCAGTAACCTGCTGGTACTCCGGCGAACATCGCCAGTACCGTGGCCCCCATTGCGACTTCCATACTCACAAACAACGAATTCAGCCAATCCGAAGAATTAAAGAATATCCTGAACAGGTCGAGGGAGTAACTCGTCGGTGGAAACGTCAACGCATTTATTGGTCCAAATGCCATCGGCACAATCACCGCGAGCGGCGCCAAGAGAAACGCATAGATGATTACGGCCAATCCGGTACCCAAAGCACGATAGCGACGCGCATTTGAGTCATAAATGATGTCGGACACGAGCCCCTCCTATACTTTGTGTCGGCGCCAAAGCGCCAGAGGAGCGGCCGAGCCGACAGCCATACAGAAGAGCATTACACTGATGGCCGCGGCCTTAGGCCAGTCCAGTACTTGCCTGTTATAAAAATCCACGAGACTCGACAGCATTTGATCCTGCGAACTACCCAGCAGAGCCGGAACAACGAAGGCCCCCAAAGCCAACACGAAAGCACTAAGCAATCCGGCGAATACACCCGGCAGACTCATGGGAACTGTAACAGTCCAGAATATGCGCGCGGGCCTGGCTCCCATGATAGAGGCGGCGCGGTAGATGGCCCCATCGATAGCAAGTAGGCTAGCTAGAACGGGGAGGACGATAAGGGGAACTAGAAAGTTTGTCATGCCGATGAGGAGCCCAATTCGATTGAACAGAAGCGGCAGTTCGATTTTTGTGTTGAAGATCCAACCAAGGGTACTGTTGATAATCCCGTCGCGCCCCAAAATGATCGTGAACGCGAAGCATTTGACCAAAACGCTCGTCCAGAACGGAAGAAGCACAAGCACAATCAGCACAGCTCTTCGCCGTCCCGGCTGACGAGCAAGGTGCAAGGCGACAATGTACGCCAAGAACAAGCTCACGATGGACGACGAAATAGCAACGACCAATGTCGTACTCAACGTCCGTGCGAATAGTCCACTCGTTACAATCTCGCTGTAGGAAGTCAACCAGCCGGTTGGGCCGCTGACGCTCGTATAGAACACGTACAAAAGGGGCGGGAGCACAATTGCAGCCGCCATTGACGTGGCTGGAGACATAAATATGGTTTGTGCGCGCATGGTGGAGCCATCTTCAAGAGCAGCTAGAGCATTGAGCCGACGACAAGGCATTTTGGCGCGTGTGGAGTGGCTCGGTGACGTCAGAAGCTTAAGGACCGATCAGGCCATAATCCATTCCTTGAAGCGACGGGCCGCCCCCTCCATGTTGTCTGCCCAGTACTGGCTATTGATCATGACGCTGTTGGGATTACTCAAATCCGGCTGCCAATTGCGAGCCTCGGTAGACAGCATCGACGTCGCCTGCTTTGATGTCGGAGTATTACCCGCTTGATCTTCAAGCCGCGCCTGGACTTCTGGACGCAACATGTACGCAATAAGCGTCATCGCGTTCTCTTTGTTCGGCGCCCCCTTGACCACGGCGTAGCCACTGGTGGCGAAGACGTTTTGCTCGAATGAAAACGCCAACGGCACACCGCCGCCCGGGCCATTTGTTGTTTTGGCGCGAGCCACGTAGGTCATACCAAAATCGACCTCGCCGGCCTGCACAAGGGAGACCGATTGAGGGGTGGTAGCCGGCCATACAACACTCGGCTTTATCCGGTCGAGCGCCTTGAACGCCCGGTCCACGTCAAGAGGATACATATCCTTCGGGGCCACTCCATCAGCAAGGAGCGCTATCTCCAGCGTCCCGTCGGGAAACGGTCTCATTGCATGACGTCCCGCGAACTTCTTTAAATCGAAGAATTCGGCGAAGTTCACTGGATGCCTGCCTGAGCCGCACCTCTTTGGATCCCACGTGATACCCACGGCCGAAATCTCGTTGATAGCGTAATCGCTCGTCGGCGGCACCGCTAGGTCCTTCATCTCGAGGATCGAGGAATCCAACTTTTCCCAGAAACCTTGCTTGGATCCAGAAGCCAGTACCGCGCCGGTGTCAGTATAAAGATCCCATTCGATGTTGCCCGTGAGCAGCATGGCCTTGACCTTCGCGAGGACAGGGCCGGGGGCGACGTTAACGCTGATCCCCGTCTCCTTGGTGAAGGGAGCTACCACGGCCCGCTGCACGGCCTCTTGATAAGCCCCACCCCACCCAACCATCGTCACCGTACCAGAGCCGGCCGCGGCCCGCCGACTCACCATTGGCGCCGCGAGCACGCCCATCGCCCCCACAAGGAAGGAACGGCGCGAGATTTTTGAGACAAGCCGGTTCATGAACGTTCCTACCGCCTTCTTTTGCACTCACGCAGAGGGCAGCCATTGGTTATCAGACGCATCGCGCCGGATTTCTTCAAATACATCCCATAATCAGCGGTATTTGTGCGAAAAACCTTCACATCAGAGGGATTCCAGCACCATCATTTTGTCGCGGTTGGCAATCGTGGAGTTAAACTTTGGCTCGCCGCGCTCGGCGTCTGGCAACCCGCTTCGCCGAAATGACGGCGTACCGATGGCATCGGCGCCTACACGCCTACACTGGCGCCAAGATACGTAATCGCCGCCTCTGTCCCACCCATGCCACGACAAATTTGCGACGCCGACTTCAATGACGCCATGCCTAGAACCATTGGCGCGTGTGTGTAAGCGCGTTCACGCTTTTTGCGGGACTCGGGTGCCCGGCTTTTTGACGGTTCCTTTGGCGTGCGGGGATCGGTTTCTCGACGCGACCGAGCATGCGTCGTGCTCACGACCGTCAAGGACGCTGTGCGCCGCTGACGCGGTAGCCCGACGGCGGGCCATCCTTGACGGTCGCTGTGCGCGACCGCACGGGATGCGCGCAGGTCGGGACGGAAGGATGGTGCCGATCGAACAGAAGGATGGGACCGGCGCATTGATTGGCGCTGGTCGATTGGGCGACGTTCGGAAGCTGCAAGGAAGGATTTTTGTGGGCCTTCCCATAGCGCTTCCGGCGCGCTGCAGAGCCTGCGGAAAGCGGAAGCCGGCAGCGCGACTCCGGCGTGGTCTGAGTCTAATCGTTGCCGCTTTGCCGGCTTGATTGTGGCGTGGGGCGAGACATACACGTCGACGACGGGATGAAGCTCCCTGCGGCAGTCAACGCTGCCAAGCGCTCGTAGAGGGTTGCCGTGCGGACGCGGCAGCATGTGCGCAGCTCGGAAACGGCAGCGGACGGTCGAGATCGGCCATTGCTGTTTCGATGCGCTCGTCGACGGAGCTCGACGGCGGTACCTGCGGCGTGCGTCGATCGACGACCTCGAGCGCCAAAGCGCTGGCGCGTTGCGCGAGTTCGAGCATGACGGCGGCATAGTGGGTGTGGGGCGGTCCTCGACGATCAGGTGAGATCCTCGCCGTGCGACGCAGGTAGAGATCAGAGTCGCCCCAGCGTGGAACTCGGATGAGCCGCGCAGGGCTTGGCCGGCGCGAACGCGGCGGGCACTCTTCTTGGCGTGGTGCACGACGACCACGGCAACGGCGCTGCAGTTCGCAGGTAAATGAGCAGTGGCGCCACCTCGTCTGAGGCGTTCTCGTCGATACGATGCAGGCGCACGAAGGGATCGACCAGGCGCGGCGCGAGCTTGGCGACGGTCTCGTCGAGCGTCTGGCGATCGGCGGCAAGATCGAGCCGCACGGTCGGTGCGGTGATTACATTGACGTCGAGATCGGCGAGCCCAAGGCCGGCAGCGGCGCGTATCCCCTCGAGCCGTTGACGTACGACGTGCAACACGTCCTCGGCAGCGTAGAGCAGAACGCGCCCGAAGCGCGGCACCGACAAGGGACGCAGGCACGTCGTGCCGGCCGCGACCGTGAGCCGTATATGAGAATCGAGCCGTGCGGAGGCGAGCAGGCGCAGCTCGGAGAGCACGACCGGCACCATCCCCTGCGCCCCGTCGACGATGAGCACGGCGCGCGAGAACGCGGCGTCGATGTGGGTCTGCCAGCGCTCGCGCAGCACCTTGCCACCGCCCCAGCGGTTACCCGGATGCAAGGTGACGCCGAACAGGTCGCCCATCTCGCATAGAAGTCGGCGAGGCCGGTCTGGGGAGGACAGCTGATCGCGCCGACCTCGAGGTCGTTGCGCTGCGAGCCGCTCAGCGAGAATGCGTAGCGTCACCGACTCGCCGGAACCGGGAGCGCCGATGACGAGCGCGAAGCCGCCTTTCGCCGGCGAGTTGCTCGACCCGCTCGCAGAACGACTCGATGTGCGGCGTGACCCGCAGCGCCTCGACCGGCACGCCGGGCGCGAACGGGTTCCACTTGAGGTCATAGGGCGCGAGCAGCTTCTTGTTCAGGTATCGTCTCCTTCGTCCTTGGGGGAGATACGGCGGCGGCAGGCGGGTCAAGGCCTCTCGCTCGATCAGTCTGGCGAGCATGGGAGCCGTGCCGCTGTCGGCGTGGCGATGACGGGCTCTGCCGTCGCCTGGTCGAGCGGACGGCGCAGGCCGCTGGCGTTCCTGGTCTTTTCATGGGGATAGAACCAGCACGGCACGGTGCCGGTGTGCTCATCGACCAAGTGAACCGTCGTGAGGTCCCAGCTGGCGAAGCGCTCCTCGGCGTCGCACGGGTGGCGGTAGCGGTTCGGCACCTCGAGGCGGGGGCCGGCAATCACGTGCCGTCGCTCTTGCGCTGGGTCCGCTGCCCGGTGCCGGGCCCGCAATGCCGCGCTGTCCGGACGCGGCCGCTTCACTTCGGGGCCGGCGAGGAAGTGCGCGACCGGCGCTTCGGGTAGCTCGGAATGGCGCTTGCGATTGTACGCGCGCTCGGGCTAGGCTCAGGTCGCCTCGTTGAGCAGGGCCAGCGTCAAATCCGGCAGTTCCCCACCATGGCGAGATCGACCTCCAGAACACTTCCTGCTTGGCGTTCTGGTAGGGGCTGTACGGCAGCGTCATCTGATGCACGATGTAGAGCCGCACCGGACCTTCGGTGATCTCGGCTGCCGTCATGGCGGGGCCGTTGCCGCTCAGCGAGGCGGCAGGCCGCGCTTCTCGAACGCCTGCGTCAAGCCGCGCACCACATTCTCGGCGTTCTCCGCCAAGTACCATTGCAGGTGACGGGCGAGCCGCGAGCGGTCGTCGAACACGCCGAACAAGATCGGCGTCTTCCTCCATTCGCCGCGCGCGTGGGGGAAACGCCGAAGCGGACCGGCTCGCCGCTGACCGGGTTCGTCATGCGCGCGGCGAGCTTATCGAGCTCCTGCCGTAGCGTACCCTGGCCCGGCCGCGCCGCCAGCAGCTGACCGATCACCGAAAAGCGAAAATGCGCCCACTGCTCGTGGGCCCCTGGACCGCGTCGCTGCGACACAGCGGCGCTCCCAAATGCCAGGAGCCGCGACCGTAGGACGAAGTTCCGCCGGCCGGCGAAGGGCATGCTCTGCGCGCCAGCGAGGTCCGTCATGCAGCGTGCATCATCGCGCCTCCTTTGATCGGCAGGAGCGCACCAGCGCGACTAGCCGCGTCACGGCATCTCCGGCAAAACGCTCAAGCAACGCCGCTGGCAGCCCTCCAGGATCGACCGGCGGCATGAAGGCGGCTGCGGCCGTCTTCCAGAATGGACTCGCGGTGAAGACGCAGCACCACCACCCCAGCGCTCGATGGTCCGCCGACTCACCCGGAAAAGCTCCGTCAGCTCCCGGGTTGCCGCCGCCTTCTGCCGCATCGCCGCAACCAGCACCACCACGGCACCGAGCCAGGCCTTGCCGCCGAGGAAGCGGAACGACGGCGGCGTCTTGCGGTTGCGGCACCGATCCACCGCGCTGCAGAAGCTGAACCGCTGAGCGTGCTCCTCGCCGAGCCCGGCCGCAGGCTGCGCGGCTTGCGCCGGAACCGCGCCGAGTTCAGCACCCCGCCGGAGCGCGAGCATCCCGCCGTCCGCGCCGCCGTCGCAAGGTCACGATCGAACGCGAGGCGAAGATCATGAAATCAGGCATCCGCCAGCGGCGCTCGGTACAAGAAAGAGACGCGTCCTTCCTGTCGAACGTGGGACATGGCACCAAGATCGGACGCAATAATCCTTGTCCGTGTGGCACCGGCAAGAAGTACAAGCGCCGCTGCCTTTAAGCGGCCGGACACCGCACTCGACGAGGGTCTGTCGGGACCGGGGCGGCTGCACGATTTGTTCGTCACGGATGAGGCAATGTATCGCCGGGCGAATGGAAGCCCCGCGTGGCATGACGCTGCGCTAGGTTTCCATCCCTCGCCATTCGGGTCCTACCCCGAGCTTTCTACCCTTCTGCTCGGGGCCCATGGATGCATATCGGCGCCCGGCTTTCCCTCCGCTCTCTGATCGAAGAGCGGCGAAACAAACGGCTGAACTCGGACAAGACATGTCGCTGCCCATGCGCGGTAAAGAGGGCGGCGAAGCGGCCGGGCGAGCGCTCGCCGCTCCGTCTCTGCCAGCGCAGAAAAACCACCTCCACGGGAGAGTCGCCGCCAGCCGCCGCCTACGACACCGACAACGAACTCACGAGGGCGTCCAACGCCGCCGTCGACCTCATCCACGCCGGCAACTCGACCAGGCCGAGCAGGCCACCCGCGATCTCATCGGACGATTCCCCGTCGACGGCCGGTACTGCCTCGGCATGGTCTACGAGCCAGAGGCGACAATCAAAAGGCCGCAGACTGCGTTCGCAAAGTCATCAACCTCATTCGAACCCAACCGGATCAGTACGAACCTGACGTCGAAGCCGTCTTCCACGAGCTCGTCTCGCGTCTCGCCCCTTCAATCCCCACGACCTGATTCCTTCGCTGTTGCGCTCAAGCTCCATGATGGCAATGCCCCGCGCTCATCACAAACCGTGATCACAACGACGACGCGGCACCCTGAATTCAAATGCGCAAGGTTATGTGGGCGCGTGTAAACGCCCTGAGAAATGCAAGCAATATCTAACTTTGATTGATACGGAGCATGTGGTTGGGGGTGCCGTATATCCGGGCTCGTGATGCGACTTCGACACGTCGCAGGCCCTTTATGAAAACGCGAATTGGATGCAATTCGGCGACGCGTGCTCGTTCGCGTTGATTCTTCCAATCCCAGTCTCTGACCGATTGCCCATTATCCTCTGTTACCACATTCCCGGCGTCTCGCGGCTTCTGGCGTGTGTTACGCAGGGCCTGACACCGGAGCTTGGCAAACGCCACCGCGTACCGTAAGGCCACGCGATGCTTGCATTTGTTCGCCAAAAGAGACCGGGCGATCCATATCGTCGTTCACCACAGCAGGAACAAGCCGCCGGAACCAGGCGATTGTTGGCGACGATGGAGGCCTTCACTCCGAACTCGTAGGGGCGGGGCGGCCTTGCCGATGCACTGCACCCTCCGGGGCATGGAGGGAATAGAGCTTCCAGCCGCTGCTGCGAGCGAATCTGGTTGGCTCGGCGAAGCTGGAGGACGAACGTCTCCTCCAGTGCTGGGCTGGCCCTCGATCTTACGGCGAATGTCGCGGATGATCCGGCGGAGCCAGCTGCGCAGGATACGCAGCTGTCGCTGATGCCGCCTGAACTGTTTGGCATGGGCGTAGCAAGAAGCCATCATCGTTGCGGCCTTGGCCACGCGATAATAGGATTGCCGCAGCCTGACGCCAATTGCCAGGCGGTTGAGCCCCTTGATGGCCGCATGCAAAAGCTTGGCATCGGAAAGGTGATGGCCTTCGGCTGCACCGTGGTGTCGACTGTCATCCGCTTGAGGTTCTGGCTATGGAACGCGCCGGCCTCGTGCGCCGCCCCCAAGCTCGCGGCCAGCAGCAACTCCAGCTTGCCGCCGAGCCACTTGCGCCATTGGCTCAGGTCCGAGCGCTCGTGTGGGAAAGCGTGCTGGAAGAACTCTTCACCAGTGAAGAACCGGAAATACGGGTCGTGGACCAGCGCTCGCGCCCCCTCATCGGACAGCCCGCAAATGTGCTTGAGCAGCAATAGCCGATCAAGCTTTCGCATGAATCCCTTGAGTCGACTGCTTAGAGAGCGAACTTGTCGTAACAGCCGCTAAGCTCTCTCGTTGTGGACGGCGACGGTGATGAACCTCAGCTTGGGGTGGCGTCAAGCGGATCGCCCGGACAGGACTACGACCCGGGAGCCGACCAACACGCGGCTGTACAGGTCGATGATGTCCTGGTTCAGAAAACGGATACAGCCGCTCGACATCGATTTGCCGATGGACCATGACTCCGTTGTTCCGTGTAGGCGATAGGATGTATCGCGGCCGTCCTTGAACAGATAGAGCGCACGCGCTCCGAGAGGATTGTCCGGGCCACCGTCCATGCCTCCCGCCCATTTCGCGTAACGATCGGGATCGCGCCGAATCATGTCGGGCGTAGGGGTCCAATGCGGCCACTCACGTTTGTATTGAACGACCGCGGTTCCGGAGAATTCAAGACCAGCCTTGCCGACACCTACGCCGTAGCGGATAGCGCTGCCATTTCCGAGAACAAGATAGACGTAGTGATGGGCCGGATCGACGACGATCGTTCCGGCGGGTTCAGCACCTCGATAGTCAACTTCGCGTCGCAAGAGACGAGTGTCGACCTCGCTGAGGTCGATCGCCGGCACGGGAAACCTGTCATCGTTCAGAGACGCGTACATACTGGCGTAGAACGGAGAGATCGCGGGAGTTGCGACCAGGGCAGCCGGCGTCCGGCCGTTAGAGACGCAGCCGGAGAGCACCAAAGGCATCGAGGACAAGAAGAGGCGGCGGTCGATCGGCATTGGCAGTCGGCTTCCTTCAAGGCTGCAAGTCTTTGGTCGAAGGCGCGCTCACAGATGGGGCGAGAACGACACCAAGGAATAGTCGCTGTCGCGAAGCGCCCTGCGATACAGAACAAAGCCACGACGAGTTTGCGTGACCGATGAAGGCTGCAGCTGCTGGCTTGCCTCGCTTGATCAGTCAGCGATTGTCACCGAAACTCGATGCAATATTCGCCCGTTTTCGGCAGCAAATGCATACTTTCGACGTGAAGGTTGCGGAGTTCGCCGTTTTTCGGCAAAAGAAGAACGGGTGTCAATTCGGGACTTTGCTAACCAAACACGTTCCGCTTGACTCTGTGGTTCGCCACGACGGCCGCGTCGATGTCGACAGCAATACAATTGCCGGATGCACTGCTTCCCCGCTCGGTATTTAACGTACCGTTCGGCCACATGCTCATCGAGATCAGTTGGCTTCAGGCCGCATCTTTTGATTCGGCTGAAGAGACCGCCGACCAAGTTCAGACATCGCCACGTGCCGTGGCCAGCGCGCTCGTCCTTGGCGAGAAGCGCCGCGTATAGCTCGACGAACTGTCCGTGGGATCCCCTCTCTTCAGCCGCAGCTCTCAGCACCGCCTTCGCTACCGCCGAACAATGAGTTGCGTCTTCCTATGGCAATCGAGCACATGGAACGCACAGGATCGTTAATGGTCATCCAAACCGCGCCATCCCAGTCTGCCATCCATATTGGGACTTCGTTCGGTCATAGATAACGCCTCAACGCTACGCTGCAAGGCGAGGGTGTTTGCGCGCTTTTTCTTCAGCGAGTCGCACAAAAACGCGAATAATTCGCACAAAGGCTTCTCTACTGTGCATTTTCGTCAATGGTTGAGCCGAGGAGAGCGTCTTGCGGTTTCCGAGCGAGATTCAGATCCATCGCTATCCGGGTCTCGGTTACTTGCGTACCTTACGCACCTTCCCGACACCACGCGAAGCTCGGTTTGGACTGAGCGGCGAACTCGGCTCATGCAACGTCAGAGCCATATTCAGCTCTTGCCTGATTGACAGCAATTTCGCGATCGGGACGCCGATTGCGCCGGGCCGACCGGGGACAACCCTACCCAGAGATTGGAAGTCGCCGCACCGATGCCAAACCTGTCGACCGGATCGACAACGGGACAGGTCGGCTGCCCCATGACCCGGCCCTTCACTCTCCTTGTGCGAAATACGACTTCTCGCACGCGAACAAGTAGGTACGGTACTTCAGAGATATCTCACGACGTTAATAAGAACTGTACCGCCTTGTTAACACTGGAATACGTTGAAAGAGTGCACCCCCCCGAGCGATTGCTTCTGCGATATCAGCACGGATCGCGCGAGCATCCAGATTGTCGCGGCGGAGCCGAAAGCTGATATGACCGATCGATCCACCCCAAAGACTTTCGGTGTCGACGGCATCGTAGCCCCACTTAAATTTCCGGACTTCCAGCGCATCTGGATTGCTAGCCTCCTGTCTTATCTCGGTATCTTGATGCAGGGTGTTGGTGCAGCCTGGGCAATGACGCAGATGACCTCGTCGGCAGACAAGGTCGCTCTGGTGCAGACGGCCTTGACCCTCCCAGTAATGGTGTTCTCCATTCCGGCCGGCGCCATTGCGGACATGTACGACCGGCGGATCGTAATGCTTGTTGCGCTCACAATCGCGCTTTGCGGTGCGACAGCGCTCACTGCAGTCGACTGGTTGGGCTGCATCACACCCAATCTTCTACTTTTTCTGTGCTTTGTGGTCGGCAGCGGTATGGCATTGATGTGGCCATCTTGGCTTTCCTCTGCGAGTGAGCAGGTGCCGGCAGAAGCACTGCCAGCAGCAGTTGCGCTCGATGGGATTAGTTACAACTTCGCCCGCAGTTGCGGGCCAGCAGTCGGTGGTCTTGTGGTTGCTAGCGCGGGCACAGTCGCGGCCTTTGGAGCCAATGCACTGCTCTATCTGCCGGTGATGGTGGCTCTGTGCTTGTGGACGCGTGTGGCCGAGCCATTGCGACTACCGCGCGAACAACTAAGACGTGCCATTATTGCAGGCGTACGTTACATCGGCAATTCGCCATCGATGAAGATCGTGCTAACCCGTTCGATGACAATTGGCGCGATCGGCTCGTCGATTTTAGCCTTAATGCCGCTAGTCGCGCGCGATCTCTTGCATGGAGGCCCACAGTCCTACGGCATCATGCTCGGCGCGTTCGGCGTCGGGGCGATCATAGGCGCAGTTTGTGTTGGCTGGGTGCGCACGCGGATGACTGGCGAAGCAGCTGTGCGAGCATGCACGCTTTCCATGAGCGGCGTAATTGCAGCGGTGGCACTGAGCCGTAATCCAGCTCTAACGGCAATTGCGTTAGTCTTGGCCGGCGCGGTATGGACGATGACATTTACGATGTTTAATATCGGTATGCAATTGTCGGCGCCACGCTGGGTCGCCGGCCGGTCTCTAGCGGCCTATCAAGCCTCCTACTCTGGTGGGGTGGCCATTGCCAGTTGGGCTTGGGGTCGGCTTACTGATGTCGTCGGCGTAGAGATCACGCTGCTTATCTCCGCCATGCTGATGTTGGCTTCGCCTCTCATGGGGCTCTGGTTGCGGATGCCCCCCACCGGCGCGCGCGGGGAAGAGATTGACGCACCGAAGGATCCCGAAGTGCGGCTTGAGCTCACCGAGCGTAGCGGGCCTGTGGTACTCGAGATCGAGTATCGTGTCGCGCAGGAGAATGCGCGAGTATTCCATAGTTTAATGCAGGACGTGCAGCTATCGCGCCAACGCAACGGCGCCTATGGCTGGTCCATCGCGCGCGACATGGCCGATCCCGAACTATGGACCGAACGCTATCACTGTCCGACCTGGCTCGATTATTTGCGTCAACGCCATCGCTGGACCCAGTCGGACCTGGCGCTGGATCAGCAACTTGCCGTTTTCCACATCGGCCCAGAACCGGTGCGAATTCGTCGCATGCTGGAGCGCCCCTTCGGCTCCGTGCGGAAGGAAAACGTGCGTCTCCCCGCTGGTAAGGACCTTTTCCCCGCTGATGACGCCCACGAAGAATCACTGCGCCAGCGAGACGCGCGCTGCTGATCCCCATCGCACGGGACATTGCCACAGATGCCAATCAGCCAAGGTGGAAGGTAGACATAACGAGGGGGTGATTTTGATCTGTTCGAACGCGGACCACCGCCTATTAGAACTGCTGATTGAGGCCGAGGCGGAGACTTAAAATCGAAGAATTCGGAGATTCACGATTGTAAGCGCAAGTACATGTATCAACTCGCCGCACTTCTTTCATGCGTCTGCGGATTTTCTCGGCGGCCAAGCCCGCTTAAAAGAGCTCTCGTGAGCGTCTGGCGCATCGTAAACGCCAAACGCTCGTTGAGATACGTTACATTGCTGGCCGACGATCACTCGAAATATGCCAGGTGTCGGGACTCAATGCTCAGCCGCGGCTTCGCATCCGGGTGCGCAATCCGGTTGTCGAACGCGGTGTGAAATGCCTTCGGATTAAATTTTGCTTCGGTATCATACCCCTTGAACAAGATGAATTCATCCTTGTCCATATCCGGGAAGTAATACCACCGCTGAAGCGGGTTATAATGCGCGAGCCAGAGCTTCGCGGTGATATCATCTCTGCCGAACGTCGCGGTGACGACGTCCTCATCTGCAACAGATGACCCATCGCAGAGCGTCAGCGGATAGTCTTGCGGACCCGGCGACACGGCGCGCCAAGTTTGAATAAGCATCATGCGCGAGTAGGGGCGCAGCTTAATTCCCTGTTCGTAGTCGGAAATCGCAGCCACCGCAGGCGCGGAAACTGCCGCGTAGTCGATATGGCTGAGGCGCGACGTCGGTTGATTTCCGTTCGCAGCCTCCGGGGACCGGACCTGAGCAGGGGGGGCAGCGGTTCCGTGCCGGAAATTTGTAACCCATGACGCGTTGAAATAGCGCTTCACGAGCGCATTCATTTCCGCGACATATTCGTCGGCAGTAAGTTTCGGGTCTCGCTCGTTTACGGTGGCCGATTTGTGCTTGACCAGAGTGAAGCCTTCGCGATCCAAGCTGAATGTCTTGACGATCGGGCGAGCATTGCGGATGTCAACGTCATGATCGACGACGGTCGGAGAACCGAATCGTTCGGGACCTGGATAGCCCGGCCCTTCTTCAGGCGTACGTCGCACGAAGGCAACTTTCGCGCGGACCCCATCAAATTCTTCGGTTGCTGCCGGCGCCACTAAAGCTGCAGCTGCTGTTCCCATTGCGGTTCCTCTCCTTCCGCTCGTTTCCTTGCGTGGCAACAATAGCGCCAGCTAGGCGCATAATTCCCGCAAAAAAGGGCCGATCGCGACGCAGATTCTCCATGCGACACTGTTTCCTACTCTATTTCAGCTCCGATCGCGTCGCTTCTCGTCTAGACCTAGCATGACGACACCGGGGTGGGGCAGGCGCTCGCCCGGCGATTTAGGCCGATTTTACCCGTCCGATGAGTCTCAGGGTAACCTGCTTCCTCCTACTGGACCGCAGTTATAAACCCGGATTATACCGCCGGCGTTGTGATCCCACCGTCCACAACGGCCGTCTGCCCGGTCACAAACGGCGATGCATCCGATGCGAGATAGGCCACGACTCCCGCGATCTCATGCGGCTCCCCGATGCGACGAAGCGGAGGGTACCATAGCAGGGATTGACTGCGGCTTCAGCCAAGGACGTCGACTTTGCCGTATTGCTTTGTCGCACCTGCGATCAGCGCTTCGACCTTCGTTGCGGCGGGCGATGTGGCGAGGGATAGCATGCGCGTCGCCGCCCGCTTCGCAGACGCCTTCCGCAAACTCCTGGCAGGCGTTTGCATTGCGGCTCGAGATCACGACCTTGGCGCCTAGCTTGTGCTAGCAGTTCGGCCGAAGCGCGGCCGATGCCGCGGCTCGAGCTGTGATCACAGCGATTTGGCCAGAAAAATCGAATGGGTTTTTGTCTGAAACGCATTCTCTCGCTGTTTTAGATTTCTGTTCGGATGTGAGCGCCGTACTCGGACAATGGGCGCCGCCTCGCTGCCAGGCACGTTAGTCTAGCGTTGGTGCGCGCAGCCAGTGGCCGTGAGCTGGGATGCCAGGTCCATAACCTTGCCGCTGCGTATTCGCAGGTATTCGAATTATCGTTTTGCGGCGATTTGCATTAGATGGCGCCCGCCATCTCCGCATACTGCCACGACGCCTTCGCAAGCGGTACGGTGCGCTTGGCGGATTCGATCGCTCTGGCGTTAGCGGCAGTGCCGTTGCGGATGCGCCCGGCGATACCTTGTGTGATGGCTGCGAGGCGAAACAGATTGTAGGAAAAGTACCAGTTGAAATCCGGTAGCGTAGAGTTGTTGATATCGCAATAGATCTGTGCCGCCTCTTCCATCGCGGGGATATTGAGCTCTTTAAGGTGCGCGTTGTTGAGGTCCGGCATGATCCATTGCATCAACAAGTAGGTGAGGTCCGCCATGGGATCGCCAAGCGTCGATAGTTCCCAGTCGAGCACCGCAACGACACGCGGCTCGGTCTCGTGGAAGATCATGTTGTCCAGGCGATAGTCACCATGGACGATGGAGACGCGCTTCTGCTCAGGAATCGTCTTAGGCAGCCAATCGATCAGCTTCTCTACTTCCGGAATATGCTGGGTCTCTGAAGCGCGATATTGCTTGGTCCAGCGATCGATCTGGCGCGCAAAATAGTTGCCCGGCTTTCCGAAGTCTCCGAGTCCGATCTTGTCAGGATCGTACATATGAAGCTTTGCCAACGTCTCGATCTTGCTGCGGAAGATTCTTGGGCGCAGGTGGGCCGACTGGCTTAGCAGCATGGGGTTCCAGAACACTCGGCCTTCTTCCATGGACATGATGTAAAAGGCCGAGCCGATCACGACGTCGTCGGTGCACAATGCGTAGGCATGCGCTACCGGAAAACCCTGCGCACCGAGCGCGGAGATGACGCGGAACTCGCGGTCGATCGCATGTGCGGACGGAAGCAATTTGCCGAACGGCTTGCGCCGCATCACATAGGAGCGTCCTGGCGTATCGAGCCGATAGGTGGGATTGGACTGGCCGCCTTTGAACTGCAACACCTCCAACGGGCCAGCGAAGCCCTCGACATGCGCCGCCATCCAGCGGGCGAGGCTCGCCTCATCAATACGGTGCCGCTCCTCGACCGGTCGTGTGCCGGCAAACTCCTCGTCCTTCTTGACGCCCTCCGCCACGGTGAGGCCCCCTCTTCGTTGTTCCGTATCAGCATTCGCGGTTACCGCGGGCCGGCGCATTACCATCGACCCGGAATCTCGCCATTCCGGTCTGCCTTTCGAGGCGGTTCGGAATGACCGCGAGCAAGCGATCGCGCTGCTCGCTCTTAGTTGGACGAGCTTGCATGTTTTCGAATTTCAAGTCTGGCAATGGCACGACAGTGCACTTCATCGGGGCCATTGGCCAGACGCATCGTGCGCATGCAGTGGTGGATGCGGCCTGGTCTGAGCCGACCTTGCGCTATCTCAAAACCGCGCCCCTCACCCAGCAGAAGGTTACTGACGGGCACGCGGACGTTCTCGAGGAGTACCTGCGCGTGGCCATGCGGCGCATCGTCATAGCCAAACACGGAAAGCATCCGTTCAATCGTAATTCCCCTTGTGTCGAGGGGTACCAGGATCTGCGAATGCTGCTGGTGGCGCGCTGCCTTCGGATCGGTCTTACCCATCAAGATCGCAATTTTGCAGCGAGGATCGCCCACGCCGGACGACCACCATTTGCGGCCATTGATGAGGTAATGATCGCCGCCGCGCTCGATCCGCGTCTCAATGTTGGTGGCGTCGGAGGATGCGACCGCGGGCTCCGTCATCAGGAAGGCCGAGCGGATCTCGCCAGCCATCAGAGGCCTCAGCCAAAGCCGCTTCTGCTCCTTGGTACCGTACCGCAACGGGACTTCCACGTTG
The DNA here is from genome assembly GCF_001189845.1 of Bradyrhizobium tropiciagri. Taxonomy (GTDB): domain Bacteria; phylum Pseudomonadota; class Alphaproteobacteria; order Rhizobiales; family Xanthobacteraceae; genus Bradyrhizobium; species Bradyrhizobium tropiciagri. The sequence goes on from NZ_LFLZ01000099.1 coordinate 15,939, forward strand.
CCGGTGTCCGGCGCGGAGCAGTTGAAGACTTCTGAAGCCCAACCGATGCGCCCCATCACTTCGGCAAGCGCCGCATATTCCAGGTTGCTCAATCCCGCGCCACGGAACTCGTCATCCTCATACGAGGACGGCGGCAGGAACATGTTCCAGAGGCCTTCGGCCCGAGCTTTCTTCTTCAATTCCTCACGCACTGGTATCACCTTCCAGCACCCCCTTCGGCATTCTGCTGGTTGCAGACGGAGACCGCGGGTCGGACGTGCTTAATTATGAATGACTGCGTGCGGTCCAGCCATTCCTGCTCGCTGGTCGTCATTGTGAAATCCATAACGCACCCCTTGCCCTTCCTTAACGTCAGCAAAGCCGGCGCTCCGCCGTTACCCGCCTAGATGACACCCATTACCTTCAACTCGCTGATCTTCGCCGAATTGTAACCAAGCTCTTCTGACAGAATCTCGCACGTATGCTCACCGAGCCGGGGTGGGTAGCGGTACTCTGTCACTGGCGTACCGGAAAATGTCAGCGGATTCCGGATCAAGGACAATGAACGCTCGAAGGGATGCTCGACCTTTACCTCCATGCCTCGTGCGCGGACATGCTCGTCGGCGCACACTTGCGCAAGATCGTTTACAGGGCCGCAAGGAACGCCAGCCTTCTCAAGCTCTCCGAGCCAATGAGCTACTTTGCTCTTCAACATTAACCCGGCAAAGATCGCCATGATCTCCTTGCCGTCCACGACACGGTCGTTGTTCTTGGCGAATTTTGGATCGTTGGCGAGGTCCGGCACGCCCAGAACAACACAGGCGCGTGCGAACTGGCCGTCATTGCCGACCACCAGCATCAACTCACCGTCGGTGCAGCGGAATACGCCAGCCGGCATGCCGCCATTGCCCCACGTGCCCCGACGGGGCGGGGTCTTGCCATTGACGAGGTAGATCTGGAGGTAGTGGCTGAGCGAGGCGATCACCGTGTCGAGCAGACAGATGTCGATGTGCTGGCCCGCTCCACCCCTCGTCTTTTTATGATAGAGCGCTGACAAAATGCCGATCGAAGTATTCATCCCGGCCATGTAGTCGACGATGGACGGACCGACTTTCATCGGACCGGCTCCTAGCTCCCCGTCCATATGGCCAGTCACGCTCATCAATCCACCCATGGCCTGGAAGATCGCATCATAGCCAGCGCGAGGCGCATATGGACCAGTCTGACCGAACCCGGTCACCGAGCAATAGATGATGTCGGGATTGATCTTCCTGATTGCCTCGTAGTCGAGACCGTAGCGCTTGAGATTACCTACTTTGTAATTCTCCATGAAGACGTCAACGTTCCCGGCAAGCGCACGAATGATTTCCTGCCCTTCGGGCTTGGCAATATTGACGGTGACGGATCTTTTGTTACGGTTGGCACAGAGGTAGAAGGAGTTGTTGTTGTTCTCTTTGCCCTCCGAATCGGCAAGATAGGGCGGTCCGAAAGCGCGCGCGTCGTCCCCGGTGCCGGGACGCTCGATCTTGATCACGTTGGCGCCGAGGTCGCCGAGCATCTGGGCCGACAGCGGTCCAGCCAGCACGCGCGTGAGGTCAAGAATCTTGATGCCAGAAAGCGGCGATGACGACATGAAGACTTCCTCTAGTTTTCGATGCGCGTAGACGGCTGAAATGACTTAACCGATTTGGCGAAACGTCAGGCGCGTTGTGCCCAGGGCAAACACATGCATGCAAGGCATGAGAGCATTCACCATCTGATATCACTGCAGTCGCGATACGCGTCGAACAGGCAGGTCAATCGCAACGACACGCCCCTTGTGGCGCGGCCGAGGAAATCGGTGTCGAGGCACTGCCTGATCATTTCATTTAAGCACATCGATACCTGCTTTCGTTGCTGGACAGATAAGAAACGCCCCCCCTCCCGAGCAGATTGACGGCCGCGACTGACCTCTGGTCATCGGGATTAGCGCCGCCAGCGGCTGGCACGTTTGTTCTCGCTTCAGATCAGTGCCGGTCACGATCGCCATTTTGATTGTCGGCCGCGCGTCATTTCAGTTGTTAAACACGATCGCTCATCAGTCCGCCCTGCCCGCGCCGGCTACGCTGAAGGGCAAAAGCGCGCAGAACATAAGATGCTATCGAGGCTTATATGCTGCAAAGATTGCACAGGAACTAGCGAGATCCTGCGAAATGGCTACGCTCTCGCCACGATTTTCTGCGCCGAAGCGCCGACCTCGGCTGCCCATACCCAGCGGTACACGGCTGGCGCGCGACGTGCCGAGCTCCTTGAGCGAACGGGCCTGGTATTTGGTACCTAAGAGCATCAGTGATCCCACCGTGGCTGCACCTACCGATAGAGGCTGCCCTTGCGGGTTGGACACCCATCCAAACAGCACGATCGTGCGACGCTCTTGCAGACCGCCGTGCAGCGAAGTGAGGTCGAGCACGGCCCATCACTTTCACATCTCCAGTCCACATGACCGGATATTTCCCTCGTTTGCGCTCGTCCTTGGACTGCAAAAGCAGCTGAGGCATTGCCGGGAGACGTCGTGATCAAACCGGTGGCAATCAAACTGACCACGAAGGTGAAGGTGTGAGATTGTATACACAAGTTTGAGCGATACTCGCATCCGAGACGTCCGATGTTCGAACCACCGAATGACCGCCGATTGCCTTGGTGTTCCTGCGCAACGCGGTCAATAACCCCGAGTCAGATCGACGCGATTCTTCAGCGGCTGCCCATTGATAAAGCGCTCTATGTCGTCGGCAAAGATCGAAACAACCGCTCCGTATACCTCGTCGGACCTCCCCGCCATGTGAGGAGTCGCAATCACATTCGGCATATCCCACAATGGACTGTCCTTCGGAAGCGGCTCACACTCGAAGACATCGAGCATCGCGCCGGCTATCGCGCCAGTCTTAAGGGCTCTGATCAGCTCAGCTTCCACAACGATATTTCCGCGGGCGATGTTGATCAGAAATGCGTCGTGCCGCATGCGTGCGATCTCGGACGCACCGACGAGCCCCACCGTGTCCGGTGTCGCTGGCAGCGCCAGGACCACGAAATCACAGAGCGGCAGAAAGTCCTTTAGCGCATCGAACGCGAAAAGCTGATCGACGCCTTCAACATGACTGGAAACATCCTGCTTCGAGCCGACAACCGTCATCCCCGCGCTCTTCGCACGCCGAGCGATCGTCGCCCCGATCGAGCCAAGCCCGACGACGCCCAGCGTCTTTTCAGCGAGCGGGGCGATAAACCGCGGCTTCCATTGGCGCTCTGCTTGCTCGCGGAGAGATTTACGGAAGTCCCAGTGCAACATTGTCACACCGGCCATCACGTAGTCTGCTATAACATCGCCATGGATCCCCCGCGCGTTGGTCACCGTTACATGAGCCGCCCTGTCCCGGGCGGATAACATGGAATCTACACCGGCCCCAGTGCACTGAAACCAACGCAGGTTATTCGCCTTGTGGAGCACCTCGACCGGAAAGCGAAATGCGAGCAGCGCGTCTGCTTGTGCTATGTGCTGTTCGAGTCCCTCCGGATCCGGCGCTACAATCGTGCGAACGTGTGGGAAGCGCTCCTTTGCGAGTCGTGCGTAAGAGTCGGCCTCAGGGTGGTTAAGAACAATCGTAAGCGCGGAGTTTTCAAAAGCCATCTTTAGCCTCTCCGAGAACAGTCCTTCTTTCAGACGTCATGGTCGCCGAAACTGAGCAAGGCATCGACCGCGCGTCTAGATGCGCCGGCATCAATCGCGGCAAACGCGAATGACCGGCGTGGCCCGACTCATCACAGGCGACATGATGTGCGCCATGTTGATGTAGACGCCCATTCAGTTGTAGGTGAAAGCCAGCGACTCGAGATCGATCCAGAATTTGGCAAGAGACACTGATGACCAGGTTGCTATGGCCGAGAGTTACCTCCCAAGCATAGGTGCGGACCAGTCCGCTGGTCGGATGCAGGATAAGGACGAGCACGGATACTGTACGCAGGCGCTTCGAAAGCGGTGACGATCAGATAAGCCGTGGAATAGCCGATGATGACGCAGATGGTCTGGGCAGAGGGCAGCCGGCATTTTGCGACACCCGGATCCCGGCGACTCATCTCGTTATCTCCAGGAATGCGCCGGCAACCGTTGACCTCGACAGCCACCAAGTAATGTAGAACGCGAATAGCCAAGCCACAGGGAGAAGCACAAGCATCGATGCTACTGCGGCAATCGTCGGATCGATCTCGTGGCGTATGTTTTCCCACATCTTCAAAGGCAGAGTGCGGATCGAGAATCCTGCGACTAGCGACGACCACCTCATCGAAAGAGTGAAGGAAAGCAAACAGGGCGCCACCAATGACGCCGGGCCGAACCAGCGGGGAGGGTCGCTCTCGTAAAGGCGCGGAGCGGATTGGCACGCATGCTTTTCGCCGCCAACTCCAAGCGCCTGTCGAAATTCGCCAGTGTCGCAGAAACAATCACCACGACATAGGCGGTAGCACCGATACTGTGAGTCAGGACGAGGCCGGTTTTCGTACCTATGAGTCCGAGTTTGAGCAATCCGAGATACGCGGCAATACCGACGACGATGGTAGGAATTGTGATCGGTGTGAGGATCGCCATCGTCAAGATACTGCGGGGCCTCGGGAAGGTTCGGCTGAGGCCATAAGCCGCAAGCGTGCCGACCATGGTCGACACCAAGGTGACCGCGAGACCGGTTTGAATGCTGGTCCATGCGGCGTCGGTCCAGGATGGGTTATTGAAGAAGGATCGGTACCACTGGAGCGAAAGAGCTGACGGCGGAAATTGCAGTGACGGTCCGCCGCTGAACGACATGACGACAACTACGACGCTCGGAAGCAGCAGGTAGAACATGACGAGCGCGACAAAGGCCGTCCCGACCATCTTCCACAAACGGCTTTTGCCCGCGGCTTGGTACAGCGTGCTCACCCAGCGCTGCGCCCGGCACCAAGTGACGAGCTCATTGAAATGGCGCGTTGGCGCGCCGAATGAGCGCACCCCATTCTGCGGAGACTTCCATACTGGTCTCGACGCGCGACCCTGCGCCGCAGAAAGGTCGAGCCCGAAAATGCCGAGCACGACTGCAGCTACCCCAAAAGGATGAAGGACGAGGCGGCAATGCGCGCCAGATCGAAGGAGCTTTCAACCTGAGCTGCGATGAACGTCGACAGCATGGCGTCACCGAGCCCGCCTAATGCAGCCGGCGTTATGTAGAAGCCAAGGCAGAGCACGAAAACCAGCAGCGAACCGCTGCGGACGCCTGGCAAGCTGAGCGGGAGAAATCCGCGCCAGAACGTAGCAAAGGAACGCGCGCCCATGCTACGGGCTGCCGCAGTGAGCGACTTGTCGATTCCCAGCATGACGCCGACCAGAGGAAGAACCATGACCGGGAGCATGATGTGGACCGTGCCGATGTAGACCGCCATGCGGTTGTAAATGAGCGGTACCGGATTAGAGATCAACTCAAGCCTGAGCAATAGATTATTGATCAGGCCGGTATCGCCAACGATTACGATCCACGCGTAGGTGCGCACCAGAACACTCGTCAGATAGGGAATGATGACGAGCACGAGAAGTACCATGCGGAGGCCCTTCGACACGGCTGCGAACAGATAGGCGGTGGGATAGCCTATGATGACGCACATGGCCGTGGCTATGACGCTTACCTCGACAGTCTGTAAGAGGACGCGGACATTTGCTTGGCGATTGAAGAATGCCTCGTACTTGGTAAGCGAAAAGACCGGCGCATTGAGGCTCGTCAGAAATAGCAGAATGGCCGGTATGCCAAGAACCGCAAGCAGAATGGCCAACGCCGGAAAGGTAAGCGCAATTGACATCCGACCAAGCCTGTAAAGCGTGTTCATCGGTCTTGTCCTCTATGGCGCTTGCGCAGCAACGAATCGAATATCCGAGCGCAGCCATTCGAGTCGCGCCCCATCTGCTGGTTGGAGGGCCCGTCGCCCTGATGCGACGTGCTCGCTCACGACAAGCACAGTGCTGCCGATGCGTACATGATATTTCCGCAGCGGGCCGGCATAGATCATGTTGTCCACGATTCTAGTGACGGACTGGTACTGCTCAGCGTCGATGCGCTTCGGCGCATCGAGAGTGGCGATGCAAATTCGCTCCGGCCGAATCATGGCAACTGTGCCAGGCCGCTGCGCGGCCTCGGATTTGATCGTGAATCCAGGATTCTCAAGGATGTTCGCCTCACCCAGAAACTTCGCGACGAACTGCGTGGCTGGCCGGTCGTAGATTGCCTCCGGCGTGTTGGTCTGTTCAATCCGACCGGCGCGCATGACGACGATGCGATCCGAAAGCGTCAGCGCTTCGTCTTGGTCGTGTGTGACGCAGACAGTGGTGATACCAAACTCTTTGTGTAGACTCTTGATTTCGGTCTGCGTCTGCTCCCGCAAGTTGCGATCGAGTGCACCGAGCGGCTCGTCGAGGAGAAGAATCGGCGGATCAGCTATCAAGGCGCGAGCAAGTGCGACGCGCTGTTGCTGACCTCCGCTCAGTTGAGAGGGCATCCGGTCGCCCAAGCCATCGAGATGCACGCGCGCGAGAATACTGTCGACTCGCGCGGTCCTTTCGACAGCCCTCATGCCGCGCATTTCAAGCGGGAACTCGAGATTGCGGCGGACGTTGAGGTGTGGAGACAGGGCATAGCTCTGGAAGACAATGCCCTGATCACGTCGGTAAGAGGGAACGGCGGCGACGGATTTTCCTGCGATGAGAATGTCTCCGTAGTTTGGGGACTCGAAGCCGGTAAGCAGCATCAGTGTTGTCGTCTTGCCGGACCCGCTTGGGCCAAGAATGGTTAGGAATTCGCCGCGGCGAACGCTTAACGAGAGGTCCTTGACGGCAGCAACTGGTCCGTCAGTCTTGGTTACGCTCCGAAACTCGATTTGAGCGAGAGGCACGTCGTTCTCCATCGCTTCATTACCTGCAACGGCGCCGAAACTATTCACACGGGCGTTCACGGAACAGTCAATCTGTTCGCGTTTATTGAAAGCGAGGACATCCGGCATGACGACTCCTTTGGCAATGGTGTTGGCACGGGGATCGGCAATCCTCCGCCATCGTCATGCCACACGGTCTCGATGACTCTCAGAGCTAGGTGAAAATCCACTCGTTCCAGCGTTCGCGGAGCCGGTCGGAGTTGGTCTTTCCGTCTGCCGCTCGCTGGCCGTACCATTGCCCATTCATAACAACGCTACTGGCCATATAATGGGGATGGCTTGGAAGCTTACGCGCTAGCTGCTCCGAAAGGAGTCTAAAAGCGTTCCGATTGGTAGGGCCTTCCGGATAAATCTGCGCGAAAGCAGCCTGGCGCTCCGCACGGGTGGCGAATTCAATGAACCTCTGCGCCTTCTGGGCACTTGGGCTACCCTTCGGAATCGCCCAATGGTCCCACCACCTTGGACTGATTCCAATTGATCTCCATCGCCCCACCTCGGGAAATTACCACACTCGCTCGTCCGTCATAGGACTGCATAAGGTCGGCTGCCTTATCGGTCATTATCTGCTGGACCTCGGAGCCGACGGTCCACCACTTCCGAATATGCGGCTTGATCTTGTCCAAGCTGGCGAAGATCCGGTTGATGTCCATCGGATAGATTTTGTCTGAAGCTACGCCATCGGCCAACAAGGCCCTCTCGCAAGGCCCCTCAGTACCATTTCGTCCGGTTACTAGTGAGCGGACGCCGGGGAACTTCTTGACGTCACAGAAGTCGGCCCAAGTGGTCGGCCGCGGCTTGCCAAGCGGGTATTTCTCGGTGTTGTAGACCATGAGGTAAGAGTAGATCAGTTGTCCTACTCCGTACGGGTGCTTGACGAAATCGAAGAGACCTCCAGCTTGTCTTTCCTAAAGATCGAATAGTCGATCGGCTCGAGAAAGCCTTGCTCCCCGGCAACAATGGTCGAGCCTTGGCTGAGGAGAACAACGTCAGCCGTGACGCTATTGGTTTTCACCATTAACTCGAGCTGAGCAAAGTTAATTTGGTCGGTGATCGGGGTCACCTTGATTCCCGTCTCTGCTTGAAACGGCTTCAAGTAGGCCTCGATTGATGCCTTTGCTACGTCACCACCGTTAACAATAATTCGCAGCTCGTCTGTTGCCGCCGCCCGGGCACGGGGAACTAGGGAATTCATAGCGCATGCCAAGACGGCGGAGGAGCCCGCCTGCAGGACCCTCTGCGGTTCATCAGACGGCCCATGGTTTCACTCCCTTCGTTGCGATTGACGCTCGGCGACGATCATCTGTTGTGCGAACGATAGGTGTGGCTCAAAGCCGATTTTCTCCGATTTTGGGGCTCGTTCAGTCAAAATCCAGCGTTGACTGCACGAATGCGAGCTTTTGGGAGTTCCTCCTCGACGCGTGCAAGACACCTGTGTGGTCTTACTAGCGGTATACCGTTCGAAGGTCCGCGCAACGCCAAATTCCAGGTCATGAACCTCTCTGCATGGTGTAATCGACATGCCGACTTGGGTGAAGGCGAGCGGCCGCCAACAATTACTTGGGGCTGCAGATCAAAGGCGTTCCAAGCCTTACGCTGGCCGGAAACGAGGTCCTTGAGCGGCGCCATCGGCTAGCGCCATGAACGGCTGCCGTCTAGCGTAACAGAGACCACTGCAAAGTGGACTTCATCATCCTGAAGCGACGTGATTCACGCCGGCACAGCCATATTCTTCGGGAATCGTCGGACCCAAGAAAACTAGATTGCCCGTTTCGATCATGATCTCGCGATTGAAGCGTTCCTCGGCGAAAGCCGAGACCGCGCGAGGCAGGAGCTTTTCACGCGCGTAGTGATGCGCCGCCTCCCGGATCATCCGCTCCTCCTCGCTAAGACGTGAGGCAAGGTCTAGTGGGATCGTCCCAGCTATACGTCTTCTGCTGCGCAGCATCAGCATCCAGCGCCATGCTATTCCTTTTCGTTTCGAATTGCCGAGCGGCCAGCGTCTATCTGAGCGCATCAACGAGATTGGAGCGCGAGATGATCCCGATCTATGTTACCCGAGCGCTACAGCCGTCGCTTAGTAACCCCGCTTTACATCGACCACGTTGCGAATATGGGGAGTCACGATGACATTTGACATCGTCCAAAGCGAACTATCGACAGGCAAGGGCTCTCGTTCAAAGACATCGAGCAGCGCACCGCCGATGGTTCCTAGTCGGAGTTCATCAACAAGCTCGTCCTCCACAACGACTGAACCGCGGGCGATATTCACAAGGAAGGCAGTGCGACGCATCAACCGAAGCTGATTGCGACCGATTAGCCCAATCGTCTCCGGAACGTGCGGGACGGCTAGTACGACGAAGTCAGAGAGCACCAGGAGATCGTCGAGGCGTTCCGGCGGTAACAGTATATTCACGCCCGGCACGGGCTCGGAGACGTTACGCTTGCTTCCAACCACCGTCATGCCGGCACTTCTTGCGCGGCGGGGAATCGCCGCGCCGATCGAGCCAAGTCCAACGACACCGACAGTTCGCTGCGCCAGCGGCGCGACTTCTCGCTGCCGCCACTCCTTTCGGCACTGCTCCCGCATCAGTCGCGGAAAGTCCCAGTGCATCATTGTTATCCCTGCCATGACGAAGTCGGCAATGATCTCGCTTTGTGTCCCGCGCGCGTTCGTGACCAAGAGCTCGCCGAGCCGGTCCCGGAGCGGCAGTACAGAGTCGATGCCCGTCTTGCTGAACTGAAACCAGCGCAGCCGACGCGCCTTGTTGAACACCTCGACAGGGAATCGGGAGGCAAGAAGGACGTCTGCGCCACCGATGTGTCGATCTAACGAGTCGGCGTCCGCGGCCGTTACCACGCGCACATGGGGGAATTGAGCACGGGCTCGAGCGGCGTATTGGTCCGCACCAGGACCGTTGACGAGGACGGTCACCGCGTCGACAGCCCTTGGCGACGAGAACTTCATTATCGACATACGCCACTTCTCTCGCAATTTAGGCCGATCCGCCGCATCCTACGATGACCGAAGCAGGCCCTGACCGCGCTCGAACGAGCGAGTGCCCCGCCCGAACGGCACACGCAGTCGCTCGCTCAGGGCGACTTCATTGCTGTGGAATTCGGCTACGGCGCCGTAGAATGTAAAGAACCATCAATGAACGCTCACAGCGAAGATCGTTCAACTTTGCAGGAATCCAGCAAACTTTTGGCTTATGCAGCAGTTTTCGAATGTTGGCGCAGCTGTAGGCCGAGTAAACAATCGGCCTGTGCCTCCACTGCCGTCTGGGCGTTGCGCCAAAGGCGTCGCATATGTCATGTCGAACGAAGGCTGTAAGAATGCGCGCCCCGCTGTGATCGCAGCTCCATCAGATTCGCAGCGCACGATTACGCTGCCGACAGCACTTCAGGATCGTTGATCCAATCACGAACTGCTGAACCAATAGGGACGTTGCGAGACTTAAACGCCGGTGAACGGTAGGAGTGGAGCGACGCTTAATGTAATCATTGCGTCGAGGACCGAGAACGGTGCAACAGCGATGCATTCAAGTTGCAATCCCGCGAGCAAGTCGCGAGTCAACTCGATGGGTGACTGGAAGGCAAAGGCACAAGGACAATGAACAGGGTGGCGCGCGCAGATGCGAAGGTATTATCACCAAATCCATTAGCGCCACTTAGAAACTGCACCTTTCGACTGATCTGGCTTGCCGCACAGGTCTCCAGCCTTGGCACACTGATCCAGACAGTTGCCATTGGCTGGCTAATGGCTACTATCTCGAATTCCGACTTGACGGTTGCACTGGTTCAAGCGTCTTCGACGCTGCCGACATTCATCCTATCAGTCTTAGCGGGGGCGATTGCCGACAATTTCGACCGTCGCAGAATCATGCTCGCGGCCCAGTGCTTGATGGCGACAGCATCTGCCATGCTTACCATTACGATAGCGCTGGGCTTTGTCGATGCATGGATCATTCTAAGCTTCAGTTTTCTGGTTGGATGCGGTGCCGCTCTCAACAATCCCGCTTGGCAGGCGGCAGTGGGCGATATCGTAGACAGACGCGATCTTCCGGATGCGATCACGCTTCTTTCAGTCGGGTTCAATACTGTCCGAAGTGTCGGTCCGGCGTTGGGCGGCGTTCTCGTTGCCTCATTTGGAGTACTGACGGCCTTTGTCGTAAACACGTTGAGCTATCTGGCGCCATTGGGAGCAATCTGGTGCTCCACATGGAAGGTGCGCTCTTCAGATCTGCCGCGCGAGTCGTTGAGTGCAGCGATTTATGACGGAGTGCGATTTACGGCGATGTCTTCGGAAATTAAGACATCCATCGCGCGGGGGACCTTATTCGGCTTGACCGGCATTTCCATTCTCGCGCTGCTGCCCCTCGTGGTTCGTGACCAGTTGACAGGAGGTCCAATCGCGT
>NZ_LFLZ01000100.1 GCF_001189845.1 Bradyrhizobium tropiciagri
CACCCGCTTATTGGCCGGTGGCAAAGTCTGTTTCTGGGCCCTTCGCGACCTTATTGCCCTTCCCAGGACCATCCCCGAAGTGTGGGGCGGATAAGAGATTAGCCGAGGCTCAAACCGTCGCTGTTGACCCAACCGAGACATTGGCCAAGCCCAACCACAACGCTCTCGACGCCGGTTTCCGCCCCTAGCGAAGCAACCGTTTTAACCGCTAAGATGCCGTCTCCTGAGCTTGGGCGAGCAAATGCGACGGCGCGAGTTCATCACACTTGTCGGCAGTGCGGCCACATGGCCGCTCGCAGCGCGTGCTGAGCAAATGCCGATGATCGGCTTTCTAAGCCCCTTACCGAGCGGCGAGCCCCCGCCATTTGCCGGCTTCCGGCGGGGTCTGGCTGAAGAGGGCTACGTGGAGGGCAAAAACCTCGCAATCGAAAGCCGTTTTGCCAATTTCAGACCGGAGCTATTGAAGGAGGCTGCTGGCGATCTTGTTCGGCTTCAAGTGAATGTCATTTTCGCAGCTTATCCAGAGTCGCTTACTGCGGCCAGGAACGCAACGAATAGCGTTCCTACTGTTGCGGTAGACCTGGAGAGCGATCCCGTTGCGATGGGATATATCAAGAGCCTTGCGCGCCCGGGTGGCAATTTGACCGGGATGTTTCTTGATCTTCCGGAGTTGAGCGGGAAACAGGTTGGGCTGCTCAAGGAGATGGTCCCCGGGCTCTCTCACATAGCAATCTTTGGCGTCCCCGGCCTCAACGCGGCGCAATTCGCTGCGACTGCGGCGGCGGTACGGGCGGTCGGGGTCGAAGCCGAAATTATTGAGGTGCAGGTCCCGGATGATTGGGGACGCGCCTTGGAGGCCGCCAAAACAAGGCAGGTCGAAGCCGGTATTTTGTTGTCGTCGCCTCTTGTCTTCGTCTCTTCAAAGCAAATCGGGGAGCTTGCGTTGGCAAATCGACTCCCTCTCATTTCCTTGTTCGGCGAATTTCCAAAAGCCGCAGGTTTCATGGCTTATGGCCCAAACATAAACTCGATGTGGCAAAAGGCCGGGATTTATATTGGGAAAATCCTGCACGGTGCCAACCTAACGACTTACCGATACAGCGGCCGGAGAAGTTCGATCTCGTAATCAACCTCAAGACTGCTGAAGCGCTCGGCCTCAGCGTGCCGCCGACGCTGCTCGCCCGCGCCGACGAGGTGATCGAATAGGGATGTTATTTGCTGCAACGCACGAGACTCCACGGGCCCATGGCTTTCTGTATACTCCCTGACGGATTTATTGCCGGTCTCCGCGAGTGTCGGTGCTCGACTTCAAGAGGACAGATGTCGTTCGCAATAAAGCGGCGCGACTTGATAACATTGCTCGGCGGCGCAGCAGCGTTGTTGCCGCTCGCCGCGCGGCCGCAGTCGGCAACAGGCAAGGTCCCGCGCATCGGCTTTCTTCAGTTTAATATTGGGCGGCGCGAAAACGAAGCGGCGTTCATGCAGGGCTTGCACGAGGCCGGGTACATTGATGGCCGGAATGCAATCATTGAAACTCGTTATTACGAGCCGATGCGCGACGAACTTGCCAGACTCGCGAGCGAGTTGGTTGCTCTCAGGTGCGATGTCATCTTCGCCGCCGCTCCATATGCGATTCAAGCTGCGATGAATGCGACGAGCACTATCCCGATCATCGGGGTCGACTTGGAAAGCGACCCTGTGGCGAGCGGATGGGTCGAGAGTCTCGCCAACCCCGGCCGCAACATGACCGGATTGTTCCTCGATCTTCCTCAGCTTGCCGGTAAACAGATTGAACTCCTCAAGGAAGCCGTCCCGATGTTGTCCCATTTAGCGGTTCTTTGGGATTCCACGATCGGCATCGTCCAGTTTCGTACTACCGAGGCAGCGGCGCGGGCGGCGGGGATCATGCTGCAATCGCTATCGGTCCAGCGCTCAGAAGATTTCATGAACGCCTTCGACCCCGCTCTACGCGAACGTGTCCATGGTATGGTCGTGCTCTCTTCGCCACTCATCAACACGCATCGCTCACAGATTGTCGAGTGGGCACTTGAGCATCGCTTGCCGACGATCAGCCTCTTCACACAATTCCCAAAATCTGGCGGGCTGCTAGCCTACGGCCCAAATCTGGCCGATCTTTATAAGGGGGCGGCAATCTACGTCGATCGAATCCTCAAAGGCGCCAAGGTAGGCGAATTGCCCATTCAGCGACCAACCAGATTTGATCTGATCATCAATCTGAAGACCGCCAAGGCGCTCGGCCTCGACATCGCGCCAACGCTTCTCGCCCGCGCCGATGAGGTGATCGAATAACTGCCGATGACTGGTTGTGGACCCTTGGCGGACCTGACGGCTGCTCTGACAAGGGTCGCTTTTTGATCCAAGTGGACATTGGGTGACGTGCAGTCGTGACACGGTTGTCGAATGTGACCATGACCTATCGAGTTATCTCTGCTAACCTTCGAAACAGGCGGCGGAGGGAACACGTCAATGTTGCGCCGGCGAGAGTTCTTTGCTCTCCTTAGCGGCGGCCTGTTGGCCTTGTCGCAAAAAGTTCGTGCTCGGCAAAAGGGGCGTATGGCCCATATCGGCGTACTCATGAACTTCGCGGAAGATGACAGCGAGGGAGCAACACGAGCGTCTGCTTTCGTGCAGGGCCTAGAAGCTCTTGGCTGGAATAATGATCGCAACTTGGAGATCTCTTATCGTTGGGGCGCCGGAGATTCCGAGTTGTTTCGCAAGTATGCGCAGGAGCTGGAAGCGTTAGCGCCTGACGTTATTTTGGCAACGGGCACTCCAGTAGTCGAGGCGCTACAACGCGTGACTCGCAGCATTCCCATTGTATTTGTCACAGTCATCGATCCGGTAGGTGCTGGCTTCGTCGAAAGCCTGGCTCATCCTGGAGGTAACACCACAGGATTCACGCTGTTCGAATTTGGTTTGAGCGGAAAATGGGTAGAGCTTCTGAAGGAGTTCGCGCCGTCGGCGAAGCGAGTAGCGATTCTGCGGGATTCAGCAATCGGTTCCGGAACGGGACAACTCGCCGCAATTCAAGCTGTCGCGCCTTCGTTAGGAGTCGAGCTGAGCCCCATTGGAGTGCATGATGCCGGCGAAATCGAGCGCTCGCTAACAGCGTTCGCGAGGACCGCAAATGGCAGCCTGATCGTGACGGCGAGCACGCTCGCGCTAGTTCACCGTCAACTGATCATTTCCCTCGCTGCACAACACAGCCTGCCGGCAGTCTACGCTGATCGCACCTTCGTTCGCGCCGGAGGACTCATCTCATACGGGCCCAACCGCGTCGATCCATACCGGCGCGCCGCTGAATATGCTGACCGCATTCTGAGAGGGGAGAAACCATCTGATCTTCCTGTCCAAGCCCCGACAAAGTATGAGCTAATCGTCAATCTCAAAACGGCAAAAGCCCTTAATTTAGTCATGCCCCAGAGCGTTCTGGCCCGCGCCGACGAGGTTCTGGAATGACACGGGTTGCTGCTTGAGTCCGGTATTGGCCCTTGGCTGCTTCGCTGTCCGCACGCGCTAATGTCGGCTTGCGGAGTGCGAGCGGACCGAGGACGAAGATCGCCGTGACGCCCGCATGTGACCCCTTAGGCGACATCTGCTGTGAACTGGTGGCACTGGCTTTGGGTAGACGTTTCAGTCCCTTTATGGCGGTCGTTTGATCGGGTAAGGTGCCGTCTTCTGAGCCGGGGGCGCACATGCAACGGCGCGAGTTCATCAGGCTTGTCGGCGGCGCTACGGCGTGGCCGCTTGCGGCGCGCGCGCAGCAACGGAACGTGGCAACCATTGGGGTCCTGGTGCGTGCTGCTCCCGGCTGGGAGCGATTCTGGCGGTTGTTTCCTCAGGCGTTGCGCGACCTCGGCTACATCGACGGGAAAAACATTCGGTTCGAATTCCGATCTGACCAGGGGCATATGAGCCATCTTCCCGAATTGGCGGCGGAATTGGTGCGGCTCAAAGTCAACGTGATCGTGCCTTGGTTCACGCCGGCTGCACTCGCGGCCAAGCAAGCGACGCACGAGATTCCAATCATCTGCGCGGCCTGCGGTGACATGGTCGGAACTGGGTTAGTCGAGAGCCTCGCCCGGCCGGGTGGAAATGTTACTGGCAATTCTAGCCTGAACGCGGAGCTTGCCGCCAAAACTGTCGAACTGATCCGCGAGATAGTGCCCTCTGCGAAGCGGGTCGCGGCACTGGCTAACGCGGCCGACCCCTTCTCGAAGTCGTTTCTTAAACAGATTCAGTTGGCGGGCGAAGCCACCGGCACGGTAATCGATCCGGTCATGATTCACGACGCCGAGGAACTCGATGCAGCGTTTGCGGCAATGGAGGGTCAATTGACCGATGCGATTGTTGTCCAGCCGAGTCTACCGACCAAGCGAGCAGCGGACTTGGCGCTCAGCTATCGGATACCCGCCGTTTGCGCCTGGCGACAGTTTCCTCGCGATGGCGGACTCGCGGCCTATTTCGGTGCGGAAGATGACATGTACCGACAGGCCGCCGTTTTCGTGGACAAGATCCTGAAGGGAGCCAAGCCGGCGGACCTTCCGGTCGAGCAGCCGACCAAGTTTGAGATAGTGGTCAATGTAAGAACTGCAAAGGCGCTCGGCATAACAGTGAGCCCGGCGATTCTTGCGCGCGCCGACGAGGTCATCGAATAGCGCCGGCGATGTCGCCTATTCGGCCGCAGCTGCTTCCCTGTCCGCACGCGCTAATGTCGGCTTGCGGGGTGCGAGCGGACCGAGGACGAAGATCGCTGTGACGCCCGCATGTGGTCACTCGCGTCTTTTTGGCCACACGTCAGCCTTTTCCGGTCTACCCCTGACTGCCGACATGCGGACCAACGCTGGATTTCGTCGGTATGGGCCACAAGCGGAAGTGACAAGCCTTATTCAATCACCTCGTCCGCGCGTGCGAGGAGGTGCGCCGGGATTTCGATACCGAGCGATTTCGCCGTCTTGAGATTAATGACAAGCAGGTACTTGGTGGGTTGCTCGATAGGAAGCTCGGCCGTTTTGGCGCCCCTCAGAATTCGGTCGACATAGTGAGCCCCAATTCGAGCCAAGGCAGGAAAGTCCGGCCCGTAGGAAATCAATCCGCCCGCGCGCGCGAAGTCGGGGTCGAACGAGATCGATGGTAAGCCGGCCTGTAGCGCGAGATCGGGTACGCGGTTCGACGGAAAGCCAAAGATTGGGTCGCTAAATATGTCCAGGGCCTCTGCTCCCCGTGTTTTTGCAGCGGCAATGGCGCGAGGCACTTCCCCCGCCTCGTGCAAATCAATTACGTCTAGCTCAAAGCCGAGCTTGGCGGCCGCAGTTGGCGTCTCCGGAAACACCAGCCGATGCATCTCGTTTGAGGTGTTGAGAAAAACTGCTACGCGCTTGGCCTGTGGCAAAACCTCTCGAAGAATACCAAGAAACTTCCCACCAAAATCGATCCGATCCATCGTTGCGACGCCCGTCAGGTTTCCGCCCGGATGGGCAAGGCTTGACGCAAGTCCCATACTGACCGGATCGGCGACCAGAATGATTACAATTGGTACGTCGGGGGTGGCGTTCTTTGCAGCCCGCGCAGCGTAGGGAGTGAACGCGACGATGAGATCGGGTTTCGACCGCACGAGGTCGGCCGCAAGCGCCGGAAGCTGGTCGAGGTGATAATCCGGGTCCTTCCGCTCAATCGTGATGGTGGTGCCCTCGACCCAGCCGATTTTTTGAAGCTCGTCCGAGAACGCCTCACTGAAGGGAACCTTGCAAGCGGGCGCGCAAAGTATGCCGATCCGCGCCACTCTCCGCACCGATTGAGATGTGGCTGCCGACGCGAAGGACAGCAGCACAACCAGAATGGCGCACATTGTAGCGGCAAATCGTCTCATGCGATCACCGTGTCGCGGCACAGAAGCTAATAGCAGCTTCGAGACGATCGAGCGATCACAAATGACCGCTATGACCCTGGCTGTGTGAAAACGCGCAGGATCGAAACACGACTAGAATTACATTCTTCAGTTCGCCGTCGTCACTTTCCAGCAACCGATTGAGCTATGTCCATTCGTGGCCTTTCGCAACATATTGCACCGCCACACTACGTCGGTCGATAACGGGGTATAGCGGAATTCGGCAGGCCGCCGTCTAGTGCAGCGGACGGCGCTCATGACCCTGAGGGGACCTTCGCTCGTGCCTACCAATCGCATATGCTAACTTGCAGCCGTCCAGACCCTAACTTTCGGGGAAGACATGCGACGTCGCGATTTCATTGCATTTTTGAGCAGCGCGGCGGCCGCATGGCCACTGACCGTTCGAGGGCAACGGCCCTCGTCGCCCTTGATTGGGGTGCTCAGCAGCGGACCGGCCAAATTGCGCGAGGATCAGTCGGACGGTCTTCGGCGCGGGCTAAAGGAGGCTGGCTTCGTTGAAGGCGAGAACTTGAGTATCGAGTACCGTGGGGCGGACGATCATTATGACCGCTTGCCGGCATTGGCTGCCGAGCTTGTTAGCCAATCCGTCGCGGTTATCGCGACGGCCGGCGGTCCCGTGGCGGCCCTTGCGGCAAAATCAGCAACCAACACGATCCCGATCGTATTCGCTGCCGTCTCCGACCCGGTCAAGAGCGGCTTGGTTGCAAGTCTCAATCGCCCTGGAGGGAATGTGACCGGAAACGCAGGGTTGACCATAGAACTCGACGCCAAGCGGCTTGAACTGCTGAGCGAATTGACTCCGAGAACGCGGGTGATCGGCGCGCTGGTCAACGCCAATCGGCCCGGGGTCGACGTCGAGGAGCACGATTTGCTCGAAGCGGCAAAAAAACTGGGCCGTGAACTCGTGATCCTTCGCACGGCTGACGGTCCTTCGATCGAGTCGGCCTTCGATACGCTGGCCAAACGCGACATTGCCGGGCTCGTGGTGGGTGCGGATGCGCTGTTCAATGATCACCGTCAGCAGGTCGTCTCGCTCGCAGCACGCTACGCGTTGGCAGGTGTCTATCCATGGCGCGAATATGTGACCGCGGGCGGCCTCTTGAGTTACGGGGCAAATCTGCTGGAAGGGTATCGGTTGTCGGGTCTCTATGTCGGTCGTATCCTGAAGGGAGAAAAGCCGGCCGATCTGCCGGTCGTTCAACCTCAGAAATTTGAGCTCGCCATCAATCTCAGAACAGCGAAAACGCTCGCGATCGATATCCCGCCGGCAGTCATCGCACGCGCTGACGAGGTGATCGAATAGCAGTTGCTTGCTGCGTCGCATCGTCCGGTTGTGGCCCATCTCGACCAACGCGCCCGACTGGCCACCTGTCCGCTGCGTGGGGTAGACCGGACCTCACTGGCACCGGGCTAGACTGTAGCGATTGACCCGGAGCGGGCATCCGGCATGGCGCGAAAGTTGAGAATTGTATAAGCTTTAAGCCTCGTTCTGACCCAACCTGGGGGGGAGCGAAATGCGGCAACGCGGTGCAAGCGAACATCCGATCAAGGGTCCGCGCGCTAGTGGGCGCAAAGCGGCCGGACTATCGGTCGCAGCCCCGTCCATGGCCGATCTGCAAAACCAGGTAGGCGCTCTCACCCGCGCACTGAGAGAAGCGCGTGAGCACCAGACCGCGACCGCCGACGTGCTGAAGATCATCAGTCGCTCGACCTTCGACCTCAAACCCGTTCTCGAGACTGTCGCCCGGGCTGCCGCGCGTTTGTGCGAGGCCGAGATGGCGTTCATCTCGCAGCGCAACGGCGACGTCTTCGGCTACGTCGCGGCCGTCGGCTTGACACCTGGAGCGGCGGCCGGTGCCGCCAGATTACAGAAGTACCTTGATACCCATCCGGTTTCTGGACTTTCCGGGCGGCGGACAATGACCGGGCGCGTCATCTCGGAACGTCGCGCTGTGCAGATCGCCGACATCACCGCCGATCCGGAATATCAGTTTCCCGAGATCTTCAAGCTCGCGAAAGTACGCGCACTCCTTGGTGTCCCACTGCTGCGGGACGGCGAGGCGATTGGTGTAATGGCCTTGGCGCGCCAACGAGCCGAGCCGTTTACCGAGCGGCAGATCGAGTTAGTGCGCACCTTTGCCGACCAGGCGGTGATCGCCATCGAGAACACGCGATTGTTGACCGAGCAGCGCGAAGCGCTCGAGCGACAAACCGCGACCGCCGAGGTCCTGCAAGTGATCAATTCATCGCCCGGTAATCTTGCGCCGGTATTCGACGCCATGCTCGACAATGCATTGGCATTGTGCGGTGCAGCTTTCGGCGCGCTTTGGACGTATGACGGCGAGCGAATTCACGCTGCCGCTCTCCGCGGCGTGCCGGCCGAGCTTGCAGAATTCCTGACGCGATCTCCCCATCCGGTCGGGCGTGACAACGCACACGCTCGCCTGCTGCGCGGTGAAGCTGTCGTACATATTCCCAATGTCGCGGAGGACAGAGCCTACCTGTCGGGGGACCCAATCCGCCGGGCGCTCGTCGAGGTGGCCGGCGGCCGCACCCTGCTCGCGGTACCGCTGCGCAAGAGCCACGCGTTTCTCGGCGATTTCGTCATCTACCGCCAGGAAGTAAAGCCGTTCTCCGATAAGCAGATCGCGCTATTGCAGAACTTCGCCGCGCAGGCGGTGATTGCGATGGAGAATGCACGGCTGCTCGGTGAGCTGCGCGAGCGCACCTCCGACCTCGCGCGCTCGGTGGATGAGCTCACTGCAACCGGTGACGTGCTCAAGATCATCAGCCGTTCCACCGTCGACCTTGAGACCGTGCTCAACATGCTGGTGGAGACGGTGGCTCGCCTCTGCCGCGCCGACCAGGTAGGTATGACCCGCAGGCACGACGATATGTACCATCTGATCGCGTCTTACGGCTTTTCTCAAGAGGCAAAGGAATTCATCGCCACCCATCCATTCGCACCGGGCCGCGGTAGTCTGAACGGTCGTGTGGTGATGGAGCGCCGCGCAGTGCACATCCCCGATGTCTTGCAGGATCCGGAATATACCTATAGCGCGGGACAGAAGGCCGTCGGCTTCCGCACGTTGCTGGGCATTCCGCTTTTGCGCGAGGATGCTCTGATCGGCATATTCGCCATTACACGCACGCGCGCCGAGCCGTTCACGACTAAGGAGATCGAGCTCGCCACGACCTTCGCCGACCAGGCGGTGATCGCGATCGAGAATGCACGGCTGTTCGACGAACTAAGGCAGTCTCTGCAGCAGCAGACGTCGACTGCCGAGGTACTGAAGGTGATCAGCCAGTCAGCCTTCGACCTGGGCTCGGTTCTGCAAACTTTGGTCGAATCAGCCGCCCTCCTTTGCGAGGCAGACCAGGCCACCATTACCCGGCAAGCCGGCGACGCCTTCTATCGCGCGGAGTCGTGCGGCTTCTCGGGCGAATTCATGGATCATCTCAGGACAATTCCCATTAAGCCGGAACGCGGCTCGGCCGCTGGGCGTGCGCTGCTCGAAGGGAGAGCTGTTCATATAGCGGACGTCCAATCTGACCGAGAATATGCCTTGGTGAGAGAATCCAAATGGGGCGGCTTTCGTACTGTGTTGGCTGTTCCGATCCTCCGCGAGGGCATCCCAGTCGGCGTGTTGTCGCTGACGCGGTCGGAGGTCCGGCCATTCACTGCCAAGCAGATCGAATTGGTCTCGACCTTCGCAGATCAGGCGGCGATCGCAATCGAGAACGCCCGTCTGGTTGGTGAGTTGCGCGAGCGTCAGGCCGAATTGCGCGTCACTTTCGATAACATGGGCGATGGTGTTGTCATGTTTGATGCCAACACGCGTCTTGTTGCGTGGAATCGCAATTTCCAGGAGATCCTTGATCTGCCCGACGACTTTCTCGCCCAGCGGCCGACTTACTCGGAGTATTTCCGCCATCTCGCCCTGCGTGGGGAGTACCCTGCCGATCTGGAGACCGAACTGAGCCGCACTCTCGACGATACAAGCCGGGAGCTCCGCTTCGAGCGCACGCGCCCGGACGGACGAGTTATCGAAGTGCGCCGGAACCCGGTGCCGGGCGGCGGCTTCGTGCTGATCTATGCCGATATCACCGAGCGGAAGCGCGCCGAGGAGGCGATCCGGGTCGCGCGAGATGCGGCCGAGGCGGCACTGCGTGACTTGCAGGCGGCGCAGGCCAGCCTGGTCCATGCGCAGAAGATGGCGGCACTTGGACAACTGACCGCCGGCATCGCGCATGAGATCAAGAACCCGCTCAATTTCGTCAACAATTTCGCCGGTCTGTCCGTCGAGCTGCTGGAGGAATTGAAGGGAGCGACGGCGCAGGCGATCGGCGCACTCGACGCCGACAAACGCGCCGAGATTATCGAGACAATTGGAATGCTGACCGGCAATCTCGAGAAGATTGCCGAACACGGTCGTCGCGCCGACGGCATCGTACGGGGCATGCTGCAGCACTCGCGAGGCAGCAGCGGCGACTGGCAAGCTGCCGATCTGAACGCGCTCGTCGAGGACAGTTTGAACCTCGCCTATCATGGTGCCCGGGCCCAGGACCCGGATTTCAAGGTCACGCTGGAGCTCGACCTCGATCGCAATCTCGCGCCGATCGCGGTTGTGCCGCAGGATGTCAGTCGCGTGCTCCTCAATCTCATCAGCAACGGATTCTATGCTGTCATCAAACGCAGCCGCGAGGGCAACACCACTTTCAGCCCGCTGCTGAAGATCGCGACCCGCGAGTTCGGCGAAGGCGTCGAGATCCGCGTACGTGACAACGGCGTTGGTATTCCGCCTGAGCATTGCGAGAAACTATTCCAGCCGTTCTTCACAACCAAGCCGACCGGCGAAGGTACGGGCCTTGGTCTGTCGATTAGCTACGAGATCATAACCCAACAGCACGGCGGCACGATCACGGTCGATAGCGAAGTCGGCGACTTCACCGAGTTCACGGTACGGCTGCCGCGACGCCAGCATGCGGTGGTGGGATGAACGGGATGGGCGTCAGCATCCTGGCTGGCAACAACGAGGTAGATGTCGCCGATCCGTTCCACCAGCCTTTGCTGTTCGCGCTTGCCGATGGCGTGAACAAGATTTCGCTGCGGTGCATGAGTCCGAAACTGGCCCCAAGCAGCGGTGGGGCACACCTCTGCTATTCAGCCGCTGTCAGGTGATGAGCAGACAAACGGCGAAGGAGCCGAAATCGACGCTCTTGGCCCATCTGCGACATGGACGGCCGAAATTTTTCGGCGCAAATTGAGCTTAGAACCGCCTTCCGACAATTGCATATTGCTACTGCTGCTTCGGGGCGAGCAATGCGACGGCGAGATTTCATTCAAGGAATTACCGCTGTTTCGGCAGCCTGGCCGCTTGTGGCTCGCACACAGCAACTTCCTGCGCAGCCGTTGATAGGTTTCCTTAGCACGCGCTCGCCCGAGGAAGCCGCCATTCACACCAGTGCCTTCCGCCGCGGGCTCGAAGAGATGGGTTATATCGAGGGTCGTAGCGTCGCCGTTGAGTATCGCTGGGCAAAGGGCGACTACAGCCAGTTGCCGCCTCTTGTCGCCGATCTGCAGAGCCGACCGCTTTCGGTCATCGTTGCCACCGGCGATCCGGCCGCGCACGCGGTCCGGGCAGCGGGCTTCGCCACACCGGTCGTTTTCATCGTCGGCCAGGATCCGGTGCGCACGGGTCTGGTGGCGAGCATGAACCGGCCGGGTAGGGCCACGGGCGTCAACTTCTTCACGGCCGATCTGGGCGGCA
This sequence comes from Bradyrhizobium tropiciagri, assembly GCF_001189845.1. Taxonomy (GTDB): domain Bacteria; phylum Pseudomonadota; class Alphaproteobacteria; order Rhizobiales; family Xanthobacteraceae; genus Bradyrhizobium; species Bradyrhizobium tropiciagri. The sequence goes on from NZ_LFLZ01000100.1 coordinate 11,701, forward strand.
AACGGCTGGAGCTTCTTTGTACTTTTGTGCCGTCGGCGCACGTCATCGGGCTTCTGAACAACCCGAGTTTCGGGATGGAAGCAGTCGACCAGTTCCGACAGTCGGTAGCCGCCGCAGCTCAGTCGCTCGGCCGCGAGTTGGTCGTGCAGAGCGCATCGACAGATGCCGAGATCGATTCCGGTTTTGCAGCGCTGATCAAGGCTGGCGTCACCGCCCTGGTGATGCAGAACGACCCATTCTTCGACTCTCGGCGAAGCCGGATTATTGCGGTGTCATCTCGTTATCGCCTGCCCGGCATCTTCCACATCCGGGAGTTTCCGGCGGATGGCGGGCTGATGAGCTATGGTGCCAGCCTCGCCGACACCTACCGCCAGGTCGGCGTGTATGCTGGCAAGATTCTACGGGGAGCCAAGTCGGACGACCTTCCGGTTCTGCGGCCGACCAAGTTCGAACTGGTCGTCAACATTCAGACCGCAAAAGCACTCGGCCTCACGGTACCACAATCCATCCTCATCGCGGCCGACGAACTGATCGAGTGAGATCGGCACGATGTCTGGATGCGGCCCCAAGCGCCGGTTGGGAGATGTCTGCTATTCCGCCGCTGTCAGGGGATAAGCTGACATCCAGCGAACCCGCCAAATGACGCGAGTGACCCAACCGAGACATTGGCCAAGCCCAACCACAACACTCTCGACGCCGGTTTCCGCCCCTAGCGAAGCAACCGTTTTAACCGCTAAGATGCCGTCTCCTGAGCTTGGGCGAGCAAATGCGACGGCGCGAGTTCATCACACTTGTCGGCAGTGCGGCCACATGGCCGCTCGCAGCGCGTGCGGAGCAAATGCCGGTGATCGGCTTTCTAAGCCCCTTACCGAGCGGCGAGCCCCCGCCATTTGCCGGCTTCCGGCGGGGTCTGGCTGAAGAGGGCTACGTGGAGGGCAAAAACCTCGCAATCGAAAGCCGTTTTGCCAATTTCAGACCGGAGCTATTGAAGGAGGCTGCTGGCGATCTTGTTCGGCTTCAAGTGAATGTCATTTTCGCAGCTTATCCAGAGTCGCTTACTGCGGCCAGGAACGCAACGAGTAGCGTTCCTACTGTTGCGGTAGACCTGGAGAGCGATCCCGTTGCGATGGGATATATCAAGAGCCTTGCGCGCCCGGGTGGCAATTTGACCGGGATGTTTCTTGATCTTCCGGAGTTGAGCGGGAAACAGGTTGGGCTGCTCAAGGAGATGGTCCCCGGGCTCTCTCACATAGCAATCTTTGGCGTCCCCGGCCTCAACGCGGCGCAATTCGCTGCGGCTGCGGCTGCGGCGGCGGTACGGGCGGTCGGGGTCGAAGCCGAAATTATTGAAGTGCAGGTCCCGGATGATTGGGGACGCGCCTTGGAGGCCGCCAAAACAAGGCAGGTCGAAGCCGGTATTTTGTTGTCGTCGCCTCTTGTCTTCGTCTCTTCAAAGCAAATCGGGGAGCTTGCGTTGGCAAATCGACTCCCTCTCATTTCCTTGTTCGGCGAATTTCCAAAAGCCACAGGTTTCATGGCTTATGGCCCAAACATAAACTCGATGTGGCAAAAGGCCGGGATTTATATTGGGAAAATCCTGCACGGTGCCAAGCCTAACGACTTACCGATACAGCGGCCGGAGAAGTTCGATCTCGTAATCAACCTCAAGACTGCTGAAGCGCTCGGCCTCAGCGTGCCGCCGACGCTGCTCGCCCGCGCCGACGAGGTGATCGAGTAGGGATGTGATTTGCTGCAACGCACGAGTCCGTTGTTGGCCCATACCGACGAAAGCCGGCGTTCCTCCGCTTGTCGGCTGCCGAGGGTAAACCGGACCTCACCGAGCATCGCCCAAATCGATCGCGAATCACCCCAAGCCGACTTCAGACCCTTTCGATTGGCGGATTGAGGGGGTAACATCGTAGCAGGTCTTGCCCGGAACGAGGGAAAGCCATGAAACGCCGGAGGTTCATTACGCTTGTTGGTGGCGCGGCGGCGAGTTGGCCGCTCACCGCACTGGCGCAACAAGCCTCGACGAGAGTATATCGCCTCGGTTACCTTGCGCCTGCGCACATTTCGCATTTGGTGGACGCGCTGTTTGGTGCGTTGCGTGACCTCGGCTACGTGGAAGGACAAAATCTCAAGGTCGAGTATCGGTATGGGACGGGAAAGGAACTCGACGAATTGGCCGCAGAGCTTGCAAAGGGCAAGCCGGACGTCATTGTCACCGTAGCGACGCCGCCGGCCCTCGCAGCAAAGCGGGCTACCACAACGATCCCGATCGTCATGGCAACAGCCGGGGCGCCAGTGAGCCTCGGCGTGGTGGCTAGTCTTGCTCGGCCCGGTGGCAATGTAACTGGTGTTACTCTTTACGGGTCTGAGCTTAACGCGAAGCGCATCGAAATCTTCCGGGAGGCCGTGCCGACAATCAAACAGCTGGCGTTTCTTGCCAACGCTAAGAATACTTACAGCCGTTTTTTGTGGGGGGAGGCGGAGCCTGCGTCGCTGAGGATTGAGTTGAAACCCGTACTATATGAGTTGCAGGAATTGAGCGACCTTCCAGCAACATTTTTGGATATGGACCACAAGCAAATCGACGGGGTCATTGTTTTTTCTGATGCGTTGTTCAACAACGCGCGCCGTCAAATCACTGCTCTAGCGGCCGAACATCACTTGCCTGCGATGTACGAAGCACGGGAGTTTGTTGATGAAGGCGGGCTGATCTCATATGGACCTGACATCGAAGAAATGACCCGTCGATCGGCGATCTATGTGGATAAGGTCCTGAAGGGCGCCGATCCGTCAACTCTCCCAATTGAGCAACCAACCCGTTTCGAACTTGCCATCAATGCCAAGTCTGCGAAGGCCCTCGGTCTGAGTTTGTCGCCAACACTGCTTGCCCGCGCTGACGAAGTGATCGAATAGTCGCCGCGATGTCGCCTTCTGGCCCGTTCGAGACCTGCCGGCGCAATCTGACAACGCCCGCTTATCCGGCTAGACCGGAAGTCGTCGTCTCAGGGGCAAACCGACGCGTTCTCTACCATCGGGCGTCTGGCTGATCGCCGCTCGATGTGATCAAATCGCCCCAGCGCGGTTTTTGGTAGGTACTCAAATGAGAAGGCGGGACTTTGTCGCCGCTCTTGGCGGCTCAGCCATCGTGTGGGCCGCTGAGTATGTCAGCGCACACGGCGCCGATGATCGTGCGCGGCGAATAGGTATCTTGTCTGGAATGCCATTGATAACGCTGCCCTCCTTCGAAGAGGGGCTTCGAGAACTCGGCTGGAAGTTGGGCCGGGACATTGAGATCAAATACGTTTCTGCCGACGGTCACTTGGACCGCCTGCCGGCCCTCGCAGCTGAGCTCAGCAAATTGAAGCCCGATATCATCCTTGCTCTTTCAGGCCCCGAAACCAAAGCGGCGAACGCGGTGGCAGGAGGCGATATTCCCATCGTGTTCGCCGTACACGGCGATCCAGTTGCCGCTGGGGACGTTAGAAGTCTTGCGAATCCGGGCGGGATGATCACAGGCCTTTCCCAAATGCAGCCCGAGTTGAGCCGCAAACAACTCGAGGTGCTCAAGGAGTGCGTACCGGATATTTCGCGTATTGCAGTCTTGTGGAACTCTACCGTTGCCTTGAAGCTAAAGGATTGGAGCGAGTTGAACTTGGCTGCGCAGGCGCTGCGCCTTCACCTTGAATCAAAGGGATTGCAAGGTCCCGCTGACCTCGACAGCATTGTCGCGCAATTGAGAGCGGACCGACCTGACGCCATTCTGGTTCTTGGCGATCCGCTCACGGTCAGCTTGAGGGCAGCCATTGCCGACTTCGCATTAGAGCAACGTCTGCCCGCAGTATACCCGTTCCGTGTGTTCGTCGACTCCGGTGGGCTGATATCCTACGGAGCCGATAGTGACGATCTATTTCGTCGCGCCGCAGGCTATGTCGATAAGATACTGAAGGGCGCGAAGCCGAGCGACTTACCTATCGAGCAGCCGATCAAGTTCGAGCTTGTAATTAATTTGAAGACGGCAAAGACGCTCGGGATCATCATCCCGCCAACCCTCCTCGCGCGCGCCGAGGTAGTTGAATAGCCCAGTCAATGTCTCTTTTTGGCCCATCTCGACCAACGCGCCCGACTGGCCACCTGTCCGCTGCGTGGCGTAGACCGGACCTCACTGGCACCGGGCTAGACTGTAGCGATTGACCCGAGACGGACGTCAGCGAATTTCATTTTACGATGCGCAGGCTGGTTTCCGTCCTATCAATGTGCTCGTTTTCGCCGATATGATGTTGCTTCCCGAACAGGAGGGAGACCCATGAAGCGACGAGAACTTCTTGGTCTTATTGGCGGAGCGGCAGCTTGGCCGCTCCGGGCGTGGGCGCAGCAGCCCAAGAGCGTACCTCGCATTGGCTTCCTGGTGACGGGTTCGATCGAGTCTCCCGAGGCGCGCGCAGCCCTAAAAGCTTTCGATCAAGGACTACGAGAATTCGGCTATATCGATGGTCAGAACGTGTTCGTAGAGGTTCGAGGTGCGGACTTGAACGTCGAACGGTTTCCGGCGCTGGCAAGTGAACTGGTCCGCCTTAACGTCGATCTCATCGTCGCATCGAATACCCCCGCTGCGCGTGCCGTACAGCAAGCTACTACCACTATTCCCATTGTCGTGCCGGTTATGGGCGATCCTGTGGGAGACGGGCTGGTGGCGAGCCTTGCTCGACCGGAGGGAAACATCACTGGGTTGACCTTCCTGGGCCCGCAGCTTGTCCCCAAGCGCCTAGCCTTGCTCAAGGAAGCGCTACCCACCGCGACGCAGGTGGCCGCTCTTTGGCATCCAGGCGCCTATGGAGAGCGCACGATGAATGACATGGTGACGGAAGCAAAAGAGGCTGCACTGACCTTGGGAGTGCACCTTCGACTTGTTGCTGTGCACGCTCCTGACGATTTGGATCGAGCATTTTCCACGATTACCGGAGAACGTGCGGACGCCATTCTCATATTTCCGAGCCCGATGCTTTACAATCAACGAAAACGCATTGTCGAACTCGCGGAAGCGCGTCGGTTGCCTATAGTGGCGATGGGTAAAGAGTTTGTACAACTTGGTGGGTTCATGTCCTACGGAGCGGACATTATGGACTTCAATCGGCGCTGCGTTGCCTATGTGGATAAGATACTCAAAGGCGCGAAGCCTGCTGACTTACCGGTTGAACAACCCACCAAGTTTGAACTTTTCATCAATCTCAAAACGGCAAAGACGTTTGGTATCGAGATTCCACCGTCGCTGGTCGCTCGCGCAGAGAGGTGATCGAATGAATGCGCTCGCGGCGCTGACGGGTGCGCTTGTCCTCGCGGTGTTGACACCCAGCGCACTAGCTACGCCTTGCTTTATCGTGACGCTGACCGGTACCCAAGGGGGACCAACAGTGTTCAATGGTCAGGCCGGTGCTGGAACGTTAGTGAGCTACGGTGATGACAGCAACAGTTGTGCCGCCCTCAAGCTCCAATTCGACGCTGGTCGTGGCACAAGCATGCGGCTCTCGCAGATCAACGTAACACCGGTTGAGCTTAGCGCAATCTTCCTGACGCACATCCATGGTGACCACACTGAAGGACTGCCGGACGTGCTGGCTTTGCGTTGGTACCTCAAGGGTCCAAAGGTTGACATTGTGCAGCGCAGACGTAGTTTCGCGTCCCGGCTCAGTCAATAGTTGCCGAAACTACGTCACTCATATTGCCGATGCATTTCTTCAGTCGGGTGAGGTCGCCGAGCGGACGTCCGAGGATCGCACGCGCCTTGCGGGCGGCCCGGCAGAATTGGCCAATGTGCTGACTTTCGAGCCCAATGAGGAGGCTCAACCCGTGTGGACGTCGGGCGAGGTAAAAGTGAGTGCCATCCGATCAACGCATATAGCGGGACATGCGTCCTATCGCGTGGATACACCGGCTGGGAGCGTCGTTATTGGCGGCGACGCGAGCAACGACACACCAGCGCCGCCCCGGTCGCACTCCACCTCAGATCAGGTTGAACGCTTGGCGCAGGGAGCCGATGTCATCGTACATTCGACAATACATCCGGTGCTCGGGCCGGACCGCGGCAGCGGCTTTCCAGCGCCAACCTTCTATCGCCAGAGCCTAGCCACCGATCTTGGCGCAATGGCGAAGCGTGCGGGCGCGAAGTATTTGATGTTGACGCACCTTGCCCCGTCGCTCGGTACTGGACGGCACAATCGCTGGGAGGTGCCAGGCGGCCCTCTGACGGAAGCAGACTATCGAAAGGCCGTCGAAGAAAGTGGTTTTACAGGAAAAGCCATCGTGGGCACCGACTTAACCGCACTTCGGTTGCCAGCGCCTTGATCATTTAGCCCGATGTCCGGCCACCGGTGATGTCGCCTATTGGGCCCATACCGACAAAGTCCGGCCCCGGCCTAAATGTCGGCTGTTAGAGGTTGACCGGAAAACGGCCGACAAGCGCGTGGGTCTGACTTTGTTCTCACAAATGGGGTATCCTGTGCTTAAGTGCCGCCGGGGCCGCATATGCAATTCGATCGATTGAAGCGTCGCGAGTTCATCGGGCTGGTGGGTGCCGCGACGGCCTCCATGCCGTTCTCCGGGCGTGCGCAGCAACAGGCCCCTACGATAGGATTTCTCCATCAAGGGTTTCCGGAGCCGTTGCTCAATACGAACGCCTTCAAAAAAGGTTTGAGCGAGGCCGGCATCGATAGCCAAACAGTCAGGATTGAGGATCGCGCCGCCAATGGTCGTTATGATCGGTTGCCTGAACTCGCGGCGGAGCTGGTTGCGCATGACGTCGCGGTCATTGCGGCTAATTTTCTTCCGGCGGCGCTTGCAGCAAAGGCGGCGACACAGATAATTCCGATTGTTTTTTTGAGCGGCAGCGATCCAATCAAGTCGGGGCTGGTATCTAGCATCAATCGACCGGACGGCAATGTCACCGGCATCGCTCCGATGTTCACGCTGTTGGAAACCAAGAATCTGGAACTGCTGCACGAGCTTGCCCCCGGGGCAAGTGTGATTGGGGCGCTTGCGAATTTGACGAACCCCAATATGGAGCACCAGCTCGGGGATCTGCGGGCAGCGGCTGGTGTGATCGGCCTCGATATCGTTGTCCTACGCGGCAAGGACGAGCCGGAAATCGACGCCAGCTTTGCCAGTTTGCACGAACACCGGATCGGCGCAGTGGTCGTGACCGCTGATGGTTTTCTAATCAGCCGCCAGGATCAAATCGTTGGGTTGGCAGCTCGTTATGCGATGCCGACAATGTATCCACTGAGCCAGTATGTGCTGGCGGGCGGGCTGATGAGCTATGGTGCCAACCTTCGCGATGCCTTCCGACAAATGGGCATCTATGTCGGGAGGATACTCAAAGGCATGAAGCCTACCGATTTGCCGGTCCTGCAGCCGACTAAGGTCGAGTTCGTGATCAACCTCAAGACCGCCAAGGCGCTTGGTCTCGAAATACCCCCCAAATTGCTTGCGCTCGCTGACGAAGTCATCGAATAACCCTGCAGCCGGCCACCTTGGCTCACAGCATTGCACGAGTCCGACTGTGGCCCATACCGACGAGTACGGGCGTTCGCCTGCATGTCGGCTGTTGAGGGTAGACCGGAATAACCGACCTGCGACCGAAAAGGATGCGAATGTGAAGGGTTTCGGATGCCGGCCGGCTGAGGCACGGCGCCCCGGTGCTGGGGTACGTCGAGGACGTGACAATCATTGATGCGCGAGTGGGCGGTATCTGCAATTGGCTGCAAGCCGCGAGCCGGCAGACCTTGTTGGGTTCGGCGGCTGGAGCGCGCTCACCGCCGTGGTAACCAATAATCCTGCGAGAAGACCGCGCCGCCGCAAATGCCCTCTCAAGGAGCCCGGAATGTAGGTTGAATCATCCCATTTCGATCCGGACGCCTTTGCCGCCGTTTAAGAGCCGCCTCAAATGAAAGCCTGCGAGTGAATCGTCGGAATGCATGCCGACAAGAGCAGCGAAAGCTGGCATTGCACCTAAATCGTTGGCCTCGAGCTTCGCGAAAGCCTCAAAGTATCTGTTGGTCGCCGGGGCTGCAAATTCTTCAGGTCTTAAGGGCTCGTAGGCCCGAAGCGGCTCGCTCCGGCCGCGCAAGACGAGATCGCCGACGGGACGCCCGAGAAAACATTCCGCGGCATTTGCGATCGCTGCACTGGCGCAGATGCGCGTACCCAGGGGCTTGTTAGCCGCTTCGAGTCGCGCGGCGGTATTTATGGTATCGCCATAGGCCGTGTAATCGAAGAAACGGCTCCCGCCGAAATTCCCGACCAGCGCAGGGCCGGTATGGACGCCGATGCGGGTTGCGCCGAAGGCAATACCTTTCGCTTTCCAGCGCTCGCGAAAGATTTGCGCCCAGGTATCAAGCTCATGAGCGCAGGCAACCGCTCGCGTGGCATGATCGGGCTGATCTCCTGGAGCATTGAACAGGATCTGGATCGCGTCGCCGATCACCTTGGCCACAGTGCCTTCGTGCGCGAAAACGACATCCGTCATCCCGCCCACATATTCGTTGAGCAATTCACCCAGCGTCTCCGGTGGCGCAGTCTCGACCAGCGCGGTGAAGCTGGTGATATCGGTAAAGATGGTTGCTACCTCCCGCCAGTGCACCGCCATTCCGTTAGCCGCGTCACTGCCGGCGGCAAGTCGCTTTGCAAGCTCCGGCGAAAAGTAGCGTGAAAGAGAGGCGTGAGCACGCTCGGCCTCGATCTGCCGCCGCCGCGCCTCCCGGAGTACCTCGATGTGCCGGATAGTCTTCTGGATCGTCGTTTCCAGATCCGCGAAATCGATCGGTTTGGTCAGAAAATCGAACGCGCCGCGATTCATGGCGACCCGGATATTGCTCATGTCCCCATAAGCTGAGACGATGATCGTCGACTTCCTATCTTCAGCCTCCTGGAGCTTGGCGAGGAGCGACAATCCATCCATCCGCGGCATATTGATATCTGAGACGACCAGGTCGACATCAGGGTGTTGCTCGATCGACTGCAGCGCCTCGAGCCCATCACGTGCAAAGATGAAGCTGACCGCGCCCCCTTGGATCTGCCTGCGGAATTTCTGCAGGATCAGGTCCTCGAGATCTGGTTCGTCGTCAACTATGAGAATCGTCGTCATCACGCAGCCTGCTCGAGCCGCGCATCGATCTCGTGACGCAGCAACGCAAAGTCGATTGGCTTGGTGAGAAGGGCGACGGCGCCGCGCTCGATTGCCTTCCTTCGGGTTTCCGGGTCGCCGTAAGCCGTGATCATGATCACGGGAACGTCCGGCCGCCGCGCCCGCACCTCTGGCAGCATCTCCAGCCCGCTCATCCCGGGCATGTTGATATCCGAGAGGATCAAGATGAGGGTAGGATCTCGCAGCTCGACCGCGCGCTGCAACGCCATGGGGGCCGATGAAGCGAACTCCATCAAGAACCGGCCAGCTCGCAGATCGCGACGGAATTGCTGGCGAAACAGCGCCTCCACATCAGGTTCGTCATCGACAACGAGAATGTAAACGCTCAATTCGCTTCTCCAATATTTGATTGCGCCACCAGCGCCCGCTGTAATGTGATAATGAATTCGGTGAATGCTCCTGGCTCGGTATCGACGTCAATTTTGCCGCCATGCTGTTTCACGACGATATCGTGGCTCATGGACAGGCCAAGTCCAGTGCCTTCTCCGGCGGGCTTGGTCGTGAAAAATGGATTGAAAATCTTCTCCCGGACTTCCTGGGCGATGCCGGTACCGTTGTCGCGAATTCGAATCTCGACTCTATTTCCAAGGTCTTTGGTGCTCGCGCTGAGTGTTGGCTCAAACCCGTTCGCAGCCGCCTGCTGTCGTTTCGTGGCGGAATAAAAGCCGTTCGAAATCAGATTGAGGAGTACCCTGGTGATTTCCTGCGGGTACACGTCGACCATGCCTGCGTTGGGATCGAAATCACGCATCAACGTGATATTGAATCCGGATTTCTCGGCGCGAGCGCCGTGATAGGCGAGATTCAAGCTCTCTTCCACGATCGCGTTGATGTCGACGGGGCGATGCTCGCCGCTTCCTTCGCGCGAATGTAGCAGCATGTTCTTGACGATCGAATCGGCGCGCTTGCCGTGCTGTACGACCTTCTCGAGATTTCCTTTGAGCATATGCGTGAGTTCGTCGATCTCCTCGCGCGTCTTCTCGTCGAGCGAAGCCGATTTGAGTGCCTCGTTTAGCTCGTCGATCAGTTCGGTGGACAGCGCCGAAAAATTATTGACGAAATTCAGCGGATTCTTGATCTCATGGGCAATGCCGGCGGTGAGCTGGCCGAGAGAAGCGAGCTTCTCGGTCTGGATCAGGCGATCCTGCGCGGTGCGCAGATCCTCAAGCGACTGCGAAAGCTCTTTCGTACGCGCCTGCACCTCGTTGAAGAGGCGGGCATTTTCGACGGCGATCAACGCTTGGTCCGCGTAGGTGCGGACCAATTCAATTTCTCGCGGGGTAAACGGGCCTGGCTCTGATCTTCCCAGTCCGAATACGCCCTCGACGCGCCCGCTTAGCACCATTGGGACCCCAAGGACTGCGCGATACCTTCCCAATTGGGGACCTCCGGGGAAGCTGTATTCGGGGTCAGCGAGCACATCCGGCAGATGGACAACCTCGGCCGTGAGAAAGGCACGCCCGATGAAACGGCTCCGCTCTGCCTTCGCAGGTCGTTCCTGAAGAAATTTGTAAAACTCCTTGGTCATTCCCGATTGGGCGCGGACACGCAATACGTCACCATCACGCAGGTAGATGTTAGCCGTATCGGTGCTCAACAATTGCCGCGCCGATTCAGCGAGCGTTTGCAAGACCGGTTCCAGATCGAATGCCGAGCGGCTGATAACTTTCAACACTTCCGCAGTTGCTGTTTGCTGCCGCAAAGATTCCCTCAATTCGGCTGTTCGCTTCTCGACCTTGTTCTCCAGATCCGCATAGGATTCCTGTAAGCGCACGCCCATGTCGTTGAATTGATCGGCAAGCTCTTCCAGTTCGTCGCCTGTCTTGATAGCGATGCGCTGGGAAAAATCGCCGCCGCCGATGCGTTCTGCACCAATCCGCAAGGCCCGTATCGGGCCAACCATGCGGCGCGCCAGGAAGATCCCAGCAAGCACCGCGAAGATCGACGCCGCCAGCAAGACGATCGCAAGCCGCTGCAGTGCCGCGTAGAGTGATGCGTAGGCTTCCTCGACCGGCAACTCCACGAACATAGTCCAGCGCAATGGCTCGATAGGCGCGGAGGCTGTAAGTACCTGCTGACCTTGGACATTAAGAGATCCCTGCAATTCGTCGCTCATCCCGTGACCGGCGAGGGCAGCCTGCACTTGCGCCAACTTCGACATGTCGGTGTTTCGGAGCACCAGACTGATGTCGGGATGCGCGATCAGTCGTCCCTGTGAGCCGACAACGTAGGCGCGCCCGTGCTGGCCAACCTTGATCTGAGAGACTACGTCCCAGATCAGCTTTAGATTGACCTCCGCGATACTCACGCCGGCATCCTTCCGTGTGCCGGCGATCGCCAAGGTCATATACGGTTCTGATTCCCTCCGGAAATAGACAGGTCCATAGTAGACCCTGTGCGCCACCGTTTCGGTGAACTTTGCATCGTGGGAGAGGTCGATCCTGCTGTCGATCACATCCATCGCCAAGCGCGATACGCGTAGCCGTTCCTTTCCCGTCGCATCGATCTGCGCCAGCTCAGTAATGGCCGGAACCTGGCGCAACAATCGCAAAGCATCGAAGTGGCGCTGCTCGATCGAACCCGCCGACCACGGCAACTGGGTCGTCCAGCCGAGCTGGCTCTCTATTTCCTTGATGAATTGGCTGATTTTGGCCGCCGCGGCTTCGGCCTGTTCGTGCTGAATGCGGATCAGAGCCGCCTTGTGCTCACGGTAGTAGAAGAAGACTTCGAAGATTCCGTTTGACAAAAGTGCGATACCAACAACCGCGACGAAGAGCGCAACATATTTGCGGAACAGTCGGCTGCGAACTCTTTCGATCGGTGATCTCGAGGCCGATGCGGTGTTTGCCGCCTGGGATGGCGCTACAACTTGGCTTTGTGGCGCGTCGGGGTGGAGGGAAATGCTCATGCGGGAGTATTCCTCACATGGGCGCTGCACGGAGTCCTGGCAGTGACCGCACCGCACGTCCGAGACACGCTGATCTGATGGTGCGTCATGTCGCTACTCAATAACCTTGTCCGCCATCAGCAACACCCGCTCCGGAATGCTCAAGCCTAAAGCCTTGGCGGTGCGGAGATTGACGACAAACAGGAAAGTCGTGGGCTGCTCGACCGGTATATCCGCGGGCTTGGCACCTTTGAGAATACGATCCACGTAGGACGCGGCAGAGGTGAAGAATGCGGTGATTTCGGGCCCATAGCTCATCAGCCCGCCTATGGCGGTATAGCTGCTCACTTGAAAGATCGTTGGCAGACCCGAGTTCAACGCAATCGGAGGCAGCGCCGGTCGCGGAGGATCGGCGAGGACATAGACAACCTCGCAGTTTGCCCCCTTCATGTCCGCGAATGCCGTTTCCAGGTCCTCGGGGTTCGCCGCAATGAAGCCCTCTGCTGTTATGCCTATCGGGCCCGCGGCTTTCATTGCCACGTCAAGCAGATTCGGATGGGTCGGATTATTCGATATCAAGACTCCGATCTTCTTCACCTTCGGAAAAGCGAGCCGAACAATGTCCAGCGTCTTTGCCGTGAGATCCCCGAACATGTTAGCCACGCCCGTGATATTGCCGCCCGGGTGCGCGAAGCTCTTCACAAAGCCAGAGCCGATCGGATCGGTCGACGGCGCCATCACGATCGGAATGGTTGAGGTTGCTTGCAGCGCGGCGGCGCTGGCGGGTGTTGCTTCCGCAATGATGACATCGGGATTCAGCGCGATCACGTCTGTGAGAAGACCCGGCAGCGAAGCATAGTTGCCCTTCGCTTCGCGAAAATCGATCACGAGATTCTTGCCCTCTTCGTAGCCCAGCTTTTTTAGCGAGCTTCGGATCAATTCAAGGATCGCAACGCCCTGACCGGAGGTAACCAAAGCCACGCGGCGGGACTGGGAAGTATCGGCCGCGGCTTGGTCGATCGGAAGAATGGCCAACCCACTCGCCGTTGTGGCGGCCACTGCCACGATGAACTCCCGTCGCTTCATTCGATCACCTCGTCGGCGCGGGCGAGCAGGTTTTTCGGAACAACAATCCGCAGCGTTTTGGCCGTCTTGAGATTGATTGCCGGCACGAACTTGACCGGCTGCTCGATCGGCAGCCCGTCCGATTTAGCTCCGTTGAAGATCCTGTCGACGTAGCCCCCGCCGTGGTGGCACTCGCGTGTTGATTTGGTCCAGCCCGGTCGGCTGTTGACAAGGAAAATCGGTTTTCGCAAACGGTTGCGTTTGGCGAGGATGATCTTGTCATCAAAAAACACCATGACTTGTCACTAATCCATTTGCGCCTCCAACCGACGCAAAAATACGAGGAAAATATTGTGTAGGATAAGGCCGACGATAACAGACCGCAATCGAGCTCGCGGCCTCTGTGGAGGCGAGGAAACTACCACCTCCTTCAGTGGAAATACGGTCAGGGATGCTGTCCCGTGGAAAATGACCCTCCGGCCCTCGCTACCGTCTGCCGATCGCGGCGCACCAATTTGCAGGGCGTCGTGGTCAGATAATAGGATACCTTGATCCCGCGTTGATAGATGAGGGCTCGAGTGAGGCGGCGCGAGTTCATTGCACTGGTTGGTGGCGCCGCGGCGTGTCCGATTGCGGCACGTGCTCAGCTTGCACAGAAGATAGCGCACATCGGAATTGTCAGCATCGGCGGGCCGACTGCAGACATGATGGGGCCGCTGCCGCCAAACCGTACCGTACGTGCGTTTCTGCGCGGAATGGCGGAACTGGGTTACGTTTACGGCCGCGATTTCGTGACCGAGCCGCGCGGCACCAACAGCATCGCGGCGGTTGCTGAACTGGCTAGTCTCCAGCTCGATGTCATTGTCGCGACTGGCGGTGGAACGTCGCTCTCCTTGCTCAAGCAGGCAACGACGACGATTCCCGTCGTTATGACGGCTGCTTCTGCTGATCCCGTGCGCCAAGGGCTCGTCCAGAGCCTTGCCCACCCGGGTGGAAACTTCACCGGGATGAGCATGCAAACTCTGGAGCTCACGGGAAAGCGCCTGGAATTGCTGAAGGAACTCGTTCCAGGCGCAGAGGTTGTGGCGGTATTCTGGGATTCGACGGACGCCGGTTTGTGGCCAGCAGCCGCGGCTGTAGGCCAGGCACGAGGGTGGAAGCTTCTGTCAGTCGAGGTTCGCGATGCAGCCCAAATCGCGCAAGCCTTCAAGACCGCGGCCACTGCGGGAGCTGGCGCACTCCTCATTCCGGCATCGGGCCTTCTCTTTAGCCACGCCAGCCAAATCGTCGAACTGGCCGCGCTGAGCCGCATTCCAACAATGTATGAGCTGAGGTCGTATGTCGATGTCGGTGGCCTCGTCTCCTACGGCGCCAATATCGAGGATATCTGGCGGCGAGCGGCAACCTACGTGGACAAGATATTAAGGGGCGCTAAACCTGCCGAATTGCCAATCGAACAACCGTCCAAGTTTGAGCTTGTGATCAACAAGCGAGCAGCAATAGCACTCGGCCTGATTATGCCGCCATCGATCCTGATCCGCGCCGATGAAGTGATTGAGTAGCCGCTTTGCTGCAAATGCTCGGGTCTCCTCCTGGCCCCAAGCAGCGGTGGGCACACCTCTGCTATTCAGCCGCTGTCAGGTGATGAGCAGACAAACCGCGAAGGAGCCGAAATCGAAGCTCTTGACCCATCTGCGACATTGCCGGTCAAATTTGCTGTAATGCACAACGTTGCATTTGTGATACTCTGATTGCGCGACTTCTACCAGCGGC
>NZ_LFLZ01000101.1 GCF_001189845.1 Bradyrhizobium tropiciagri
ACCGCATTTGGTGACGAGGGGGATCGCGGCCCCAGCATGCGCGCAACAATGACCGCCTGGGGTAATGGGGTCCTGGCTTTCGCCAGGACGACGGCAGTGGAGTGCCTGCGCTCCACCCAACTTACGCAGTCGCGAGGCGCCGCGCCGTCTTCCGAGCTGGCCTCAGCTTCAGCGTCGTGTCGGCGGCGCCCAGCACGCGGCCGTCCTGCGACAACAGCGCGAGTTTCTTCACCGGCTTGCCCTTGTCGCGGTCGACCATGATGGTCGCGATCTCGTCCGGATGCTCGTCGAATTCCTCGGTCCACTGCCGGAGCGCGACCAGGATTGGAAAGATGCCGTGGCCCTTCGGCGTCAGCACATATTCCTGATACGCGCTGCCGTCGGAGGCGGGGACCGTCTTCAGGATGCCGCGCTCGACCAGCGTGCGCAGCCGCGTGGCGAGGATGTTCTTTGCAAGCCCGAGGCTGGCCTGGAATTCGCCGAAGCGGCGCCGGCCAAGGCTGGCATCGCGGATGATCAAAAGCGACCACCAGTCGCCGAACACGTCGAGTGCGCGTGCCACCGGGCAACTGTCGCCTGCAAGGCTGGTTCTCTTCACCGACTGTCTCCAGGAATTTCGGGCATCACGACCTTGTGTGGTTGCAATATTAAACCTGATGCTCTACGTAGGCAACGAAGTTTAATAATGCAACCACGTTGGAGGCGGACATGAGACTGGCAAACAAGACGGCGTTGATCACCGGCGGCAACAGCGGCATCGGGCTCGCGACAGCAAAGCTGTTCGTGGCCGAAGGCGCCAAGGTCGTTATCACCGGGCGCAACAAGGAGACGCTGGCGGCGGCAGCGAAGGAGCTCGGACCGAACGCGCTCGCGGTGGTGGCCGATGCCACCGACGTCGCGGCGCTGGAAGAAGCAGTGAAGCAGGGCGCCGAGAAGTTCGGCAAATATGACGTGCTGTTCGCCAATGCCGGCATTCCCGGCCAGACGCCGGTCGGCGGCACCACACTCGCCGCATTCGAAAACGTGATCCGCACCAATCTCACCGGCGTGTTCTTCACCGTGCAGGCGGTCGCGCCTTATCTCAACGACGGCGCGTCGATCATCCTCAACGGCTCGGTGATTTCGGTGCTCGGCAATCCCGGCTACTCGGCCTATGCCGCGAGCAAGGCCGGCGTGCGCGCGATGGCGCGGGTGATGGCGTCAGAACTGTCGCCGCGCAACATCCGTGTCAACGTGGTGGCGCCTGGCGCTGTGCGTACGCCGATCTGGGGCGCTGCGATCGCAACGCCCGAGGCCGAGAAGGCCTTCGAGAAGCGGATCGGCATGACCACCCCGCTCGGGCGGATCGGCGAACCCGATCACATCTCGAAGACCGTGCTGTTCCTGGCTTCCGACGACGCGGCCCATGTGCAGGGGCAGGAACTGTTCATCGATGGCGGCTCAACGGCGTCGCCCGCCGGCGCGCCGATCTATCGCGGCTAATTTGTTTCTCATTGTAGCGATCGGCCGGTGTGAAGCGCTTCACACCGGCCGATTTCGTTCGCGCCTATTATCGATTCGTTGTCTAACCATGATCTCGTCGGAAAACCGGTTCGCAGTTTTCCGGACCATGCTTGAACCTTTGACGTGTTCCCCGGACTCCTGAATGGGCGGGGATTTTTTCACCACGGAATCATTTTGGAGTGCCGTCATGCCGAAAGCAGCCGCCCGCATTTCGACGTCGATCCCTGTCTCGTCCGATTCCGAAAATTCGGACACGACACAATTTGTGACGGTTGCGTTGTTTTCCGGCATCGGCCTGTTGATTTCGCTCGTCGCCGTCATCCTCGGCATTCAGGGCGTCTGGTTCTGAGGCTCTACCCGGACCTGTGATACCCCGCGCATGCGGGGTATCCAGTGCGTTGCGCCAGCCGGTTCAATCACCCATCTCTGGACGACTGGGCCACCCGCTCTTGCGGGACGGCAGCAGGTCCGGAACTAGGCGGCGTTCAGGCTGCCCGCGGCCTGCAGCGCGCCTGCGACCGCCTTTTCGCGATGCTCGGGGCCGACCTGGATGCCGTCGGCAGGGATGAATTCGAGATTCCTGACGCCGATGAAGCCGAACACGCCGCGCAGATAGGTCTCGAGGTGCTCGAGCGCGGCCATCGGCGTGTCGGCGCCGTAATAGCCGCCACGCGAGATCGCGATGATGACGCGCTTGTTGCCGGCCAGACCCTCGACGCCTCCGGCGCCGTATTTGAAGGTCTTGCCCGCGACCACGACGCGATCGATCCAGGCCTTCAGCTGGCTCGGAATGGTGAAATTGTACATCGGAGCGCCGATCACCACGATGTCGGCGGCGAGGAACTCGTCCAGCACCGCCTGGCCGGTCGCGATGTCGTCGCGCACCGACGGGTCGGGCGCTGCGCCCTGGCTGGCCGCAAGGTGCAGGCCGGAGAGGTGGGCGAGTGGCGTCTGGCTGAGGTCGCGGTAGCTGACGACGAGGCCGGGATTGGCCTGGCGCAGCCGCTCGACGGCGGCGGCGGAGACCTGGCGGCTGACGGAGTGGGGGCCGAGGACCGAAGAGTCGATGTGCAGAAGTTTCATGGCAGGGGTCACCTTTGGTATAGGTTTGTAACTGGCGCTATATGAGTGACCGCCCTAAATCTCCGCAAGAACGCACATTTTTGAAACCCGAGCACACCGATGAGACCCGAGCACATGCATGTAACCGACCCGCCGCTCAACCTGCGGAGCATCAGGATTGCCGCGGCGTGGCCTCCGTGCTGTCGCGCGTCGGCGACAAATGGAGCGTGCTGGTCATCATGCTGCTGCGCGACGGACCGCGCCGCTTCAACGAACTGAAGCGCATGATCAACGGCATTTCGCAGCGCATGCTGACGCTGACCTTGCGCGGGCTGGAGCGCGACGGGCTGGTGACGCGCACGGTGTTTCCGACCATTCCGCCGCGGGTCGACTACGAGCTGACCGATCTCGGCCGCGGGCTGGCCGTGCCGGTCATGGCGCTCGGCGAATGGGCCTTCGCGCATCTCCCGGAGATCGAGGGCGCGCGGAATGATTTTGACGCGCGGAATGCGGAGTGATTGCACCTGAACGCTAAACCCGTCACCCTGAGGAGGCCGCAGCGCGGCCGTCTCGAAGGGTCAGACGGCCACCAGCGGGGCCGTGCATCCTTCGAGACGCGCTACGCGCTCCTCAGGATGACGGGGTGAGATTTTCGCGAGCCGCCATCGCCGGCTAAATCATCGACACCAGCCCGCCGCCGTGACGCTCCAGCTTGCCCGCCAATTCAAGCTCCAGCAGCACGGCGCGGACGACGGCGGGTGAGACGTCGGCCATCCGGATCAGGTCGTCAAGGCTGATCGGGCTCGGCCCGAGCAGATTGATGACGCGGGTGCGATCGCCGCCATCGGTGGCAAAGTCCAGCGGCTCGTCGTCTTCACGTGCGGCGAGCATGATCGGCCGCTCCATGATCGGCGTGACCGCGTTGATGACGTCGCCAGCTTCAGTCACCAGCGTGGCGCCTTGCTTGATCAAATCGTTGGCACCGGCGGCGCGCGGATCGATCGGCGAGCCCGGCACCGCGAACACCTCGCGGCCTTGTTCGGCCGCCATCCGCGCCGTGATCAGCGATCCCGAGCGGTGCGCGGCCTCCACCACAACGACGCCGAGCGAGGCGCCCGAGATCAGCCGGTTGCGGCGGGGGAAGTCGCGCGCCCGCGGCACGTGGCCGAGCGGCATCTCCGAGATCGCAGCGCCCTGCGCGAGCAGCGCGGCCAGCAGATCCTCATGCTCCGGCGGGTAGATCCTGTCGTGGCCGCCGGCGAGCACCGCGACCGTACCGCTTGCGACCGTCGCGCGATGCGCCGCCTGGTCGATGCCGCGGGCGAGGCCCGAGATCACGACAAAGCCGGCGTCGCCGAGATCGCGCGCCAGCTGGCCTGCGAATTTCAGCCCGGCGCCGGAGGCGTTGCGCGAGCCGACGATCGCGATCATCGGGCGCATCAGACTGTCGCGGTCACCGCGCACGCCGAGCAGCGGCGGTGCATCGTCGATGGTGGCAAGCCGCGCCGGATAGTGCGCTTCCTCCGGTGCGACGAGGTCGATGCCGAATTTGCGGCAGGCCGCGAGCTCCGCGGCCGCGTCGGCCTCGCTGCAGATGCGCGAGGAGCCCGATGCGCCGCCGCGGCGCGCGAGATCCGGCAGGCGTTCCAGCGCCTGCGCCGCATCGCAAAAATGGCGGAGCAGCGATGCAAAGGTGCGTGGGCCCGGTATTATGGCGCAAACGCCACAAGCGGCATGCCGGTCGGATTCCTAGATTCCGGGAGGGTACCGTGAGCTAGGAGAAGCGCCGTGTTGCGGCGCGCGGCTTGGGCCGCATCAAGTCTCGCCCGGGTAGTTTGGGTGCGGAGGTATGTCTTCCGGCTTCTCTTGCCTGCTGTAGTTGTATTCCTTGCCGCCACTGAGCGTCCAAGCGCCATGGAGTGGCGAGTAGGCGGCGAGAAAGCCGGTAATGTAGCGATTTCCGAAAGTGTCCGAATAACGGATGAAGCCTTGGAAAAAAGCCCGATAGACGGTCCAACCACCGACGTCTATCAATTTTCGAATATCGGGTACGATCCATGGTTCGAACAGATTGGTTGCGAGAGGGTATGGACTGTCAGTTGTCGCGATTGCACCAACTGGCAACAATCGACCCCGATCATTCGTCGGGTCAATTGGCGTCGGGGCGAGGTCTCCAGTTATTGGATATTGTTCCCTGAACTCCTCCAGCATTGCCGGAGTTCGACCGACGTTAATAATTTGAAATTGAATGCGGCCGTCCGTCTCGATGTCTGGAATGATCCGACGATTGTTGGAATCGAATCTGAGGCCCGGTTTGACGATTTTCAGGAAGACATATGGCCTTTCGGCCTGAACCATAGCCTTCGTCTGATTGACGGCGGCGGTTGCCGAGGCTTTGGCGGCTTCTGCGGCAATTCTAGCGTCGTCCATGCCGGTGCGCATAAGGCGGAGCTGGACGAAGAAAAGCACGGCCTGTCCGACGCCTACAGCCACCAAGCCAAACGTGAAGAATCCAGCCGCATCCTTAAACAACCAAGCCCACCATCCGCTTGGGTCGCTTTCGGGCTGCTTTTCTTTGCCCTCGGATTGGGAGGCGGCGGCACCTACCTGATATGTCGGCTGATTGGGATATGGCCTGACGAAAAGCATTCCAGCCGCAAAAACGGCAATCGTCAGAAAGCAGCCTAGAAAAAGTTCAGGCGTTCTAAATCGATGCATCGGCCCCCGCCGCCTTAAAACCCCATACTGCCTGTTGGGGTTTCGGGAGCGCAATACACCCAAAAGGCAAACGTCGCATCTAATCTAACGAATTCGTGACCTAACGAAAACGATAGATTTCTTGACCAAAGGCTCAACCTATCATATTCGTTACCTATCGCATTCGTTAGGTAGCGGCTGTGTCCCAACACTTCCTCCTCAGCAAAGCGGCAAAGAGCCTGAGCCTAGCTCAGGTCTTCCGCATGACTGATGCGGAAGCCGAGACGGCCTTCAAGGCCGTCCGTTGGGCTTCGACCGATGGCGCTCCTGTCTGTCCTTCCTGCGGCTCCGTGGAGGCTTACGAAGCCCGCCGCCCGAACGGCTCCCTGCGCTTCCGCTGCAAGGGCTGCAAGAAGGACTTCACCATCACCAGCGGCACCCTGTTTGCCAGCCACAAGCTGCCCCTGCGCGGCTATCTGGCGGCCATCGCCGTGTTCTGCAACGAGGTGAAGGGCAAGTCCGCTCTGGCGCTCAGCCGGGACCTGGGTCTGTCCTACAAATCTGCTTTCGTCCTCCTACACAAGCTGCGCGAGGCAATGGCGGATGAATTGAAGGGTCGCGTCATCGGCGGCGAAGGCAAAACGGCTGAAGTAGATGGCGGCTATTTTGGAGGTTATGTAAAACCAGCAAACCAGAAAGAATATCGCCGCGATCGCCGATATGCCCGCAATCAAAATGGGAAACGGAAGGTCGTCGTCGTCATCCGTGAGCGCGGCGGCAATTCTGTGCCAGCAGTGTTTGGCTCTGAAAGCCAAGCCGCCGCTTTCATTCGTGCCCGCATTGCGAAGGGGACTGTCGTTCATGCCGACGAAGCCGCTTCTTGGGATGGATTACACGAACGTTTTGAAATGAAACGAATCAACCACCAAGAAGCTTACTCCTTGGACGGCGCCTGCACCAATCAGGCTGAGGAGTATTTCAGCCGCCTGCGCCGTGCTGAGATCGGCATCCACCATCACATCGCTGGCGCGTACCTGTTGCGGTATGCGCAGGAGTCCTCATGGCGTGAGGACAACCGCAGAGTCTCGAACGGGGATCAGGTGAACCGGATTGCTGGGCTGGCGCTGAAGCGCGGCAAGTCGGCGGACTTTACGGGCTATTGGCAGCGGCATGTTGCCGGCTAGCCAGCCTTGGCGTCCGGCTTAGAGGTCTCGGAAGAATGTCCGAATGCCCCTATAGCTTTGCCGATTGCAGCTCCGCTGGCTGCACCGATGGCCGTACCAATGATCGGCCCTAATACACCAGTGCCAACCGCGAGGCCGATAACAGACCCAAGGGCCGCTCCGCCCGCCGCGCCAGCTCCTAAGTCTTCCATCTTGGAGGCTTTCTCGCTCATGGCAATTCCCTCTAGGACCTAGACGCTTGATGGCACAATACTACAGATAGGCCCAAAAGTATTAAAGTCACTGCATATCCCTGTGTTCCGGGAACAAAAGTTGCGTCATGCCGCCGAATTACAATCAAGGCGGCGTACAGGCCGACGGAAAATCCGACCACCAAAATAGACACCCCAAGCGTCGGATGGTCACCCAATTTGGGCCAAAGGTCGTTCATCGTGGCCCCTATAAGAGTGATCGTATAAAACGTTAAAGCCCAAGGACTTACATCAACAATCACGTCCCATCTTGTCTTAAACGCCGGTTCAATCGACTCCCAAAATAGTACCGCTACGGCAGATATTAGTATTGGCCCCAAAATAGGGGCCGCAACTTGCCAGAATAGCCATTTACGATTCCACGTCTTGGGATTCATCCCCAGCCCCCTCTCAAACCCCGGGAGACATGATTCAATCTTAAGGGGAGTCCGTCAATTGGGGTTGTGATTCGATAGCTGCCACCCAGCCGGGCTGGCCTCGCCAACCCGCTCCACGCCTTTGCCTTCATGGTTCTTGAGGCTGTGCTGGATACCCAGCGCGATGCCTTGCACGTCGTCGCCAGTGGCGTCCTCGACTCCATGCGCGGCCAGAACGGCCTTCGCCAGCTCCGTGGCCGTCATCGGCTCCGTGGCCGTTCTGAGCACGTCCAGCGCTCGCCTGTAGAGGGTGCCGCGCTTGAACCACGGGTTGGGCTTCCGCCGCTTCACCGCGATCCGCCCCAGGTTGTAGCTGGGGTCCAGCATCTTGATGACAGCCTCAACGTGCCGCATCTGCTCGCTCAATGCGTCGTGCTGTTGCCGGTTGGCGAGTATCTGCCCGCCTAGCTCCATATGGAGGCGTTCAAGGGTGTTGATCGCGGGTCGGGTATGAGGGTCTTTCGTCGGTCTGCCGCGCATGGCCGCATCCTATCGAATATGATAGCTAACGGATATGAAGAGTTTGACCGGAAGTCAAGGCCGGTCTATCATATTTGTTAGCTCACGTAATCGATAGGAGATGCCATGGTCCTACCCAAGGCGGAAGAGGAATGGGGCCGACGCGCCAGCGACTTCCTCAAGGCGGAAATGAAGAAAGCCAATGTGACCTATGCCGACCTCGCCAAGCGGTTGAAAAAGCATGGCCTCAAGGATGAGACCGAAGCCGGGATCACCATGAAGCTCAAGCGAGGATCGTTTACCGCGATCTTCTTTCTCGCGTGTGTTGCGGCGCTAGAGCTTGAGCAAGTGGTTTTGGAGGAAATTTAGGGGAACCTTTCTGGCTCTTCATGCTTTTTGAATCCGTTTTTCGGGTCAAGCTTTGGAGAGAGGAGCCATGAAGCGACGACGCCGAGTTAAGCAGATTATCTCCCTTGCAGAGCGTCTTTCCCTAGAAGCCAAAGAGCTACGCCAGCAGGCCAGAAAGCTTCCACCAAGTCGAGAGCGGGAAGCACTCCTGAGAAAGGCGCGGCACAGTGAAGCCACAGCTCATTTGACCGATTGGCTTATGTCTCCCGGTCCCCGCCCTCCTATCTAGATAGGAGGGCGGGGATGCGCACGGATCAGCGCCAATTCGATGGCATCGAGATAGCCTTTGTCAGCGTAGCGGTGGTGTCCCTTGTAACCTTAATCGCAGCCGTGGCTTGGCTCATTCTCGAATGAACCTTGTGGCGTTTGCGCCATAATACCGCGTGGGCCGACATTGTCGGAGCGGATCAGCCGCAGGCGGTTGAGCCGTTCGGCGTCGGTGAGTTTTGGAGCGCTGGGGGACCGGTCATGCATGCGGGGTGCAGCTTCGCCCAACCTGAGATTGTGATCAACTGCGACATTGGCGCAGCTCGGCGCAACGCGCTAAAAGCAGCCGCCAATGCCAGGGAAGCTGCCCATGATCTCACTTGCCGACCTCCAAGCGCGTATCGAGCAGGGCGCGCTGTCGCCTGAAGCGGCCATCGGCCAATCGCTGCAGGCGATCGGTGCGCAGGACAAGGCGATCGGCGCCTTCGTCCGCTACGATGAGAAGGCGCGCGCGCAAACTGCCGGGCCGTTGCGCGGTATTGCAGTCGGCATCAAGGACATCATCGATACCGCCGATTTTCCGACCGAGATGGGGGCTGCGATCTACCGCGGCCATCAGCCGCGCGCCGATGCGCCGGTCGTGATGGCGCTGAAGCAGGCCGGCGCGACCATCATCGGCAAGACCACCACGACCGCGTTCGCGGCGAACGATCCGACCGCGACGGTCAATCCGCATAATCATGCGCACACGCCGGGTGGCTCGTCGTCGGGCTCGGCGGCCGCGGTCGCCGCCGGGATGATTCCGCTGGCGCTCGGCACGCAGACCGGCGGCTCGGTGATCCGGCCGGCCTCGTTCTGCGGCGTCGCCGCGATCAAGCCGAGCTCCCGGCTGCTGCCGACGGTCGGCGTGAAGTGCTTTTCATGGACGCTCGATACTGTCGGGCTGTTTGGCGCGGGTGTGCGCGATGTCGCGCTAGGATTGGCCGCGATGACGAGGCGGCCTGACCTCGTGGTGCCGTCGCAGCTCGCGGCGCCGCGCATCGGCGTGGTGACGCAGGCCTTCGCCGGCGCGCCTGAACCATCCGGCGCCGAGGCGTTGCAGAGGGCCGCGCGCGCCGCGGAGCAGGCGGGCGCAACCGTGCGCGAGCTCGCGATGCCCGACATCATCGCCGAGGCGTGGCGGATCCATCCTGACGTGCAGGAGTTCGAGGCGCACCAGTCGCTCGCCTGGGAATACCGGCAGAACTACGATGCGATGCCGCCGCTGCTGCGCGGCCGGCTCGACGAGAGCAAGGGCGGCACGCCGGCCGAATACGACGCGGCGATGGATGTCACGCTGCGCGCGCGGCAGGCGCTCGCCACTGTTCTCACCGAGGTCGACGTGCTGCTGACGCTGTCGGCGCCGGGCGCGGCGCCCAAGGGCCTAACGTCGACCGGCGATCCCCGTTACAACCGGCTCTGGACCTTGATGGGCGTGCCCTGCGTCAACGTGCCGACGCTGACCGCAGAGGGCGGATTGCCCGTCGGCGTGACCGTGATTGCGGACTTCGCCGACGACGCCAAGCGCTGGCGGCAGCGAGCTTTGTCGAGGACGCGCTGAGGAAATAGATCTCGTCATTCCCCGGTGCGCTATTGCGCACCTGAGGGCGCGACGCAGTCGCGAGCCCCGGAATGACGGCGAGCTACCTCTTCTCGCCGATCTTGCCTTCGGTGCCGGCCTGCAGGCGCTGGATGTTCTCGCGGTGCTTGTAGAACAACAGCAACGTCAGCACGACGAACAGCGAGGCGAGTGCATTGTGGCCGAACCACCACAGGAACAGCGGCGTCACGAACGCGGCGATCAGCGCCGACAGCGACGAGTAGCGTGTGGTGTAGGCCGTGCCGAGCCAGATCACGGCAAAGATCAGCGCCGCCGGCCAGAACAGGCCGAGCAGCACGCCGAGATAGGTCGCGACACCCTTGCCGCCGCGGAATTTCAGCCAGACCGGGAAGAGGTGGCCGAGGAACGCTCCCAGCGCCGCCAGCATTGCCGCGTTCGGGCCGTCGATCGTCCCCGCGATGATGACGGCGACCGTGCCCTTCAGCATGTCGCCGATCAGCGTCGCCGCGGCGAGGCCCTTGCGGCCGGTGCGCAGCACGTTGGTGGCGCCGATATTGCCGGAGCCGATGGTGCGCAGGTCCTGCGTGCCGGCGAGGCGGGTGAGGACCATGCCGAACGGGATCGAGCCCAGGAGATAGCCGATCAGCAAGGCGACCGGCAGGAACGCGTCAGCAGACATCGCGGTGGCTCCCTGGACGGCCGGTCCCGTCCAATTTGGACGAATCCATCAATGAAATATTAACCATCAATCCGCACCATGGCCGTGGAAATGAGGGAGCTTATCATGGCTTCTGTTCGCAGGCGGCTGGAGCAGGTTTTCTTTGTCGTTTACGTCGCGGCCATCGTCGTTGGAACGACGATGGAGGCGATGTCGCAACTCGCGGCGCGTTAGGTTCCACTCCGATTTAGACGTGTTCGTAGACGGTGCGTCCGCCGACGATGGTCCGCGTCACGCGGCCCGAGAAGCGGGCGTCGTCGAACGGCGTATTCTTGCACAGCGATTTGAGATCGTCGCGATCGAGCACCCAGGGGGTGTCGGCGTCGATCACGATCACGTCGGCTGGCGCACCGGCACGTAACGTTCCGCCCGGCAGGCCGAGCAGTTCCGCCGGCCGGGTCGACATCGCCCGGATCAGCGTCTTGAAGTCCATCTCGCTATTGTGGATCAGCCGTAGCGCTGCCGGCAGCATGGTCTGCAGGCCAACCGCGCCGCTCGCCGCTTCCGCGAACGGCAGCCGCTTGACCTCGACGTCCTGCGGATTGTGATCGCTCATCACGACATCGATCAGCCCGGAGGCGAGGGCGGCGACCAGCGCCTTGCGGTCCTCCTCGGTGCGCAGTGGCGGCGCCAGCTTCAAGAAGGTGCGGTAGGGGCCGATGTCGTTCTCGTTCAACGTCACGTGGTTGATCGAGACCGAGGCCGAGACGTTGTGGCCGGCGTCGCGGGCGCGCTTGAGGATCTCCAGCGACTCGGTCGAGGTCAGGGAGGCCGCGTGATAGCGCCCGCCGGTCAGCCCCGCGAGCCGCATATCGCGCTCGAGCATGATCGACTCGGCGGCGGTCGGGATTCCGGCGAGGCCGAGCCGCGTGGCGAACTCGCCTTCGTTCATCACGCCTTCGCCCACGAGGTGCGGGTCCTCGGTGTGATGCACGATCAGCGCGTCGAAGTCGCGGGCGTAGGTCAGCGCGCGCCGCATCACCTGGGCGTTGGTGACGCTGCGGTCGCCATCGGTGAAGGCGACCGCGCCGGCGGCCTTCAAGAGACCGATCTCGGTCATCTCCTGGCCCTGCATGCCCTTGGTCAGCGCCGCCATCGGGTGGATGTTGACGATCGCGGTGTCGCGGGCGCGCCGCAGCACGAAGTCGACGGTCGCCGAATTGTCGATCACCGGCGAGGTGTCGGGCTGGCAGATGATGGTGGTGATGCCGCCGGCGGCGGCGGCCTGGCTGGCGGACGCAAAGGTCTCGCGGTGGCTGGCACCGGGTTCACCGACGAAGGCGCGCATGTCGATCAGGCCGGGGGCCACGATCTTGCCGGCGCAGTTGACGATGTCGGTGCCTTCGGGGACGCCGGCGGCGCCGATGCCGCGCTTGGCGTCACGGATCACGCCGTCGGCGATCAGGACATCGCCCGGACCGTCGAAGTCGCGCGACGGATCGATGACGCGGGCGTTGGCGAGCAGGATGGGGCGGCGATCGGTCAGCATCGGTCTCACGCGTTCGGCAGGTTGCGGGCGAGCGCTTCCAGCACCGCCATGCGCACTGCCACACCCATTTCAACTTGTTCACGGATCAGCGATTGCGCGCCGTCGGCGACGAAGGTGTCGATCTCGACACCGCGGTTCATCGGGCCAGGATGCATCACCAGCGCATCCGGCTTGGCGTAGCCGAGCTTCTTCTGGTCGAGGCCGAAATAGTGGAAATATTCGCCCGATGACGGCACGAAGGAGCCGTTCATGCGCTCGCGCTGCAGCCGCAGCATCATCACGATGTCGGCGCCGTTCAGCCCCTCGCGCATGTCGCGCGCGACCTCGACGCCCATCCGCTCGATCCCGGGTGGCAGCAGCGTGGAGGGGGCCACCACGCGGACGCGGGCGCCCATGGTGTTGAGCAGGAAGATGTTGGAGCGCGCGACGCGCGAATGCAGCACGTCGCCGCAGATCGCGATCGTCAGCCCCTCGAGCCGGCCCTTGTTGCGGCGGATCGTCAGCGCGTCGAGCAGCGCCTGGGTCGGGTGCTCGTGGCTGCCGTCGCCAGCATTGATCACGGAACCGTCAACCTTGCGCGCCAGCAGCTCGACCGCGCCGGAGGCGTGGTGGCGGACCACCAGGATGTCGGGGTGCATCGCGTTCAGCGTCACCGCGGTGTCCATCAAGGTCTCGCCCTTGCGGGTCGACATCGATGACACCGACATGTTCATGACGTCGGCGCCCAGGCGTTTTCCGGCGATCTCGAACGAGGACTGGGTCCGGGTCGAGGCCTCGAAGAACAGATTGACCTGGGTGCGGCCGCGCAGACTGGCGCGTTTCTTGTCGACCTGGCGGTTGAGCTCGACATACTCCTCGGAGAGGTCGAGCAGGCCCGTGATGTCGTCAGCGGAAAGGCCCTCGATGCCCAGCAAATGCCGGTGGCCGAGGACAAAAGTCGATTTCAATGATGGGGTCATTAAAGCCAGAGCTATAGGCGCGGATGGCCGGTGGGGCAAGCGCGAAGAGGGGCCAGAGGAGTTTTCCCCGAGTAAGATGCCGCCGCCGTCTCGGCCGCCATGCCCAGGCGATCCGCGCCTTGCTTTTGCTGGTTTTTCCGGAACAAGACATGGTGGCTAGGCTCAGGCCGAGCGGACGCCAGGCGGTGCCCCGGACGGCTATGCAGCCAGGACAGCGGAGCGAGAATCCGTGAAAATCGCCGTGATCGCATTGCTGGCCCTGGAGTTGGTCGCGGCGGCGATCTCGCCTGCCTTTGCTCAGAATCTTCCCGGCGGCTTCGCGTTCCTGCGCGACATCGATCCGACCATCATCCAGGACATCCGCTACGCCACCTCCAACAATTTCATGGGGCGGCCGATCGCGGGCTATGACGCGGCGGAATGCGTGGTGAAGCGGGACGTGGGGCTGCGCCTCAAGGCCGTGCAGCGGGAACTGGCGCGACAAAAACTGTCGCTGAAGATGTTCGATTGCTACCGACCGGCCCGCGCGGTCGCCGACATGGTGGCGTGGTCGAGGAACGGCAAGGAGACCGCAGCCGAACGGCGCTACAACCCTGCGTTCGCGAAGGCGGATTTGTTCCGCCTCGGCTATATCGCCACCCATTCCGGTCATTCGACCGGCGCCGCGGTCGATCTCACGCTGGTCGATCTGACCGCGGACAATTCGCGCAAGTTCGATCCGGCCAAGGACTATGCCGACTGCACTGCGCCGGTCGCCGCACGCGCTCCGGAAGGCAGCGTCGACATGGGCACCGGCTATGACTGTTCCGACGTCAAGGCCCACACCGCTGCGGGCTCGATCACGCCGGTGCAGAGGCGCTGGCGGAGCACGCTGGTCGCGGCGATGGCCGGGCAGGGGTTCGTGAACTATTCAAAGGAGTGGTGGCACTTCTCGCTGCCGGGGGCGGGTGCGGCGGCCTACGATTTCCCGATCAGCCGCTCGCACTAGCGGACGGATTTTCCACAAATCCAAGGCATCTCGGCAACACAAAGCTTGCCATCGCTGACGTAGGTGAATGCATGTTCAACACTCCTTAATTGCGGCGGTATCAAGTGCGCGCATTGCGGGAGCAAAAAACATGCGTTGGGCTGTTGTCATTGTTGCCGTCGGTGCGTTCGGCATCGCGATCTACGACCAGTATGACAAGGGCGCGAACTATCAGCGCGTCGATGCGCGCATCAGCAGCGTCAATGACCAGTGCTATCTAGAAAAGGTCGAGCGCGGCGTCATCACCAAGACGACGTTCACGTCCGACCTGACTCGCTGCGAAACTGCCGAGCTGCTGCGGAAGGAACATCCGAAGTGGCAGGGCTATCACGTGATGCACAAGATCGAGGTGCGCGTCGTCTATGTCTCTCCGGTCGATGGAGCTACGCACCAGTCCAGCCTGCAGATGTCCTACTTTCCTAACGGCAAGCCGCTGCGCGCCGGCGACGTGTTGCCGGTGCTGGCCTCCAAGACCAAGGCGGAGATGACACGTTCGATCTGACCGTCACAGCGGTCGACAGGATGGGAGTTCGACCATGCGTCTGGGGCTCTACGGGATGATCGCCATCGGCGTCGCGGGCCTCTATGCCTACATCGAACTCGACAAGCGGGTGAATTTCCGGCCGATCGACGCGCGCGTGAGCAGCGTCAAGGAGCAATGCTACATGGAGAAGACCGAGGGGTCGCGGAGCTCGACCTCCGATCTGTTGCCTTGCGAGCTTGTCGAGCTGCTGTCGCGCAACCATCCGAAATGGCAGGGCGCCGACATCAAGCACAAGATCGAGGTCCGGTTCGCCTACATCTCGCCAGTAGACGGCGCCGCGCATGAGTCGAAGCTGCAACTGGCGGCCTATCCCGATAACCGGCAGCTGAACAGCGGCGACATCTTTCCGGTCCAGGCCTCCCAGAAGGAGGCGAACCGGATCCGCGTCAGCGACTGGGTCGACCGGTGGCTCGGCCGCTATGCGCCGAGGCACGGAAGCATCTAGCGGACGCCTACTTTTAGCTGCCCCGCGCCGGCTCGCAGGCTATGATCCCCCGATTCCAGTTACGGCGCTGCTGCCGCCAACGAAGACCGTTGTCCGGCATCGCGCGCAGAGCGACCAATCGCCGAGGAGACCATGACGCAGGCTCCGTTCGCCACCCACGACGTCTTCAACCAGTCACCGCCCTTTGAGGACGTCAACCTGTTCACAGCGGACGCGCCGCTCGCTGCCGCGGTGGCCGCCAATGGCGGCGCGTCGGCGTCAGCTGAACTCTCCGATTTCGGCAAGCATTGGGGCTCCGCCGTCATGGCGGAGCGCGGCCGCGTCGCCAACGAGAACACGCCGAAGCTGCGCACCTTCGATGCCAGGGGCAATCGCCGCGACGAGGTCGAGTTTCATCCGGCCTATCATGAGCTGATGGCGCACTCCGCCCATGCCGGCGTGCACAATTCGACCTGGACCACGGACGGCAAGCCGGCCGGCGGCGCGGCCGAGGTGGTGCGCGCCGCAAAATTCCACATCGCTTCCCAGGTCGAGACCGGCCATCTCTGCCCGATCACGATGACGCGCGCATCGGTCGCCGCGCTGGCCTCGCAGCCGGATATCCTGGCGAAGACGATGCCGGTCATCGGCACGCGCGCGTACGACCCGAGCTTTGCGCCGTGGTGGACCAAGCGCGGCATGACGCTGGGCATGGGCATGACGGAGAAGCAGGGCGGCACCGATGTGCGCGCCAACATGACGCGCGCCGAGCCCGATGGCGGCGCGTGGCGCATCACCGGGCACAAATGGTTCATGTCGGCGCCGATGTGCGACGCGTTCCTGGTGCTGGCGCAGACCAACGGCGGCCTGAGCTGCTTCTTCATGCCGCGCTTTGCGCCGGACGGCACCGTCAACGCGATCCACTTCCAGCGGCTGAAGGACAAGCTCGGCAACCGCTCCAACGCCTCGTCCGAGGTCGAATTCCACGGCGCTTATGCCGAATTGATCGGCGAGGAGGGC
Source organism: Bradyrhizobium tropiciagri (assembly GCF_001189845.1). Lineage (GTDB taxonomy): Bacteria > Pseudomonadota > Alphaproteobacteria > Rhizobiales > Xanthobacteraceae > Bradyrhizobium > Bradyrhizobium tropiciagri. Next base: position 15,969 of record NZ_LFLZ01000101.1, read on the forward strand.
AAGGGCATCCGCACCATCATCCAGATGGTGCAACTGACGCGGCAGGATTGCGCGATCGCATCCGTCGGCCTGATGCGCTCGGGGCTGGCGCATGCGCTCAATCACGCGCGGCATCGCAGCGTGTTCCAGAAGCATCTCGCCGACCAGCCGCTGATGCAGGCGGTGCTGTCCGACATGGCGCTGCATGTCGAGGCGTCCGTCGCGCTGGTGATGCGGCTGTGCCGCGCCTTCGATCGCGCGCCCGGCGATGCAGGCGAGGCGACCTACATGCGGCTGCTGACGCCGGCGATCAAATACTGGACCTGCAAGAGCGCGCCTGGCTTCCTCTATGAGGCGATGGAATGCCTCGGCGGCAATGGCTATGTCGAGGAGGGCATTTTGGCGCGGCATTATCGGGAGTCGCCGGTCAACGCGATCTGGGAAGGCTCAGGGAACGTGATGTGCCTCGACGTGTTGCGTGCGCTCGGCCGCGAGGCCGATGCCGCGCTCGCGGTGTTGCGTGCACTCGCCGACGAGACCAGGGGCCTGCCGGGCGCCGTTGAGGCGGTTGCGTCGATCGGTCAAGCGTTCCGCCGCCCGGACAGCGAGCGCATCGCGCGGCTTGCGGTCGAGAAGCTGGCGCTGCTGGCGGCGGCAGCGGCGCTCAACCAGGTCTCGCCTGACAATGCCGAACTGTTCGCAGCGACACGGCTTGCCGAACGCCACGCCGGCATGTACGGCGCGGTGGACCTGTCCGATGCCGATCAGCGCGCGCTGCTGGCGCGGGCGCTGCCATGAAGGTTTGCTGATGGACGCTCTCAATCCCGATACGCCGCCTGCCGTTCCCGATGCGCCGCCACGTCCCCCGCGGGTCTGGAAGTTCTGGGGCACCGCGCTGTGGGGCCTTTTGATCTTCGCCGCGATGTTCCTCGGCCAGGTCGCTGTCATCGTCTACCGCATCATCGCGCAGGGCGGCGAATTGTCGGCGGCCGGCATCACCCATGTGGTCGCAGACGGCCTGACGATCTCGCTCTCGGTCCTCGCCGGCCTGCCGATGGTGCTGCTGGTGCTGTGGTTCGCGATCCGCCGGACCCGGATCTCGTTCGCCGATTATCTCGGGCTGCGCGGGACGTCGTGGAAGAACGTGATCATCGGCATCGTCGCGCTCATCGTGCTGGTCGGCGCCTGGGACATGGTGTCGCGCGCCGCGGGGCGCGAGGTGACGCCGGGCTTCATGGGCGACGTGCTGAAATCGGCGCAGGAGCACAGCGCGCTGTGGCTCCTGGTGATCGCCTTCGCCGGGGCTGCGCCGCTGTGGGAGGAACTGTTCGCGCGCGGCTGGCTCTATCGCGGCTGGTCGGAATCCGCGCTCGGCCCGTACGGCGCGATCCTGCTGTCATCGCTGGTCTGGACCATCATGCATCTCCAGTACGACTGGTTCTTCCTCTGCCAGGTGCTGACGATCGGACTTCTGTTCGGCTATCTGCGCTTCCGCACCGGCTCGACCTGGCTGACCATCCTGCTGCACGGGCTGAACAACCTTGCGGCGACGATCCAGACCTGGTGGCTGGCGGGCTAATCGTCCGATATGTTAGGTTGAGCTCAGGTCCACCTTCGCTGCAAAATTGTTGCAGAAAAATCCAGCATGTCGAACTTCGAGAATACCGGCGAGCGGATCCCTACATCGGCGCCGCCGCGGCGGACCTGGGACTTCTGGGAGACGGCGCTCGTCACCCTGATCGCCTACGGCGTTTTTACGCTGGCTGGAGGTTGGGCCATGACGATCATCATCACGGTGCAAGACGGCGTAGCAGGATGTCGCCGGCTCAATTGCGGGATTTCGCCGCCCAAGGGCGATGGTACGGCGGAGGCCTCGTCATCGCGAGCCCGCTAACGATCGCCGTGCTCTGGATCGCGATCCGGAAGGCTCGCCGCGGGTTCGCCGAATATCTTGCGCTCAACTGGCCGACCACGGCCGAAGCGATGCGTGCCTTTGCTATCTTCGCCGGCATTCTGCTTGTTGAAGCGATCATTAAATGGTGTGTCAGCGACGACGGCTCGGCGTTCGATGACCAGCGCTTTTACGTGGTCGGGGGAGCGGGCGGCTTGCTGATCCTGCTCATTGGTACCTGTCTTGCAGGACCCGTCATGGAGGAGTTCATCATCCGCGGCTTCTTGTATCGCGGTTGGTCAGAGTCGTTCCTCGGTCCGATTGGAGCGATCGTTCTAACCGCCGCCGTCTGGGCGATGACCCACACACAGTATGACGTCTATGGGAAGTTGGAGATATTCGGGATGGGATTGGGTCTGGGCTATTGCCGTTGGCGCAGCAACTCAACCTGGTTGACGGTCATGATCCATTCCGCACTCAACACTTACATCTCCTTCGTGACGGGGCCCTACGTTTAGGCCCATCGAATGGTGGATGATTGATGCCTGATCCAACCGATGCCTACGACTCGCATATGCGAGCCTATCGCCATCACCTTCATAGGTTAAACCGGGTCTTGGCGGAGGACTACATCCGCCAGAACAGTCATTACCTGTCCATGGCTATCGACGAGTTGGCCAAAGCAGCTCCGGTTGCTCTTGCAATCGCACAGCTTCACAATGCGATTCGTCGATCGCCCGCGAGAAATTTCTTGCCGGTCATACGCGAAACAAAGGGCGCGCTCCTCCTTCGTTCAAGTGACGCGGGCCAAGACTGCCCTTGGCCATGGCGGCGAACACATGGCGGCAACATGCGCTACGATCTGCCGGGGTATCTGCTGTTCTCGCCATTTCCTCCAAATTTTCATCGAATGGTGCACGGTGGCATGCGCGGGCTTCAGATGCTCATTGACCGTACGAGTGATCTGTCAAGCGAGGCTGATGTTTGGGTCGCGGTCCTCGCTGATGTTATTTTTTCGAGAGTGCTTGGGATCAAGCACCTCATTCCCAGGATCAAGGCGTTTCAAGGATTTGCGACGCCGGAAAGCGTTGCGGCCTTGGAGAGATGGTCCAATGAACAACAACGGGATTCGAAATTCACGCTGAGGATTTCGCAAGGAACGCTTGTGTATGCTGACGGTTCAGACCGTTGCGAAATTGCAATCTCTGACGCGCTGAGCGTGCCGCTCTCCGTCCCTTCAATGCCCGTGCAATTTGAACAGCATTGGGTCCGGGCTGGAGAACGCCGCTATTTGTGAAGGCGCGCCTATAGCCCCACGGCCGCCATCACGATCGGCACCGTGATCGGCGCCAAAATCGTCTGCAGCGAGGCGAGCCGAACGAGCTGTGGCGCGTCGCCGACCGTCGGGAACTTGACGAAGAGGATGCAAGCGCCCCCACCAAAGTGCTATGATCTAGATCAATGAACGAGCGCGGGCCCGATCGAAACCAGGCAGCGGCGGCTGCCGTCGTGCGAGCTCTTCCCATGGCTACGTTGTTCCGAACTCTTCTGGCCAGCGTCGTCGCGCTGGTGTCGCTCGGCGCCATCACGCAGCAGGTGCGCGACCAGGGCGTGACCGATACCGAAATCCGGATCGGCAATCTGATGCCGTATAGCGGCGCGCTGGAAATCTTCGGCCAGATCGGCAAGGCCGAAGCCGCCTATTTCGACATGATCAACGAACGCGGCGGAGTTGGCGGCCGCAAGATCCGCTTCATGTCCTACGACGATCTGTCGGATGCCTCCAATGCCATGGATCTCACGCGCATTCTCGTCGAGACCGACAATGTGCTCCTGATGTTCGGTTCGTTCGGGACGCCGGACAATCTCGCCGTGCGGAAGTATCTCAACGAACGGCAGGTCCCCCAGCTTTTCGTTGCCTCCGGCGATCAGGACTTCAGCGAGCCGTCGGCCTATCCGTGGACCATGGGCTGGCAGCCATCATACCGCGAGGAGGGGCGGATCTACGCCAACTACATCCAGGCCTTCTATCCCGGAAAGAAGATCGTGGCGCTTTGGGAGAATGACCAGTTCGGCGTGAATTGTTCAAGGGGCTGGTGCAGGGGCTGGGCGACGTCGCCCACAACATCAGGGTCGACATCGCCTATGATGTCGACGATCAGCATCTGGATGGCCACATATCGATCCTGAAGCAATCCGGCGCCGAGGTCTTCGTGTTTGCCGGCGTGCCGGAGAATGCCGCCAAGGTGATCCGGGCGGCGGCCGACCATGGCTGGCGGCCGGTGTTTGTCGTGAACCAGATGGCGTCATCGATCGAGACGGTGCTCAAGCCGGCCGGCACCGAGAATGCGACCGGCGTCATCACCGCCGCCTTCCTGAAGGACGCGAGCGATCCGGCCTGGAGCGAAGATCAGGGCGCCTGGCACAGCTTCCTGGACAAATATACCAAAGCCGGCGGCAAGGACGACGCTGCCGCCGTCTATGGCTATGCCGCCGCCGAAACGATGGTCCAGGTGCTCAAGCAATGCGGCAACGATCTGTCGCGCGAAAACGTCATGAGGCAGGCCGCGGCGATCAGGGATTATCAGGCATCCGCTTTGCTCCCGGGCATCAGGATCAACACCGGTCACTTTCGACCGGTCGAGCAATTGCGGTTGCTTCAATTCGATGGCCGCAGCTGGCAGCCGATCGGCGATGTGCTCGATACGGCGTTCACCGACGCGCGCAGGAAATAGCTGTCATCAGCAGCGCGACGACGGTCAGGCGCGAGACCCGTCCTCGGCCGGTCGCGGCCGGTGGATGATCTGCGCGAGCCGGTTATCGACCCCGGCCTCGGTCCGGCGCAGCTTGAGCGCGATCAGCCGGTGGTTCATCCCGGATTCGTGCAGCGCAACCAGCAGCCGCTCTTCGTTCTCGGTCCAGCTCTTGAATCTGTTGGCACGCATTGGTCACGTTCCCTAGCGGAACGATCATTGCTGATTCCCGCAACCCGCGCGCGTCCTAATTTGTAGCTGCACGTCTCCTGATCAGGACAGCGCTCCCGGCGGGCAATGGTGGCCCGATCGAACCGGTTGATGACCGTTTCGGACCTTCACAAAATCCAAACTCCACGCGAGGCTCCGCGCTAAGCTGTCCAAATACCGCGCGGCGGAAGGCCAGGCGACACGCCGCGATTCTTATCCTTCACTTGGCTCTTTCGCAGGGTGATGCAGATGGACGAGAATTTGCAGAACATCTGGATACTTGGTTCAAGCGCTACGGTCGTGACCTTGGCGGTCTTGCAGATCATCGACCTGGCGTTGACGCTGCTGCACTCCTTGCAGGAGCGCAAAGGCCAGCTGTGGCGCTATTTCGGCGCGATCGCCGGGGTGAAGATACCCGACGGCTTCGGTCAGATCTCGTTCTTCGGCGGCCTGACCATCGCACTGTGGATCGTAGGCCTGCTCGGAATTGCCGGCACGGTGCTCTGGCAAACGCCGCTAGCGTTCGGCTGCCTCGGCGCGATCATCGGGTGCCGGCTGTCGGACGGCTGGTTCTCGCACATCGCGCTCAACAATGCGGGTTTTCGGCCCAATCCGGGGCTGTCGTCGGTGCCGCTCTACTTCGCCGAAGTCGTGCTTCTCCTGGTCGTGTTCTACCCGACCATCCGGACGCAAACGCTCTCCGTGCTGATCGGGTTCGTGATCGGCGCGCTCGCCTTCTACTCGGTCATTCCGAGCCTGAAGCTCGTCGGGCGCCTGGTGTTCCAGCCGATCGCCCCCTGGCGGGCAGGGAGTCCACAGCCGGAGTGGTGAAGTTCGCGTGGACGCGCCGATTTGCGCGTGCGCGCCTAGGGCCCGACCGCGGCGATCACGATCGGCATCGTGATTGCGGCGAGGATCGTCTGCAGCGTGATGATCTGGGCGAGCAGCGGGGCGTCGCCGCCCATCTGGCGCGCCAGCACATAGGCTGACGGCGAGGTCGGCACCGCGGCGCAGGCGGCGACGATGGCGAGGTTGGCGCCGGTGACGCCGAACCACACCGCGAGCGCGACCGTGAGCACGGGCATCAGAACCAGCTTCAGCACCAGCGCGATGCTGGCGGCGAGGCTGGGACGGAAGATGCCTTCCAGATGCAGCCCGGCGCCGGTCACGAGCAGGCCGATCGCCAGCGACGAGCCGCCGAGCGCGTCGGCGACATCGTGCCAGATCTGCGGCAGCGGGATGCGCGCGACGTTGATGACGAGCCCGATCACGCAGGCCCAGATCAACGGGTTCTTGACGATCGTCATCACGACGGCACCGGCAGACCGCTTCTTCGAGGAGGCATATTTCGCCAGCACGGCGACGCTGAAGACATTGACCAGCGGGATGATGGCGACCATTGCGACAGAGGCGAGCGCAAGTCCTGTGCTGCCATAGAGATTGCGCGACACCGACAGCGCGACATAGGTCTGCCAGCGCGTCGCACCCTGGAAGATCGAGGTGAAGGCGGGGCCGTCGACGCCGGCACGGGCAAGCGCGGTCCGCAGCGCAAGACAGAGCAGGCACATCACGAGCGCCGCGAGCAACAGCGCGCCGCCGACACCGGCGACCGGTACCTTGGTCAGGTCGGCCTTGACCAGCGTCTGCACCAGCAGCACCGGGAACAGCACGTAGTAGGTGAGCTGCTCCAGCCCGTGCCATTGCGTATCGAGCCGCATCAGCGTGCGCTTCAGGACGAAACCGAGGACGATCAGCAAAAACACCGGCAACAGCGCCGCGATCACCACGGCCATCGTCAGCGGTCCCCGCGCAGCTTCGCGAGCCGGTCGAGTGCGCCCTGCAGGATGAAGATCGCGGCGTGCTCGTCGATCACCTCGGCGCGGCGGGCGCGGCTGACATCCATCCCGATCAATTCGCGTTCGACCGCCGCGGTCGACAGCCGCTCGTCCCACAGTCCGATCGCCAGCGCGGTGAGGTTTGAGAGGTTGCGGGCAAAGGCCCGGGTCGATTGCGCGCGCGGGCCTTCGCTGCCGTCCATGTTGATCGGCAGGCCCAGCACGAAGCCAACGGCATTGCGCTCGGCCGCGATCGCGAGCAGCCGCGCCGCGTCCACCTTGAACTGCTTGCGCTGGATGGTCTCGACGCCGGTCGCGAGCCGCCGGTCCGGATCGGAGACGGCAACGCCGATGGTCTTGGTGCCGAGGTCGAGGCCAACGAGCGCGCCGCGGTCGGGCCAGTGCGGCGCGGCTTCGATCAGGGGAAGGATAGGGGCGGGCATGACCTTGCGCTTAGCACGCGCCCGCGCGCCGAGGCAAAGCCCGGGTGCGGGCGGCTGTCCATGCGAAAAACGCCGATCAGGCGGCGATCACCCGATCGTCGCCACCAAGGCATGCGACAAGCCCCTGCAACGGACTGTACTGGTGCGCGGTGCGGCGCTGGATGAACAGCGTTTCGACCTGCGCATGCTGCGGATTGAGCTTGTGGATATTCACGTCGCGCTGGACGTGGTCGCGCTCGACGACCGCGCGCGGCAAGAGCGTCACGCCCATGTCGGCGGCGACGCAGCCGACCATGCCGTCCAGCGTGCCGAGTTCGAAGCGCGCGGCCGACGGCCAGCCGAACTCGGTGAACACCTGTTCGAGGCGCTGCCGGTAGGTGCAGCCGGTGCGGAACACCAGCGCGGTGGGGCCCGACTCCGGTGTGCCGGCGCGCAAGGCGGCGAGCGACTTCCAGCGCTGCGCGGTGACGAGCACCAGTTCCTCGGTGAAGGCCGATGTCGCTGACAGTTCGGCGTGCTCGATCGGACCGGCGACGAAGGCGCCATCGAGCGAGCCGTCAAGCACGGTGGCGACGAGATCGGCGGTCGGCGCGGTGCGCAGCGTCAGGCGCACCGCGGGGTAACGGCGGTGAAACTCGGCAAGCAGCACCGGCAGCCGCACAGCGGCGGTCGTCTCCATCGAGCCGATCGACAGCGGTCCCCTCGGCTCGCCATCGTCGCGCGCGGCGAGCACGGCTTCGCGCGACAGCGCAGCAATGCGCTGGGCATACGGCAGCAGGCGACGTCCGGCGCCGGTCAGCGACATGCCGCGGCTGTGGCGCTCGAACAGCGCCGTGCCGATCTCGGCCTCCAGCGCCTTGATGCGCTGGGTGACGTTGGACTGCACCGTATTCAGTTCGTCGGCGGCCCGGGTGATGCCGCCGAGCCGGGCGACCGTGGAAAAGGTGAGCAGGTCGGTCAATTCCATCTGGGACCACCGTTTCAATTTAGAGATGGCTGCGTTCTCTAGTATTCATTATCCGAGAATGTTAGGCCCGCGTAGGCTTGGAGTCCAGAACAGCAAGTCCAGAACAGGGAGCAAACGCATGCCGATCAGCACCGAATTGACGGCGCGTCTGGGCATCGAACACCCGATCCTGGCGGCGCCGATGGCCATGATCACGGGGAGCCGGCTGGTGAAGGCGGTGAGCGACGCGGGCGGCTTCGGCATCCTGGGCGGCGGCTACGGCGACAGGGCGTGGCTCGAGGCGGAGACTGCGCAGCTGAAGGAATTCGGCCGTCCGTTCGGCATCGGCTTCATCACCTGGAGTCTCGCCAAGCAACCCGAGCTGATGGACATCGCGCTACAGGCGCGGCCGCGCGCGGTGATGCTGTCATTCGGCGATCCCGCGCCGTTCGCGCCTGATATCAAAGCCGCAGGCGCGCTTCTGATCTGCCAGGTGCAGAATGAGGAGATGGCGCAAGAGGCGCTCGATTGCGGCGCCGACATCCTGATTGCGCAGGGAACGGAGGCGGGCGGTCACGGTGCGTCGCGCACCACGATGGACATCGTGCCGGCGATCATCGATTTCGCGGCAGGACGTGTGCCTGTGGTCGCGGCCGGCGGCATCGCCGATGGCCGCGGCCTGGCTGCGATGATGATGCTCGGCGCCTCCGGCGTGCTGATGGGCACGCGCTTCTATGCCAGCGTCGAGGCCGACGCGCTCGAGCAGGCGAAGCAGTTGATCCGCGCGGCCAAGAGCGGCGAGACAGTGCGTGGCGTGGTGATGGACTGGTCGCGCAAGCTGATGTGGCCGGCGCCATTCACCGCGCGCTCGCTTGCCAACGATCATCTGCGGCGCTGGTCCGGCCGCGAGATCGAGCTGATGCAGCGCGCCGACGAGATCGCGGTGGAGTATGCCGCGGCGAGGGAAGCGGGCAATTTCGACATTGCCGCAGTGTTCGCCGGCGAGTCCGTCGGCCTGATCCATGATATCGTTCCCGCGGCCGAAATCGTCGGCCGTATCGTTGCCGAAGCCGAGCAGTCGCTGCAGGGCCGGCGCAACTTTTCACCTCCTCCCCTTGTGGGAGAAGGTGGCGCGGACAAAGTCCGCGCCGGATGAGGGGTCTGTCTCCGCGGAGAGAAACCCCTCACCCGACTTCGATGCTTCCGCATCGAAGTCAC
>NZ_LFLZ01000102.1 GCF_001189845.1 Bradyrhizobium tropiciagri
GCCTACCTCAACCGCGGCTACGCTTACCAGGTCAAAGGCGATCCTGATCGCGCCATCGCCGACTACGACCGGGTGATCTCACTCAATCCGAAATATGCGCTCGCCTACTACAATCGGTCCCTTTTATACAGGACGAAAGGTGACCTCGATCGCGTCATCGCCGACTGCAGTGCGGCGATCGCGCTCGATCCGAACTATACGGACGCCTACAACACTCGCGCCATTGCGCACCTCGCCAAGGGCGACTTCCGTCGCGCCCTCGCCGATTTGAGCCTGGCGCTGGCGCTGGCATGGCTCGCTATCATTGTCCTTCCGGCGGCAGGGGTCTGGCTTTGTTACCGGACAAGCATGCGTGCACGCAGAGGGTTGTCCCGGCGCACGGCGGTTGAGATTTGCGAACAACATATCGTCGAAATGCGCCGCAGAAACGTCGCCCTGGAGAGAGTCGTGGCGGCTCTCGAGAAGCATTCGTTGGGTTAGCTCGGATGTCTGGGCGGGACGGCCACAGCCGCGGCGGCGTGATGCATCGGCGCCCACGAACGTCCGCTTCCGCCTCGGGAGCGGACAGGAGAGGTGCTCGGGGCCATGTCGGCCAAGGGCCCAGAACCAGACTTGCCTCAGATCGCTGCGCGATTCTGGCAAACGCCACGGCCGGGGACAAGCCACGATCATGGCTGGCAGTCAAGCTCGCGGAAGCGTTCTCTTTTGGCGGCCGCCGGTGTTTGGTCGCGACCGGCGGGAGGACAGGCGATGCAGGGATTCCTCGGGGAGAAGATCAACCAGGGCGGCACGGCTGATATCCACGCCTGGGCGCCGGGTCAGGTCGTCAAACTGTTCAAGGAAGGTTTCCCGCCGCGGCTCGGCCGGCAAGAGGCGCGGATCACCCGGGCGGTCTTTGCCGCCGGGTTGCCTGCGCCGGAGGTGTTCGACGAGGTGACGATCGACGGACGCTTCGGCATCGTCTTCGCCCGCCTCGACGGACCGACACTGCTGCAACTCACGCGCAGCGGCGAGGTGACGTTCGCCGAGGCGGGCGCGATCATCGCGTCACTCATCATGTCCGTTCACAGGATGTCGCCGCCGCCGGAGGCCATCGATCTGCGCCGCTGGATGGAGAGCGCCTTCAGGCACTCGGGCAACATCGTGCCCAGGCACCTCGCTTCCGGCATCCTCGCGCTGATCGACCGCCTGCAGCAGCCGGGGGACGGGCTGTGCCATGGCGACATCCACCCCAACAACGTGATCATGACGGCGGATGGTCCGCGGCTGATCGACTGGACCTTTTCGATCCGCGCGCCTGCGGCCTTCGATCATGGGCACTTTCACATTAACCTGACCGAGCTCGCCCTCGACATCACCGACAATCCGCAGCGGCCGCTTGCGGTCCATGCGGCCGCGCAATCCGAATACGCGCGGCTGTCCGGCACACCGATAGCGGCGCTGAGGCAAGCGATGGAGACCTGGCTGCCGATCGCGATCGTCCGCTGCTTCCTGCTGATGGGCGGGCCGACAAGCGAGCGATGGCGGCGGATGATACAGCGCGCCGAAGCGGCCCTGCGTCCGCAGGATTGAATCCTTCATCGCGCGCGCGTGGCCGTCGATGCGGCTGCTCAGCGTCGGCTTCGGCCTAAAGCGGACTCATGCATCGCAACACGTTTGGTTACGTCCAGCGAAGCCGCGCCAGGATCGCGCGGCCCATGATCCAGTCCTTGTCGCTTTCGGTGAGGAACGGAAGCTCCTCCGTGAATTCGGTCACGCGCTGCCGGTAGGTCGCCCTGGCGAATGAATTGGTGAGATCCGTCCCCCAGTGGCAGCGCTCCGGGCCATAGGCGTCGAACAGGCGGTGGATATGCGGGGTCACGTCACGGAATGGATAGGGCTCAGTCGAAATCAGCGGCACCGACGACAACTTCACCGACACGTTCGGATATCTTGCGAGCGCCGCCGCCTGGACAATAGCCTCCGGCACCGTGTTGTTTTTCACGGAGTCCGATGAATCGGCACGAGGGCGAAGGCCCGCGCCGACACCCATGTGGTCGATGATGAGTGTAAGTTGCGGGTGTCGCTCGGCGATGCCGGCGAACAGCGATGTCTGGCCCGACGTGAGAAACATCACAGGCAGCCGGGCCTTCTCCGCCGCCGGCCAGAACCAGTCCGCGGTTCCGTCTGTCAGCCACGCCGCTTCGCGTGGGCCGAAGTTCAGCCTCACGCCCAGCACGCCGGGCTGGTCGCGCCAGGTCGCGAGCCGTGCCGCGCGGTCGGGCTTGTCGAGGGCGACGCGCGCCATGATGGCGAAGCGGCCCGGATATCGCTTGACCGCCTCCTGGGCATAGTCGATGCGCTCGCCTTCGAGCGACGCCGGCGGAACGATGACGACGCGATCGACGCCGGCCTCGTCCATCAGTGGAATGATCCGCTCGATGGTGAAGGGCTCCGGAAGCTGCGGTTTGCCACCGGGGAGCCAGGGTCTTTCCGGGGTGCTCGCCGGCCACAGGTGGACCTGAGAATCAACGATCACTCGCTTTTGCTGCGCGACCGTGGCCGCGGGGTGCTGCATTGACAGCGCGACGCCGGTCGCGACGGTGCCGGTCAGAAATCGACGGCGTGAAGGCATCTGATGTCCTTCCTGTTCAAAAGTTTTGGTCACGACATGATGGTGATCGGCACGGCGCCCCGCGCAGGGATCACAGCAAACTGGTTCGCAATATCGAAGATCACATCAGGAAATTGCGGCCATGGAAACAGAGTTCAAAGGTCAATTTGCGCCGCAACAATCTTGAACCTCGCATGTCTCAGTCGGGTCAGAAGGCGATGTCCCTGAGGTTCGGCGGGTTTCCGCTTCGTCTTGATGAGTCCACCCCTACTCGCCCCACTCTCGCGCCATGGTCGCGAGTGCGCAGCCTTCGCAGTAGCGGGCGTCCTTGAAGTCGATCCAGTTGTGCGCGTAGACGCGGTCGAGCGGAATGCCGTAACGCGCGCGCAGCACCTTCACCAGCACCCGCCAGGCTGCGATCTGGGCGTCGGTCGGCCCCTTGGTGACATCGGGGTAATTGCCGGCGAACTCGACGCCGATCGAGCTGTCCTTGTTCACCTGGTGATAGGTCTTGTTGTTGTCGATGTATTTGTTGTCGTTGCGATCGGCGCCGTCGGTGTGGGTCGGAACGAGGTTGTCGGCGACCGCCCAATAGACCGTGCCGTCGGTTTCGACCCAGACCAGGACGCCGCGCCTTGTCGGGTTCTTGTGCTGGTCTTGCGCGCCGTAGCGCGCCGAACCGGCCGGCCCCTCGGTCTGGTGCACGACGATGTTGCGCCAGGGGTGCGCCCTGGCGACGTCGCCCCAGGGCGACAGCCACACCATCTTCAACCCGGGAATCTCGGGCGTCCCCTGCGATCGCGCGATTGCCGCGAGATCGGGGGTTTGGGCCATAGCGGCGGAGGAGATCACGAGCGCAAGGAGCGCGGTGAGCAGGCGAGGCATCATGACAGACATTCCGGTGTCGCGCTTCGGTTCTGCAACGGCTTCGTTTCACCTCTCCCCAGCGGGGAGAGGTCGATTTGCGGAGCAAATCGGGTGAGGGGCCGCGGCGCTAACGAGAGACCGTAATCCCTCACCCGGCGCTGCGCGCCGACCTCTCCCAAGGGAGAGGTGAGGTCCCGCCGCCGCTCCAACTCAACTTGATCTCATCATGCTCTAGCACGCTCAGGCGCGCTTGCGCAGGGTCGCCTCCAGCGCATCGACCATCTCGGACGGCAGCCTGGGCTCGTAGGTCGCATAGCCGTTCTTGCCGCCCTTCTTGGCATCGTAGAGCGCGTGGTCGGCGGCGGCGATCAGGCGGTCCGGATGCATCCCGATCTCGCGGGTCCATTGCGCAATGCCGATCGAGACCGCGATCGGAATGTCGTTGCCGGTGCACTGCTCGGCATCGGCGCGGCAGACTTCCAGCACGCGGCGGGCGATCATCGCGCCCTCGCGCAGCGTCGAGGACGGCAGCACGATGCAGAACTCGTCGCCGCCGGTGCGGGCCAGCATGTCGCCCGGGCGGAGCCTGGTCTGCGCCATCAGCGTGAAGTGCTGCAGGCAGGCGTCGCCGGCGGCGTGGCCATGGGTGTCGTTGATGCCCTTGAAGCCGTCGAGGTCGATCACCAGCAGAGCGAACGCCTCGCCGTTGCGGTCGGACCGCGCGCATTCCTCGGTCAACCGCTGCAGGAGATGGCGGCGGTTGCCGACGCCGGTGAGATCGTCGAGCAGCGCGAGGTCGGCGACCTCGTTGCGCAGCCGGTCGATCGCCATCAGCAGGAAGCCGAAATTGAGCGCCATCGACAGGAAGACCATCAGCAGGATCACCAGCGACTGACCCGCATTGAAGCGAACGAAGGAGTACTCGCCGGGCTGCAGCAGGGCGCCGACGAGGCGCAGCGCATAGATGCCGATCAGCACGGAGGCGACGATGCCGGCGAGCCGCGCGCCGGGGCTGACGCGCCCGTTCTCGGGCGACAGCAATAGCTTCAGCGTCAACGCGAACGGCATGACCTGGGCGACGGTGTAGACCAGGATGCGCATCGGCATGCTGTCATAGGCAAAGATGAAGACGCCGAGGCCGGCGAACGCGAACGCGGTGGACAGCGCGGTGCTGCGCCAGCCGACCGGCTTGCCGTAGAAACGCTCGATGCCCATCGCGGCAAGGCCGGCGGCGAACACCATCAGCGTCCCCGCCGCCAGCAGCGGCAAAAGCGAGTCCGTCATCATCACACGGAGCATCGCGCAGGAGGCACCGGCGGACGCGACGAAGGCGGACGCGGTCCAGAACCGCGCCGCGCCGAAAGCTGGATAGCTTTGCGCGACATAGGCCCAGATCAGGCCGAGCGCGAGAAAATTGATAACGAATACCGTCCAAAGCGTCGGAACGCTCAACATCGCCCCTGTTCGAGACCCGTATCGGCCTCGCCTCCCCTGAAATGACCTTCCGCCCCTCAAGCACGATGCGATCCGGTTGAATCGTCATCGCGCTTTAGCCCTTGTTTGCGCATGATCTTTCCGGAAAACCGCTTCGCACTTTTCCGGATCATGCCCAGGGCGTTTCTCCCAATGACAATCCCCGTTGTCTTGCCGGTGAGGATGCGGCCGCGCCGCTTAACGGACTCTCACCGCCGCGGGTGAATCCGTGCCGTGGTTTTGAATTGATGAAGATGCGCGCGTCCACCATTTGCGCGTCGTTAAGCATGACCGGCGCGACGGCGCCGCGACGCGCGACACGCCGACGCTGGCGAAAAAACCGGCGAAAACACGTAACAGCTGTGGATAACACGATGACGGCGCCGTGACAGCACGCGGCAGCCGCCTCCGAATCTGCTGAGTTTGGTAGTGAGGATGTTGCGAGGCTGGCCCTCCGCCAAGCATGCCTCGGAGTCGCGTTCAATCCATTAAACCCTGAGAGGATACTATGGCTAAGAAAGCGAAGAAGGCGAAGAAGGCGAAGGCGAAAAAGGCCACCAAGAAGAAGGCCGCCAAGAAGTAACGAATTCCAGCCCGGGTAGCGGCTCTTGCCCTGCCCGGGCATCCGGTCCGGGACCGTGGGTCGCAACGACGCCAGCCCCGAACGCATCAACCCCGGATTCACCTAACCGATCGACCCCGGCAGATGGGGCAAGGCAGCAGGCGCAAGGCCTGCTTTTTTATTGCCTGCCTCTTTTTTGTTGCCAGCCTCGGCCGCGAGCCGATGCGAGCTCAGCGCTCGGCAAAGGCGAGCTTGGCGCCGAGCACGGCAAAGCCCGCGGCAAAGCTGCGCCGCAGCCAGGCCATCACCTTCGGCCGGGTGATGACGCGGTCGCGCACCGACGCCGCGAACAGCCCGTAGACCGCGAACACCGCGAAGGTCATCGCCATGAAGACGAAGCTGAGCTCGCCCATCCGCGTCAGCGGATGCGGGTCGTCGACGGCGATGAACTGCGGCAGGAAGGCCAGGAAGAAGATCGACAGCTTCGGATTGAGGATGTTGATCAGGATCGCGGTCACGATCACCCGCCCGCTCGAGCGCGGCTTGATCTCGGTGTCGACGGCGAGCGCGCCGCGCTCGCGCAGCGCCTGCCAGGACATATAGAGCAGATAGACCACGCCGCCCCATTTCAGCGCCGCGAACGCCATCGCGCTGGTGTGCAGGATGGCGGCAAGGCCGAGCATCGCCGCGATCATCTGCGGTACGATCCCGAGGGTGCAGCCGAACGCCGCCGCCACGCTCGCCCGCGAGCCCCGGGTCAGCGCCACCGCCAGGGTGTAGAGCACGCCGGTGCCGGGCGAGGCGACCACGATCAGCGTGGTCAGCAAGAAGGACCATGTCATTTCAAATCCTCAAGCGGGAGCGACATGGTCCGGAAATATCACGACGCCCGGGCAGGCGGAAGCGGCCACCGGCCGGCCGCCGTTCGCCCGTGCTGACAAACTCCGTTATACGGACCTCAGCCGGCGGCCGCCCGACAGCTCCGAGGCCTTCGTCTCGGCGACCCGGATCACGTCCAGCGGCGCCCAGGGCTTGGACCAGAACATGGTGCCTTCGGGCAGGCGCTGCCGCAGCGGCTTGCCCGAGGTGACGATCACATCGAGATCGGGCTTGTATTTCTTGGCGACATGGGCGAGCTCGACGCCGGTCATGTTGCCGGCCAACTCGACATCCGTCAGCATCAGCACGACGTTGTCGCCGCTGCCCTGCAGCACCAATTCTGCAGCTTCCGCGCTCTCGCAGGAGATCACGTCGAACTCGCTCTCTTCCAGCAGCAGTTCGATCATCTCGCGCTGCATCGGGTCGTCCTCAACAACCAGGGCCTTCGCACGATAGGGCTTTGACTGTCCCATAGGCTGGCCTCCCTTGGTTTCAATGCTTCGGTTGCGCGCTTAACAAATGTTAATGCCTAAAATCACTGGATGGTTCGGTTCCAATTTGAGAAAAGTGAGGACCGCCGTGTTCCAGCATGGCAACCGTCGCGCCTCGTTCTGATGGAGCCCACCCGAAATGACCGCGATCTCTGGATCCGCCGCCGCCGTGACCGGAGCTGCCAGCGGCATCGGCCACGCGCTCGCGCTTGAACTGGCGTTGCGCGGCTGCGATCTCGCCATCGCCGACCGCGACGAGGGCGGCCTGCAGGCCACCGCCGCCGAGATCGCCAAGGCAATCGAGATCGCCAAGGCTAGCCAGCGCAAGGTCACCATCCACCGCGTCGATGTCAGCGAGCCCGCCCAGATCACCGCGTTCGCCGACGCGGCCGGCGCCGCGCATCCCGGCCTCAACATCGTCGTCAACAATGCCGGCGTCGCGTTGCTCGGCGAGTTCAGCGAAATCGACCAGGCACAGATGGACTGGCTGTTCAGCATCAATTTCTGGGGCGTGGTGCACGGCACCCGCGCCTTCCTGCCGCTGCTGTCGCAGCGGCGCGAGGCGCATATCGTCAACATCTCCTCGATCTTCGGCATCGTCGCCCCGCCCGGCCAGAGCGCCTATTGCGCGGCCAAGTTCGCCGTGCGCGGCTTCTCCGAGAGCCTGCGCCACGAGCTTGCGGTGGCGAACAGCCCGGTGAAGCTCTCCGTCGTGCACCCCGGCGGTATCGCCACCAACATCGCACGCAACTCGCGCACCGGCAGCGGCGTCACCGACAATGCCCGGCGCTCCGAATCGATCGAGCGCTTCGAGACGCTGGCGAGGACCACGCCGACGGCCGCCGCGCAACGCATCATCACCGGCATCGAGAAAAACCAGCCGCGCATTTTGATCGGCAAGGACGCCATCTTCATGGACCTGCTGCAACGCTTCCGCCCCGGGACCTATTGGAAGGTGATGCAGCGGCGGATGGAGAAGACCGCGGCAAGGCGGATCGCGCGCGACGCGGCGCGGGCGGGTTGACTGCATGACGGCACACACACCATCCGTCGTCCCTGCGAAAGCAGGGACCCATAACCACAGGGGCGCGTTGGTGAGCACGCTGCGGCCACAGCGTCAGACACCGACACGCATCTGTGGTTATGGGTCCCGGGTCAAGCCCGGGACGACACTGAATATGTTGCGCGGCCTGTGAGGCTCACATCCGCATCCGGTGGCCACAACAACCGGTCTCGTAGGATGGGTAGAGCGCAGCGAAACCCATCAATTCCGTCCGCGTGGTGAGGCGATGGGTATCGCTTCGCTCCACCCATCCTACGGAGCAGCGCAGAGCCTGCTCACCCCAGCTGCTTCTTCACCCCGAGCGCCAGCCGAAACAGCGGATCGCTCCGCTCCGACGGATAGAGCGCGCTCCGCGTCACCTGCGGGAAATTGTCGTTCTTCCAGAACGAGGACGGCGCGAACGAGAATTTCGCGACCAGCCGGCGGCCGAAATCCATCTCGTAAGGAAAGTAGTTTTCCTTCTGCTCGGTGCCGGACATCTCGGGATACTCGCCGAGCAGATAGCCCTCCTGGATATGCGGCCGCACCGCCGCCGGCGGGCAGACGCTGGACAGCCGCACGATCTGCAGGCCGGCCTCGGCGCTCGCGGTGATCGCGCCGCTTAAATTCGGCACGCCGAGCACATAGAGGAAGGCGGTGCCGATCTCCGCCAGCGACGCGAACGAGGCGGCGATGCGGATCGAATGGGTGACGTCGAGCAGCGGCGTGGTGCAGACCTCGTAATGCTGCAGGATCGACCAGCGCAGGATGCGATGCCGCTTCAGCCGCTCCAGCCCAAGCAGTTTTGCTTTCGCATACTCCGCGATCAGGACCTGCTCGGCACGTTGCAGCGTCGCAAACCGTCGGACCAGCGTCTCCGGATCAGGATTGCCGCGGCCGCCGCGAAACAGCGTCGGCTTCAGCGACGAGTTGCGCTTGATGTTCCTGAAGTCGGCGCCCTGGCCGCGAAACAGCAGCACATGGTCGCGGTTGAGGAATTGCAGCTCCGCGATCTTGGTCGCGAGCTCGAGATAGGAGCCGACGCGATGCCCCGGCCCCTCCCGCACCGCCGAATTCTTCGCGACCTGGCATCCCCGGCGGTCGAAGAACGACCAGATTTTTTGGCTGCCGATGGTTTCCATGCCGTCACTCGATAGTACGTGGCGTCATTGCGAGGAGCGAAGCGACGAAGCAATCCATCGCGCCGCATATGCTGAAAGATGGATTGCTTCGCGGAGCCTGTCATCCGGCGGCGCTTCGCGCCGACCGGGTGGCTCGCAATGACGTTGAGGCGACGCGCCCTCACCGCCCCACGAGCTGATCCGCAAAGTACCCGATGGTCTTGCGATAGATCACCGCCCTGTTCCACTCGCGCATCGCCTCGAAATTCGCGCTGCCTTCGCCGTAGGGCGCGCCCATCTTGAAGCCGTTCGAGTGCAACAGGTTCGCGGTCGAGGCCAGCACGTCGGCGACCGAGTGGCGCAGATCGACATGGCCGTCGCCGTCGAAATCGACGCCGTACTTGATGTAGGACGACGGCAGGAACTGGGTCTGGCCGATCTCGCCGGCATAGGCGCCGATCATGTCGTTCAGACGCAGGTCGCCGCGCTGCAGGATCTTGAGCGCGGCAAGCAGCTCGCCCTGGAACAGGTCGGTGCGGCGGCAATCATGCGCCAGCGTGGCGAGCACGCGGAACACCGGCAGCTTGCCCATGTCGCCCTTGCCGAAATCGGTCTCCAGCCCCCAGATCGCGACCAGGATCTGGCGCGGCACGCCGTATTGCTGCTCGATCTTCGACAGCAGCGCGGCGTGACGCTGCAACATGGCACGGCCGCCATTGATGCGCCCAGAGCCGACGCGGGTGGCGACATACTGCTCAAAGGTCTTATTGAAGGTGTAGCGCTGCCGCCGGTCAAAGGCGAGCACCCCGCCATCCTGCTGCACCCCGCCGAGCGCCTGCGAGATCACATCCTGCTGGATGCCGGCGCTAGCCGCCTCCTGCGAGAACGACTGCACGAAGGCCGGAAAACTGCCGCCGCAGCGGGCGGCATAGGAGGGGGTGGCAAGCAGCAAGGCGCCGAACACAACCGCCAAACGACACCTGAGCATGCAAACATCCCTCCTGCTTCGAATGGCCGATCATGCCACGGAGCAAACGAGGCCGTCAAAGTGTCGGCACCGACATTCCGCCCGCAGCTGCGTCATCCTGCCGTCGTGTCTCGCCCGCCACCTCAGCGGCGCATTGACCAGGCTGACCAGCGTGTAGCTGATGATCAGGAGCAGAAACCACGACCCGAGCTTCTCGATTCCGACCATCGACCAGCCGAGCCGCTGCGAGGGATAGAGCCAGGTCTTGGTGAAGGTGCCGATGTTCTCCGTGAACCAGATGAACAGCGACACCAGCACGAGGCCGAGCAGCAGCGGCATCGAACGGTCGCGGGTCCAGACCTTGAAATGGATGCGGGTGCGGCCGAACAGCCTGATCGCCCAGGCGAACAGCCCCCAGCGCAGGTCGATGACGTAATGGTGGCTGAAGAAGTTGAGATAGATCGCGACGCTGAGCGCGATCAGGCCGAGCCGGCGCGGATGCTGGACAAAACGGAAATCGAACAGCCGCCAGCAGCGGCAGATGTAGCTGCCGATACAGGAATACATGAAGCCGGAGAACAACGGCACGCCGCCGATACGGAAGATGCTGGGCTCCGGATAGATCCAGGAGCCGACCTGTGTTTTGAAGACCTCCATCGCCGTGCCGACGACATGGTAGGTCAGGATGACCCGGGCCTCCTCCCAGGTCTCGAGCTTTCCCGCCAGCAGCGCGACCTGGACGGCGAGCATCGAGAGAAACAGGAAGTCGTATCGCGCGAGCACCGCGTCCGGCGGATAGAAGCGCCAGCTGCCGATCATCAGCGCCACCGCGATGCCGCCGAACAGGCAGGCCCACGCCTGCTTGACGCCGAAGCGGAGGAATTCGTACACCGCCGCCGTCCAGCGGCGCTGCGCCATCAACAGGCCGAGGCGATGTTCGCCGGCGATGAAGCGGCGCAGCGGCGGCCGGTTGGCCGCGGCGCTCGCGATCGGTTTGGTGGGACGTGTCAGCCTGTGATGCACACAGCTGGTGATGCCGGCAGATCACGGTCGCGGCGCGGCGGAGTTGTGCAGATTTCCCTCAATCCTTGAGCTGACGCTCCAGATCGACAAAGTCGATCTCGGCCCAGCGCTCGGAAATCTTGCCGTCGTGAATCCGCCAGAACGTCATGCCGCGGAATTCGACGTGACGGCCGGTCGGGGCGATGCCGCGCCACGGGCTGCGGTGCCGGCCGCGCCAGACGAAGCGGCCGGCGACGATGTCGCGCTCGGCCACCAGGCATTCGGCGACCGCCGACAGGTCGGCGAAGGTCTCGTGCATGGCAGACGCATGCGCGATCACCTCCTCGGCGCTCATCCGCTTGCCTGCGGCATGGTCGAAGTAATCGGACCCCAGCTGGGCGCGGATCGCGTCGGGATCGAGACGATTGGTCACGGCGTCGTAATGCGCGAGCACGAGCGCCTTGTTGGCGTCGCTTGTGGCGTTGGACATCGGCGATAGACTCTCGAGAAAAGTTGTATAAAGCCAAGGATGCGCCTCATACGCGAATCGGACGCGATGACGCAAGTGACGATGGTCAGAAAAATCAATGGTTTCGGCGCTGGCGCGTTTCGGCTTCGAAGCGAAAGGCGGTTGCCGGGAAAGTGCGTCCGCCAGCGGTAACATCATCCGATGGCGCGCTCATGCCGCTGGCATGCAAGCGGCGGCGCACCACGCGGGTGCATCTCAGGGAGCGTGCGTGAACGCCGGAGGCGCTGGCGGCGACCAAGAAAGCACCAGCCCGGTAAACCGGTCCCGGCGCCGCGCCGCCGTTCGCTTGTCTTGTTCATGCAAAGGCGCGCGTCTAAAGCCAGCCAGGCTGGCTGCAACGACGCCGTCATTGGGGAACGCCATCCGGTGACGAATTCTGGGAATGAGGATGTGCTGCCGATGACGATCGCCGGACGCTTCGCACACGCGCGCAGGGTTGCCGCGTCACTCGGTATCATCCTCGCGCTCGGCGCCACACTGACCGGGCCGATCGATACGGCCAGCGCGCAGAACGCCTCCACCAAGCGCGCGCCAGCGCAAGGCGCCGGCAGCACGCAGGCGATCACCGCGCAGATGAAGAACGCCATCACGCTGACGCGCAGCGGCAAGATCGACGCCGGCGCTGCGCAGCTCGCTGCCGCGCTCGACGCCGCCGACAAGCTCGACGACGCGCAATTCGTGATGGGGCAATATTACGACGCGACCGCGACGCTGCGCGCGGTCAAGCGCGACGATCTCGCCGAAAAACTGTTCATGCGCGCATTCAAGAGCAAGGCGGCGGCGCAATCGCCGCCCGGCATCGCCGATGTGCTGCTGGAATACGCCATCCTGCTGTCCGACCACGCCAGGATCGCCGAAGCGGTTCCGGTCTACATGAAGGGGATCGCGGCCTTCAATGCCTATTGGGGCGAAGGCTCCGAGGAATCGCTGATCGCCAACGACAAGCTCGCGGTCGCGCTGTCGGCCAATGGCTCGGCGGCATCGGCGACGAATTTGGGCCGGCACAATTTCGAGCGCTCGGAGAAGGCGCTGGGGCCCGACCACCGCACCACCGCGAAGCTCGCCAACAATTATGCCGACATGCTGCGCGAGATCGGCGCGCCGGCGAAGGCGCTCGAGCTCGATCTGTTCGCGATCGAGAAGCGCGTCAAGCGTTACGGCGAGAACCATCTCAACACGCTGGTGACGGTCAACAACGCCGGACAGGACTTCCTCAACCTCGGCCGCTTCGATGACGCTCGCCGCTATTTCCGCCGGCACCGCGCGATCGCGACCGTGCTGGCGCCGAAGGATCCGAGTTTCGCCGGCCAGGCCGACGCCTGGCTGTTCTATACCGACATGCTCGCCGCCGGCGACGCGGCGACGTCGCCGGCCGATCTGGCGCGGCTAGAGGCGATCGTCGCCAATGAGGAGAATTTCGCGGACTTCCTGCGCATCAAGGCGGCGGAACTCGCCGCCGGCCAGCGCGAGCGGCGCGGCGAGCTGGACGCGGGCATGCGGCTGCGCGAAACCGCGCTGGCGATTTCGACCAAGGCCTTCACCGCGCAGCATCCGCTCTCCTTCCAGATCAAGCTCGGCATCGCCGTTGCCCTGATCGCGAGCGATCCGAACCGCGCGGTGCGCGCGTTCACCGCGCTCGACCGCGAGATGTTCGAGTGGATGAAGCGCGAGGTCGGCACGGCGGGCGATCGCGCCGTCGCGGAAGCGATCCGCGCCCATGCCGACCACCTGCTGTTCGCGTTCGGCCGCTTCGCCACCGGGGCCGGCTCCGCTGTGGCACAGCCGGCCTTTGCCGCCGCCGTGCTGCGCTGGAAGACGCTCGGTGGCGGCGACGCCACCGCGCTGCGCCGGTTCGAGACGGAGGTCGCGGATAAGGACGCGGAGACCGCGGCGCTGGTGCGCGCGGCACTGCGACTCAACGGCGAGAAGCAGGAGCTGTTCTCGTCGGGCAATATCGACGACTGGGCGCGATCGGTATGGCAGCGGCAGGACGCGGCCGAGAAGGCGCTGAACAAGCGGCTCGATGCGATCGGCGTCAAGCTGCCACAGGACCCGATCCGTCCCGCGCAGCTGCTCGCCCCGCAGGAAGCCGTCGTCAACTACTTCATCACGCGGCAGTGGAAGGCGGACCGGCAGTCGAAGGAGCCACTGGCGGCGACTGTGCTCTACGCCATCGTCGAGACCGCAACGAGCGAGCCGCGCGTCGTCGATCTCGGCGATCCCGGCAAGACCGTCGACACCGGCGTGCGGACCGAGATCGCGCGGCTGCGGACGACACGGGCCGCCGCCGCCGATCTCGACGCCGGAGGCTCCGACACCAGAGCACTCGACACCAAAGGCCGCTTCCAGAACCTGCACGCGCGGCTGTTCGCGCCGCTGGAGGCCATGCTGAAGGACAAGACCACGCTCTATGTGGTGCCGGACGGATTCCTGTTTGCGGTGCCGTTCTCGCTGCTGCCCGGCGCGGACGGCGGCCTGCTGGAGGACAAGTTCACGATCCGGCTGCTGACCAGCCCCGATGCGCTGATCGCGATCCATGCGCGCGAGACGCTCGAGCGGACGGGCGCGATGCTGCTCGCCGGCGGCATCGAATACGGCCAGCCGGGGCCGATGCCGCTGCCCGGCACCAGGACCGAGATCGAGGCGATCGCCAAACTCGCCCGCGCGCGCGGCGCACCGGTCGAGATGCTGACCGGCGGCGGCGTCAGCGAAGCTGCGCTGCGCGAGGCGATCGGCAAGGTCCGCATCGCGCATCTGGCGACGCACGGCTTCTATCACGACAGCACCGCGGCCGGCCTCGACACGCTCTGGCAGAGCGGCATCGTGCTGTCGGGCGCTGGCGACGGCCGCTGGCCGCTGCGCGACGACAGAGACGGCTATCTCTATGCCTTCGAGCTGATGGACTGGGACCTGTCCGGGCTCGATCTGCTGGTGCTGTCGGCCTGCGAGACCGGCCGCGGCGACGAGAGTTTCGTCAGCGGCCTGCGCGGGCTGCCGACCGCGCTCGGCATCGCCGGCGCCCGCCGCGCGCTGCTGACGCTGTGGCCGGTCGCCGACGAAGGCACCGCGAACTTCACGGTGCGCTTCTACGAGCACCTCGCCGAGGGCCTGACCTATTCCGATGCGTTGCGCCAGACGAGGCGCGATGCGCGCGAGGGCAAAGTGGCGGGCGCCCGCGACGCCAGCGTGTGGGCGGCGTTCGTGCTGTTCGAGGGCTGAGACGGCGACCTGACGCAACAGAACGGTGGACATCTCGCAGGCCGTTGTCATCTTGACATGTCGGCGGATTACGTCGGCTCGTACCGCAAGGGCGTTCGCTGCCAGATTGCGCAGGGCAGACCGGCGCACCGGCGCAGGCGATTTGCTTTGACAGCGACGCCTTGATCGAGGACAAGCCGCGCATGCCGAAAAAACCCGGGACCAATCCCAAAGGCGAATTCGCCTTCTTCAACGTCTTCTATGAAGACGGCTCGCAGCGCTCCAACCGCCGCGTGCCCTCGGAGCTCATTGGCGGGCTCGACGGCGACGAGCCGGTGCGCGCCTTCCTGCGCGACCAGGACCGCGAGATCGCCGAAAAGGGCGGCCGCCCGCCGCTCGAGATCAAGTCCATCGAGCGGGTCGGGGCGAAGAAGAAGTAGCGCGGGCGAGTTGGTCGCTACGTCAAGTCCACCCGCTGAACCACCTCCGCACACCATCGGCATCAGAGCAAGCGGCACCCCTCTCCCCACCCTCCCCCACAAGGGGGGAGGGAGCCTAACCAGCGTGCTCACCTCACGTCGCTCTCACGGCTTGCACATCGCATGTCGTCGCGCGCTGGTCTCAAGCGTGAGGGGCGCGCCGGCAGAAGGGCTCCCTCCCCCCTTGCGGGGGAGGGTTGGGGAGAGGGGTGGCCGCGGGCGCAGGCGTACGAAATGCAGCACGGACTGGCCAAAGAAAAACGGCGGGCATTTGCCCGCCGTTCTTGTTTCAATGGATACCGACTGAATTAGTTGTCGAGGAACGACCGCAGCTTGCGCGACCTTGACGGATGCTTCAGCTTGCGCAGCGCCTTGGCTTCGATCTGGCGGATGCGCTCTCTCGTCACCGAGAACTGCTGGCCGACTTCTTCCAGCGTGTGGTCGGTGTTCATGCCGATGCCGAAGCGCATGCGCAGCACGCGTTCTTCGCGCGGGGTGAGCGAGGCCAGGACGCGCGTGGTGGTCTCGCGCAGGTTGGACTGGATCGCGGCGTCGATCGGCAGGATCGCGTTCTTGTCCTCGATGAAATCGCCGAGATGCGAATCCTCTTCGTCACCGACCGGCGTTTCCAGCGACAGCGGCTCCTTGGCGATCTTGAGGACCTTGCGGACCTTCTCCAAGGGCATGCCTAGCTTCTCGGCGAGCTCCTCCGGGGTCGGCTCACGGCCGATCTCGTTCAGCATCTGGCGCGAGGTGCGGACGATCTTGTTGATCGTCTCGATCATGTGCACGGGGATGCGGATGGTGCGGGCCTGGTCGGCGATCGAGCGGGTGATCGCCTGCCGGATCCACCAGGTGGCATAAGTTGAGAACTTGTAGCCGCGGCGATACTCGAACTTATCGACCGCCTTCATCAGGCCGATATTGCCTTCCTGGATCAGGTCGAGGAACTGGAGGCCGCGGTTGGTGTACTTCTTGGCGATCGAGATCACGAGACGGAGGTTGGCTTCCACCATCTCCTTCTTGGCCTGACGGGCCTCGCGCTCGCCCTTCTGCACGCCGTGCACGATCTTGCGGAATTCGCCGATCTCAAGGCCGGTGAGCGCGGCCAGCGACTGGATCTCGTGGCGCAGGTCCTTGATGCGGTCCTTCTCGTGATGGACGAAGTTCTTCCAGCCCTTGGCCGAGAGCTTCGAGACACGATTGAGCCAGCGCGGATCGAGCTCCGAGCCCTGGTAGTTGCGCAGAAAGTCCTCGCGCGCGACGCCGTGGCTGTCGCCGAGGCGCAGCAGGCGGCCCTCGAACGAGACCAGCTTCTTGTTGATGTCGTAGAGCTGCTCGACCAGCGAGTCGATGCGGGCCTGGTTGAGGCGCAGCGACTTCACCTCGACGATGATCTCGTCCTTCAGCTTCTTGTACTTGCGCTCCTGCGAGGGCGACAGCGACTCGCTCTGCAGCTGGTTGGCGATATCCTGCTCCTGCAGGCGGCGCAGCTTCTTGTACTCGGACGCGATCTTGTCGAAGGTCTCGACCACCTTCGGCTTCAGCTCGGCCTCGATGGCGGCGAGCGACATCTGGTTCTCGAACTCGTCGTCGTCCATGTCGCCTTCGGCGGCGGCCTCGCCGGGATCCTTCTCCTCGGTGCCGGCTTCGGCACCGGCGGGCGCGGCGCGGAACGGGGTCGGCGACGGCGGCGCTGCGGGCGGCGCGACATGCGCCGGCGCGGCGGCGTCAGCACCGTTGCCATTGCCTTCGGCAGCGGCGCCCTCGGCGCCGTTGTTGCCGATCAGGTTCGGATTGATGCCGCCCTTCGACTCGGGGCCGGCATAGGTGGCTTCGAGATCGATGATGTCGCGAAGGAAGATCTTGCCTTCGTTGAGCTCGTCGCGCCAGATGATGATGGCCTGGAAGGTCAGCGGGCTCTCGCAGAGGCCCGCGATCATCGCCTCGCGGCCGGCCTCGATGCGCTTGGCGATGGCGATTTCGCCCTCGCGCGACAGCAGCTCGACGGTGCCCATCTCGCGCAGATACATGCGCACGGGATCGTCGGTGCGCTCGCCGGGCTCCGACTTCTTGACCTCGGTGACGGCCTTCTGCGTGACCTCGACGAGCTCGTTGTCGGTCTCGTCGTCGCCGTCGTCCTTCTCGTCCTCGCCTTCAGAGTCGTCGGCCTCGGTGACGTTGATGCCCATGTCGGACAGCATCGACATGATATCTTCGATCTGTTCGGGCGAGGTCGTGTCGGAAGGCAGCACTTCGTTGAGCTGATCGAAGGTCACGAAGCCGCGCTTCTTGGCCTGCTTGATCATCTTCTTCACCGCGGCATCCGACAGGTCGAGCAACGGCGACGGCGCGTCAGCGGAATCCTTCTCAGGAGCATCCGCTGCCTTGTCGTCTTTTTCCTTGTCCTTAACCTGCAGCGTCTTTGCCTTGGTGGCCATTCACTAAGCTCCCGAAACGCGGTCATGCAAAATGGTGCCACGCACGCACGTTTGCACGCTATCTAGAATTACTCTCTCGACGCACAAAGGGCGGCGCACAAATTTCGCCACCCCTGTCATCCGTCTCGATGGTTTCCATCTGCAATAGCCGCGAGGCTATTAAGTTTCGCTTAACCCTGTTTTTGCAGCCAAACCATAGATTTGGCGAGTCTTTTCGCTGGTTCGGCCGGTGCCGTCCGCAGCATTTTTGTTATCAGACATTACGCTGGAACCGGCCCGATAATTCGCCGAACCCTTCAATCAGGGCTTCGGTCCCGTCGGCTTCTGCCATCCGGGCCTGGATATCCTGCAACCATGCCAGATTGGCCTCGCTGGAGTCTTCAGCCAAGGCCGCTTCCGCATCTTTTCTTTCCCTAAGTAAGGCGTGGGTTTTCTGATGCAAGGCAACGAGTTGACGCCAGGTTGATAAAACATCCTCGCGCGCCGCACCGATTTGCGTCCCCCACACCGCCTGGGTTGTGATCGCCCGCTCAACCCTTTGAAGAATCTGCGATAATCCGCCTGCTTCAAGGTCAGCGCGCATCTTCTCGGCCTGCTCCTCGACGTCGGGGGAATGGTGATGATCGTGGGCAAAGGCCGCGATAATGGCGGCCCTGAGCTTGTGGGCCTCGGGGTGGGCGAGCTCCAGCGCCGCCACCTCCTCCAGATGGTCGTGCAGCAGCCAGGGGTGGTTGATCAGGGATAGCAGGATCAGCGCCTCGCGGCGGGAGATCGCGCTGCGCTGGCCGCGCATGATCGAGCTGTTGGCGAGCTGGGGGCTCGCGGCCTGATACGGACCCCGTGAAATCCCGGGGGTGGCGCCGCCCTTGCCGCCGAAGCGGCCGGCCTGGCCGCCTCGGGCCGGGCCGCGGGGCGCAAACTGGCGGGGTGATTCGCCGCCGCGCCCGCCGCCGAAATTGCCCCTGCCGAAGCCGCCGCCGTAACCGCCGCGGCCGCCCTCCGGGGCGAAGTTGCGTTGCAGCCGCTCCTGCAGGTCCTGCCGGTAATAGCGGCGCACCACCTCGTCGCGGATGCCATTGGTCAGTTCGCCGATCCGCGCCTCAAGCGCGGCGCGGCGCTCGGGGGTGTCGAAATTGCCGCCCTCGATCTCGCGCGACCAGATCATGTCGGCGAGCGGACGCGCCGCCGAGATCACGTCCTCGATCGCGGCGCGGCCGCCGGAGCGGGCGAGATCGTCGGGGTCCTGCCCTTCCGGCAGCAGCGCGATACGCAGGCTCTTGCCCGGCTTGAGCTGCGGCAGGGCAATGTCGGCCGCGCGATACGCGGCCTTCTGCCCGGCGCGGTCACCGTCGAAGCAGAGGATCGGCTCGTCGACCATCTTCCAGAGCAGCGCGAGCTGGTTCTCGGTCAGCGCGGTGCCGAGCGGCGCGACGGCGCCGGGAAAGCCCGACGTGACCATGGCGATGACGTCGACATAGCCCTCGACGACGATGAGCTGCGCGCCGTCATGCGCGGCCTGCCGCGCCGTGAACAGATTGTAGAGATTGTCGCCCTTGTGAAACAGCGTGGTTTCCGGCGAGTTCAGGTACTTTGCCGGAACGTCCTTCTCCAGCGCGCGGCCGCCGAACGCGATGACGCGGCCGCGTGCATCCGATATCGGGAACATGACGCGGTCGCGGAAGCGATCGAACGGCACCGGCTTGTCCTCGCCGGACACCAGCAGCCCCGCCTCCACCATGTCCTCGGTGGAGATTCCTAACGCGCCCAGATGCTCCTTCAGCGCAAAGCGATCCGGCGGCGCATAGCCCATCCGGAACTGGAGCTGGGTCGCCGGTGAGATGCCGCGGTCGGCGAGGTAGCCGCGCGCCTTGGCGCCGTTACGCGAGGCCAGCGTGTCGGCGAAGAACTTGGTCGCCAGTTCCATCACGTCGTGCAGGGTGCGGCGGCGCTGCTCGTGCCGCGCCGCATCCGGGCTCGCCGCCGGGATCGCCATGCCGGCCATCGACGCCAGCCGCTCGACCGCCTCCGGAAAGGTGACGCCCTCGGTCTGCATCACGAAGTCGAAGATGTTGCCGTGCTGGCCCGAGGAGAAGTCGTGGTAGAACCCCTTCTGGTCGTTGACCGTGAACGACGGGGTCTTCTCCTGCTGGAACGGCGACAACCCCTTCCACTCTCGCCCGGCCTTCTTGAGCTTGACGCGCTTGCCCACGACTTCCGAGACCGGAAGCCGGGCGCGCAGCTCTTCGAGGAATTGGGGCGTGAAACGCATGGGACGATTTAGCGTGGTATCCGGTGAGTCGCTGGTCAACCGGTTAGCCATATAGGGGCGCCCGGTGGTTGGACGAAGAATGTAGGATTTTTCCGGACTATTCACAGGCTCCGCGGCACCACCGGGCTACCCCGGATTCCTCGGTGGAGAGAAGTCTCAGCCACCTTGCCCCCTCCCCGGTTCCGGGATTGGATAGGCCATGTTCACGACATTCAGAGGCGGGCAGAGCGGCGGCTGGCAGGTCACGTCCATCACGCGGGTGAAGGGCGAGACGCTGCCGAAGGTCGCGGCGCTGTCGATCGTTGCGAGCGATGCGATCGCGCTGCCGCTGCTGCCGGCGCAGACCTCCTGGCGGCTCGCCGGCGTCGCCAGCCATCTGCGCTACACCGAAAAGGAGGAGCGCGAGAAGCTTGCCGCCGTGCAAGCCGGGCTCGGCCGCAGCGAGGCAACCCACGCGGCGCTGATCCCGATCCGGAAGTCCGCGGCGTGGTGGGAGCTGACCCAGGAAGAGCGCCGCAAGATCTTCGAGGACAAGTCGCACCACATCGCCGGCACCTTGAAATACCTGCCGGCGATCGCCCGCCAGCTGTTTCATGCCCGCGACCTCGGCATGCCCTTCGACTTCCTGACCTGGTTCGAGTTCGCACCCGAACACGACAACCTGTTCGACGAGTTGGTCGCCATGCTGCGCGCCACCGAGGAATGGAGCTTTGTCGAGCGCGAGGTCGACATCCGCGTCGAGCGGGAAGTGTGAAGCCGCTAGTGCTCGAGGAATTTTCCTGAGGCGATCCGCGGCAGCTCGGTGACCGGCCAATTGTAGAGATAGGTCCACGCCTCGCTCACGCTGCCGTCGGCGAGCGTGACCTTGAGCATCTCGCGGAGATATTCGGTCGGCGGTGGAAAGCCCTCGCCGCAGGCCTCGTACATGTCGAATTCGCGCAGCATGGCCTCGCGCTCGCGCAGGCGGAACAACTCGCCGTGCACGATGTCGGCGGGATCGTCCGACACGACGAGGCCCGGATAATGCTTCACGAGGTAGAGCTGGCCGCGGCACTGCGCTGATCCTAAGAATTCGGCATTGCCCGCGAGCAGCTTCGCCATCGGGTGGTCGAAACCGCGCATCAGTGTGCCGTAGACGAAGAGGAGATCGGAGGTCATCGTGATTTTTACAGCCGTCATTGCGAGGAGCGAAGCGACGAAGCAATCCATACTTCGGTTCGCGCCCGCTGCTCAATGGATTGCTTCGCGGAGCCTATCATCCGGCGACGCTTTGCGCCGACCGGGCGGCTCGCAATGACGAAAGACCAGGTCATCCCGCCGCCACTTCCTCCGTCACGACGACGAATTTCGTCAGCGTCATGCGGCCGAAGCTTGTGGTGAGCGCGACGTCGGCGGCGTCGCGGCCGGTCGCCATCAGGATGCGGCCGATCCGCGGCACATTGTGGCGGGCATCGAAGGTGTACCACTGGCCGGACAGATAGACCTCGAACCAGCCGGAAAAATCCATCGGCGCGGGATCCGGCGGCACCCCGATGTCGCCGAGATAGCCGGTGCAGTAGCGCGCGGGAATTCCCATGCAGCGGCAAAAGGTCAGCGCCAGATGCGCGAAGTCGCGGCAGACGCCGGCGCGGCTTTCATAGACGTCGTGCGCCGACTTCATGTGATGGGCGTGCTGGTAGCCGAACGTCACATGGCGGTGCACGAAATCGGTGATCGCCTGCACCCGCGCCCAGCCGGGCGGTGTGCCGGCGAACAGCGACCAGGCGATGTCGGTCAGCTTGTCGGTCTCGCAATAGCGGCTCGGCATCAGATAGAGCAGCAAGTCGTCGGGCAATTGCTCGACCGGCAGCTGCTGCGCCGCCGGATTGACGATGTCGGGCAACCCGGAATCGCGCACCAGCGCGCTGCCACGGAAGGTGACGCCACCGGCCGGCGCGACAAGGCGCCCGCAGACATTGCCAAAGCCGTCGCGATAGAGACCGATCGGCACATCCGGCACGGTCGCAATGCGCTCGGTGCCGACGATGTCGGCGTAACGCGACGGATGGATCGACAACATGATCACCATCGGGGTCGGCTGCGCCGCCGTGTAGGTGATCTCGAAGCCGACCCTGATCTGCATCGTCAGGCCGTCTCCTGCTCCGCCACGCTCTCGCCGACCGAAACGACCTTGATGTCGACGTCCATGCCGAGAAAGGCATCCGCGGCGCCGAGATAGACGCCGTGCAGCGGGATCGCCTGGCGCGGATCGCGCGCCACCGCGACGCGGATCAGATCGCGGGTGCCGACGATGCCGTTGGTCGGATCGAACTCGATCCAGCCCGCGCTCGGCAGATAGACCTGCACCCAGGCGTGGGTCGAGCCGCCGCCGACATAGCCGTGCGCGCTGCCGGGAGGCATCGCGAGGTAGCCGGAGACGAATCGCGCGGCGATGCCGAGCCGGCGCAGCGCCTCGATCATGAACAGCGCATAGTCGCGGCAGGTGCCGGACTTCGTGCGCAGCGTATCGAGCGGATGCTGGGTGCCCTGCTCGTAACGCTTGCGGTAGCTGAACGCTTCGCGGATGCCATGCGTCATGTCGCTGAGGATCTTGAACGTCAGCGTCGGCGCCTCGACATCGAGGAAGCGCCGCGCCCAGGCCGACAGCTCGCCGGTCGGGTCGCCATATTGCGGCGTGATGAACTGCTGCAGATCGGGGAATTCCTCATCGTCGTAGAGGAACGGATAGAAATAAGCCGCGTCATCCGGCGTCAGCGCAAACCTGTCGGCGGGATTGTGCTCCACCGTCGCGGTCGAGACAAAGGACAGCGTGTCGGTGCGCTCGTCGAAGGCTGCGATCGCGACGCTGTTGCCGAACACGTCATGGATCCAGCGCAGCGACATCGGCTGCGGATCGATCACAAGCGCGCTGTCGAGCACGCGCAGATCATGGCCGTCGCGCGGGCGCAGCATGATGCGGTGCTCGCCGAACGCCACCGGGCGCGCGTAGCGATAAACGGTCTTGTGATGGATAGTCAGTAGCGGCATCTTCAAACAATCATCGTGATTTCGAGCCGCATAATCTATAGAGAAAGCTGCTCGATTCCAAACCAGCATGCCGCTTGAATAGGCAAAGTTGAGGAAAAAGCCCTTGAATTACGGCGGCGGTCCATCGTTCCTGCTCGCAAGCACCGATGTTTCACCGGTTCTTGAACACAATCCTGCCGGCCGCTCACCGTTCCTATTCACCTGCGACCACTACGGCAGGCTGATTCCCTCCCCGCTCGGCGATCTCGGCCTGCCCGAAGGCGAGCTCGTCCGGCACATCGCCTGGGACATCGGTATCGCCGGCGTCGCCACGCAGCTGTCCGACCTGCTCGGCGCGCATTTGATCGCGCAGCGCTACTCGCGGCTCGTGATCGACTGCAACCGGCCGCCGCATGTCGCAAGCTCGGTCCCGCTGATCAGCGAAGCCACCACCGTTCCGGGCAATGAGGGCCTGTCGCGCGAGGCCGCCGAGATGCGCCGCGCGCAGATCTTCGATCCCTATCACAGGCGCATCGACGACATCATCGACGAACGTGCGCGTCACGGCATGCCGACAGTGCTGGTGTCGCTGCACAGCTTCACACCGGTTTATGCCGGCATCGCACGTCCCTGGCACATCGGCACGCTGTATCACCGAGACAAGGCGCTGCCGCCGCTGCTGCTGAAGCATCTACGCGCCGAGGGCGATCTCGTGGTCGGCGACAACGAGCCCTATGCGGTCAGCGACGAGACCGACTACACCATCCCCGTGCATGGCGAGCAGCGCGGCCTGATGAATTCCGGCATCGAGATTCGCCAGGACCTGATCTCCGACCAGGCCGGCGAGACCGCATGGGCCGAGCGGCTGGCGCGTATCCTCGGCGAGATCGAGGCGACGCTACGCGCGGAAGCGCCGATCAAGGGCAGGATAAGTTTAGGTTGAGCTGGATCGACCGCGGAGCTTCACCTCTCCCTTGGGAGAGGTCGCGCGTAGCGCCGGGTGAGGGGTTGCAGTCCCTCGTTAGAGCTGCGGCCCCTCACCCGATTTGC
>NZ_LFLZ01000103.1 GCF_001189845.1 Bradyrhizobium tropiciagri
TCGGATCGCATCGAAGATGCGATCCGGGTGAGGGGGAGTCTCCGCGAGTACAATTATCACCGTCTGCGCGGAGATAGCCCCTCACCCCAACCCTCTCCCCGTAAGAACGGGGAGAGGGAATGAGAGGGAGTTCGCCGCGTCTCACGGCTGCGACCCGTCTCGCGACGGTGAGACGGCCGCGGCGCTCATGAGTCCGACGTTCGGCCGCAGCCGGGCGAAATCCCGCCGTTCCTACCCATTCCCTGCGATTTCCACGCTGGCACAGCGCTTGCTGATTGTCGCGCAATGCGCGGCAAGACGCATTGCATGACTGAACCCAACGAAGGAAGGAAACGCACATGGAGCTTGGCTACTTCACCATGCCCTCGCACCCGCCGGAGTGCGGATTGAAGGAGGGCCACGACTGGGACCTGCAGACGCTGCGCTGGCTCGACGAGCTCGGCTATCAGGAAGCCTGGATCGGCGAGCATCACACCGCGCCGTGGGAGCCGCATCCGTCGCCCGATCTCTTGGTGGCGCAAGCGCTGCTGCAGACCAAGAACATCCGCATCGGACCCGGCGGCTTCCTGCTGCCGTATCATCATCCGGCCGAGCTCGCGAACCGCGTTGCGATGCTCGACCATCTCTCCAATGGGCGGCTCAATTTCGGCGTCGCGGCCTCCGGCCTGCCGAGCGACTGGGCGATGTTCAATGTCGACGGCATGTCCGGCCAGAACCGCGACATGACCCGCGAGGCGCTCGAGATCATCCTGAAGATGTGGTCCGAGCCCGGACCGTGGACGCACAAGGGCAAGTACTGGACGGTGAGCAAGCCGGACACGATGTTCGACTTCCTCAAACCCCACATCAAGCCGCTGCAGGGCCCGCACCCGCCGATCGGCGTCGCCGGCCTGTCGAAGAACTCGGACACCTTGAAGCTTGCGGGCGAGCGCGGCTTCATCCCGATGAGCCTGAACCTCAACCCGGCCTATGTCGGCAGCCACTGGGATTCGGTGGAAGCGGGCGCGGCCAAGACCGGCCGCAAGCCGAGCCGCAAGGATTGGCGGCTGGTGCGCGAGGTGTTCGTGGCCGATACCGACGAAGAGGCATGGAAGCTCTCGACCGGCGACATGATGGGCCGGATGATGGGCGAGTACTTCCTGCCGCTGCTCGGCCATTTCGGCTTCAAGGACTACCTGAAGCACGCGCCCGACGTGCCCGACAGCGACGTCACCGTCGAATATTGCGCACGTCGGAATTGGATCGTCGGCTCGCCCGCGACGGTCACCGAGAAGATCGAGCAGATCTACCGCGAGGTCGGCGGCTTCGGCGTCCTCTGCGTGTTCGGCTTCGACTACAAGCACAAGCCGGAGGCCTGGCGGCACTCGCTGGACCTGCTCAAGAACGAGGTGATGCCGCGGCTCAAGCATCTCGGCGCCGAGTTCGAGAAGGCTGCATGACAGCTGCGCGGGGTGCGGGGCTTGCCTCGCACCCCCCGTCGCATATCTTAAATGGGGTGCTTCCATGAGGTTTTGCGGCATGACGGTCGACGCACAGAGTTTCAAGCAGGCGATGCGCCATTGCGCGGGCGCGGTCGCGCTGGTGACGGTCGGCCGCGAGCCGGGACAGCGCACCGGCCTGACGGTGACCTCGGCCTGCTCGCTGTCGGACAATCCGCCATCGGTGCTGGTCTGCGTTAACCGTAATGCCAGCGCGCACCAGCGCATCCTTGAGGAGCGCCATTTCGTCATCAACTTCCTGAACGAGGAGCACGCGCTGCTGGCGCTGACCTTCTCCGGCCAGAAGGGCGTCAACGGCGACGACCGTTTTGCGTTCGGCCGCTGGACCACCGGCGCGACCGGCGCCCCCGTGCTGGAGGATGCCGTCGCGGCGTTCGACTGCGTCCTGGCGCAGGAGCTCGAGACCAAGACCCATTCGATCTTCATCGGCGAAGTCCAGCATGTCCGCGCGGCGACCACGGTCGATCCGCTGATCTATCTGCGCTCGGGCTTCCAGAGCGTGCGCAACATCCATGATCCGATCACGCTCGGCGACGTCGACGCGCGCCGCGTCAGCTGGAACGAGTTTTCCTGAGCGGCGGGCGGTCGGTACGCCTCCCATAGTCAATCAGCATCGCTGACCAATCCTGATCAATTTGACGAGCGCGCCCTGCGCGCGAGCGGCATGCTATAAATGCCGCCGCGCATGCAGGAGCGATCGATGCGGCGGCGCGAGCTGTTTAAACCTTCTCATCGGCAGGACGTTGCCGCGGTCTTGCGCGGCGGACGCGCGACCGTCGTCGACATGTCGATCAACCGGTGCGCTCGCCGCCGGCCATCCGTAAGCGCAATCGACCCCTGAGAATCTCCAATCATCGACAAGGGAGACCCAATCATGAAGATCGTTGTGATCGGCGGCACCGGACTGATCGGCTCCAGGACGACGGCCATCCTGCGGCAGCGCGGCCATGACGTCGTCGCCGCTTCGCCGAAGAATGGCGTCAACACCCTCACCGGTGAGGGATTGGAGGCGGCGCTGTCCGGCGCAGCCGTCGTGATCGACCTTGCCAATTCACCGTCGTTCGAGGATAGGGCGGTGATGGCGTTCTTCGAGAGATCGGGCCGCAGCCTGCTGGCGGCGGAGAAGCCGGCCGGCGTCAAGTACCACGTCGCGCTCTCGATCGTCGGCGCCGACCGGACGCCCGAGAACGGCTATTTCCGCGCCAAGGTCGCGCAGGAGAGACTGATCGAGCGTCCGGTATTCCCTACACCATCATCCGCGCGACCCAATTCATGGAATTCGTCGGAGCGATTGCCGATGCGAGTGCAGTTGTAAACACGATCAGGCTCTCGCCCGGTCTGTTCCAGCCGATCGCGGCGGAGGATGTGTCTGCCCTCGTGGCCGATATCGCGCTCGAGCCGCCGCGCAACGGCATCGTCGAGATCGCAGGACCGGACCGTGCCCCGTTCGACGAAATCGTGGCCCGCTACCTGAAGGCAAAAGGCGACCGGCGCGAGGTGGTGCGCGATCCTGACGCGCTCTATTGGGGCGGCCGGGTCGAGGAGCATTCGCTGGTGCCGCTGGGCGAGGCGCGCCTCGGCCGCATCGACCTCAACGAATGGCTGCGCCGCTCGCGGCCGGCGGCCTGATGGCATTAGTTATTTGAGCCACACCAAGAGCGGGACGGGCGCGCGGCCTTCGCAGGACAGCGTGCCCTCGTAATTGTGCGCCTTGCGGGCGCTGTAGGTGCAGGGCGCGCCGTCCAGCACCAGCTCCGCCGTCACCTGTGAATCCGCCGTGAGTAGCAGCTTGATCTCGCCGGCGCGTTCCTCCGGTCCGTCCTGCGCGCAGATGCCCACATGCTTCATCTTCAACGGTCCGGAGAATTGCCCGGGCGTGCCCGGTGCGCCTTCGGTGAGATGTCCGGTCAGCTCCCATTCGCCGAGCACGCCGGCCTGACCGAGAATCTCCATCGCACCGGCCCGCGGCACGTTGCAAAGCCATAGCGCAACGGCGCCGAGCGAGGCCGCCGCACCGTTGCGCCATGGTGTCGGTCGCATCACAGCTTGCTTCCGGTTGTCTGTCGCAATTCGATCAGCTCTGGCCGCGACAAATCCGCATCCGCGGTGAGCCGGGCGATCTGATCAGCGCAGTCCTTCGTCTTGGCCTGATCGCCGGCCGCTTTCGCGCTCTTGATCATCCCGAGATAGGCCGCCAGCCGATTGGGCTCCTTCTTGAGCACGGCCTCGTAGGCGGCAAGCGCGTCGGCGACCTTGCCGCGATCGAGCAGCATCGCAGCATAGAGCTCGCGCGCCGGCGCGAGCGGTCCCGGGGTAACGGGATGCTTCTCGGTCTTGTCTTCGGCTTCCGCGGCGGCGTTCATCGCACTGAGCGCCTCGTCGTATTTGGCTTCGGCGTACAGCGCCCAGGCGCTCGCGATCTGCTGCTGGATGTCGACGATGTTGGACCAGTAGGCGTCCTTTGCGTCCTTCAGCTTGTCGCGCAGCTCAACCAGCTTGGCGATATCGGGCTTGGCGGCCGCCGGATCACCGGAGCGCGCAGCGCCGACCGCCCGTGCAAAGTAAGTGATGGCGTCCGCATAGGCATATTTGGTCGGATGCACTTCAAGCGCGGCGGCTCCCTTCCAGTCGCCGCGCTCGAACACATAGCGGGCTTGGCTTGCCGCGACCGCGAACGGGCCGGCGAACCGGTCCTGCTTGAACTGGAGCTTGCCGAGCTCGTCGACTACCGCCCGCGCCTCCTTGTCCTGGCCGAGCTGGAGGTAGGCATAGACCAGATAGTCCATCGCGTGCGCCTGGTCCTGCTGCTCGCCGTCTTCCTTGGCGATGCGCGCCGATTCCTTGTTTGAGGCGATCGATTCCTTCCAGTAGCCGACGCGCGTGAAGATGTGCGACGGCATGTGCTGGGCGTGTGGCGCCTGCTCGGCGATCTTGGCATAGCGCATCGCCGCGGGGAGGCCCTTCTCCGCGAGCGCCGGGTAGTCGTAGAGATGGATCAGGTAATGGGCGATGCGGGGTGCTCGGGCTGGCGCTTGAAGATCGGCTCGAGCAGCGCCGCGCCTTTCAGCTGGTTGGCATAGGTCTTGTCGCTCGGGGACGCCGCGACGTTGAGCGTGATCGCATAGGCGATCTGCGCCTCGTCATCGTCGGCATTGTGCGTCGCCACCTGCTCCTCGGCCGCCAGGAAGCGCTGCACGCGGGTGCGGTGATCGACCTTGTCGTAGTCGACATACATCGCGGCGATCGCATTGATGTACTCTTGCTCGCGCGGCGTCTGCGCTCCCAGCGCCTGGCCCTTCTTCACGGCTTCGAGGCCGAGCGGAAGGTTCTCCGCCGGTGGCGGCCCATGCGGATTGTAGAGATAACTGAGCGCGATCCCCCAATAGGCGATGGCGCATTGCGGGTCGGCCTCGAGCACTTCCTCGAAGGTGCGGCGCGATGCGCTGTACCAGAACGAATGCTGATACAGCATGGCGCGATCGAACAGCTCCTGCGCCTCCGGCTTGCAGGACGTTGCGAAATGAACTTTGCCCAATCGTTGCTCGGAAGAATCCGAGGCAGCAGGTTGCGAAATGGTCGCGGCAATGAGGCCAACGACCACAGCGAGGGGAAACCGTGTCATGGGACCCGCTCCGTGGCGTTGAATGAAAGGCACATGATAGCACCTTTCCCGCGCGGCCGGAACGGCAGGTGCTGTTCCGGGCTAGCTGTCCAGCTCGATCCCTAACGCCTTGATCTTCCGGTACAACGTCGCGCGGCTGAGCCCGAGCGCCTTGGCAGCGTCCGTCACTCTTCCGGCATTGGCGCGCAACGCGTCGGCGATCGCGGCGCGTTCGTTCGCCGCATGATCGGCCTCCGCGCTACGCGTGACGAACGGTGGCAGATCGAGATCGGCCACGGTGATGACGCCGTTCTCGGCGGTGGCACCGGCAAGCCGAAGCACGTGGCGAAGCTGGCGCATGTTGCCGGGGAAGGGATAGGCCATCAGTTGCACCCAGGCGTCCGGTGCGATGCGGCAGTGCGGCGCTTCCTCGTCGGCGATCTGCGCAACCACCTCGCGCCGGTCCGCGCGCTCGCGCAAGGCGGGCAGGCGGATCTCCATGCCGCGCAGCCGGTAATACAGGTCGGAGCGGAAGCTGCCATCCTCGGCCATCCGCGCCAGGTCACGATGCGTGGCGCTGATCAGGCGGATGTCGACCGGGACAGGCTTCAGCGCGCCGAGCGGCCAGACCTCGCGATTCTCCAGCACGCGCAGCAGCCGCGTTTGCAGCGCCAGCGGCATGTCGCCGATCTCGTCGAGGAACAGCGTGCCGCCGCTCGCCTGCACGATCAGCCCCTTCGATCCCTCGCGCCGCGCGCCGGTGAAGGCGCCGGCCTCGTAGCCGAACAGCTCGGCGTCGATCAGGCTCTCCGGCATCGCCGCGCAGTTCAGCGCGACATAGTTGCGTGCCGCGCGACTGCTCGCGGCGTGGATGGCGCGCGCGAACACGTCCTTGCCGGCGCCGGTCTCGCCGTGCAGCAGGATCGGCAGGTCGAGATTGCCGACCGTCAGTAGCCGCTTCACGCCCTTGATCAGTACGGGATCGCGGCCGGCCAGCCTGTGCAGGCCGCTGAACTGTCCGGCCGGTTGTTCGCGCGGCGGCGCAGGCAACGGACGGGAGACACGCGCGCGCACCGGCGGCGCGAGGCGGCCGCGGCCCCATGGCGTGCCGTCGGCCCGGCGCAGCGTGACCGGATCGTCCGCGGCGCGTGTCGCGCGATCGTCGAGCTGGATCAGATGCGACAGGTCGATGCCGTTATCGATCATCGCATCGGTCAGGCCGAACACGCCGCGCGCGGTGCGGCAGGCGCCGACGACGCGGCGGTCGTCGTCATAGGCGACCATGCCGTGCCCGTCGCCGGGCAGCGTCGCGATCCAGGAGGCGCGATAGCGCCGGCGGAAGAACGACTGCTCGATCCGCCGCGTCGCCTCCGTGGTGACGGCGAGCGCTAGTTCATGCGCGCTGCGGCCGAGATCGCTGCGGCAGGACGAGATGTTGACGGCGCCGGCGAGCCGCCCGGCATGATCGAACAGCGGCGACACGGCGCAGGTGAACATGTGCCACTGCTCGCGGAAATGCTCGTCGCCATGCACGATGATCGGCCGCTGCTCGGCGAGCGCGGTGCCGAGCCCGTTGGTGCCCTCGAAGGTCTCGGCAAAGTTCGAGCCGGTGTAGATCTTCCATTCCAGGAACATCCGGTCGTAATCGCCTCCGGGCAGACGGCTCACCAGCATGGTCGCGTTGGGGTCGGCAAGGTTGACGCAGTAGCCGGTGTCGTGGAGCACGCGGGCAAGGTCCTCGAGTTCCGGGATCGCGACCTGGATCAGATCTTCCATCGGCTCGGCGATGTGCCGGACCTCGGCCTCGGTCAGCGTCTGCGGCGGCCCGCGCCGGGCCGGATCGAGGTTGTGATTGACCACGCAGCGCCGCCAGGACGCGGCAATCCGCGCCTCGGTGTCGACGCCGGCCACCTGATTGGCCGCCGATAAAACACGGGCAACGTGATTTGAGGCCGAAAGATTGGCCATCCAGAGGTCTCCACCCCTAATTTTTGGCGAAGTCTGGCAGCCCGCGGCCGAATGTCAATTGGCCGACGGGGTCGCGGGGAGGGGACCTTTGGGTGGGAGGTCGAGGGCTCGTAGGGCGGATTCGCCGAAGGCGTAATCCGCCGTCGCGCCGTGAGCCGCAAGATAGCGGATTACGCTTCGCTAATCCGCCTTACGAATCCATGTCGATCGCGGACTCAATCCGCGGGCCGCGCCTCGGGGAATCTCCAGCTGCCATCGAGAACATCAGCGCGCGGTTGAAACAGCCGCACCGTGTAATTCCATCCCTGCGTGATCGGCAGGCAGTTGGCGACCTTGACGTCGCAGCCGCCGAATTGGACCGTGATTGCGCCATCGGCGGCTTTCGTGGCCGTGACGCTGTTCACCGCATAGAGGCCGGCCGGGTTCGGCTGCAGATAGCCGTCACCGTTGTAGACCGTGAGCGACCAGAAGCCGTCGACGGGAACGTCCCTGACCGTCAGCGTATGGATCGTGCGGCCGTCGTTGCGCGCCGGCGTGATCGGCAGATACAACGCATCCTTCTCGGGATTGCCGCCCCACAGCATGGCGCTGCCGATCAGGTGCTTCACCGCATCGATCTGATGCACATCTGCGCCAAACATGCGCCTGGAATCGGAGACTGTCGTGCCGAGCTGCGACAGCGCCGCCTTCACTTTGTTGAGGCTGGCTTCATCCCAGTTCGGAATTTCGAACGTGCCAGGGCGGTCCTGGTTCGACGTGATCGCGTCCTGCAGGACGTGGACTTGCTGAATCTCGTTGTTGTCGGAAAAATCGACCAGGAAGCGTACCACCGCGATGGCATAGCGCGTGCCGATCGCCGTGCGGGTGAGGGTATGAGTGCCCGCGCCGTAATAGACCCCCTTGGTGTACTGGTCCTCATTGACGATCTGCATCGCCATCAAGCGCTTGGCGCCGCCCGGGAGCGTGATAGTCACCGGTCCGGCATCGAGATCGAAGGTCGCAAACGAGTACAGCGTATCGCGATTGGGGCGGACGATGCCCTGCTGAATCGGTGGTGCAAGTTCGCGACCGTGACGGAATTTCCCGAAGCCGCCGCCTTTGACCACGCCGGCGAAATAAACGTCGGTTTGGGCGCGATTGTAGTTTTCGACGGTGACCGGTCGAGGCGGCGACGCCGGCGTTTGTGCCGATGCGGCCGAACTCGCGAACGCCAAGGTCATGGCTGCCAGGATGCTCGTTTTCATAGGCTCTCCGGAGGTGAAGTCCCCTTGCCGCGAGAGGTAAGCCAGCCAAATATGAAAATGAATGCCCGCTACTGACAATATCCCTTCCGGATATGATAGGCTAAATCCAATGGATCTCAATGCAGCCAGGATGTTCGTCGCGGTCGTGCAAGCCGGCAGCCTCTCGGCGGCGGCTGCACGCCTCGACATTCCGCTGCCGACATTGAGCCGCCGTATCAGAGACCTCGAACGGCAGCTCAAGGTGCAACTGCTCGAGCGCTCAGCCCGCGGCGCGAAACTCACCGACGCCGGCGCGCGGCTGTACGAGCGCGCCGGTCAGGGCATCGAGCAACTGCTGGAGGCCGAACAGGCCGTCGTCAATGACCAGATGCAGTTGAAGGGGCGTTTGCGCCTATCGCTGCCGCAGACCTTCGAGCCATGGTGGGATTTGCTGGCGGCGTTCCAGCAGCGCTATCCGGACATCCAGGTTCACCTCTACTCGACCGAGCGTCGTGTCGACCTGGTCGAGGACGGAATCGATGTCGCGCTTCGGGTCGGCGCGATCGTTCACGAGGCGATGGTGGCGCGCCGCGTGCTGTCGTTTCGCAATGTTCTCGTCGCCAGCCCGAGCTTGCTCAAGCGCGTCGGCGTGCCGAAGCATCCGGACGCGCTGCATGGCCTGCCATGCGGGGTGTGGGCGTCGCGGGTCGATACCCAGGTGCGATGGGAGCTGGGCACGCAGATGGTCGAGCCCAAAGCCGTGCTGTCCACCAACGACTATCATCATTTGTGCACCCGCGCGCTGCGCGGCGACGTGGTCACGGAGCTGCCGCCGTTCCTGGCGGCCGCAGCAATCCGTGCGAAACGTCTGGTCCGGTTGCTGCCGCAGCACCCGTTGCCGGAATGGTCGCTCCACCTGCTCTATCCGCCGCACCGGCATCAATCGACCATCGTCAGGACCTATCTGGATTTCTGCCAAGGCTATCTGCCGAAGATTGTTCAGGCGTGCACGGTGTGAGTGGAGGCGAGCCGGACCCCGTAGCAACCATCATGACTTATGGTTGCTACGCATCTCGCCAGCCGTAAGCAGCACAAACGAACGCCCGGCCGCCTTGTACGTGCTCTCCAACACGAACTGCGCGCCCGCCGGTTGCTCCGGCGCATTGGTGTCGAGCAGCAGCGACCAGTGCGGGCCGGCTGACGTCGCCGGCAGCTTGAAGTCGACCTCGCCCTCATAGCTGTTGAGGATGACAAGCACGGTGTCGTCCTGGCCCTCGCGGGCGATCGCGGTCTTGCGGGCGCGGCCGTCGAGCACGACGCCGAAGCATTTGATCCAGCCGGTGGTCCAGTCCGCCTGCGTCATCTCCACGCCTGAGGCGCTGATCCAGACCACGTCGCGGATCGCGAGCTGCGGATCGCGATCGCCGGACAGGAAGCGGCTGCGGCGCAGGATCGGATAGTCACGCCGCAATTTGATCATCCGCCTGGTGAAGGCGAGCAGCTTCTCGGCGTCGTCCGAGAAATTCCAGTCGATCCAGGAGATGTCGTTGTCCTGGCAATAGGCGTTGTTGTTGCCGCGCTGGGTGCGGCCGAACTCGTCGCCGCCGAGCAGCATCGGCGTGCCCTGCGAGGCCAGCAGCGTCGCCAGCATGTTGCGCTTCTGTCGTTCGCGC
The DNA here is from genome assembly GCF_001189845.1 of Bradyrhizobium tropiciagri. Taxonomy (GTDB): domain Bacteria; phylum Pseudomonadota; class Alphaproteobacteria; order Rhizobiales; family Xanthobacteraceae; genus Bradyrhizobium; species Bradyrhizobium tropiciagri. The sequence goes on from NZ_LFLZ01000103.1 coordinate 9,965, forward strand.
AAACTGCGGATCTCGGGGTTGTCGGTCGGCCCCTCGGCGCCGCAATTCCAGGAGTGGTTGTCCGACGAGCCGTCGTTGTTGTTCTCGCCGTTCGCCTCGTTGTGCTTGCTGTTGTAGCTCGCCCAGTCGTTCAGCGTGAACCCGTCATGCGCGGTGATGAAGTTGACGCTGGCCCAGGTGCGGCGGCCCTCGCGGTTGAACACGTCGTGCGAGCCGAGCAGCCGCGGCGCCAGGCTGCCCGGCGCGGCCTCGCCACGCCAGAAATCGCGCACCGTGTTGCGGTACTTGTCGTTCCATTCCGCCCAGCCCGGCGGGAAGCCGCCGACCTGGTAGCCGCCGGGGCCGCAGTCCCAGGGTTCGGCGATCAGCTTGACCGTCGCGAGCAGCGGGTCCTGGTTCATCGCCTTCAGGAAGCCGGACTGCTCGTCGAAGCCGTAGACCTCGCGCGCCAGGATGGTGCCGAGGTCAAAGCGGAAGCCATCGACATGCATGTGGCCGGCCCAGTAGCGCAGGCTGTCCATCACCATCTGGATCACACGCGGGTGCGACAGGTTCACCGTGTTGCCGGTGCCGGTGTCGTTGATGTAGTAGCGGCGCTTGTCGGGCAAGAGGCGGTAGTAGCTCGCATTGTCGATGCCCTTGAACGACAGCGTCGGGCCACGCTCATTGCCTTCGGCAGTGTGGTTGTAGACGACGTCGAGGATCACCTCGAGGCCTGCGCCATGCAGCCGCGACACCATCTCCTTGAATTCGCGCAGGCTGTTGGGCACGTCGGCGGCATAGCGCGGGTCCGGCGCGAAGAAGCCGATCGTGTTGTAGCCCCAGTAATTGGTGAGGTGCTTGTCCAGCAGATTGCTGTCGTTGATGAAGGAATGCACCGGCAGCAGCTCGACCGAGGTGATGCCGAGCGCCTTGAGATGATCGATCGCGGCGTTCGAGCCCAAGCCGGCATAGGTGCCGCGCAAATGTTCGTCGATGCCGGGGTGCTGTTTGGTAAAGCCTTTGACATGCGTTTCGTAGACGACAGTCTCGTCCCAGTGCACGTCCTGGCGCTGCGCCTCTTGGACCCAGTCGAAATTGGGATCGACCACCACGCATTTCGGCATGAACCGCGCGCTGTCGCGCTCGTCGAAGGTGAGGTCGTCGCCGCTCTCCATCTTGTAGCCGAACACCGCCGGATTCCAGGTGAGGCTGCCGGCATGGGCGCAGGCATAGGGATCGAGCAGCAGCTTGTTTGGATTGAACCTGTGGCCGCCATCGGGCTGGTAGGGGCCGTAGACCCGATAGCCGTAGAAGGTGCCGGGTTGCACGCCGTTGATGAAGCCGTGGAACACCTGGTCGGTATATTCGGGCAGCTCGAAGCGGTGGGTCTCGCGCTCGCCGTCGAACAGGCAGACCTCGACCTTGGTGGCGTTGGCGGAAAACACCGCGAAGTTGGTGCCGTGGCCGCTCCAATGGGCACCCAGCGGATAGGGCAGCCCTTCCTCAATGACGAAATCGGACATCGGTCCCCCAAGCCTGGAACTGACAAATCAACCTGCAACAAACGCCGCCGCGCGAAAAACGTTGCATGGGCGATATTAGCGGCAAGAGTCCGTGGTTCGTATGACGTGAGGCCGCATGCGCGGGTGATGACACCGCGTGTTTGGCGTCCTGAAGCGAACTAACCCTTATCGTCGTCCTGGCGAAAGCCAGGACCCATTACCGCAACCGCTCACCGCTGTGCGACGCTGGGGCCACCATCCCTTTTGCAATCCAATGCGGTGGTTATGGGTCCTGGCTTTCGCCAGGACGACAGCGAGACTAGTTATTCGCCAGCAGCGCAAACCGGCGTCGGTCGATCCGCTCGCGCGCCGCCTGTCCGGCTGCCGCACACAGATCGGGTGCGTAGAGCTGGCAGGTTCCGCGTTTCTCGATGGCCGTGTCGATCAGATGCAACAGCCGCGCGGGCGCGATGTCGGGAGGCGCGGCAATGCGGCCGACGACGACGTGCTTTTCCATTTGCTCGTGATCGGCGTGATCGATATCGGGGTTGCGCCAGCAATTCGCGCACATGATCTTGAAGCCCTCGGAGTGCGAATAGATCACGGCGTCCCCGTCCAATTCGTCGCTGATGTCGGCCAGTTGCCGAGCCGTCTCCTGCGTGCCCGCGAAATCGAAGAACTGGTAGTTCCGGCGCAGCAGCGTTGCCAGGTGCGGGAAGACCGGAATCTGCTGCTCGCCATAGGTGTGATGCGTGATCGGGGCGCCATCCGTGAGGATGACGTCGCCATAGTCGACGCCGAGTTTGCCGTACAACACGCTGCGGATGATGCCGTGGCATGGGCTTAGCCGTTCGATCCACACCGTTTCCTCCCGGCCCGGATCGTCAGAGTCCGCCGTCCGCTCCGCAAGCGGCCGCTCGGCAAGCTTCACCTTGCAGGAAAAATATCCGCCTTCCGGCAATCCAAATCGTCCAAGCTCGATCTTCTGGCCCATCCGCTTCCAGACGTCCAAGGCAGTCTCGGCGTTTCCGGCGCCCGTGGCACAGATGCCGAGGTTCCATTCGTAGCTCTCGACTTCCTCTTGCATCAGCTTGCAGCAACCCGGTTTGCCTCGGCGCCTTCCGCGAACCTGCCGCGTGTCTTGTAGAAGAGGCCCAAATTGTAATGGTGCTCGCTCTTTCGCGGATCGATTTCGGTCAGTTTCCGATAACTGTCCTCGGCGATCGCATCGTTCTGACGGGCCATCATGCGCGCCGCCGTGGCGAGCCCGCGCAGGATCAGCCCCTGTTCAGGTTGCCCCTCATGGAGTTTGGCCAGGCGGCCCAGCTTCTCGACCATTGTCTGGAATATCGGGTGGTCCGGCGGGGGCGCATTCAGATCATTAATGTCGCGGACGGCTTCTGAGCATAGGCCAAGCGCCGAGACGATACGTATGTCGTCATCGTGGGCACCCGCTATCTCTGAGAGAACGTCCGCCGCCTCGTCCCGTGTGAGGCTCCGTTGGTCGACGATCCATATCAACGCCATCGCGGCCTCAGGCTGGTGGGGCTGGGCCTTTCGAAGCGGCTGGATGGTCTGCCATGCAGCCTGCTTGCGGTCCGCCTGCCCCTCCGCAACGGCGTCACGTGCAATCGCGGCGATTTCGTCGGAGGAGAGAATTGCGCTCGGACCTTTCGACATCATCGTCTCCGTGGAGGCGCCTCGGTGTGTGTGACGTATCTCAATGCCGCAAGACTACATCAATCTCATGCTCTTGAAGCTGGTATGCCCGTTTTTGCCGACGATGATGTGATCATGCACGGCGATCCCGAGCGGCTTGGCGATGTCGACGATCGCCTTCGTCATCTGGATGTCGGCCTGCGACGGCGTCGGGTCGCCGGATGGATGATTGTGGACCAGGATCAGCGCGGTGGCGGACAGTTCAAGCGCGCGCTTGATCACCTCGCGCGGGTAGACCGGGGTGTGATCGACGGTGCCGGTCTGCTGCACCTCGTCGGCGATCAGCTGGTTGCGCTTGTCGAGGAACAGCAGGCGGAATTGCTCCTTGTCGGCGAACGCCATGCTGGAGCGGCAATAGTCGATGACGTTGTTCCACGACGATAGCGCGATGCTGCGCTTGATCTCACCCTTGGCGATCCGGTCGGCGGCCGCGGCGAGCAGCTTGATCTGGTTGATCGATGCATCCTTGACGCCGTCGACCTCGCGCAGCCGCGCCACCGGCGCGTGCACCACTTCGGCGAAGGAGCCGAACTTCTTCAGCAGCGCCTTGGCCAATGGCTTGGTGTCCCGGCGCGGGATGGCGGCGAACAGCGCCATCTCCAGCAGCTCATAGTCGGTCAGCGCCTCGGGCCCCGCCGCGTAGAAGCGCTCACGCAGCCGTTCGCGATGGCCGTGGTAGTGCGGCGTCTCGTCGGCATCGTCGTTGCGGGCATCGGACTTGGCGGGCATCGGCCACAACCATGCCGTGCCGGCCGCGTTTTGCAAGGGCTGATGCTGCCGAGATTTGCCACCGCGCGGCGGGCGAATTACCGTTGCCTGCAGCGAGATCGAAAAGGGGGAGGGCGGCGTGACGTCATTCAAGGTGATCCGTTCGCGCGCCGAGAAGCGCAAGGGCGGGCCGAAGGCGCTCGAGAAGCTGCTGCACCCGCCCGCCGGCGCCAAGGCGCTGGCAAAGCTCGGCGACGACCGCGTGCTGGCCGAGATGACCAAACGCGTGTTCTGCGCGGGCTTTGCCTGGAGCGTGATCGACGCCAAATGGGAGGGCTTCGAGGCAGCCTTCCTCGGCTTTCAGCCCGCCAAGCTGGCGTTCAAGCCCGACGAATTCTGGGAGAAGCTGACAAGCGACGCCAGGATCGTGCGCAACGGCGCCAAGATCATGTCGGTGCGCGACAATGGCCGCTTCGTGCAGGAGATCGCGCGCGAGCACGGCAGCTTCGGCAAGTTCCTCGCCGCGTGGCCGTCATCCGACGAGATCGGGCTGCTGGAGCTGCTGGCGAAGCGCGGCAGCCGGCTCGGCGGCAACACCGGGCAGATGCTGCTGCGCTTCCTCGGCTGGGACGGCTTCGTCACCTCGCGCGACGTCACAGCCTGCCTGCGCGATGCCGGCCTCGATATCGCCGAGGAGGTCAAGTCGAAGCGCGATCTCGCCAAGGTGCAGGCGCAGTTCAACGCCTGGGCCGAGGAGACCGGGCTGTCCTATCTGCATCTGTCGCGGATCTGCGCGATGTCGATCGGCGAGAACCACACGCCTGAGGAGATCGAGAGGCGCACGCGGAGCGACTATTGACGAGAACGGTTACACCTGCACCCACGGCTTCTCGCCGTGGCGCTCGGATAGGGTGAAGATCTCGACACCGTCGGCGGTGACGCCGACCGAGTGCTCGAACTGCGCCGACAGCGAACGGTCGCGGGTCACCGCGGTCCAGCCGTCGGACAGGATCTTCACATGCGGCTTGCCGAGGTTGATCATCGGCTCGATGGTGAAGAACATGCCGGGCTTCAGCGGCGCGCCTTCGCCGGGGCGGCCGATATGGATGATGTTCGGCTCGTCGTGGAACAGGCGGCCGAGGCCGTGGCCGCAGAAGTCGCGCACCACGCTCATGCCCTGCGGCTCGACGAAGCTCTGGATCGCATGGCCGATATCGCCTGTGGTGGCGCCGGGCTTGACCGCCGCGATGCCGCGCATCATCGCCTCATAGGTCACCTCGATCAGCCGCTCCGCCTTCCGCGCGATGGCGCCGATCGCATACATGCGGCTGGAATCGCCGTACCAGCCGTCGACGATGAAGGTGACGTCGACATTGACGATGTCGCCTTCCTTCAGCGGGCGGTCGCCCGGCATGCCGTGGCAGACCACGTGATTGATCGACGTGCAGGTCGAGTAGCGATAGCCGCGATACATCAGCGTCGCCGGATAGGCGCCGTGGTCGAAGGCGAACTTGCGGACGAACTCGTCGATGACAGAGGTCGGGACGCCCGGCTTGACGATGTCGGTCAGCGCGTCGAGGCATTTCGACACCAGGGCGCCGGCCTTGCGCATGCCGGCAAAGCCGCTCGGTCCGTGCAGCTTGATCTGCCCGGTCTTGCGAAGGGAGGTGTCGGTGGCGTCGATATAGCTCATGGGCGGGATGTTTCTGCGGGCAAAGGGCTGATTTCAGGCCTAATTTAATGATTGGGGCGCCCGGCGCAAGCCAAGCTTGGGTATGGGGACAATGTCCAAACAGCTTGATTTCCCGGCACAATCCGGAACAACGGCCGCTAATTGTCCGGAAAAATCGTGCTCAAACGCTAGCTGGAGACCTCGACCACGCTCTCGACCGGCAGCGCGCCGCCGCGGATGCGGAGTTCCCGCACCGGATAGGGCACCTTGATGCCCTGATGCTTGAAGGCGTCCCACAGCGACAGCATGACGTCGCTCTTCACGCCGTCCATGCCATCGGGATCGGCGATCCAGAAGGTCAGCGAGAACTTCATGCCGAGTTCGGCGAATTCGGTCAGGATGCAGTTCGGCGGCTTGCCCTTGAGCGCGCGGGCGTGGGCCGTCGCGGTATCGATCGCGAGCTTGCAGACCAGCCTCGGATCGGCGTCGTAATTGGTGGCGAAGGCGATCTTCACCAGCGTATTCTTGTCGGTGTAGGTCCAGTTGGTGACCTTCTGCGTCACCAGGTCCTCGTTCGGGATCAGGAACTCGCGGCCGTCGCCGGCGGCGACCGAGATGTAGCGGGTCTTCATCGCACTGATGCGGCCCTGGCTGTCGCCGATGGTGACGAGATCGCCCGGCTTCACCGATTTGTCGACCAGCAGAATGATGCCCGAGATGAAGTTGGCGACGATCTTTTGCAGGCCGAAACCGATGCCGACACCGACGGCGCCGGACAGCACCGCCAGCGCCGACAGATTGATCCCGACCGCGCTCAAGGCGATGGCGACCGCGACGACCATCAGGCCAATGCGGATGATCTTGACCAGCAACACCTGGATCGACGGGGTCAGGTCGGTCGAGCGGGTGATCTGGCCGTCGATGAAATTGCTGACGATATTGCTCAGCCACAGCGCCACGATCAGCACTGCGCCGGCCTTGATCAGCAGCAGCGGCGACAGCCGCAGACCGCCGACGACGACGGCGAACGAATCCAGCGTCTCGGCCGCCCAGTCGAGCTGGCCGATGATGCTGAGGGCGGCGACGAGCCAGGCCACGATCGAGACCAGTTTGACGATGAAGGCGTTGTCGATCACCGACGTCACGAGGCGGATCACCAGCCAGGCCAGCGCCAGCTTGGCGGAGACCGCGATCAGATAGCTGCGGCTCGGCCAGGTGGCGTGCCACATCACGATGCGCGAGATCACCATCAAGGCCGCGAACACCGCGGTCGAGGCGCTCGTCACCATCACGCGGGCGAAGTGCCGGAGCGGCAGCGGCCAGCGGCTCGCCAGCGTGGCCATGTTGACCCGCGCATGAATGGCGGTATCGGCGGCGTAGGCGAGCCCGGCGGCGGCGAGGATGATGCCGAACTGCAGATAGAACCAGGGCGAGGCGACCTCGGCGCCGACCGAGCGCGCTGCCAATTGGATCGATTCCAGGACGTCCTTCCAGCTCATGTCCATCGGCAAATTCTCAACTTGAAGCGCGGGTCAGGCAAATGTGATTCGAATGCATGGAGAGAATCCCACAACGGCGCTCACCCGACCATCGATACACCACAGTGTCGGGGCGACCTAGGGTGAGTGAGACCGGGCACATTGCCGCTTATGACAGAAATCGGTTGGCGTCCCAGTGTGGCGACGATAAGGATGCAATTGCAAGTATTTGAGACCCCCGAAGACGCATGGCATCCCTCGACTCCGTCAGTATAGCGATCCTGCTCGGTGCGGTGCTGGTGATGGCCGGCATCCTGTCCAGCCTGCTGGCGTTGCGGTTCGGCGCCCCCTTGCTGCTGGTGTTCTTGCTGGTCGGCATGTTGGCGGGCGACGCCGGGCCGGGTCATCTTCAGTTTGACGATGTCCGCACCACCTATCTGGTCGGGTCGGTGGCACTGGCGCTGATCCTGTTCGACGGCGGGTTGAAGACGCGGTTTGCCAGCATCCGCACCGTGCTGGCGCCCTCGATGATGCTGGCGACCGCCGGCGTGCTGCTGACCGCGCTGATCACGGCGCCGGTCGCCCGTTACGTGCTCGACCTCAACTGGACCGAGTCGCTTTTGGTCGGCGCCGTCGTCGCCTCGACCGACGCGGCAGCGGTGTTCCTGCTGGTGCATACCCAGGGCCTGCGCCTGCGCCCGCGTGTCGGCGCAACGCTGGAGGCGGAATCCGGCACCAACGATCCGTTCGCGATCTTCCTCACCTTGATGCTGGTCGAGTTCATCTCGATTGGTCAGAGCTCGGCTTCGCACATCGCGCTGGAGTTCATCCAGGAGGCGGTGCTCGGCGCCATCATCGGGGTGATCGGCGGCCGGCTGGTGGTGATCGCCCTGAACTACGTGGCGCTGCCGCAGGGTCTGCATGCGCCGTTCGTGACGACGGCGGCGCTGGTGATCTTCGGCGGCTCGCAGATCGTGCACGCCTCGGGATTCCTCGCGGTCTATCTCGCCGGTATCATCATCGGCAATCGGCCGACCCGTGCGCATAATTCGGTGGTGACGTTCCTCGACGCCGCGACCTGGCTGGCCCAGATCGTGATGTTCGTGCTGCTCGGCCTGCTGGTGTCGCCGCATCGCCTGCTCTCCAGCGCCGGCGGCGCAGTGCTGGTGGCATTCGCGCTGATGCTGGTGGCGCGGCCGCTGGCCGTGCTGATTTGTTTGGCGCCGTTCAAGTTCAACTGGCGCGAGAAGGTCTTCATCGCCTGGACCGGACTGCGCGGCGCGGTCGCGATCTTCCTTGCCTCGATCCCGATGCTGGTCGGCCTGTCGAAGGCCTATCTCTATTTCGACGTCGCCTTTGTCGTCGTCATCATCTCGCTGCTGTTGCAGGGCTGGACGCTCGCGCCGGCGGCGCGGCGGCTGCACGTCGCGCTGCCGCGCGCCGAACGCGGCCCGCGCCGCGTCGAACTGGATCTGCCCGGCCAGCTCGAGCAGCAGCTGGTCGGCTATCCGGTGCGGTCGAAGAGCCTGTATTTCCGCCGCGGGCTGATCCCGTCCTGGTCGAAGCCGACGCTGGTGATCCGCGACGAGCGGATTCTGACACCGGTCGAGGCAGATCCGGTCGCGCCCGGCGACTACATCTATCTGCTGGCGCCGCCGGAGCGCGCCGAGGCGCTCGACCGTTTCTTCGTCGACATGGCGCCGTCGAGTGCGCCCGATCCGCATCTGCTCGGCGACTTCATGGTGTCGGCCGAGCATACGCTGGGCGAGCTTGCCGAGATCTACGGTGTCAGGGTCGATGAGCACCAGGCCAAGCTGACACTCGCGGACTATTTCGACATCAATCTCGACCGCGCGCCGAAGGAAGGTGCCGAGCTTGCGCTCGACGAGATCGTGCTGGTGGCGCGCAGCATCAGCGGCGGCCGCGTCAATGTCGTCGGCCTGCGCCTGCCGGAGGAAGAGGAGAAGGTCGTGCCGCAGACGCGGATGCAGACCGTCCGGCGCAAGCTCGCCGATATCTGGGCGTCGGTAGCGGGCGTCTGAACCGTCGTCACTGCTTGCGCAGGAAGTTCGAATCCGGGGCGAACTTCTTGATCATGTCGGACAGGCCGTCGTCGGCCGGCCGGCCCTTGGAGGCGGCGTCCTGCTTGGTCTCGTCCTTCAACTTCTGGCCGGAGATCTCGGCCAGCGCCGCCAGCAGCGTCTCGTCGAGATTATCGGCCGCCGTCTTCGCAGGCGGTGTCTTCGCGGGCGGTACGGGCGGCGGCGGAGCAGGTTTCGCCAAGGTAGGGGCGACGACCCGGATCTCCGGCTCGCTCTTTACCGCTGGTTGCGTCGGCTCCGGCACCGCAGCTGGCTTCGACGTGTCCGCGCGTCTGGCGGCGGCCTCGCTGACGGCGGAGATCAGCGATGCTTCGAGATCGGCGGGCGTCTCCGCCGGCATGGCCGGTGGTGCAGCCGGCATCGGCGGCGGCTCGGCGGGCTTCTCGTCCCGCGGGGCGCGACCGAACAACGGTTCCCGCTGGCCAGCCGTCGACGGCCGGCTGTCGGTCGGCTTGCCAGGCTCCTTTCCAGGCTTGAAGAGACCCGCGCGTTCGGCGGCGATCCTGGCGGTCGCCTCCTCGACCGTGGCGAGCAGGGATGCTTCCAGCGCATCGGCGGGTTTGTTCGGCGAAGCCGTTGGCTTGGCGGCAGGGGCGGGCACCTGAGGCTCCGGCCGGGCCGGCAACGGCGGTGGCCGGGGTCCCTCGGCTTGCGCGGGCGGCGGGGCCGGCTGGCCGTCCCGGGCGCGCGCGATGATGCCGTCGACGATCGCGCCGAGGCGGCTCTTGTCGGGGGCGGCGAGGTAGCTCGCCGCAAGCTCATCGACATATTGCGGGCCGTAGTCGGCCAGCACCTTGGCAAGCTGGGCGAGATCGGCATCGCTCTCGACCAGCCGGCGCCAGGCCTGCCGATCGTAGGGCGTATCCGCCGTCTTGTCCGGCCGGGTCTGGTCAGGCCACGCCACCCGGCGAGGCTGACGCTGCGGCCCGTTGTCCTGGCCGGTGACCGGATCGAGGGTCGGCGGCTGCAGCCCGGGGCTGAGGCGCGGAGGGGTAAATCCTGCGGCGCCGGCCGGCACGGCGTCACCCGCCGGGCGGCGTCGGCGTTCGGCGACCTGCAGCGAGATCAGGCCGACGCCCATCAGCAGGAAGCCGAGCGCGGCCCACGAAATCGTGGCGCACAACAACCCGCCGATCAGCAGCAATAGCCAGCCAGTCAGTCGCACGATGCACCTTTCCCCATGCCCGATCGGGATGTCCCGACGCGGGCCTAGCAGACAAGATGGGCCATCTTATGCCGACTTTCGGAAAAACGGCCAGCTATACGCCCGCCGTCAACACCTTAACACCACCGAACGCAGTGACCTGGCCGCGGCGCAGCATCACGATCTGGGTGGCGAGCTGGCGCAGCTCGGCGGCGTCGTGGCTGACATAGACCATCGGGACGCCGGCCTCGTCGCGCAGCCGGACCAGGTAGGGCAGGATCTCGAGCTTGCGGCTTTCGTCGAGCGCGCCCAGCGGCTCGTCGAGCAGCAGCAGCCGCGGCTTCGACAACAGCGCCCGGCCGAGCGCGACGCGCTGCCGCTCGCCGCCGGAGAGCTTGCCGGGGCGACGGTCGAGCAGGGCGCCGATGTCGAGCAAATCGACGACGCGCTTGTGCTGCGCGGGGTCTTCAGTGAGGCCGTTCATGCGGCGGCCGTAGTCGAGGTTCTGCCTGATGTCGAGATGCGGAAACAGCCGCGCGTCCTGGAACACATAGCCGATGCGGCGGCGCCAGGTCGGCACATGGATGCCGGCCGCGGTATCGTCGACCGTCTCGCCGTCGATCACGATGGTGCCGCGATCCGGACGCAGCAGCCCGGCGATGGTGTTGATCAGCGAGGTCTTGCCGGAGCCGGACGCCCCGAACAGGCCGGTGACGCGGCCCTCGCTGGTGAACGACGCCGCGAGCGAGAATTCTCCGAGTTGCTTTTGGATGTCGACGCGCAACATCGCTAGTGCCCATGCAGCCGCGCGGTGGCGCGGCGCGCGAACACTTCCGCGGCAATCAGCGCGCCGACCGCCAGCACGACCGAGACAATCACGAGCCGCGCCGCGGCGGTGTCGCCGTCCGGCGTCTGGATCAGCGAATAGATCGCCGACGAGATGGTCTGGGTCTCGCCGGGGATGTTGGAGACGAAAGTGATGGTGGCGCCGAACTCGCCGATCGCCTTGGCGAAGCCGAGCACCATGCCGGCCAGCACGCCGGGTAGCGCCAGCGGCAGCGTCACCGTCGCGAACACCCGCCAGGGCGCGGCGCCGAGCGTCTCGGCCGCCTGTTCGAGGCGGCGGTCGACGGCTTCGATCGACAGGCGGATCGGGCGCACCAGCAGTGGAAACGACATCACGCCGCAGGCGAGCGCGGCGCCGGTCCAGCGGAACGCGAACACGATGCCGAGGTGATCGGCCAGCCAGCCGCCGACCAGGCCGCGCTTGCCGAAGGTCAAGAGCAGCAGATAGCCGGTGACGACCGGCGGCAGCACCAGCGGCAGATGCACGGCGGCATCGAGCAGCGACTTGCCCCAGAAATCGCGCCGCGCCAGCAGCCAGGCGAGCGCGATCCCGAACGGGGTCGCCACCAGCGTTGCGATGACGGCGACCCGCAGCGACAGCAGGATCGCCGTCCATTCGGTCGGCGAGATCTCGAACATCAGGTCGTCGGGCTGATCAGGAACTTGAAGCCGTATTTCTCGAGGATCGTCTTCGCAGCTGACGAGCGCAAGAAGGCGAGATAGTCTGATGTCTCGCCCTTCGCGGTCGTGGTGGCTGCCACCGGATAGATGATCGCCGGATGGGTGTCGGCCGGGAAGGTGCCGACGATCTTGACGCCCGGCTCGACCTTGGCGTCGGTCGAATAGACGATGCCGAGCACGGCTTCGCCGCGCGCCACCAACGTCAAGGCCGCGCGCACGCTCTCGGCCATCGCGAATTTCGGCTCCGCCGCCTGCCAGGCACCGAGCTTCTCGAGCGCGGCCTTGGCGTATTTGCCGACCGGCACCGCCTTGACGTCGCCGGTTGCGATCTTGCCGTCACCGGCGAGCTTGGCGAGATCGAAGCCCGGTGCGATCGTTACATTGTCGATCTTGGAATCCTTTGGCGCGATCAGCACGATCGAGTTGCCGAGCAGATTCACCCGCGTCGGCTCATTGATGTTCTTCTGCTTGATCGCGTAGTCCATCCAGTCGGTGTCGGCGGACACGAACACGTCGGCCGGCGCGCCCTGCTCGATCTGCTTGGCCAGGGCCGAGCTCGCGGCATAGCTGGCGCTGATCTTGACGCCGGTCTTGGCGGTATAGGCCGCATCGATCTCGTCGAGCGCATTCTTCATCGAGGCGGCGGCAAACACGGTGAGCGTCTTGTCCTCGGCGCTCGCCGGCGAATGGATCGCGCCGAGCAGGATGACGAAGGCGGTGAAAAGGCCGGCAAGCCTTGAAATTGCAAGTCTTGAAATTGAAAGTCGTGACATGGAAAGCGCTCCGTGCATGTTCGCGCGCGAACGAGCACGCGCAAATCAGGCGTTGAGTGAGGTCTGGCCCGCGACGGACGGAAGCGCTGTTCCGCTGGTCCCCGAAGGACTTACGGTCCCCCAAGGATATCGCACTGCAAACATAGCAGGCTGGGACTTACGGTAAAGGCGACCGTTTGTCTAACGGATCGTCCTATTGATCCGCCGGCTGGATCGCGATCGACAGCGAGTTCTCCTTCGCGCCGCTGACCTGCAGCACGAAGGGGCTGGCGGCGAGGTCGTATTTCATGGTCTTGCGGATGCCGTCGCAATCGGTCGCGCCGCTGAACGCCTTCGGCTTCAGGAAATGCCCGTCCTGCACCAGGTCGACCCAGGCGCCGGCCGACAGGCTGACGGTATAGAGCCCGGCCTTGGGTGCGGCCTTGACGCTGGTGAAGCCGGCGAAGGTGCCGTCCTTCGGCGCGCGCTCCGGCGGCGACGGCAATTTGGCATCGCTTGGGGCCACCAGCGCCAGCGTGATGGCGGTTGGCGGCAGCGCCGCCTGCTCGCTCCCCGAGGCGAGCTTGGCGCGATCCGGCGCGGTGAGCGCGGCGCGGGCGCGGTCGATCGACCATTTGAACTTGTCGCAGCCGCTCGGCTCCTCCGCCGCGAAGGCGGGAGCCGAGACGAGCAGGAGCGATGCGGCGAGGAGCGGTTTGCGCATGTCTGATCCAATGCAATTGTGACGGATGAAATAGATCAGCGGCCCCGATCCATCGCTCGATCGCGCTTACGGCGCGACGACGCGCGATCATAACGCAGTTCGCGCCGGCCGGCATAGCCGCCTGACGAAGATGTTATTGCTCTGGAGCATATGAGTTTGGTTCGAATTGCCTTGGCTACGTGCTCGCTTCACCTCGCCCCATTGGGGAGAGGTCGATTTGCGAAGCAAATCGGGTGAGGGGGCACAGCTCTAACGAGGGAGCTGTAACCCCTCACC
>NZ_LFLZ01000104.1 GCF_001189845.1 Bradyrhizobium tropiciagri
CCCTTCCGCTGGTGCGTCCATCACCACAACGCCAATCCCCCAGCGCGGCCTGCACCAGCGCCAGCGCGGCGACGGCGGCGGTGTCGGCGCGCAGGATGCGCGGGCCGAGGGCGAGGCGCAGGATCGAGGGCTGGCGCAGCAGCAGCGTGCGCTCCTCCTCGGCAAAGCCGCCCTCGGGGCCGATCAGGACGTCGATCCCGGCATTCGCGGCCTTCGCTGCCTGCAACGCCTGCACCGGGTTCGCGACATCGGCCGCCTCGTCGCAGAACACCAATAGCCGTGCCTGGTCGCGTCCGGCGAGGAAGCGCTCGAGCGGGAGCGGATCGGCGACCTCGGCCAGCGAGATGATGCCGCATTGCTCGGCGGCCTCGACCACATTGGCGCGCATCCGTTCGCCATTGACCCGCGACACCTGGGTGAAGCGGGTCAGCACCGGCACCAGCCGCGCGGCGCCCATCTCGACGGCCTTCTGCACCATGTAGTCGAGCCGCGCATGCTTCAGCGGCGCGAACACATAGGCGACGTCGGGCAGGCGATCCTGCGCGCGGGTCTGCGCCGTGATCGTCAGCGTGTCGGCGCGCTTACGGCCGGAAATCGCCGCGCGCCATTCGCCGTCACGGCCGTTGAACACCAGCACGGTGTCGCCGGCGCCAAGCCGCAGCACGTTGCCGAGATAATTGCTCTGATCGCGTTCGAGCAAAACGGTTGCGCCGGCACCGAGCGGCGCATCGACGAACAGACGGGGGCTGCGAAAATCGTGTTCGGGCATGTTCGGGGAGGATCTTCAAATTCCCTGACGGACATCGTTCACCAGCGCTGCGGCGGCTTCACTGCAGCCCGGCAAGTTTACCAAACTGAACGACACCGTAATCCCGCGGACTCGCCATGAACTCGCGGGCCGGGTAGAAAGAAAGCGTCGATACATTGCTTCTGTCACCAAGTCATTTTGAAGTCCGAGGGGTCGCTTGCACGCGGCCCCTTTTGTTGTTCGCTCGGTGCCGGCCGCAGATTCAAGACGACGGATGACCCGAAAATCCTGTTCAGGCAGATTTGAAGCCCGTTTTACCGCCGTTCGTAGCCTAAAGGCTTAGAATCCGGGAACAATTTAATGTGGCCGGTGTGGCCCTACGCCGCGCTGTCGCCCAAATCCACGGGTTGTTAAGGGCTCACAGGAATCGTAAAACGCCCCCAATTTCGTTGCTTCGTTTTCGTTGCGCTGGGGTTGCCTGGACCTTTTGCCGGAGAAACACCCTCGATGATCCGCCGACTGATCGTGCTGACCGTTGCCGCGACCGCCCTGTCCGTGGGGCAGGCCGCTGCGCAGAGCGCTTTTCCGGCTCCGTTGCCTGGACAGGCCGGCAGCGTCAACGACCCCGCGTTCCCGCCGGTGAACGGCGCGCGGCCGGCCAGGGCCGCGACCGCTCCCGATCCAGCGTTCCCGCCGGTCAATGGCGCGCCGGCGGCCAGGGTCGGCGCTACGCCCTCGGCATTTCCGTCCAATGGTGCGGCTCCGATCGCCGGTGGCGGTCTGTCATCCCCACCGCCTCCTCCGGGGGCCGGTGGTGGCGGGGGTCCTGGTGATGCCTGCATGAAGGATTTCGTGCCGCTGCGCGAGGAGACCGAGAAGCGCGGCAAGGCGATCAAGGCGGCCAGCGACCGGCACGCCAGCCCGCAAGAGGCCTGCAAGCTGATCGGCAATTACAGCCAGGCTGAAGTCAGGATGATCAAATACGTCGACACCAACGCGCAGAAGTGCGGGATCCCGCCGCAGGTCTCCAACCAGCTCAAGGACGGTCACAAGAATACCGAAGCGCTGCTGAAGAAGGTCTGCAACGTCGCGGAGCAGGCGGCGGCACAGCCGCGCGGGCCCGCGGGGCCGTCGCTCAGCGACGTGCTCGGCTCGTCCGCCTCGCTGCCGGAAGCGACCCCGACCAAGAAGGGCGGCAGCACTTTCGACACCCTGAACGGCAACGTTCTGACCCGATGATGGATCGCAGATGAGCGACGTATCCGCCCGCGTTGCCGACTCCACAGGCAACTGGGTGGATACCCATGCGCCGGTCTGGTCGCGGCCCTATCTGCGGCTTGCGCGCTACGACCGGCCGATCGGCTCCTGGCTGCTGTTGATGCCATGCTGGTGGTCGGCGGCGCTCGCCGCCGGCGTCGCGCATGATGTCCGCTCGCTCCCGCTCACAGTCCTGCTGCTCTTCATCGGCGCCTTCGTGATGCGCGGCGCGGGCTGCACCTGGAACGACATCACCGACCGCGATCTCGACGCCAAGGTCGAGCGCACGCGGTCGCGCCCGATCCCGGCCGGGCAGGTGACGGTGACGCAGGCCGTGATCTTCATGGTGCTGCAGGCGCTGATCGGGCTTCTCGTGCTGTTGCAGTTCAACCGCTTCGCGGTCATGACCGGCATCGCCTCGCTGGTGATCGTCGCGATCTACCCATTCATGAAGCGGATCACCTGGTGGCCGCAGGTCGTGCTCGGCCTCGCCTTCTCCTACGGCGCGCTGATGGGATTTGCGGTGACGCTCGAACGCATCGATCTGACCGCGATCGCGCTCTACGCCGGATCGATCGCCTGGGTGATCGCCTACGACACCATCTACGCCCATCAGGACGCCGAGGATGATGCGCTGATCGGCGTCAAGTCCACCGCGCGCCTGTTCGGCGCACGCACCCATCGGGCGCTGGTGATTTTCTATGGCCTGGCCGTGCTCTTGATCGGCGTGGCGTTCGCGCTGGCAGGCGCGCGCTGGCCGGCCTGGATCGGCCTTGCGGCGTTCGCGCTGCATCTTGGCTGGCAGGTCCGGCGGCTCGACGTCAGCGACCCCGCGCTCTGCCTGCGCATCTTCAAATCCAACCGCGACGCCGGCTTCATCCTGTTCGCGAGCCTGGTCGTCGATGCGGTGATGCGGGCGGGGTGATTTCCATCCCTCGTCATTCCCCGGTGCGCAATTGCGCATCGAGGAGTCGCGAGAAAACGAAGCTTGTCCTCACCCTCAACTGTCATCGCCCGGCTCGACCGGGCGATCCAGTACGCCGCGGCTTCTCGGCTCAATCACTGCTGTCTCTGGAATACTGTCATCACCCGCTTTCGCGGGTGATGACACCGCTGTTTGACGTCTTGATCGAGAACCATCCACCGCCGTCGTCCTGGCGAAAGCCAGGACCCATTACCCCAACTGCCCATTGTTACGCAGCGCCGGGGCCACGATCCCATTCACAATCAAACTCGGTGGTTATGGGTCCGGGCTTTCGCCAGGACGACACCGATGGTGAGGCAGATGGAGCGCGAGACGATGAAACTAATCCCGCGCGATGATCTCGCGCTCGTCGCGATGCACGCTGGCTTCGTTGAGACGGAATCCGGCGCGGCGTCGGACCAGGAATTTCGGGCGGCGCGCGCGGATCGCGTTGCGGCGGCGGCGGCGGGCCGAGGGTGTCCGCGGTGCCGGCTCGCTCAGTTGCGGCAAACGGAAGATGTCGCTCCACATCTGCCAGGCGGAGGTGATTTCATCGGCATCCGAACTGGTGCCGAGCGGAATGGAGAGCGCGGGATCGCGATGCACCAGCACCAGCATCTGCGCGTCGTCGATGCCGCGCACGGCAACGCCGAGGAAATCGCTGACGCGGACATTGACCGCCATCCGCATGCCGAGGACGGCGCGGCGCAGCACGACATGTTCGCGATGAAGCTCGACCTGCCGCGTGCCGCCGTCCGCGCGCGCATCCTGCGCGTGGAAGCTGAGCGGAAGGGAAAGAGGGTCGAGCCGCATTGCGCAGCTCGACCCGGCGGAATTGATTCCGCTTGTTGGTGTTTGACGCCTCAAAGCTCTAGTCTCCCCGCCGGGATTATGTTCCCGGTCGATGTGTGAGAGCCTAGCCGACCGATTGCCGTTTCAGCTTAAAAAGCCTGGTTAATCGCTCCTCACCTGGCGCCATGATTGACAAGAGGTTGGCCCGCATGATTGACGAAGCCTTGCACCGATCACTCAAATCTTTGTTGCCCGCCGGCGCAAAGTGCTTGAAATCCCTGTGAATCCGGCACATCTGGTTAGGTCTGTCGACTTCGTTCCGGGCCCCCCCTCAATCCGCAGGAATTCGTTCGTGAACTCTTCACCATCTGCATCGCGACACGGTGATACCTCCGATCTGTTCGACCAATCCGCGCTCAGCGACCTCGCGCAGCGCCTGGTCGATGCCGCCAAGCGCGCGGGCGCCGATGCCGCTGATGCCATCGCGGTGCGCGGCGTCTCGCAAGGCGTCGAAGTGCGCGATGGCCGGGTCGAGGAAACCGAGCGCTCCGAGGGCGACGACGTGGGCCTCCGGGTGTTCGTCGGCCAGCGCCAGGCGGTGGTGTCGACCAATGACGTCACCGGCGACGGGATCGCAAAGCTCGCCGAACGCGCGGTCGCGATGGCGCGCGTGGCGCCGGACGACAAATATGTCGGCCTGGCCGATCCGGCGCTCCATGCACATGATTTCCCTGACCTCGATCTGCTCGACCGCAACGTCCCGACCACGGCCGAGCTCGAGCAGCGCGCCATCGCGGCGGAGGCTGCGGCGCTCGCGGTCAAGGGCGTCACCAAGTCCGGCGGTGCGTCGGCCTCGACCGGGATCGGCGGCATGGTGCTGGTGACGTCGACCGGTTTCCACGGCTCCTATCTTCGTTCCAGCCACGGCATCTCGACGACCGCGATCTCCGGCGAGGGCACCGGCATGGAACGCGACTACGACTTCACCAGCGCGCCGCATGCCTCCGATCTCGATTCACCCACGACCGTTGGCCGCAAGGCCGGCGAACGCGCGGTGGCGCGGTCGAACCCGCGCAAGGTCGAGACCTGCAAGGTGCCGGTCGTGTTCGATCCGCGGGTTGCCGGCTCGATCGTCGGCCATCTGGTCGGCGCCATCAACGGCGCCTCAATCGCGCGCAAGACCAGCTTCCTGAAGGACAAGCTCGGCGAGCAGCTGTTCTCCAGGGACATCCGCATCATCGACGATCCCCTGCGCGTGCGCGGCCTGCGCTCGCAGACCTTCGATGCCGAGGGCGTCAAGGTGAAGAAAACAGCGCTGATCGACGAAGGCGTGCTGACCACCTGGGTGCTCGACTCCGCGACCGCGCGCGAGCTTGGCCTGGTCACGACAGGGCATGCGCATCGCGGCGTGTCGTCGTCGCCGTCGCCCGGAACCTATAATCTGCATCTCGAGCCCGGTGCGGTGACGCCGAAGGAGCTGATCTCCGACATCAAGCAGGGCTTCTATGTGACCGACCTGATCGGCTCCGGCGTCAACGGCGTGACCGGCGATTACAGCCGCGGCGCCTCCGGCTTCTGGATCGAGAACGGTGAGATCACCTATCCGGTCAGCGAAGTGACCATCGCCGGGCATCTGCTGCCGATGTTCAAGTCGCTGGTCGCCGCCAACGATCTGGAGTTCCGCTACGGCGTCAATTCGCCGACGCTGCGCATCGAGGGTCTGACGCTTGGCGGACGCTGATACGGACGACTGGACCAAGGCGCGCGATGCCGCCTTGCTGACCAGATCGGTGCAGGAAGCTGGCCGGCTCGCATTGTCGCTGTTCCGCACCGAATTGAAGAACTGGATCAAGGGCGCGTCCTCGCCGGTCTCCGAGGCCGACATCGCGGTCAACGATCTCCTGGAGCAGCAGCTGCGTTCGGCGACGCCGGCCTATGGCTGGCTGTCGGAGGAGAGCGCCGATGATGAGAGCAGGCTCGGCAGGCGCTTCACCTGGATCGTCGATCCGATCGACGGCACCCGCGCCTATCTCGCCGGGCGCGAGGATTGGTGCGTCAGTGTGGCGCTGGTTGAAAATGCGTCTCCTGTGCTCGCGGCGGTGTATGCGCCGGTGAGCGAGGAATTCTTCTTCGCCGCCCGCGGGCAGGGCGCGACCCTGAACGACGCCGCCGTGCACGCGACCACAGGCACCGATTTCAATTTTCCCCGCATGGCGGGGCCGAAACCGCTGGTGCAACGGCTCAGCCCGACGCCGGACGAGATCACGCTGTTTCCGCGGATCGGATCGCTGGCACTCAGACTGTGCCGCGTAGCACAAGGTCGACTTGACGCGGCCTTTGCGGGCGGGCAAAGCCGCGACTGGGATCTTGCCGCCGCGAATTTGATCGTGCAGGAAGCGGGTGGTAAGATGACCGCGCTCTCGGGGGAAGCGATTGAGTACAATCGCCGGGAGGTGACGCATGGGGTGCTGGTGGCAGCAGGACGCGAACGTCATGCACGCATTGTCGAGCATTTTCGCAGCCGTCCATTGCCGTGAGGCCTCGCCGATCCGCTCCGCGCTTCCGATTGTGACAACCAGACTTGTTACGACAGACCTGTGACGACACGACCTGTGACGACCACGACTTCAGTTCTTTGCCGGGCATCTCGTTAGGAAAACCACCATCATGTCAGACAATGCCCAGCCGCAGCTGCTTCACCTCGTTATCGGTGGCGAGTTGACCGATCTCGAGCACAACACCTTCAAGAATCTAGACGAAGTCGAGATCGTCGGCGTCTACCCGAACTACGCGACCGCCTATGCGGCCTGGAAGGCGAAGGCGCAGGCGACCGTGGACAACGCCCAGATGCGCTATTTCGTCGTTCACCTCCACCGGTTGCTCGATCCTGAGCAGGACGCAAAGCATTCCCATTGAAACGACTTCTTCGCGATCTGCTGCGCAGCGGCTTCGTGCAGCGCGCGCTGGGTGTGCTTGCGGCCGAATATCTGCGGCTGGTCTGGTACACCAACCGCTTCATCTATCAGCCGTCTGACGTCTACGCGATCGTCGAGCCCCTGATGCCGGCGATCTTCGTGTTCTGGCACGGCCAGCACTTCATGACGCCGTTCATCAAGACCAAGGCGAGCTATCGCGCCAAGGTTCTGATCTCCCGCCACCGCGACGGCGAGTTCAACGCCCTCGCGGTGGAACGGCTCGGCATCGGCACCATCAGGGGTTCCGGCGACCATTCCGGCGCGTTCCATCGCAAGGGCGGCGTCGGGGCCTTCCTCGAGATGGTGCGGACGCTGGAAGACGGCTGCAACATGGCCACCACGGCCGACGTGCCGAAGCGGGCGCGGGTGGCCGGTCTCGGGGCCATCATGCTGGCGCGGGAAACCGGCCGGCCGATCGTCCCCTTTGCGATGGTCACCAGCCGATTCATCCGGTTGAAAAACTGGGATTCGACCACCATCAATTTGCCATTCGGGCGCGGCGCAGTGGTAGGTATTGAGCCGGTCTATGTGCCGCCTGATGCCGACGCCGCGACCATGGAAAAGCTTCGGCAGCACGTGGAGAATTTGCTCAACGAAGCGACCCGGCGCGCCTATGCAGCCGTCGGGCGGCCGGAGGCAACGCTTGGCTAGCTCGCTACCGATGACGTTGCGTGTTTACCGCAAGCTGTCGTCCGCGATGGTGCCGCTCGCGCCTGCCCTGATCAAGCGGCGGCTCAAGCTCGGCAAGGAAGATCCCGAACGCGTCGGCGAGCGGCGTGGCGTCAGCGCCGACACCAGGCCGCAGGGCCCGCTGGTGTGGATCCACGGCGCCAGCGTCGGCGAGGTGCTGGCGGCGGTGGGGCTGATCGAACGGCTGCGCGCGCTCAATCTGCGCATCCTGCTCACCTCGGGGACGGTGACCTCGGCCGCGATCGTCGCCAAGCGTTTTCCGCCCGACGTGATCCATCAATACGTGCCCTATGACTCGCCGCGCTATGTCGCGCGCTTCCTCGATCACTGGCGTCCGTCGCTGGCGCTGTTCATCGAGTCCGATCTGTGGCCGAACCTGATCCTGTCGAGCGCCGCGCGGCGGCTGCCGATGGTCTTGATCAACGGACGGATGTCGCAGCGCTCGTTCCCGCGCTGGCGCCGGGTCTCCAACACCATCGGGGCGCTGCTCGGTCGGTTCGACATCTGCCTCGCGCAGTCGAAGACCGACGCCGAACGCTTTGCCGCGCTCGGCAGCCCCAACGTCGTCGTCACCGGCAATCTCAAGCTCGACGTCGCGGCGCCGCCGGCCGATCCGGCCAAGCTGGAGCGGCTGATGTCGGTGACGCGCGGCCGCGCGATCGTGGTCGCCGCATCCACTCATCCCGGCGAGGAAGAGATCCTGATCGAGGCGCACAAGTCGCTCGCCAAATTCTTCCCCGGGCTGCTCACGGTGATCGTGCCGCGGCATGCCCATCGCGGCGAGGCAGTCGCGCAACTCGTGACGGATGCCGGGCTGCGTCCCGGCCTGCGCTCGCACGAGGACCTGCCGGTCGCGACAACCGATATCTACGTTGCCGATACGATGGGCGAGCTCGGCCTGTTCTACCGCCTCGCGCCGATCGTGTTCATGGGCGGCTCGCTGGTCCCGCATGGCGGCCAGAATCCGATCGAGGCGATCAAGCTTGGCGCTGCCATCGTGCACGGCCCGCACGTGTTCAATTTCACCGACGTCTATGAGGCGCTCGATCGTAGCGGCGGCGCGCGGCGCGCCGATGACCGCGACGCGCTGGTCAAGCAGCTTGGCCAGTTCCTTGACGATCCCGCGGCGCGCGATGCGTCGCTCGCCGCCTCCGAGCGCGTCGTCGAGCAGCTCGGTGGTGCGCTGGAGCGCACGGTGACCGCTCTCGAGCCCTATCTGTTGCAGTTGCGGCTCGAGATGGGAGCCGCCAATGCGTGAGCCGGCCTTCTGGCTCCGGCCGTCGTCTTGGATCGCATCTCTGTTGAGCCCTCTAGCCGCCCTGTACGGCGCGGTCGCCGCGCGGCGGATGCGGCAATCCGGTGCCGATGCCGGCATTCCCGTGATTTGCGTCGGCAACTATCATGTCGGCGGCGCCGGCAAGACGCCGACGGTGCTGGCGCTGGCAAAACTGCTGCGCGAGCTCGACGAACGCCCTGTGGTGCTCAGCCGCGGCTATGGCGGCAGGCTTGCCGGACCGGTCAAGGTCGATCGCGACAGCCACACCGCGGCCGATGTCGGCGATGAGCCGCTGATGATGGCGGCGACCTTGCCGGTCGTGGTGTCGCGTGACCGCGCTGCGGGCCTCGCGCTGGCGCGCGCGCAGGATGCCAGCGTGATCCTGATGGATGACGGCTTCCAGAATCCATCCGTGCTCAAGGACACCTGCCTGATCGTGATCGACGGCACGCGCGGCGTCGGCAATGGCCGTGTGATTCCGGCAGGCCCGTTGCGTGCACCGCTGTCGCCGCAGCTCGCGCGAACCGACGCGCTGATCGTGGTCGGCGAGGGCAACGCGGCAGCAAAGATCGCAGCCGATCTCGCGTCCCGTGGCAAGCCGGTCTTGTCAGCACATCTGAAACCGGATCAGGCTTCGCTGGCGGCGCTGCGCGGTACGCGTACGCTTGCCTTTGCCGGCATCGGCGATCCCGCGCGCTTCTTCAACACGCTGCGTTCGAGCGGCGTCAACGTCGTGCGCAGCCGGGCGTTCGGCGATCACCACGCCTTCACGGCGGACGAGATCGCACAGCTCACGGCCGACGCGAAAGCTGACGCCCTGACGCTGGTGACGACGGAAAAGGATCTGGCGCGGCTGCGCGATCCGCAGGGGATTTCGTCCTCGGCACAGGCGATCGTGCCGTTCGCGGTGACGATGCAATTCGACGATGCCGCCGCGCTGCGGCGCTTGGTGACCGATCAGCTGTTCAAGGCGCGGGACAGGAGGCTGCGGAGATGAATCCAGCCCTGAGCTCAGGCCTGCGGCTTGAGCACACCGGGATGGTGGCGCTGCAGCACGGCGGTCGGCGTGGCGTAGGCCTCCTGCAGGTCGACGCTCCAGTACTTCAGCTCGTCGAGCGGAATCCGGACGTCGGTGATGGCACAACGCACAAAGGTGCCGGGCGAGATCACGCGGAAATCGCCGTCGAGATATTGCACCTGCGCTTCGCCATGGCCCGAGGGACCGAACTTGTTCAGCACGTTTGAGCTCTCCGCCTTGCCTCTGATGAGGCAGCCTTAAATGTTCGCAATGTTCATGAAACCGTCTATCACAGATAGGGTGGCATGTCCGCCCGTTAAACCACCGACTTGTGATGATTTGGCGGCGAAAGCGCATGGTAGCGTTGCGGATGTGGTCCGCTTTGTTTGCAGCGCCATGACGAGCCGGCCGGATCGGATGCGCCTCAAGTCAGTTTTTGTCTGCCTCGCGATGCTTGCCGTGCCGGCCGCGGCCGCGGCGCCGCTGCCGGCTCCGCGTCAGGTCGAGATTGCTGAAGGCAATGTCACGCTGCACGCGCAGCTCTACCGGCCCGACGGCGACGGCCCGTTCCCGACGGTGATCGCGCTGCATGGCTGCGGCGGTCTCGCCGGCCGTTCCGAGGCCGTGCTGCCGCGCTATCGCGATTGGGCCGAGCAGCTGCTCACGTCAGGCCATGCGGTGCTGCTGCCGGACAGCTACGGCTCGCGCGAGCTGGGTCCGCAGTGCCGCATCAGGCAGCATCAGGTCCAGACCCGCCGTGCCCGGGTTGCGGACATCAATGCCGCGCGGCAGTGGCTGGTGCAGCAGAAATGGGTGGCGAAGAGCCGCATCAGCCTGATCGGCTGGGGCAATGGCGCGGCCGCCTTGCTGTGGGCGGTGCGGCCGCAGATGTGGTCGCGCAACGGCGAGCCGGACTTCCGCTCGGCGGTCGCGTTCTATCCGGATTGCCGCACCTCGTTCGGTCTCGGCTGGAGCGCGCGGGTGCCGACGCTGGTCCTGATCGGCGCGCGCGACGACGTGACGTCGTCATCGGCCTGCCACCAGATGGTCGACGGCGCGCACGGCCGCAGCGCGCTTGCAAAGATCGTGGTCTATCCCGAGGCCTATCACGATTTCGACCGTGCTAACCTGCCGCTGCATGCGGTCGCGGCCTCCGACGCCGATGTCGCCGAACGCGGCCATATCGGCACCGATGCGGATGCGCGCAAGGACGCGCAGAAGCAGGTCGCGGAGTGGCTGTCGCGCTAGCGCGTGATGAGATTAGGTTGCGCTGGAACGGCGTCGAAAGCTCACCTCTCCCTTGGGAGAGGTCGATTTGCGTAGCAAATCGGGTTACGGTCTATCGAGGGGGCAAGAGCCCTCACCCGGATTGCTTCGCAATCCGACCTCTCCCCGGCGGGGAGAGGTGAACCGAGACCGCGCCAAGCTGATTCAATCAAGACTCATCCCGCTTCAGAACAAGCTGCCCTGATCGACCGGCTTGGTGACGCGCTTCGGCGCCGCCGGTTTTGCTTCGCGCTGAGGCTTGGGCTGGCTCTCGTGCGTCGCCGTCGCCGCCGGCTGATCGGCATTCGTGGTGGCGGCGACGCGGCCATCGGCGAACTCGATCGACACGTCGGCGTTGGGACCGACTGCCGCGGCGGAATGAATCGCGTGTCCCCGTGCGTCGCGCACCAGCGCGAAGCCGCGCGCCAGCACGCCGCGATAGGACAGCGCCGATAGCAACTGGCTGCGATGGGCGACCCGCGCTTCCAGCCGCTGCATCGTCGTCAGCAGCGCGCGGCGGGCGCGCTCGGCGAGCCGGTGGGTGCGCTCGAGATCGCGGGCGATCGCGTTGCGCTGGGCCTTGGCATTGGCGAGCTTCGAGGCCTTGAGCCGGATCTCGAGCCCGCTGAAGCGCTCGCGCCTGCGATGCAGCAGCGCGCGCGCCGACAGCGTGATGCGCTCGCCGGATGCGGTGAGCCGCTGCCTTGCATGCGCGACCTGGCCGCGCAGCACGCCGATGGTGAGCCGCGAACTGCTGGCGGCAAAGCGGCGGAAATGCGCGTGCGTGTTGGCCTTGAGCCCGCGCGGCAGCCCGGCTGCGAGGTGATCGAGCCGCTGTCGCGGGATCGCCAGCAACTCGTTCGCCGCAGGCAGCGCCCGCGCTGCGGCACGCAGCTCGGTGCGGCGGGCCTCCTGGGCGCGCTGCCAGCACACCATGGTGCGGCGGGCGAGGGCTGTGACCTCGACGAACAACTCGCTGCGCACCGGCACCGCCATTTCGGCGGCCGCGGTCGGCGTCGGCGCGCGCTTGTCGGCGACGAAGTCGATCAGCGTGATGTCGGTCTCGTGGCCCACCGCCGAGATCAGCGGGATATGGCTCTCGGCCGCGGCGCGGACCACGATCTCCTCGTTGAACGACCACAGGTCTTCCAGCGAGCCGCCGCCGCGCGCGACGATCAACAGATCGGGCCGCGGGATCCGGCCGCCCTCCGGCAGCGCATTGAAGCCGCGGATCGCGGCCGCGACCTGCTCGGCCGAGCCGTCGCCCTGCACCTTGACCGGCCAGACCAGCACCCGGCGGGGAAAGCGGTCCTCAAGGCGATGCAGGATGTCGCGGATGACAGCGCCGGTCGGCGAGGTGACGACGCCGATCACCTCGGGCAGCCAGGGCAACAGCTGCTTGCGCGCCTCGTCGAACAGGCCCTCGGCCGCGAGCTTCTTCTTGCGCTCCTCCATCAGCGCCATCAGCGCGCCGACGCCGGCCGGCTCCAGCGAATCGATGACGATCTGGTACTTCGAGGAATTCGGATAGGTGGTCAGCTTGCCGGTGGCGATGACCTCGAGCCCTTCCTGCGGCTTGAAGCGCATCCTTGCGTGGGCGAACTTCCAGATCACGGCCTCGATCTTGGCACTCTCGTCCTTCAGCGCGAAATAGCAGTGGCCGGAGGAGTGCGGGCCGCGAAAGCCCGAGATTTCGCCGCGGACGCGGACATGGCCGAACCGGTCCTCCACCGTCCGCTTCAGGGCGGAGGAGAGTTCCGAGACGGTGAATTCGGGCGCGTTGACGAGATTCGGAGCAGCGGTCATCTGATCTATAGAATCGGGGTTTTCGCCCCCGTGTGCAAGGTCCGGACGGCTCGTTTCAAGCGCCGAATCACATATCCACATCTGATCGAACCGCGTGTTGCCGCGGTCGGCGAGCGTGCTAAACCGGACCAAACGGCGTTACAACCCCTCTGATCGGCGACACCTGATGAACATCCTCCTGCTTGGTTCCGGCGGCCGCGAACATGCGCTGGCGTGGAAGATCGCTGCATCCCCGCTGGTCGAAAAACTCTGGTGCGCGCCGGGCAATGCCGGGATCGCGCGCGAGGCCGAATGCGTTGCGCTCGACGTCGCCGACCATGCCGCTGTGATCGAATTCTGCCGGCGCAATGCGGTCGATCTGGTGGTGGTCGGTCCGGAGACGCCGCTGGCTGCCGGGATCGTCGACGATCTCGCTGATGTCGGCATCAAGGCGTTCGGGCCGAGCAAGCAGGCCGCGCAGCTCGAAGGCTCCAAGGGCTTCACCAAGGACCTGTGCAGCGAGTTCAGCATTCCGACCGGCGCCTATCGCCGCTTCGACAATGCCAGGGATGCGGTGGCCTATGTCCGCGCCCAGGGTGCGCCGATCGTGGTCAAGGCCGACGGGCTCGCCGCCGGCAAGGGCGTCGTGGTGGCGCAGACGCTGTCTGAGGCGGAAGCCGCCATTGCGATGATGTTCGAGGGCGCGTTCGGATCGGCCGGCGCCGAGGTCGTGATCGAGGAATTCCTTTCGGGCCGCGAGATCAGCTTCTTCGCGCTGTGCGACGGCGAGACCGCGATTCCGCTCGCGACCGCGCAGGACCACAAGCGGGTGTTCGATCACGACAAGGGACCGAACACCGGCGGCATGGGCGCCTATTCGCCGACGCCGTTCGTGACCCCGGAGGTGCATGACCAGATCATGATGCGGATCATCCTGCCGACGGTGGCCGGGATGAAGAGCCGCGGCATCCCGTTCAAGGGCGTGCTCTATGCGGGCGTGATGCTGACGGCGCAGGGCCCAAAGCTGTTCGAATACAATGTCCGGTTCGGCGATCCGGAGTGCCAGGTGCTGATGCTGCGGATGATGTCGGACATCGTGCCGGCGCTGCTCGCCTCGATCGACGGGCAATTGAAGAACTTCGATCTGCGCTGGTACCCGGACCCGGCGCTGACCGTGGTGATGGCGGCCAAGGGCTATCCCGGCGACTACATCAAGGGCACGCAGATCGACGGGCTCGACGATGCCGCCAAGGTCGAGGGCGTCGAGATCTTCCACGCCGGCACCGTGGCGAAGGACGGCGCAATTCTCGCCAATGGCGGCCGCGTGCTGAATGTCTGCGCGATGGGCAAGACCGTCACCGCCGCGCGCGATCGCGCCTATCAGGCCGTCGATCGGATCAAATGGCCGGAGGGTTTCTGCCGCCGCGACATCGCCTGGCAGGCAGTGGAGACGGAGCAGGGCTAGCTCACCGCGTCATTGCGAGGAGCGAAGCGACGAAGCAATCCATCTATCCCTGTGTGGAGAAGTGGATTGCTTCGCTTCGCTCGCAATGACGCTTACAACAGATCCCCGCCCGCGGCGCTTGCCGTGGTGCCGTGCTCGCGGAACGCCTTGATGACGTTCTTGCCGATCTTCCACTTGTGCACCTCGTCGGGACCATCGACCAGCCGCTGCGAGCGCACCTGGGTGTACCATTTCGCCAGCGGCGTATCCTGGCTGAAGCCGAGCGCGCCGTGCAGCTGGATCGCGGTGTCGATCACCTTGTGCACCATGTGGGCGTGGAAGATCTTGGCGATCGAGTTCTCCTGGCGGATATCGAGGCCCTTCTCGGCCTTGTAGGCGATGTGCAGCAGCATCAGCCGGCCGATATAGAGTTCGCTCGCGCAGTCGGCGAGCATGAACTGCACCGCCTGGCGATCGGCCAGCAACTGGCCGAAGGTCGAGCGCTTGGTGACGTGCGCGGCCGCCATGTCGAGCGCGCGCTGCGCCTTGGCGACGTTGTGCATGCCGTGGCGCAGCCGGCCGTAGGCGAGCCGATGCTGGCCCATGTTGAAGCCATTGCCCTCGCCGCCGAGCAGGTTGTCGGCCGGCACCTTCAGATCCTTGATCTCGATCTCGGAGTGGCCGCCATGGATCACGTCGTCATGCGGGCCCTCGATCGCCATGTTGGCGACGTTGCGCTTGATCTTGTAGCCGGGGTTGGGCAGCTCGACGATGAAGGTCGAATATTGCTTGTGGCGCGGTGCATTCGGATCGGTCTTCGCCATGACCAGCGCGAGATCGGCGACGCTCGCCGAGGAGGAGAACCATTTCTCGCCGTTGAGGATGTAGTTCTCGTTGCCGTCCTTCACTGCCGTGGTCTGCATGCCGGTGGCATCGGCGCCGGCGGCCTTTTCCGTCATCGAGAAGCAGATCCGCTTCTCACCGTTCAACAGGGGCTTGAGGAATTTCTCCTTCTGGTACTCGGTGCCGTGCGCCAGGATCGTCATCATCGAGGCGTCGTCCGGCCCCTGCGTGTTCATCGAGAGCGCGCCAAGCATGCTCTCGCCGAGCTCCATCTGCACCAGCGCGTTCGCCAGCGGGCCGAGGCCCATGCCGCCATACTCCTTCGGCACGAAGGGGCACCACAGGCCCTGCGCGCGGGCCTTCTTGCGCAGCGGTCCCAGCACCTCGGCAAGCGGCTTGGTGTCGAGTTCCTTTTCCGCCGGAATGCACTCGTCGTGCACGAATTTGCGAACCTTCTCGCGGATCGCCTTGGCCTCGGCGGGAATCTCGAAATCGATCGACATGGCACTTCCTCGTTTCATGTTGTTGTTGGCAGGACCTCAGGATGGCATAAATCAGGCCAGCGGCAACGCCGAACAAAGTTTGAAGCACGGCGCACGCGACCGGGAGGAGCTACCGATGCCTGATCTCGCTGATCTTTTTCCCGGCTATGAGTCGAAATGGATCAACACCTCGCAGGGCCGCATCTTCGCCCGCGTCGGCGGCAAGGGCCCGCCCTTGCTGCTGCTGCACGGCTTCTCCTCGACCCATGTCATGTGGCACACCGTCGCGCCGAAACTTGACGACAGATTCACGCTGATCATCGCCGACCTGCCGGGCTACGGCTGGTCCGACATGCCCGACAGCGACAAGGACCATACGCCCTACACCAAGCGGGCCTGGGCAAAGACCATGGTCGAGGTGATGGAGCAGCTCGGCCATGTGCATTTCGCGCTCGCCGGTCACGACCGCGGCGGCCGAGTGTCGTATCGGTTGGCACTCGATCATCCCGGCCGGCTGTCGAAGCTCGCGGTGCTCGATATCGCGCCGACCTATGATTACTGGCAGAAGCTCAATCGGCTGTCGGCGCTGAAGATCTACCATTGGGCATTCCTGGCGCAGCCCTATCCGCTGCCGGAGACGCTGATCTCCAACAACGGCGAATTCTTCCTCAAGGAGAAGATGGCGAGCCAGACCAGGACCAAGACGCTGGAGGCGATCGATCCGCGCGCGCTCGAACATTACCTGGCGCCATTCCGCGATCCCGCCCGGATCCACGCGATGTGCGAGGACTATCGCGCCGGCGCCTATGCCGATTATGAAATCGACAAGGCCGATGTCGACGCCGGCAGGAAGATCACGATCCCGATGCTGGCGCTGTGGGGCGATGCCGGCGTTGCCAGCGCGGCCACGACACCGCTCGACACCTGGAAGAACTGGGCCACCAATGTCAGCGGCGCACCGGTGGCGTCAGGGCATTTCCTGCCCGAGGAAGCTCCGGACGCGACCGCGAAGCTGCTGCGGGAGTTTTTCCTGGCGGGGTGACTCCGCTCTTTCACCGTCATCCTGAGGAGCGCGCAGCGCGTCTCGAAGGATGAACGGCCCGGCTGGCGGCGGTCGACCCTTCGAGGCTCGCAAGTGCTCGCACCTCAGGGTGACGGGTCTGCATTCCACTATGCCCCTACCGCCGCTCCCTGAAGAACTCGCGCAGCAGCGTCGCCGCCTCGGTCTCGCCGACCGCGCCGTAGACCTCCGGCACATGGTGGCAGGTCGGCTGCGCGAAGAACCGGACGCCGGACTCGACCGCGCCGCCCTTGGGATCGGCGGCGCCGTAATACAGCCGGCGGATGCGGGCAAAGGAGATCGCGCCGGCGCACATCGTGCAGGGCTCCAGCGTGACGTAGAGGTCGCAATCGACCAGCCGTTCGCTGCCGATGGCCTCTGCCGCCTGCCGGATCGCAAGGATTTCGGCATGAGCGGTGGGATCGCGGTCGGTCAATGTCCGGTTGCCGGCGGTGGCGATCACCTCATAGCCCCGCACAATGACGCATCCGATCGGAACTTCGCCCGATTTTCCGGCATTTTCGGCCGTTTTCAGCGCCAAATCCATGAAAGAAGGGGTCGACATGCCTCGTATCATCCGAAGAAACCTGCTAGTAGCTTCGCCTTCAGCAAAAGTGGATGCCGGTTTTGCGTCAAGCGCGCTGCCAACGGGGCGCGCACGACCGGTTGGCCCTTGCACCCCAATTGAACGCCCAGGCGAGAACATTCATGCCCCGCGATAGCGACAAACACAACGATTCCCGCGGCCGGCGTGATCGGCCCGGCGGCGGCCAGGGCCGCGCCGGCGGCGGCAAAGGCCGCTCCGGAGCCGCGCGTGGGCCGGACAAGAAATTCGCCAAGCGCGGCTTTGCCGGCAAGGACTTCGCCGGCAAGGGCGATGGCGAGAAGCGGCCCTATCGCGGCGATCGCGAAGACCGTCCGCCGCGCCGCGATTTCGGCGACAAGCCCAGATTCAGCCGTGACGATCGTCCCCGTGGCGACCGCCCGTTCCGCGATCGGCCGGCGCGCGATGGCGAGGGCGGCAAGCGTCCGTTCAAGCCGCGCGGCGAGCGCCGCGATTTCGATGCAGGCGATCGTCCGCGGCCGGAGGGCCGGTCGTCCGATCGCAAGTTCGGTGAAAAGCGGTCCTATGGCGATCGCGAGAAGCGTCCCTATACGCCGCGCGGCGAGCGCGATGGCGAGAAGCGTTCCTATGCGCCGCGCGGTGAGCGCGCCGAGCGCAAGTTCGACGACCGGAAGTTTTCGCGCGGCGATCGCGACAAGGGCTCGTTCCGCGACAAGGGCGAGGGCCGTCCGTTCCGCCGCCGCGAGGATGGCGATGCACCGCGCCGCGATTTCGGCGATCGGCCGCGCTTCAAGCGCGACCGCGACTTCGAGGGCCGCGACCGCAGTGACGAGAAGCCCTGGCAGAAGCGCGACCGCAAACCGCGCGACGACCGCGGCGGTGACGAGCGTCCGCGCTTTTCGCGATCGCGCGACGATCGCGGTGGCGGTGAGCGTCCGCGGTTCTCGAGGTCCCGCGACGATCGCGAGCAAGGCGACCGGCCGAAGTTCAGCCGGCCGCGCTGGAGCCGCGATGACGAGGATGGCGGCCGCGACAATCGCCGGCGCGAACGCCCCGAAGGCCGCACCGACTGGCAGGAGCACCCCCGCAGCGAGGGCCGCTTCGCCGATCGTCCGCGCCGCGACAATGAGGATGACAGCAAGGTCTTCGCGAAGCGTCGGGCTTTCGGCGGCCGCGGCGCCTATCGCGAGCGCCCCTCAGACGACCGCCGCGAGCGTCCCGAGCCGAAGCCGAAGAAGTCAGGCGAGCGCATTGCCAAGGTGCTGGCCCGCGCCGGCCTCGCCTCGCGCCGCGATGCCGAGGAGATCGTCACCCAGGGCCGCGTCACGGTCAACGGACGCGTGATCAACTCGCCGGCGCTCGATATCACCGATAACGATGTCGTGGCGGTCGACGGCAAGCCGTTGCCGCCGCGCGAGCGGACGCGGCTGTTCATGTATCACAAGCCGCGCGGACTGATGACGACGCATGCCGACCCCGAGGGACGGCCGACCGTGTTCGACAATCTGCCCGAGGGCCTGCCGCGCCTGATCTCGATCGGCCGGCTCGATTTCAACACCGAGGGCCTGCTGCTGCTGACCAATGACGGCGGGCTGGCGCGGACGCTGGAGCATCCTGACACCGGATGGCTGCGCCGCTACCGCGTGCGCGCGCATGGCGAGGTGACGCAGGCGCAGCTCGACCAGCTCAAGGACGGCGTCGAGGTCGACGGCGTCAAATACGGGCCGATCGATGCGACGCTGGAGCGCGACCAGAGCTCCAACGTCTGGGTGGTGTTCGCGATCCGCGAGGGCAAGAACCGCGAGGTGCGCAACGTGATGGCGCATCTCGGTCTCGAGGTGAACCGGCTGATCCGGATCTCCTACGGCCCGTTCCAACTCGCCGAGCTCGAGGAAGGCAAGGTCGAGGAGGTCAAGACGCGGGTGCTGCGCGAGCAGCTCGGCGAGAAGATCGCCAAGATCGCCGGTGCCGACTTCACGCGGCCGGAGCAGCGTGACGCCGGCGACGATGCGCCCGCGAAGAAGCCGAAAGCCAAGCGCGAAACCATCAATGACCGCAAGGGCCGCCGCGTGCTGGTGCAGCGCACCGGCAGTGAGGAGGCCCGCACGCGCAACGAGGACGAGGCCAACGGCTACGGCCCGCCGCGCCGTCCCAAGCGCGGCTATCACGGCAAGCGCGATCTCAAGCCGCAGGACGAGTAACGATCAATGCGCGTCGTCGGGGGCAGGCTGAAAGGCCGCAATCTCGCTTCGCCCTCGGGGCGGGAGATCCGTCCGACCGCGGACCGGTTGCGCGAGTCCGTGTTCAATATCCTGGTCCACGCCTACGACAACCCGATCGAGGACGCGCGCGTGCTCGATCTGTTTGCCGGCACCGGCGCACTCGGCATCGAGGCGGCCTCCCGCGGCGCCAGGTTCACGCTGTTCGTCGACAATGGCGCCGAGGCGCGGGCGCTGCTGCGCAACAATGTCGAGTCGCTCGGCCTCGGCGGGACCACCAAGGTCTATCGCCGCGATGCCACCGACCTCGGGCCGGCGCATCCGGTCGAGCCGTTCTCGCTGGTGTTTCTCGACCCGCCCTATGGCAAGGGCCTCGCCGACAAGGCGCTGGCCTCATTGCGTGACGGCGGCTGGTTGACGCCGGGCGCGCTGCTCGTGGTGGAGGAGGCCAAGGCCGCGGCGTTCGCAGTGCCCGAGGGTTTCGAGGAGCTCGAGCGGCGGGCGTATGACGACACGGAATTCGTCTTCCTTCGCGAAAAAGTGTAGGGCGTAGCAGCCTCCGTCGACCTTATGCTGCGCCACGGTGGAGCCTGTCATCGGGCGGTGACCCGTTGGGCTATTCCACCATACGACGGACCAATCGTCGCTTTCGGAGCGTGAACCATGGCCGATACTCTCGCCGGGCTCGCAGGTCAGCTGGAGACGCGCGTCAAGGCGTTGCGCGGCGCGGGCGATGACACCGCGCTGCTTGCGGCGGCGCGTGACGCCGCCGACCAGGTCGGGCGCCGTCGCGGCGCGCTCAATACTGACGCGCACGAAGCGCTCAGGATGATTCAACGGATGACGTTCAACGCCGCGGCCGATTGCTGGCCGGGCTGGGGCGTTTCGGACAAGCCGATCGACCAAGCTCATCTGCTGGCGGCGCGCGACCTTGCGGAGCACTCGCTGGATCTTGTGCAGGAGCTCGAGCTTGGACCGGCGCGGCTCGGAACGGGCGCCTGGCTGGTAGGGGCCTTCGATCTGGCGCTGGGCCGCTATGACGAGGCGATCGATATCTTTCGCGGTGCGCGTCAGAACTATGTCGCCGCGAGCGCACCCGGTCTGGTGCTGCTGACGGACGGCTATGTCGCGATCGCGCGACAATTGGCCGGAGACCAAACGTCATCCCGCGACGAAGGTCTCGATCAGGTTTGCGAGCGGATCGCGGCAGGCGGGTTCGAGCATGGCGACGAATGGATCGCGCAGTTGCGCACCGCACTGGAGGTGTTCACGCGGTGAGAACTTGTAGGATGGGTGGAGCGAAGCGATACCCATCATGGTGCCGCGAGAGTGATGGGTATCGCTGCGCTCCACCCATCCTACGGATCTTCATCGCGCCCGAACAGCTTCTCGATATCGCTCAGCTTCAGTTCGACATAGGTCGGCCGGCCGTGGTTGCACTGGCCGGAGTTCGGCGTGTCTTCCATCTCGCGCAGCAGCGCGTTCATCTCTTCCGGCTTGAGGCGTCTGCCGGCGCGGACCGAGCCGTGGCAGGCCATGGTGGCGGCGACATGCATCAGCCGTCGCTCCAGCGGCAGCGCCTCGTCCCACTCGGCCATGTGTTCGGCAAGGTCGCGCAACAGGCCGGCCGCATTGGCCTTGCCGAGCAGCGATGGTGTCTCGCGCACGGCAACCGCGCCGGGGCCGAAGGATTCGATCGCGAGCCCGAACGAGCACAGCTCTTCGGCGCGATCGAGCAGCTTCTCGACGGTCGCCTCATCGAGCTCGACGATCTCGGGGATCAGCAGGAGCTGGCGCTGCACGCCGTTCTTCGCCAGCGAGGCTTTCAGTCTCTCATAGACGATGCGTTCATGCGCGGCGTGCTGATCCACCACGATGAGGCCGTCGCGGGTCTGTGAGACGATGTAGGTCTCGTGGATCTGGGTGCGCGCGGCGCCGAGCGGACGGTCCAGCAGGTCGGGCGCGGGCGCGGCCTCGAAGCGCACATCGGCGGTCGGCGTGCCGACATCGAAGGCGGCCTGTCCGGGCTCGGCAAAGGCCGTCGCCGCAGCGCTTTCGAATCCGCGCATCGGACCAGTTGGATAGGACGGCGAGTTGCGCCAATCCCAATTGCCCGGACGCGGTGGCGTGAAGGCCGGGCGGAACGCCTGCAATGTCGCGCCGTCGGCGGTGTTGGCCGCGGTGCGTCGGCCTTCACGCGCGAGACCGTCCTTGAGCGCGTGCACGATCAGCGCGCGCACCAGGCCGGCATTGCGGAAGCGCACTTCGGTCTTGGCCGGATGCACATTGGCGTCGACCTCTTGCGGGTCGCAGTTCACGAACAGCGCCACCACGGGATGGCGGTCACGCGGCAGATAGTCGGAATAGGCCGCGCGCACCGCGCCGAGGATCAGCTTGTCGCGCACCGGGCGGCCGTTGACGAACAGATATTGCCCGAGCGCGTTGCCGCGGGTCAGCGACGGCGCGGCGGCAAAGCCCTCGACCACGACGCCCTCGCGCTCGGCGCGCACCTCGATTGCACTGGCGCGGAAGTCCGCCCCGAGGATATCGCCGAGCCGGGTCAGCCGGCCGGCCGCGCCGGGCAGCGCTGCGGCCCAGGTGACCGGCGCGCGCTCCTCGCCGGCCAGCGTGAAGGCGATGTCGGGGCGCGCCATGCCGAGCCGCCGCACCACCTCGCGGATCGCCTCCGCCTCGGTGCGGTCGGTCTTGAGGAATTTGAGCCGCGCCGGAGTCGCATAGAACAGTTCATTGACCTCGACGCGGGTGCCCTGGCCGAGCGCGGCCGGCATGATCTCCGACTTTTCGCCGCCTTCGACCGCCAGCGACCAGGCATGCGGCTCGCTGGCATGGCGCGTGGTGATGCCGAGCTTTGCGACCGCGCCGATCGACGGCAGCGCCTCGCCGCGGAACCCGAGTGTGCGGATGCGCAACAGGTCCTCGTCGTCGAGCTTGGAGGTGGCGTGGCGGTCGACGGCGAGCGCAAGGTCTGACCGCGTCATGCCGCCGCCATCGTCGGTGATGCCGATCCGGCGCCGGCCGCCGCCATCGGTGAACACGTCGATCCGGCTCGCACCGGCGTCGATCGCGTTCTCGACCAGCTCCTTGACCACGCTCGCAGGGCGTTCGACCACCTCGCCGGCGGCGATGCGGTTGACGAGCTGTTCGGGAAGCTGGCGGACGGGCATGGATTGCGCGATCGGACACGGGTTCGAGGTTGGGCGGCATTCTAGTCGGCTCGCCGGCCAAATGCATGGGCCGGTCCGCGAATGGCTGCCTTTAGCTGGGGATGGAGCCGGCCTATCGCCTTGAAGACACTCACCTTCGCGTGTGCGCCGGCTACGTCCTACGTGGCGATTGTGGGGCTCTACGGGCGGGTATATCGTTTAGAAAAATTATAATCCGATCGGGAGGATAGCCATGTGCCATTTGTTCTCGCACCAGCCGCAGCGCAATTATGAATCGCAGACCCGGTCGCTGCGGATCGGCGGTCACTGCACCTCGATCCGGTTGGAGATGTCGTTCTGGGACACGCTGGAGGAGATTGCGGCCAAGGAGGGGATGAGCGTCGCCAAGTTCGTCACCACGCTGTATGGCGAAGTCCTCAACCACCATGGCGAGGTCAATAATTTCGCATCGCTGTTGCGGTGCTGCTGTTTGATCTATCGCTCGCAGAGCGCAGCGGCAGTCCCCGAATTCCAGGGCCAGCCAATCCTCGACGCCGCGGAATAGTCGGTCGGATTCATCGCGCAGAAAAAAGCGGCCTTGTCCCGACGGACAAGGCCGCTTCAGTTTGAGGGACCTAAGG
>NZ_LFLZ01000105.1 GCF_001189845.1 Bradyrhizobium tropiciagri
AATCGACCTCTCCCCAATGGGGAGAGGTGAAGCAAGCGCGCGGCCGAGCGGCTTCGATCCTAGACTTATCCTGCCCTAGCCACCCGGGCAGGTGCCGGGCGTAACCACTTGCGGCGGCGGGAGCCGGTCACCATTTGAGGAGACCAAAGGACTCTCGCCATGCTGGATTTTACCTCAGATGCCGCCGGTGACACGACGTTACCGCGAACGGCTGATGCTGCCCAAGTGGATGCCCAAGTGGATACGCAAGCCGCAGCTCAAGTCGATGACCGGGCTTTGCTGGATGCCTATTCCAACGCCGTGATCGACGTCACCGACCGCGTCGGCCCGGCCGTGGTCCGGGTCGAAACCGGGCCGAAGGTCCGTAACGCGCGCGAGCGCGGCGGGCTCGGCTCGGGCATCGTGATCTCGCCTGACGGCTTCGTGCTGACCAACAGCCACGTGGTCGGATCGTCGAAGGAGATCCGGCTGCGCGACACCGAGGGCTTCGTCACCGACGCCCATGTGCTCGGCGTCGATCCCGACACCGACCTCGCACTGCTGCGGGCCGATGGCGCGCGCGATCTGTCTTACGCATCGCTCGGCAACTCCAAGACGCTGCGGCGCGGCCAGCTGGTGGTCGCGATCGGCAACCCGCTCGGCTTCGAATCGACCGTCACCGCCGGCGTGGTGTCGGCGCTCGGCCGCTCGATCCGTTCGGTCAGCGGGCGCACCATCGAGGACGTGATCCAGACCGACGCCGCGCTCAATCCCGGCAATTCCGGCGGGCCGCTGGTGTCGTCGAACGGCGAGGTGATCGGCATCAACACCGCGATCATCAACGGCGCGCAGGGCATCTGCTTTGCGGTCGCCAGCAACACCGCGCAGTTCGTGCTGTCGGAGATCATCCGCCACGGCTATGTCCGCCGCGCCTATATCGGCGTCGCCGGCCAGACCGCGCCGGTGCCGCGGCGCCATGCGGTGCTGGCCGGCGTCGAGAACAAGATGGGCGCGCTGTTGATGCAGATCGAGCCGGACAGCCCGGCGGCGCGCGCCAGCCTGCTGCCCGGCGACGTCGTGATCCGGCTCGACGGCGTCGAGATCAACGGCGTCGACGACCTGATCCGCGCCCTCGACCACAGCCGGATCGACCGCACATTGTCGATGGACGTGCTCCGCCTCGGCCGCCTGCGCGCGATCGAGATCCACCCGATCGGAAGGAAGCCGGCGAAGCAGTGACGGGCGTGCCTCTCCGCGCATGAGACGCACCCTCTCCCCTGATGTCCGCCGTGGCCTTGGCGAAGGCGGATGTGGGAGAGGGTGACGAATTCGAGCGCAGCGAGATGAAGTCGGGTGAGGGGTCTCTCTCCGCGATCTCATCTGGAGGTGAGAACCCCTCATCCGGCGCGGATTGCATCCGCGCCACCTTCTCCCACAAGGGGAGAAGGAAAGAGGGACCGCGGCCGTTGTTACCGCAACGCCGTCAGCAGCTCTGCTCGGTCCTGAGCTTTACCGACTGTGCCCCATAGCGGACATACAACCCGCAACGACGGGAAAACGGCTAAGGTCACACTTCGCAGATGACTAGATTACTCTGCTGCTGTTGAAAACGAGCGCTGCTTGAAACACACACTCGGTATCGGTTCGTACTTCGACAGCAACGTCTCGCCGTTCATCCATAGGTGCGAGATTTCGGGCCAGATCCGCCAGCGTCTGAGCCGCTTCGACCTCGGCTTCGCTCTGAGTTACGAACTCCAGACCTTCCTCGTCGGGATAGAGCCCGGTGTCGTCCCGGATATCGAAATAATAGCGCGTCACTCCGGCGCCTCATTGCTTCCGGCACTGCTTCAACCTCAGCGCCGACCGGCTGTTCCTTATCAGTGAGCGTGCCACCGGCTGATAGGACAGCGTGACTGTCGCTTCGTTCCCTCAGCCCGCGGACGCGGAAGTGCGCGGGAGGGACGGCTTGCGTTCGGGGAGCTTCTTCTTCGGGGGCGCCGGCAGCAGACCTTCCCTGATCGCTTGCTTGCGAGCGAGCTTGCGAGCCCGGCGAATAGCCTCGGACTTTTCGCGTGCCTTTCTCTCCGAAGGCTTCTCGTAGGCACGACGCTGCTTCATTTCGCGGAAAACGCCTTCACGCTGCATTTTTTTCTTCAGAACACGAAGTGCCTGGTCGACATTGTTATCGCGGACTACGACCTGCATTAAAACTCCTCGTTGACTGCAAATTGGGACGATCCTGCGCGCAGCCAATTGCGCAGGAGTTCGTTGCGAATGGAAGAATGAGAGCGACCGCGCATTTCCTCGCCAGCCTCGAACGAGCAATTTTGCTCGTCACGGCGATGCGGTTCGGTGGGAAGAAAGTGACCACTCCCGCGATAACAAGTCAAACGATAAAGACCTGAAGTCCCATTGGAACTGCCCCGAACGGAGCTGCAACGTGACCTGAATCAAATCGTCCGGCTTCCTTGTAATATGGCCGTTATCGTGTATATTACCCATATTCGATTAGCCGCTGTGCCTTGTTGAACGCGCCCGCGGGCTCCTTTTCCAAAGACATCGACGAAGTTGAAATCGCCGTGCGATTGTCGCGCGGAACGCGCTTGAGCGCTTTGGAGAAGAAAATGACGACAGGTACGGTTAAGTGGTTCAACGGCCAAAAGGGCTTCGGGTTCATCCAGCCGGGCGACGGCAGCAACGATGTATTCGTTCACATCAGTGCGGTCGAGCGCGCCGGCCTTTCGGGTCTCGCCGAGGGTCAGAAGGTCAATTACGAGCTCAAGACTGACAAGATGCGGGGCAAGGTCAGCGCCGAAAATCTCTCGCTGGCTTGATCTCGTCGCGCCGTTTCACGGATGTACTGAAGCGGTAATGCTGCCCGCTCGATCCCTGGATTGAGCGGGTTTGCCTATTTTTGAACGGGTGAAGGATGAGCGCCAGGAAATCGGCAGTACCGTCACCTGAAGCGATCGCGCGCGCCGATCGTCAGCGCCTCGCCGCCGAAGAAGGCGTGCGGGCAATCGCGGATGTCGAACGGCAGGCGATCGAAGTGCGCAAGAACATGGCGCGCCTGCGCGAGCTACGCATGGCCAAGGAAGCTGCGGACGCGACCCTTGCAGTAACTTCGCCGGCATCCCCGGCCAAGAAGCGCACGAGAAAGCTGCTGCGATAGACGCCCTCGACAAGTGTCGATGGATTTGCCGAGGACAGAGTTACAAGTCGGGAGAGTGCTGACCGTGCCCAGAGCAAAATCGGACGGCGGTGGAACGATCACGTTCACCCTTGCGCTGGGCGCAGCGCGACAAATGTGCCGGCTTACGACGACGTTCCAAACCGACAAGCAGGCGTTCAACTATCTGCACAAATACCGGACGGAGTTCGAGAGGATCGCGCGAGCGCGCCTGGCTTTAGGAGAGCTCGAAGACGGAATCGTCGTACTCACGATGCTTTAGGTCGATGCTTCGATAATGCCAGGCTATTCCGCAGGGGCTTCACCGCAGCTCCTATCGTTCGCGCTCCCAGGTGAGGGTTCCGACGACTTTCTTGCCGGGATAGACGGCGCTGGCTTGTTCAGCCGTTCGAATGGTCAGCTTGTCGCCCTCCAACTTGAAAAATCTCACCTGGTCCTGTCCGGTCAGAAGCTCATTCCAGGATATGTCGACCTTGGTGGTGAACTTGTCGCCCTCGATTGTGAATGGGCCGGTGTAAACCATGAGTGTCTTGAGGAGGGCTGCCGACTCTGCATCGTTTGCCGCCGGTTTGCGATTTGCAGCCGCGATGACGAATCCTGCGTACCCGTCCGGCGTGATGAGTGCTCTGCCTTTCGGATTGCTACCGAATGGTTGGGTGGCGTCTCCACCGATGATCTGAATGGTCCACGAAATCAGCTTCCAGCTGCCGGCCAGCTGCCTCGCCGTGTCCTGCGCGAGAGCCAATCCAGGCCCAAGATACCAATAGACGGCAACAGCGAGGGCAAGGGAGCGCATGATGTTGTTCTCCCGTGAAAGGAACAGACTTCGAGAATGGCCATACTATCAGGGCGAACGAAATCTGCGAGCCCTTGGACGACAACCTCCTGGCTCGCCACGCTAAGTTTCTTCGGGGAGTGGAGTGGCAACACGTCCGGGATTGGCCCTTGGCTGAAGTTCCCGCTTGTCCATCCTCTCGTCAGCAAATTGAGGTGAGGCAGACTTCGTCCAGCCTGGTCACAACCCGCCAAGCCGCCCTTGCTGTGGCACGTGGGTGAGAATTTTCGGCCGCAATCGCGACGGGCAGGGATGCTGTTTGCGCAGGCGGCGAGGCGGCCGCATGATTTCGGAATCATGTGGCCGGCGCCCGGCAGCACGACGGTCCGCGCAGCGGCGTCTCGAACCACGAGGCCCTGACTGTGGCCTCATCCTTCGAGACGCGCGTTCCGCGCTCCTCAGGATGAGGGGTGAGCATTGAGCGCGAGGCTATCACCGTAGCACCCAAAAAAGCGGCTGGCCTCTAGCTTGCGGCCAGCGGTGTCTTGCCGCGTCCGAGTGCAAATTGACCGACCGGGCTCTCGACATGAAATTCGAGCCCGGTGATTTTTGCAAACAGATCGATGTTGGTCGTGCCGATGGCGCAGCCGCCAAGGCCCATATCGGTCGCCGCCAGATAGAATGTCTGGATCATGGTGCCGACATCCTTCAGGATCAGCGAATATGCGATTGAGCTGTATTTCCAGGACACCCGCCCAAAACGCGCAGCGATCGTGATCAGGACCTGCGGCGGGCCGGGCGCGTCCATGGCAAACTCGGCCGCCCTCGAGAGTGCCTGGAGCTGCTGGGCGGATGCGTCGATCGCTACCAGTGCGTGAGCACCCGCATCGTAGTGGTAAAATCCGCGCGCAAGCCCCTCGCAGTTCGAGACCGCCAGGTACAATTCCAGCTCGTAAGCGCTGCCCGCCGATGGATAGGGCCTCGCGCTGTAGGTGACTTCAGGACCGCCGTCAAAATTCGCGCCGTTCTTCCATTCCGATAGCACGCGGGCAGTGGTGTCGAGAAACTGTGCGAGTTCGGCGAGCG
Organism: Bradyrhizobium tropiciagri; assembly: GCF_001189845.1. Classification (GTDB taxonomy): domain Bacteria; phylum Pseudomonadota; class Alphaproteobacteria; order Rhizobiales; family Xanthobacteraceae; genus Bradyrhizobium; species Bradyrhizobium tropiciagri. The sequence continues at coordinate 5,031 of NZ_LFLZ01000105.1, forward strand.
TGACCGGGTGCTGGTCGTCGAAATCTCGTATCGAATGGCGTTCACGCAACAGCTTCGCGACGGGCGAGATCGGCTCCGGCGTGGAGAGCTTGCGGAGGGCGATCTTCTCGCCTGGCCAACGCGGACGTATCGCAGGCAGCGGTGGAACGACGCCCGCATAGGTGAATGCACCGCCAACTGGATCGGCATGCCGGCCCTCCGTGCTCCGCGTGTGAAACACGAGATCGTGGAAATCCCAGAGAACGAGATTGCCGTCGCCTTCATTCACCCGAAGGCCGTCGCCGTCTTTCGCATTGAGCTTGATCAGCATCTGGCTGTCGAGCAGCAATCCGAGCAGATCGAGGTTCAAGGAGGTCGCGTGGCGGCGAAGCGTGCTGATCTTCTGGGGCTGCGACAGGGCCGCGAGGGTGGCAGCGATGGCGGGATCGCAAATCCGGAACAGCGCCCCGGCGCGCGGTGATTCCAGCACCATCTCGTTGCCGCGCCGGCGCAGATAGGCGAAGCGCGACAACACGATGGTATCACCGTTCCCCAGCTTTGCAGGTTGCGGCCAGTATTCGGCGACCTGCGGCTCGATGACCACGAGGTCCCGCTCTTCGCGCGGAGAGGATAGGCGGTATTCGAGAAGCCCGTGCCGCGCCAGTCGCTGCACCAGGCATGAAGCTGCCTCGCGAGGGCGCTTTTGCCGGCAAAGGAGGCGAGCGGCAGGCCGGAGGCGAGATGTCCCGCACGCTCGATCGCCGCTGCGCTGAATTGTCCCAGATTGACCGTATAGTGGCCGAGGGCAGCTGCGATGCTTCCGTCCGCCTGCATGTGAAGGGAAAAACTCCCGTTCAATCGGGCGGCGATGACTGGTGCAATCTTCCTGGTCGGCTTCTTCCGGAGCACGCGCACGGAGGCCAGCCTTCAGGTGTGTGGAAGGAACGGAGTGAGTTCGCTTTCCTGTCGCGGGCGATCCAATAATCCAAGCTTCACCGGAACGTCGTAAAGCCGGCCGGGCGCGAAGCGGCGATAGAAATGCCGCAAGCCCGGAACGAGCACCCTGACGACGGGGACTTCGACGTCGGGCCGCGTCTGGTCGAGCACGAGGAAATCGTGTCCCGCACCGGTGGCAATCTCGATGCAGGCGTTGACCTGGTCGCTCGTATTGTCGTGGACCGTGAGGCCCGGTGCCGGCGGAACGATCGGATTGTCGCTGGGGATCAGGAAAGGATAATCGTCAAGTCGCAGCGGCGTAACACCGTCAAGCGTCGGCTTCTCGCCACTTCCGCCGCCCATCATGCCAATGGACATGAACTGGGTCAGCTCCGTGAGGGAACGCAGCAGGGCTATGCGGCGATCGAAATGCGAGCCGGAGCCGAACTCGATATTTTCGTGCCCGTTCTGCATCCAGTGCGTGATCGCAACGTAAGAGGGAATGCCGAGATCGCTGGTGATGTCGAGCACCCAGAGCCTGCGCCCCGCATCGGCAAGCTGGGCTTGCAGATCCCGCACATAGGAATCGTCGAATTGCGTGAGGTCGACTTCGGCACGCTGTAGCCGATTGTACCACCAGATGGCGTAGGCATCGCGTTCGACCAGTTCGAGGAATCCTTGAACGATGGCTTCCTCACGGGTGTTGCCGGCCGCGCATCCGTTGGAATCCGTGTGGAAGCCGCCATAGAAAAAGTACAGCAGGCCGGTCGGAAGATATTTGAAGCGCTTGTCGCGTAACGACCAGACCGGCGACCACTCGGTTTTTGTCGAGGGATCGAACGGCTCGGGAACCGGGTGTGAATCGTCCGGCTGCGGGGCATGCCTGTTCTGAAACTGCGTGTCGCTGAAAAGCTGGACGTCGTTGGGAAGGAGAGCGTCACCGGGAGCGAAATCGGCAAAGCGCCGGTTGGTCCTGATCTCGTCACCCTGGAAAATGCCCGAATAGCGCTCGATCGCCTCCATCAGCGCGCTGGCCTCGCCCTGCTCGGCTGTGGAGCCCTTGCCGAAGCTGCCGCCGCTCAGTCCGGATCTGAGCTGATCGACGTTCCAGGCCGGCGCGGAGAAGTTGTGGTAGGCGAAAAAATTCGTATTCATCGGCAGATCCGCCTCGATCCGCTCGAGCCGCGAAACGACGCCGGTCAGCGGACTGACGTGTTTGCGGAACCGCGCGACGGTGGTCTGCGACGTCACGGTGCGGTATCCGCCGCTGGTGGCTATGAGCTTTCTGCCCTCGGCAATCTCGATCGGGGTTGCCGCCCGGCGCGCGCTCTGCAGCTTCTTGCTGCCGCAAGTGGGACATTGCGGGCGTTTTGCGACATAGTGCTTGGCGATGACGGCACCAGTCAGGTCGAAGCTTGCAATGTGATCGCGCAGGTCGGTGCGAAAACCCGAAGCAATCGCCTTCGTGATCTCCACGGCAGCGAAGTGAACTGCGGTCTGTCCAACGGTGTCGTGGACCAGGGGCGATACGGCGACCGCTTGCGCCGGTCCGCGGTCGAGAAATCCCTTGATCTCCCGATTGCGTATCATGCGATCGAACAGGCAGGTCCAGCAGGCGCTCTCGCCCGGCTTGAACACAGGTCCCACCAGCGGAATCACGCCTGACGGCTGCACCAGGAGCCACGGCGTCCCATCGGCGACGCGCTCTCCGTTCAGCTCGGCGAGCCCTCGATCAAGATAGTCGTTCACCAGCGTGATGATGAGCCTGGGCGATCGCTTGGCGATCTGAACGCCAAGCTTGCTCAAGGCCGTGCTCAGTTCCCTGGCGCCTTTGACATCGATCGATTCCACCCGCACGGGGCAATTGCGGAGATTCTGTTCCGCCACCTCGGGCGGCAGGCCGAGGCTCGCCCAATATCCATCAACGGCGCCTGCGAATGCGTGCGATGCTCCACCAACGACGTATTGGCGCTCCAACAGCCGCCTGATCGCTTCCTCGATCTTGTCGGCGGGAAAACTCTTTGAAAGCTGGCGAACGATCTCTGGCGCAGCCTTTCCATTTTCTCCGATCGCCGTGGCTACCGCACAATACAGTTCGCCGTGCAGGAAGAACTTGCGATTCTCGGAATAGAGACAGACCACATTGGGAGGAATCACATAGGCGGTGAAGTTCGGCGCGAAGCGCAAGACGCCCTTGCGGGTCTGCCTCGCGGCGCGGCTCTTGCGATTGACTGTCATCGGGTCAGCACGCCGATCCTGTTCCCGTCACTGCCGGTTGCCGACGCTCGGCAAACCACAGCCCCGCCCAACTTGTGCGCCGAGCTCGACTATTCCTCGAATAAGTTGGATCACACTCGCCCGCCATCGGCAAGCTGGCCGGCCAGGCGCGGCAAAGGTTGCAACGATAGCAAGAAAATGGCCGGGTCGTTCGCGGGCCCGGCCAATGAAATCACGATGTGTCGATACATAGCCAGGGAGCGCTGCTTCCTAGCACCAGCGGCAGCGGCCCCACGATGCACAGCACCCTGCGCATGACACCCATGGCACGCCTATCCCGATCCAACCGACGCCGCAGCCGCCACATCCACCGCAACCGACGCCGCAGCGGCAGCCTCTGCACGCTCTACATCCGCCGCAGCCTCTGCAGCCTCCGCAACCTCTGGCGCCTCCGCAGCCATGACAACCACCGCATCCCCGCGCGAGCAGCACACCGCCCGAGACGCTTCCATGGTCGATGAGATTGAGATGGAAGGTGGCGAGGTTGACGTCGGCGAGTTCTTCCTCGCTGAGCGCGGTCACCTGGCCGGGCGCGAAGCTCGGCCTGTGTTGAACGTCGCCGGTCGGTACGGCCGAAGCCGATGCACTTCCCGCCAGCGAAAAGGTTAGACCGGCTACTCCCAGCGCCGGCATCGCGGCTTTGGTCATTCGCTTCTTTTTCGAAGCTTGCTTAGCCCGCTGCATGGCCGCATCCTCCAAAGTTGGAAGAACGATCTCCGAAGGCCGTGATCCTACGCCGAGCGAACAGGGCAGGCAAGATTTAGGGATACACGATTTAGGGATACACGAAATGTAATGAGGCTAGCTTGCATTCATCTTCATGAACAATATCGCCGCAATTTCATCAATGGCGCCGAATATCCGCGCCCGCGGGCGGATTGCGACGGGTGCGGTTTGATGCAGTGCGCAATTGCCGGCCCGCTTGAACAGGGAAATTAACTTGGTCGATCAGCCCGGACGCTTCGCCTGGTACGAACTCCTGACGACGGACATGCGGGCAGCAGCTGCCTTCTATGGCAACGTCGTTGGCTGGGCGACGAACGATGCGTCGACGCCGGAGCTGGCCTATACGGTGCTCGCTGCGGGCGACGCGCCGGTGGTTGGGCTCATGGAGCTCCCCGAAGAAGGGCTGCGATTGGGCGCAACGCCGAGATGGATCGGCTACGTCGCCGTCGATGACATGGATGCGAAGGCCGCGCAGGTCCGCCGTCTTGGCGGCGCCATCCTGGTATCGCCGACCGACAGCAATATCGGCCGAATTTCAGTGGTCGCCGATCCGCAAGGCGCGACGTTTGCGCTGGTCACTGGACTGGCATTTGGCCAACGGCAACCCGGCGGATTGGACGAGCCCGGGCGCGTGGGCTGGCACGAGTTGCTGGCCGAAGACCGGAACAGGATCTTTGCGTTTTACGGCGAGCTTCTTGGCTGGCAGAAGGCCGATGCTGAAGCCGATCCGGCAGACGTGTATGAAGTGTTTTCGGCGGCGGGGCAGACGATCGGCGGCATGCTCACCAAGCTTCCGAGCGTGTCGCAGCCCTGTTGGCTCTACTACTTCAATGTCGACGACATCGGCACGGCCGCCAAGCGCGTTCATGCTGGCGGAGGCCGGGTCCTCCAGGGTCCGATCGAGTTGCCCGATGGTTGCTGGATCGTTCGATGTGCCGATCCCCAGGGCGCCCTGTTTGCGTTGCAGGGCACTTGGGATCAGACCCGCACCGAACGCCCCTCCACCTCGGAAGTCGGTTGGTCTGCCAGCTGGGGTGGCATTGCTTCAAAGGGCAGGATGGTGCTTCACAAGACCAAGCGCTAAAGCATGATCCGGAAAAGTGCGAAGCGGTTTTCCGGAAAGATCGTGCTCAACAAGAAGCTAAAGCGTGATGACGATTCGACCTAATCTCATCGCGCTTTCGCTGCTCACCACCAGTATGGCCACCGCCACGCCTCATAGAGGCGCCACGACGACACCAGGGGCGGGCCGTAGGGATCGACCCGGTCGTCTTCAGGGCGATAGCGATATCGTGGAACAATGTAATAATCCCACGGCGTTGGCCTTATCACGGGCGTCGGGATAACAATCCTTCTTAGTTCCCTTCGCGTCCGGGCTTCAGCACCAGACGTCCCGAGGTTACCCAGCAACAAGGCCGCTCCGAGAGCGCACGCGACGGTCATTATCTTCATGCATCGGCCTCCTTGCTTGAGAGTGCAAAAGGACTGAAAACAAGGCAAGCTAATTCCCTCTCGACTGGCTTGAATCGCTGCTTGTGGCGCCTCTCGGACTTACGGCAACCCGCCAAGTCGCCCTTGCAATCGCATGGTGGGTGAGAATTTTCGGCCGCAATCGCGACGCGTGCGCTGTTGCGTAGGCGCCGGGGCGTTCGCGGAATTTCGGAATAATAGAAGATATCTCTGATTTGCCCGACGCGTCAAGTTGCTTTTCCAAGTGCCGGCGCTCGCTCGGCTACTTTGCATGGGGTTGTTTTCGATATTTTGGGGGCGCTCGTTGCGCGCCACCTTCTCCCACAGAGGGAGAAGGGTCCGCGGCGCGACTACTGCAGCGCCGCCAGCAGTTCGTCGGGCGTCTCGACCATCATCATGTGGCCGGCACCCGGCAGCACGACGGTCCGCGCATTCGGCGTCGCGGCGGCGAGCGCCTTGCCCGCCTTCGCCGGGGTCATCATGTCGCGCTCACCGAGGATGAAGGTCGCGGGCACCTTGACCGCGGCGGCCGCGGTAAGCGCGTTCTGGTAGGCGTTGCAGGCGTTGAGGTCGGTGTAGAGCACGCCGGGCTTGGCCTCCTGCAGCACCCGCTGCGCGCCCTGGTGCATCCACAGCCCCGGCGCGAGGCTGCCACCGAGCTCGGCCTTGAAGCCGAGGCCCCAGATCGAGACCATGTCGATCGCATCAGTGCCATTGGCCTCGGCGGCCTTCAGCAGATCGGGGCCGACCGTCATGGTCGCGGCGGTGCCGATCAGCGCCAGGCCGGACACCTTGTCGGGATGCCGCGCCGAGGTCTCGATCGCGATCAGCGAGCCCATCGAATGGCCGATCAGTCGCGCCTTCGACGCGCCGGCGGCCGTGATCAGCGCCGCGACCCAGTCGGCCATTTCGGCGATGGTCTTCAGCGGCTGGCCGGCGGAGCGGCCGTGGCCGGGCAGGTCGGGAGCCAGCACCGAATAGCCGTGATGGGCGAACCAGCGGCTGTGCAGCGCCCAGGTCGAGGAATCGAAGCCGGCGCCGTGGATCATCACGACAGCCGGCAGCGATGCATCGAACGGCTTGCCGCCGGTGGCGATGAAGGTGTCAGCGCCGTTCACTGAAAGCTGCATGGCTCAGGTCCTTTGCGAGGCGCGCAGCGCCTGGCCGAGATCGTCGATGATATCGTCTGCGGTTTCGATGCCGACCGACAGCCGCACCAGCTCCTCGCCTATGCCAGCGGCCTTCAGCTGCTCGGCATCCATCTGCTGGTGCGTGGTGCTGGCGGGGTGGATCACCAGCGTCTTGGCATCGCCGACATTGGCGAGATGGCTGATCAGCTTCAACTGTTCGATGAACTTCTTGCCGGCGGCGCGGCCGCCCTTGATGCCGAAGCTGATGATCGAGCCGGCGCCGCGTGGCAGCAGCTTCTTGGCCAGCGCGTAGTCCGGATGGCTCTCCAGCGACGGATGCAGCACCCACTCGACCGCCTTGTTCGCGGCAAGCGCGTCCAGCACCGCATGGGTGTTGCTGATGTGGCGGTCCATGCGGACGCCGAGCGTCTCGATGCCCTGCAGCAGTTGGAATGCGTTGGTCGGCGACAGGCAGGCGCCGAAATCGCGCAGGCCCTCGGTGCGGGCGCGCATGATGAACGCGGCCTTGCCGAACTGCTCGTCGAAGACGATGCCGTGATAGCCGGCATAGGGCTCGGTGAGCTGCGGGAATTTGCCGGAGGCGCGCCAGTCGAACCGGCCGCCGTCGACGATGACGCCGCCGATCGCGATGCCGTGGCCGCCCATCCACTTGGTCGCGGAGTTCATCGTGATGTCGGCGCCGAGTTCGATCGGCTGGCTCAGATACGGCGTCGCGAAGGTGTTGTCGATCAACAGCGGAATCTTCGCATCATGCGCGATCTGCGCCACTGCGGGGATGTCGAGGACTTCGAGGCCGGGATTGCCGATGGTCTCGCCGATCACGAGCCGCGTGTTCGGCTTGATCGCGGCACGGAATTCGTCGAGCGCGCGGGGCTTGACGAAGGTCGTGGTGATGCCGAAGCGCGGCAGCGTGTGCGCCAGCAAATTGATGGTGCCGCCATAGAGCGAGGCGGAGGCGACGATATGGTCGCCGGCGTTGAGCAGGGTTGCGATGGCGAGATGCATCGCGGCCATGCCGCTGGCGGTGCAGATCGCGCCGACGCCGCATTCGAGCGCGGCGATGCGCTCCTCCAGCACCGCGGTCGTCGGGTTGGAGATCCGCGTGTAGATGTGGCCGGCGCGCTCCAGGTTGAACAGCGCCGCGGCATGGTCGGCGTCCTGGAACACGTAGGACGTGGTCTGATAGATCGGCACGGCGCGTGCGCCCGTTGCGGGATCAGGACGCTGGCCGGCATGCAGGCTCAGGGTTTCGAAGGCAGGCGGCTTGGGTGCGGGCATGCGAAACTCGTCAGGTCAGTCGATGAGGATATTTGGTCTGCAGGTCTATACGTGAACTGCGGTGCGAACACGGCCGACATTGCCGAACACGCGCAAATAGCGCTCGACCTCTGTGGGAATGCCGGTCGCCTTCTCCGGATTGTCGGAGAGTTTCACGGCCGGACGTCCGTCGACCGACGTCACCTTGCAGACGATCGAGATCGGGTCGAGCTCGGCCGAGCCGTCAGGCGCGCAGCCGATGAAGTCATTGGTGAGGTTGGTGCCCCAGCCGAAGCTGACGCGGACACGTCCCTTGAAGTGATGGAAGGTCTCCTCGATCGAGCCGACATCCATCGCGTCGGAGAACACCAGCAGCTTCTCCTTGGGATCGCGGCCCTTCTGCTTCCACCACTTGATGATCTCTTCGCCGGCGGTGATCGGCGGCGCGCTGTCGGGCCGGAAGCCGGTCCAGTCGGCGACCCATTCCGGCGCGTCGCGCAGGAACGGCTTGGTGCCGAACGCGTCGGGCAGCGCGATCAGGAGGTTGCCGCCATAGGCGTGACGCCACTGATCGAGGATCTGATAGGGCGCCCAGCGCAATTCCTCGTCGGAATTGGCGAGCGCCGCGGCCACCATCGGCAGCTCGTGCGCGTTGGTGCCGATCGCCTCGAGATCGTTGTCCATCGCGAGCAGCACGTTCGACGTTCCGGTGAAGGAGGAACCGAGGCCTTCCTTCACCGCCTCGACGCACCAGCGCTGCCACAGGAAGCCGTGACGGCGGCGCGTGCCGAAATCGGACAGCCGCAGACCGTCCAGCTTGCGCAGCCGCTCGACCTTGGTCCACAGCTTGGCCTTGGCGCGGGCATAGAGCACGTCGAGCGCGAAGCGGCCATAGGTCTTGGTCGCCGCGCGCGAGCGCAACTCGTTGAGGATCGCGAGCGCCGGGATCTCCCACATCGTGGTGTGGGTCCACGGCCCGTGGAAATGCAGCTCATACTGGCCGTCGACCTTGTGCAGCTCGTATTCGGGCAGCCGGAAGGTCGAGAGCCAGTTGATGAAATCGGGCGAGAACATCTGGGTCTTGCCGTAGAACGTGTTACCGGCGAGCCAGATCAGTTCCTTCTTGGAGAAGCGGATGGTGCGGGCATGGTCGAGCTGGGCGCGCAGCTCACCCTCGTCGATGATCTCGGCGAGCCGGATATGGGTCGAGCGGTTGATCACCGAAAAGGTCGTGCGCGTGTCCGGATAGCTTTCCCGGATCATCTGCTGCATCAACAGCTTGTAGAAATCGGTGTCCAGCAGGCTGCGCACGATCGGGTCGAGCCGCCAGCCGTGGTTATAGGTCCGGGTCGCGATATCTGTCACGGTCATGCGGGAACCTTAGCCTGCCCCGCGGCGCCCGCCCAGTGGGTATCGGGCGGAACATGGCAGGTCAGCGCGCTATGGTCTTCCGTATACGGCCGACCGTGGCGGCGACATCGGTCCAGGCCGGCTTACCAGGGGCAAACTGCCGCCTGAGGAAGGAGGCGAGCTCGGCGACCTGGCGGTCGGACATGCTGTCCCGGAACGCCGGCATGTAGCCGAGATCGGTCACGGCCGGCTTGGTAATACCGTGCAGGATCACCTGGATCAGGTTGTCGGGCGCGTCGCTGTGCAGATTGCTGTTGAGCGCCAGCGACGGCCGGCTGCCGAACAGCGGCGGCCCGCCGACCTCATGGCAGACCGCGCAGGCGCCCTGATAGATCCGCGCGCCCGCCGAGGCGGCCGTGGTCACTACGGTGCTAGCCTCGAGTTTCGCAGCAATGGCATCATGGGCCGGCTGGTCGGTGGTCGCGTTGAACGAGGCAAGGTAGACCGCCATCGCGCGGATGTCCTGATCGGGCAGCGCGGCAAGCTCCTGCACGACCGGCGCCATCGGCCCGGCGGCGACGCCGTGCAGGCGGGACTCGCCGGTGCGCAGATAGGCGTACAGCTCGTCCTCGCTCCACGGGATCGGCGCCTTCGACAGCGACGTCAGCGCCGGCGCCTCCCAGCCTTCGGCAAAACCGCCGGCGAGATAGGCCGCTTGCCGTTCGGCGCCGAGCGCATTGCGCGGCGAGTGGCAGGCGCTGCAATGGCCGAGGCCTTCGATCAAATAGGCGCCGCGATTCCAGGTCTCCGATTTCGTGGGATCACGTTGGAAAGTGCCCGGCTGATGGAACAGCGCATTCCAACCGGCAAGCAGCGGCCGAAGGTTGAACGGAAAGGCGAGCGCGTTCGCGGGCGTCTCGGCGCGCACCGGTTCCTGCGCCATCAGATAGGCATACAGCGCCTGCAGATCGGCATCATCAGTCCTGGCGAAATGCGTGTACGGAAATGCCGGATAGAGATGGTGACCGTCGCGATGAATGCCCTCGCGCATCGCGCGCTCGAACGCGGGATAGGACCAGGCGCCGATGCCGGTGTCGACATCGGGCGTGATGTTGGTGGTGGTGATGGTGCCGAACGGCGTCTCCAGCGGCCGGCCGCCGGCGTTCGCGATGCCGTGCTCCGTGGTGTGGCAGACGGCGCAGGCGCCGAGCGCTGCAAGCTCCTTGCCGCGCGCGATAGTCGCCGCAGAGTAGACCGAAGCATCGGGCCGGGCGATCGGCGCGATCGCGCGCCAGGGCAGCACGGCCGTGCCGATCCCGATCGCCGCGGCACAGAGCGCGGCAATGCCGGCGAGCACGCCGCCGCGTTTCGCAAACGGATTTGGCCATTTGTCGATCGGCAACGTCGACGCGGGTGGGGGAAGCGGCGCCGGTGTCGAAGGCTGCTCGCCACGCAATCCCTTCAATATGCGCTCCGGCGTGAACGGCAATTCGCGGAAGCGGACGCCGGTCGCGTCATAGATCGCATTGGCGATCGCCGCCGCGCTCGGCACCGAGGCGGACTCGCCGACGCCGAGCGGCGGCTGGTCCTGTCGCGGCAGCATCAGCACATCGATCTTGGGCAGCTCGGGGAATTTGATGATGGGATAGGCGCCCCATTCCCGCGCCGCCACCGCGCCGCGCTCGAAGGAGACCTCCTCCATCAGCGCGCGGCTGGTCGACTGGATCACATTGCCTTCGATCTGGTGCCGCACGCCCTCGGGATTGATCATTAATCCTGAGTCCTGGCCGGCGACGACGCGCGTCACGCTGACATCGCCGGTCGCCTTGTTGACGGCGACGTCGGCGATCCAAGCCGACCATGCCGCGCCGTAGCCGGGAAACTTGCTGTGCACGTAAAGCGCATAGGCAAAGCCGCGGCCGCGCACGATGTCGCCGTCCGCCTCGGGCTCCTGTCGTACCGGGCGAGGCGTCCAGCCGGCGCGTTCGGCGACTGCGTTGACGAGATCGATCGCGCGCTTGTCTTTCAAATAGCGCAGCCGGTATTCGATCGGATCGACCTCGGCCTCGGCGGCGAGCTCGTCGATGTAGGATTCATGCGCAAACGTGTTCGGCAGCGCCGAGACGCCGCGAAACCAGGACGCGCGCACGATCGGCGGCATGTCGTTGGCGACCACGCGCATGTTCTCGTAGTCGTAGGGCGGGATCGCGGTGCGATCGCCCATCTCGAATACGGCCGCTTCAGGCGCGATCCGCCCGGTGAGCAGCAGCGCCAGCGTCGGTGCGCCGTTCGAGGGATAGCGCGTGGAGAAGTCGTAACCAGCGACGCCGCCGTCGGCATTGAGCCCGCCATTGACGTCCATCAGCTGCGCGGTGCCCTTCGGCTCCCAGGCATGCTCCTGCTCACGGGTGAGCTGCACGCGCACCGGGCGGCCGACCGCGCGCGACAGCAATAGCGCATCGGCGGAGACGTCGTCGGCGCAGTTGCGACCGTAGCAGCCGGCTGCCTCCATCCGGATCACGTCGATCTCGGTTTCCGGCCGCTGGATCAAGAGCGCGAGATCACCGCGCAGGATGTGCGGGTTCTGCGTGCCGGACCAGACCCGGATCGCGCCTTCGCTGTAATCGGCGACTGCGCAGGACGGGCCGATCGAGCCGTGCATCTGGTAGGGCCAAACGTATGTCCGCTGCATCGGCTTGGCGGCGGCCTTGATCGCGGCATCGACGGCGCCCTTGTCGATCAATTGCCGCGGCATTGAGGGATTGGCACGCAGCGCTTGCTCGATGTCGGAGAGGTCGGTCAGCGCCGGCCCCGGCTTCCAGTCCACCTTCAGCTGCGCGGCGGCCTTGATCGCATTCTCCTCGCGCTCGGCGACGACGCCGACGAAGTCGCCGATCCGCACCACCCCAACGAGGCCGGGAATATCGCGCACTGATCCTTCATCGACCGCGATCAGGCTGGTGCCGACGAAGGGGCCGGCATCGACGCCGGCATAGGGCGGACGCACTACGCGGCCGTGCAGCATGCCTGACACTCGCACATCGTGGACGTAGACGAGTTCGCCGGTGGCCTTCGCCGGCAGGTCGACGCGCGGCACCGATTTGCCGACGACCGAATAGGCGCTCACTTCCTTGACCGGAACGTCGTCGGCGAGCTCGAGCCGGATGGTCTCGTCGGCGATCAACTCGCCATAGCTGACACTGCGGTTGTCGTGACCGCGGATCAGGCCGTCCTCGATCGTAAGCTCATCGGCCGGAAGTTTGAGCCGTTCGGCCGCACGGGCGAGCAGGAAATGCCTCGCCTGCGCGGCGGCTTTGCGCAGGGGAACGGCGGTGATCTGGATGGTCTCGCTCGCGATCGTCGCGCCCTGGTTCGGCACGACGGCAGTGTCGCCGAGGATCACGACCACGCGGGCAAAGGAGACGTCGAGTTCTTCGGCGACGATCTGCCCGAGTGCGGTGCGGATGCCGGTGCCGAGATCGACATGGCCGTTATAGGCGTTGACCGAGCCGTCTGCTGTGATGGTGATGAAGGTCTCGAACGCGCCTTCCGCGCCCAGTACGGCAGGGCGCACGACCGACAGCGAGCCGCGCTTGCGTTGCTCCGGAGGCCGTGCGTCCGCCATCAGTCGCGCGCCTCGAGCGCGTGGCCGGCGGCGCGCATCGCGGCGCGGATGATTTCGATATGTGCGCCGCAGCGGCAGAGATTGTAGCGCAGCGCTTCAAGCACCTCGTGCTCGGACGGATTAGGATTGCGCGTCAGCAGCGCCTTGGTGGTGATGATTATGCCGTTCAGGCAATAGCCGCACTGCGCGGCCTGCTCGCGGATGAAGGCATCCTGCACCGGATCGGGATGCTCGCGCGTGCCGAGACCTTCGAGCGTGACGATGCTGCGCCCCGCGCAGCCTTCGATCGGAATCACGCAGGAACGCGCGGCGACGCCGTCGATCAGCACCGCGCAGCTGCCGCACTCGCCGAGCCCGCAGCCATATTTCGGTCCGTTCAATGCGAGGTCGTTGCGCAGCACGTAAAGCAATGCGGTGTCGGGCGCGGCATCGACATCATGATTCCTGCCGTTGACGGTCAGGCGCATTGCACCGGTTCTCCCCTTGATGTTTGCGCTGCAACTTCAGCGTCCGATCGCGGGCGAGGATAACGTTTGTATACAAACGTGCAAGCGGCGGCATGCCGCGCTGCAGCGAGTGCACGCTTTATGAACAGGGTGCGCAAGCGAATGGCAGGGTTTGATCGCAAAGGCCGCTTGACAGGCTTGAGACCTGCGCGCAGGATCATTCGTATACGAACGATATAGGCAGGGAGGCGGAAGCGCAGTATGATCGACCGCCACCACAAGTCCAGGCTTGGTCACGATGGCTGACACAATGACCGTCGCCGCCGGCGACAAGATCCGCTGCGATGCCTGTCCGGTGATGTGCTACATCAAGCCGGGCGCGGCCGGCGCCTGCGATCGCTACGCCAATCACGACGGCACGCTGGTGCGCGTCGATCCGCATGTCGTGCTGGAACGCACCGTCTCGCATGGCGGCAAATTGGTTCCGTTTCAGGTGAGCGGCGACTGGGACGGCAAGATCGTCCGTCAGCCCGACCTCTTCGTCACCGCGATCGGCGCCGGGACCACCTATCCGGACTACAAGCCGGCGCCCTTCATCGTGTCGTCGGAAGTCGATGACGTCGACATGGTCACCGTGGTGACGGAAGGCATTTTCTCCTATTGCGGCGTCAAGGTGAAGATCGACACCGACCGCTATCTCGGTCCGGAGACCGCGCTCGTGCGCGCGGACGGCGAGGCGGTCGGCCACGTCACGACCAGCGAATATGGCTCGCAGATGCTCTCGCTCGGCGGCGTGCATCATCTGACCGGCGGCTCCAAGAAGGAAGGCCGCGTCACCTGCGACACGCTGATGGATCTCTCGAACTGCAAGGCAGTGGAGCTGACCATCGATGGCGGCGCCGCCGTCGTGGTGCAGGCGGGCAAGCCGCCAATCGTCAACGGTGTGGCGGAAGAGCGCATGCGGGTCGGCTGCGGCTCGGCCACCATCGGCATGTTCGCCAAGCAGTGGCACGGCAAGGTCGACGAGGTCGTGGTCGTCGACGACCACATCACCGGTGTGCTGAGCGAGCACCAGGCCGGCAAGCTGCTCGACATCGCCGACACCGGCATCAAGATGAAAGGCCGCCGATCGACACCCGGCCGATATTTCCAGGTCGCCGATCCCGGAACGGGATGGGGCGGCACCAACATCTCCGATCCGCTGTCGATCCTCGGCCCCTTCAATGCCAAGGAAGCGCGGCCGGGGCTGACCATGCTGATGGTGTCGACGACAGGTGAGCATGCGTCCTACTACGTGCTCGACGAGGCGTTGAGGCCGGTCGAGACCGAAATGCCGGCGGACCTCAGGTTTTCGGTCGAGCGCATCCAGGAGAACTGCGAACCGGCGCTGTGCACCGTGCTGTTCATGGGCGGCGCGGGCGGATCGCTGCGCGCCGGGGTCACCGACAATCCGGTGCGGTTGACCCGCTCGGTGAAGGACGCGCTGACGCGGGTGACCAGCGGCGGCGCGCCGGTTTATGTTTGGCCCGGCGGCGGCATCACCTTCATGGTCGATGTGACGCAGATGCCGGCCGGCGCCTTCGGCTATGTGCCGACGCCGGCGCTGGTGGCGCCGATCGAGTTCACGATGAGGCTCACGGATTACGCGGCGCTCGGCGGCCATATGGATTATGTCCGGCCGCTGTCCTCATTGCGGGACAGCGCTGAAGTCCGGCCGATGCCGTATCTTCCCGGGCGGCGCGCATGAAAAGGCTCCCGCAAATCGCGCTTCTTCCTGACGGCAAGCGGCTGCATTTGCAGGACGGTCCTATCGATCTCATCATCGAAGCCAAGGGCAGGGATGCGGACGTTCGATCCGCTTATCAGGCGGCAGCGGCGCGCTTCACCGGATTGCTGGATGAACTCTGCGCGGAACTTGCCGCGTTGCGCAGCGCAGCCGATCCGCGGCGCTGCGCGCTGAAAGGCGTGGTCGCGCGGCGCATGCATGCGGCGGTCGCGCCATTCGCCACCGACTGCTTCATCACGCCGATGGCGGCGGTCGCGGGCTCGGTCGCCGAGGAAATCCTTGGCGCAATGCTTGAGGCCGCGCCGCTCGACCGCGCCTATGTCAACAATGGCGGCGATATTGCGCTGCATCTCCGCGACGGCGAACAGTTCAGCGTCGGTCTGATGGATCGGCCGGACCGCCACGGCGTGATGCGCTCCATGACCGTGGATAGCGACATGCCGGTCCGCGGCATCGCGACCAGCGGCCGCCATGGCCGCAGCTTCTCGCTCGGTATTGCCGATGCCGTCACCGTGCTGGCGCGGTCCGCGTCGCAGGCCGATGCTGCGGCAACCGTGATCGCCAATGCGGTCGCTTTGCCTGATCATCCCGCGATCCTGCGCGTTCCGGCGAGCGAATTGCAGCCCGACAGCGATCTCGGCGCACGGCTGGTGACGCGCAATGTCGGGGCTTTGGCGGAACACGAGATCGAGCAGGCGCTGGAGGCGGGCGCGGCGCAGGCACGCATGCTCCTGACGTCGGGATTGATCGAGGGCGCGGCATTGCGTCTACTGGGCGAAACGCGAATTGTCGGTGCAACTGGGTTTGGGACGCCGACGTCGCACGCGTTTCAGGGACAAACGATAAACAACATGCTGCGGGCATGACCGGGAGCGAGGCACAATGAGCGCCGTCATTCGCAAGATCGTCACCGTGGTCGAGGAGACCCATCTGGAGATGGGCAAGACCATCGCACCGCCGACCCGGCGCGCTGCCGCAATCGCCGTGATCGAGAACCCCTTTGCCGGCCGCTATGTCGAGGATCTGTCGCCGCTGATCGCGATCGGCGAGGAACTCGGCGAATTGCTCTCCAAGCGGGCCGTTGCCGCGCTCGGCATCGATGGCGCCAAGGCGCACAGCTACGGCAAGGCTGCCGCGGTCGGCGAGAATGGCGAGCTCGAGCACGCGGCCGCGATCCTGCATCCGAAGATGGGCGCGCCGGTGCGCAAGGTGCTCTCCAAGGGCGCGGCACTGATCCCGTCGTCGAAGAAACGCTCGGGCCCCGGCACCACGCTGGACATTCCGCTCGGGCACAAGGATGCGGCCTTCGTGCGCAGCCATTTCGACGGCATGGAAGTGCAGATCAACGACGCGCCGCGGGCCAACGAGATCATGGTCGCGGTCGCGGTGACCGACAGCGGACGGCCGCTGCCGCGGGTCGGCGGGCTGACGGTCGATGAGGTCAAAGGCGAAGACGGATTGCGATAATCTCTTTGAAGAAAAACTGGAGGACCGGATGCGTGGTTATTTCGTAGGGGCGGGATTGGCGATCGCGGTCGCGGCCATGGCAACGGGCGCCATGACGACGGCGTCGGCGCAGAGCGAAATCAAGATCGGCGAGATCAACTCTTACTCGTTGCTGCCGGCGTTCACCGAGCCCTATCGCAAGGGCTGGCAGCTCGCGGTGGAAGAGATCAATGCGGCCGGCGGCATCAACGGCAAGAAGCTTGTTGTCATTTCCAAGGATGACGGCGGCAAGCCGGCGGATGCGCAGACCGCGGCGAACGAGCTGGTGTCGAGCGAAAACGTCGCGATGCTCACCGGCACGTTCCTCTCCAACATCGGCCTCGCCGTCTCTGATTTCGCCAACCAGAAGAAGGTGTTCTTCCTCGCCGCGGAGCCGCTGACCGACGCCATCACCTGGTCGAAGGGTAATCGGTATACATTCCGCCTGCGGCCGTCGAACTACATGCAGGCGGCAATGCTGGTGGAAGAAGCCGCAAAACTTCCCGCAAAGCGCTGGGCGACGATCGCGCCGAACTATGAATACGGCCAGTCCGCGGTCGCGGTGTTCAAGAAGCTGATGTCGGAAAAGCGGCCCGACATCCAGTGGGTCGACGAGCAGTGGCCGCCGCAGGGCAAAATCGACGCCGGCCCGGTGGTGCAGGCGACTGCCGCAGCGAACCCCGAGGCGATCCTCAACGTCACCTTCGGTGCTGACCTCGTCAAGCTCGTGCGCGAGGGCAACACCCGCGGCCTGTTCAAGGGCCGCACCGTGGTGAGCTTCCTGACCGGCGAGCCGGAATATCTCGACCCGCTGAAGGACGAGACGCCTGAGGGGTGGATCGTCACCGGCTATCCCTGGTACTCGATCAAGACGCCGGAGCACGATGCGTTCCTGAAGGCTTATCAGGCAAAGTACAACGACTATCCGCGGCTCGGCTCGATCGTCGGCTACCAGACCATCAAGGCGGCGGCGGCGATCCTGGCCAAGGCCGGCTCGAGCGATCCGGAGAAGCTGATCGCGGCGGCCGAAGGCATCTCGATGCCGTCACCGTTCGGCGAGATCACCTTCCGCAAGATCGATCACCAGTCGACGCTTGGCGCCTTCACCGGCAAGACCGCGCTGAAGGACGGCAAGGGCATCATGGTCGACACCGCCTATCGCAAGGGTTCGGACTATCTCCCGAGCGATGCCGAGATCGAGAAGCTGCGGCCGAAGGATTGATCTTCTTCTCCCTCGCCCCGCTCTTGCGGGGAGAGGGTTGGGGTGAGGGGCTATCTCCGCGAGCGAGTGCGTGGAGAGTCCCCCTCACCCGAAACCTCAAAGCC
>NZ_LFLZ01000106.1 GCF_001189845.1 Bradyrhizobium tropiciagri
AGCTTATAAATTGGTCAAGCGAGGTCGATGAGACCGCCGGCGTCTGATGTGATGGACGCAAGGGCAATTTTGGTTGCCGCGAGCAGCCCACCTCAAATCTTCTGATTGTACGCGCCGACCTCGGGATGCGTGCGGAGCACGGAATCCATCGCCTCGAACATGTCGCGCATGCGCAGTTCGCTGACCGGGCTTTCCACCACGACCACGAGCTCGGGCTTGTTCGAGGACGCGCGCACCAGGCCCCAGCTGCCGTCCTCGACCGTGACGCGCACGCCGTTGACGGTGACGAGATCGCGGATCTTCTGACCCGCGACCTGCGCGCCGTTCTGCTGCAGCGTCTCGAAGTGCTTCACGACCGCATCGACCACGCCATATTTCGCCTCGTCGGCGCAATGCGGCGACATGGTCGGCGACGACCAGGTCTTCGGCAGCGCGTTCTTCAAATCGGCCATCGACTTGCCGGGGGCGCGGTCGAGCATCTCGCAGATCGCAATCGCCGACACCAGGCCGTCGTCATAGCCGCGGCCGAACGGCTTGTTGAAGAAGAAGTGGCCGGATTTCTCGAAGCCGGCGAGCGCGCCGAGCTCGTTGGTACGGCGCTTCATGTAGGAATGGCCGGTCTTCCAGTAGACCGTGTTGGCGCCCTGCTTTTGCAACACCGGATCGGTCACGAACAGCCCGGTCGACTTGACGTCGACGACGAACTGCGCGTTGGCGTTGATCGCCGACATGTCACGCGCCAGCATGACGCCGACCTTGTCGGCGAAGATCTCCTCGCCTGTGTTGTCGACCACGCCGCAGCGGTCGCCGTCGCCATCGAAGCCGAGGCCGACGTCGGCCTTGTGCGCCAGCACCGCATCGCGGATCGCGTGCAGCATCTTCATGTCTTCCGGATTCGGATTGTATTTCGGGAAAGTGTGATCGAGCTCGGTGTCGAGCGGGATCACCTCGCAGCCGATCGCCTCCAGCACCTGCGGCGCGAACGCGCCCGCGGTGCCGTTGCCGCAGGCGCCACCACCTTCAGCTTGCGCTTCAGCTTCGGCCGGCTGGTGAGGTCGGCGATGTAGCGCGCCGGATAGTTCTCGTGAAACTGGTAGGAGCCGCCGGCCTTGTTGTGAAACGCGGCATTGAGCACGATCTCTTTCAGCCGCGTCATCTCGTCGGGGCCGAAGGTGAGCGGACGGTTGGCGCCCATCTTGACGCCGGTCCAGCCATTGTCGTTGTGCGAGGCGGTGACCATCGCGACGCAGGGCACGTCGAGATCGAACTGCGCGAAATACGCCATCGGCGTCACCGCGAGCCCGATGTCATGCACCTTGCAGCCCGCCGCCATCAGGCCGGAGATCAGTGCGTATTTGATCGAGGCGGAATAGCCACGGAAATCGTGCCCGGTGACGATCTCCCGCTTGACGCCGAGCTCCGCGATCAGCGCGCCGAGCCCCATGCCCAGCGCCTGTACGCCCATCAGGTTGATCTCCTCGCTGAACAGCCAGCGCGCGTCGTACTCGCGAAACCCGGTCGGCTTCACCATCGGCTCGGATTCGAAAGCATAGGTGTTCGGGACCAGCACGGATTTCGGCTTGGGAAACATGAGGCGGCCTTTAGGTGGCATGCAAAGGGTATCGCCGCAGCCTTTAGCGAATGTGGTGGCTGTGCGAAAGGGATATTCCCACACGTCGCGCGCGACCATTACGGCTGGCGTGGGCTCGCGTAACTCTCGATTAGCTGCGCCACAAACAGGTCCAACGAAGCGCTGCCGACGGACATAATTGGTCCGCAATGATTCCCGAAACGGCCGTCGCATGCATGTTGCGTATTTTCTTAAGTGGCACGCGGCATTTGCCGCAGGAGCGTTGTTATTGAGCCTGTCGCTCTGCGGCTGCGCGACCTTCACCGGTATATCGCCGATGGATGCTAGAGCCGAAATGCCTGCGCGGGCTAAACCAGGCACCTATCTCCCGGTCGAAGATTTGCCCCCGCCGCGCAAAAATCCCGCCATGACGGTTGAACAACGATCAAAGCTTCAGGGGGAATTAATGGCCGCACGTGACCGTCAAGGGGCGGTTGCGAAAGCCCAAGGCGGCCCAATCCGCGATTGACGATCGCACCGCAGACATAGGAGAGAGTCGGCGCTATTGGCTTCTGCGCTCAGCTCGAGCGTCGAAATAGATGATGACGGCTACTGTGGCTCCGACAGCCAAAACGCCGACACACCCGGTAATCAAGAACATCGCTACCATCGCGAGAGTCAGTATTCCTACGGGGTATCGACGGGGCAATTCACGAATAATTAGCGTCTGCGGTGTGCCCATGGGCTTCCATTCAGGCCTATTTTGTCGCTAAACAAGGTCGGGACTCTGTTCACGCACGGAGAACCACGGAAACATTCTGTGTACCGCTGTCGGGCGGATTGCCGCGGATGTGGCCACGACGATACAGTGATACCTATCCAACGATGGTATGCATCCGGCGTCTGGACTAGGACGGGGTGCGTCGTGTCGGGATCCGATCGGTGGAGTGGTGCAGATAGGCGGTATTCGCCCGGCGAAACGCCACAGCTGCGCGGTGAGCAACAGCAGTTCGACCACTATCACAAGTTCAGCGACGGCAACTTGCGACCGGCGCCACAGAGCACTCCAAGAACAGTGATCCTGGACCGATACAATCCTCCCGTTCGCTGATCGGTCAGGCGGGCCGCGCCGGCTGAAGCCTGCCAGCCTTCGTGACTATCTTCGACTTCGATGCGATCCGATTGCGCACGACGTTCTTCGGCTCCCTATTTATAACTGAACGGGCTGGCAGGCGAGTCATCCGGCAAATACCTGAACTCCGGCCGCAAATGGCCCGGCGGTCTACCAGGTTGCCCATTCAAATGCCCGGCGGCAGGCGGCACGGCGCGCGACCGACGATCTCATTAAGGTCGCGTGACTGCGTGACCTTCGGCGAGCAGCGGGAGCTGCCGACAGCGTCTATGCCGTCCGAGGTAAAGGCGTGGCTGTTCGGGCTCTTCGCGCACGAGGTCATGGCACTGGCCGGCGCGAAACAATAGTCGGATCCGCGGCCACATGTATGGAGGAGTTCTGATCACTGGAGTGCGCAAGGTGCAACGGCTACCACGGCAGCCCGAGCTGCGCTTTCCGAACCCGCAGGTGGCACCTGTTCTTGGTCGCAGGAGGACGGTGTGAAATTCACCGCAACGTTGAGGAATCACCCGACGAATAAGTCGCCGCGCGCCATCGCGGTCGAAGGTACACTGAAGGCAGCGAACGCCGAATTCAAGAAGGACTTCCTGTACGCCGAGATCGTGATCCACCAAGTGCGTGTCATCGGAGAACCGGTCCTGGTGGCGCGCCGCCGCGTGTGTGGGACGAGCTGGATCCGCGTGGCTGACGTCACCTACGAAGAGCAGCCCAAGCTGCGTCGTGCTCCTCCGTCCTCCACTCTCGCGCAGCACCGCTAGACAGCAGGACACGCAGCCCTGCTGACGGCTTCCAACGTTTGGGGATTCTGCGGAGGCGCCCAGGTCGAGCTCTTCCGCGATCACCTCTGGCCGCGCCTCGTTGACGACGCGGTCGCTTTTGCAATCGGCAACGGGGGCAAGCGCCATCCGAAAGTCGAAGGAGATGAAGGAGGAGGGCGTCAAGCGTTCCTCGTGGAGATGAAGAAGCCTTAGGGCGGCAGGGTTTCGAAGGATCAGCGGGCCATGATGCTTCAATCGAGGGCGAGAACATAGTGATCCGTATTCCGCGGCTCGCCATTGGCATTATCGCGAGCGCAGTCGCGCGGTCTCGATCCGTCTTCGTGTCTGACGTTTCCGGATTGTGCGATGAAATCGTGGCTGAGTTCAACAAGACCGCTATCGGGAATCATTGCATCGGTAGCATCATCATTGGACCGCTCACGAGGAGGCGCCGAACGTGACGGCTTTGAAGTTTCCGGATGAAGACGGCAGGTGACTCCAAGTAGAATTCTTGTGGCGAACTAGAGCTCGTCCGCCAACCGCCGCAGGCCGACGTTCCCGATCTTGTCGGTCGGCATACGCAGCGTCATGTTGTCGTTCTTAAGTGGATGACGAACATCTAGACCTTATCCGCGACAATGCCGCCGAGCTCCTCAGCCCGCGTGCCGGGGGAGCGGCCTGTAGACGCTTCGGCCCTCCCAACCACTGCGCTGCTTTCGCGCGATCCTGGCATGATTTCTCTCGAGCAGGGTAACAGGCTGCGGTCGTCGCCTGACTTCATCAGGCGCGACCAGAACATCACGCGGCCACGCACTTTCGAGATCGGCGAGCCGATGTCGGATGAGCAGCTACGCCAGCGTTTTTCATTTGACGGCGCTTTCCGAAAGTGAACCTGCGAGGTTTAAGGGGCGTCAGTTGGAAAGGCATGTAGCCTGAGGCCACATGATGACGCGGTTTATGACGGGGGCAACCTGACCAACCATGGTCTGGAAGTCCAAGGCTGTATAGACCAGTACGCCACGATTAAGGACGGCAGAATGACGGTCTGTAGCGTGCTCTACGACTATCTTGGAGAAGAAGTTCGTCGGGGCGATAACGCCTGAGCGGATCTGAGCCGTGCTGCTTTCTGTCGGCAGAATAGGGACGAGCAGTAACCCTGGAGATCACGATGATGAAGGTGAGGTTGCACGACGTCGTTTCGCAACTGTTCAGAGAAGGCTTTAAGCTATCCATCAAGGCGTCGGAGGGTGGTCGAGTGCACCTGGTCGTGACCAGTTCCTGTCCCGACGGCGATGAGGAGCCGATTGCCATCCTCAACCTCCACAACAATGTTGTGGGGACGAACGAGGAGTTTGTCTACTGGGACGAGGTCGGCAAGTATTGGCGGGCCCAGGAACGTCACGGAGCGGCATGATGCGTGACTATTCTATGGTTAACGCCAGACCGCATCGACGCCGTTGCGGCGCGAGCTCTGCAGCTTGGACCGAGATGGAAGGATCGCCTGCGCGAGGCCTCGCAACGGCGAGGCTGCCCTAAAGGCCTCTGCTGCGGAAGCTACCTGACATCCCTGGCGCGACATTCCTGCTTGAGGATGGTGTCAAGACAACATCACTCACCCGAATGTCGGGTTCCTGGTTAACGCGAGCTACTTGCAATTTCTCGCTCTGGCGATGCCAAATTGTTGGGCTGAAGGTGACCTTCTCCGACTTCAACAACGCTCGTACGGACTTTTCGTCAACTGGATACTTGCGGCTCCGACCACCTAGAGCACCTCGGACGACGGGCTGATCGCCAATTTGGAGGTTGGCGGCCATGCTTCCTAATAAGGCGCTGAGATGGCCATGTTCCGAACTACAGCGGGCTAGAGAGTGCCGGGCCGGGCCGAAGAGGAGGCCAAACATGATGACAGTATTCATTCCAAAGTCATATGCCATGCGGCAGTTCGCGGCTTGAACTCAACGATATTGTCGGCACAATAACGCGAGCCCTCCACCTCGCAAGTTTTGTCAAGCCGAACAAATAGATAGGGAAGAAACACGTGGGACAGATTGTGAAAACCACGGCTGCCATCGCGGGCCTGCTGCTGAGCACGCCGGCGTTTGCCGGCTGGGAGCCGAGCAAGCCGGTCGAGATCGTGGTTGCGGCAGGCGCCGGCGGCGCCTCCGACCAGATGGCGCGCATGATGCAGGCGGCGATCCAGAAGAACCATCTGATGAAGCAGCCGATGGTGGTCTCGCTGAAGGGCGGCGCGTCGGGGGCGGAAGCGCTGATGTACATGAAGTCCAGCGAGGGCGATCCCAACAAGGTGCTGATCGCCTATTCGCTGATCTACATGCTGCCGCTGTCGGCCAAGATCCCGTTCAACTGGCGCGACCTCACGCCGGTGTCGGTGATCGCGCTCGACCAGTTCGTGCTGTGGGACAATGCCTCCGGTCCCAAGACCGTGAAGGAATTCATCGATGCCGCCAAGGCGGCGAGCGCGCCGTTCAAGATGGGCGGCACCGGTTCCAAACGCGAGGACCATGTGCTGACCGTCTTCATGGAGCAGAAGACCGGCGCAAAATTCTCCTATCTACCGTACAAATCCGGCGGCGAGGCCGCAACCCAGCTGGTCGGCGGTCACACCGAATCCAACGTCAACAATCCCAGCGAGAACCTCGAAGTCTGGCGTGCCGGCCAGGTGCGCGCGCTCTGCGTGTTCGACAAGGAGCGCATCTCCTACAAGACCAAGGTCACCGACACGCAATCCTGGAACGACATCCCGACCTGCAAGGAGGAGGGGCTCGACGTGCAGTACCTGATGCTGCGCGCGATGTTCCTGCCGGGCAAGGTCACCCAGGAGCAGCAGGCGTTCTATGTCGACGTGTTCCAGAAGGTGACGCAGACGGCGGAATACAAGGACTACATGGAGAAGCAGGCGCTGAAGCCGATCTTCTTCACCGGCAAGGACATGGTGGAATTCCTCGAGGATGACGACAAGCAGAATGCCTCGCTGATGAACGCAGCGGGCTTTGTCGCAAAATAGCGCGCGCGGTCCGAAATTGGCTTGCAAGCGGAAGCGGCGCGGTGATTACTGCGCCGCAGTATGGCCGGACGTACGGCTAGCCGTGGAGCGATCATGACCAAATCCGTTCTTGGGATCATCGGCGGATCCGGCATTTACGATCTGCCGGGCCTGGAAAACGTCCGCGAGGAAGCGGTCGTAAGTCCCTGGGGCGAGCCGTCGGCGTCGCTGCGCTGTGGCGAGATGGCCGGACTGCCGATCGTGTTCCTGCCGCGGCACGGCCCGGGACATGCGCTGTCGCCATCCGAAATCAACTACCGCGCCAATATCGACGTGCTGAAGCGGGCAGGGGTGACCGACCTGGTCGCGTTGTCCGCCTGCGGCTCATTCAAGGAGGAACTGCCGCCGGGCACCTTCGTGCTGGTCGACCAGTTCGTCGATCGCACCTACAAGCGCGAGACCTCGTTCTTCGGCAAGGGCTGCGTCGCGCATGTCTCGATGGCGCATCCGGTGTCGCCGTTGCTGGCGAAGCATCTCGCCACTGCTGCCGAAGCCGAGCGCATCTCGTTCGCGCGCGGCGGCACCTACCTCTGCATGGAGGGGCCGCAATTCTCCTCACTCGCCGAAAGCCTGTCCTACAAGGCGCAGGGCTATTCGGTGATCGGCATGACCAACATGCCGGAAGCCAAGCTCGCCCGTGAGGCCGAGATCTGCTACGCCACCGTGGCGATGGTCACCGATTTTGATTGCTGGCATCCGACGCATGATGCTGTCACGGTGCAGGATATCATCCGGGTGCTGAACTCGAACGCCGAGAAGGCGAAGGCGCTGGTGGCGCGGCTGGCGCGGGATTTCCCGCGCGAGCACGAGCCCTGTCCGATCGGTTCGGACCGCGCGCTCGATACCGCGCTGATCACGGTGCCCGCGGCGCGCGATCTGCATCTGCTTGCCAAGCTCGATGCAGTCGCCGGACGGGTGTTAGGCGCATGAAGGTCGACGGACGACATTTTCGCAGCATCTGGCTCGAGCCTGACGGTTGGTCGGTCGGCGCGATCGATCAGCGGCAGCTGCCGCATGAATTCATCGTCGCGAAGATCACGACGGCGGACGAGGCCGGCGAGGCCATCAGTTCGATGCTGGTACGCGGCGCGCCGCTGATCGGCGCGACCGCGGCCTACGGCATGGCGCTGGCGATGCGCGCCGACGCGTCCGATGCGGCGCTCGACCGCGCCGGCAAGGTGCTGGCTGCGACCCGACCGACCGCGATCAATCTGAAATGGGCTGTTGACGAGATGCAGCGCGCGCTGGCGCCGCTCGCAGCTTCGGCCCGCGCGGACGCGGCCTATGCCCGCGCGCGCGAGATTGCCGACGAGGATGTCGAGATCAACCGCGAGATCGGCCGCCACGGGCTCGGCCTGATCGAGACAATCGCCGCGACCAAGAAGCCGGGCGAGCCGGTGAACGTGCTGACGCATTGCAATGCCGGCTGGCTTGCAACCGTCGATTGGGGAACGGCGACATCACCAATCTACCAGGCGCATGATCGCGGCGTTGCGGTCCATGTCTGGGTCGACGAGACCCGGCCGCGCAATCAGGGCGCCTCCCTGACCGCGTGGGAACTCGGCCATCACGGCGTGCCGCATACGGTGATTCCCGACAACACCGGCGGCCATCTGATGCAGCATCGGATGGTCGATCTGGCAATCGTCGGGACCGACCGGGTCGCCGCCAATGGCGACGTCTGCAACAAGATCGGGACCTATCTGAAGGCGCTCGCCGCCCACGACAACGGCGTGCCGTTCTATGTTGCGCTGCCGTCGCCGACCATCGATTTTCGTATCGATGACGGCGTCAGGCAGATTCCGATCGAGCAGCGCGCGGCCAGCGAGGTTACGCACCTTACCGGGCGGACGGCGGATGGACGGATCGAAACCGTGCGTGTGGTTCCGGACGGCTCCTCCGTCGCTAATTTCGGCTTCGACGTCACGCCCGCAAGGCTCGTGACGGGATTGATCACCGAGCGTGGCGTTCTCCGCGCTGATCGTGCTGCACTCGCGAGCGCGTTTCCCGAACGCTCAAGTTAGCTGAAGGCTGCATTGACGGTGATTGGTTCGGCACGCTATCCCAATCGTTGCCCTCGCAACTCAGACCGTCTCGTCCATGTCCAACACCGAACTTGAGATCGTTGTCGACGATCCGACCGCGCCTGAAGACAACTCGCCTGCCGTTGTCTCGACCGGCGTCGTCGACATCGTCGTCTCGCTGCTCCTGCTGGCGCTCGCTGTCGTGCTCGGTTGGGACAATTGGCGCACCGGTGCCTCGTGGGACTCGACCGGGCCGCAGCCGGGCTATTTTCCGTTCTACCTCTCGGTGATCCTTGGCGCCGCCAGCCTCTATGGCCTGGGCGCCACCTTCGTCTCGCGGCGGGAGGCTGTCGAGACCGTGGTTACCCGAGCGCAGCTGCGCCGGGTGATGGCGGTGTTCGTGCCGACATTCCTGTTCTGTCTTGCCACCCAATATCTCGGCCTCTATGTCGCGAGCTTCCTCCTGATCGCAGGCTTCATGCGCCTCGTCGGCAAGATCGCACTGTGGAAGTCGCTGCTGACTGCCTTCATCTTCACCGCCGCGATGTTCATGACCTTCGACATCGCATTCGATGTCATCATGCCGAAGGGGCCGCTCGAAGCGGCCTTCGGTTACTGAGCGATCGACAGGATTTCGAAACATGGAAGCTTTCGGTCTCCTGCTGCACGGCTTCGCCGTCCTTTTGACCTGGAAGACGCTGCTGTTGATGATGGTCGGCCTCGTGCTCGGCATCTTCGTCGGCGTGCTGCCGGGACTTGGCGGCCCCAACGGCGTTGCGATCCTGCTGCCGCTGACCTTCACGATGGACCCGACGTCGGCCATCGTGATGCTGTCCTGCATCTACTGGGGTGCGCTGTTTGGTGGTGCCATCACCTCGATCCTGTTCAACATCCCCGGCGAAGCCTGGTCGGTCGCGACCACCTTCGACGGCTATCCGATGGCGCAGCAAGGCAAGGCGGCCGAAGCGCTCACCGCGGCGTTCACCTCCTCCTTCATCGGCTCGCTGGTCGCAGTGCTCTTGATCACCTTCCTGGCGCCGATGATCTCGTCGTTCGCGTTGAAGTTCGGTCCGCCGGAATTCTTCGCCGTCTATCTCCTGACCTTCTGCTCCTTCGTCGGCCTCGGCCGCGAAGCCAAGCACAAGACGGTCATTTCGATGTCGCTCGGGCTTTTGCTCGCCGGCGTCGGCATGGATACGGTGTCCGGGCAGCTGCGCATGACCTTCGGTTCCGCGGAGCTGTTGCGCGGCATCAACTTCCTCGTCGCCGTGATCGGCCTGTTCGGCATCAGCGAGATCCTGCTGACGATGGAGGAGCGCCTGGCGCTGCGTGGACACGCGGCAGGCATCTCGCTCCGCGTCGTACTGTCGGTGTGGAAGGATCTGCCGAAATACTGGGTGACGCTGCTGCGCTCGTCGGTGATCGGCTGCTGGCTCGGCATCACGCCGGGCGGTGCGATCGCGGCCTCCTTCATGGGCTATAACCTCGCCAAGCGCTTTTCCAAGGATCAGGAGAGCTTTGGCAAGGGGCGCATCGAGGGCGTGTTCGCGCCGGAGACCGCAGCCCACGCCTCGGGCACCTCGGCTTTGCTGCCGATGCTCGCGCTCGGCATTCCCGGCTCGGGGACTGCGGCGATCCTGCTCGGCGGCCTGATGGTGTGGGGCCTCAATCCGGGTCCGCTGCTGTTCGTCGAGCACAAGGATTTCGTCTGGGGCCTGATCGCCTCGATGTATCTCGGCAACGTCGTCGGCCTGGTGCTGGTGCTGACGACCGTGCCGATCTTCGCCTCGATCCTGCGTGTGCCGTTCGCGGCCGTCGCTCCGATGATCGTGGTGTCCTGCGCGATCGGCGCCTACGCGATCCAGAATGCGATGTTCGACATCTGGCTGATGCTGGGCTTTGGCGTCGTCGGCTACGTCTTCAAGAAGATCGGCATTCCGCTGGCGCCATTCACGCTCGCACTGGTGCTCGGCAGTCGCGCTGAGGACGCGTTCCGTCTCTCGATGATCGGTTCGGGCGGCGACATGAAGGTGTTCTGGTCGAACGGCCTCGTCGGCGGCATCACGACGCTGGCGATCGTGCTGCTGTTCTGGCCGGTGATCGACAAGGCGATCGCGGGCCTCGGCCGAATGTTGCGACCCGCGCGGGCGTAGGCGCTCGAAACTGACGAGCCTCGAATCGTTTCTGTATTGAATTACCGTCAGACGACCTTGCGCTGCCGGAGTTCGGCGACCTCGTCCTTGCCGAAGCCGAACTCGACCAGCACCTCATCGGTCTGCTCGCCGAATTCCGGCGGCCGCGCCGCCATCTTGCTCGGCGTCCGCGACAGCGTCACGGGCTGGCTGACCAACTGGATGTGCCGGTTCTCGTCATTGGGCACATGCTGCGCCATGCCGAGATGCTTGACCTGGGCATCCTCGAACATCTGGTCAATCGAGTAGATCGGCCCGCACGGCACGCCGGCGGCGTTCAGCTCCTGCACCCAGGTCTCGGTCGACTTCTTCTCGGTCAGCGCGTTGATCCTGGCGTTGAGCGCGTCGCGGTTCTTCGAGCGCGCCGGGGCGGTGGCGTAGTCGGGGTCGGTGATCAGATCGGGCGCGCCGATCGCCTGCGCACAGCGCTCCCAGATTCGGCCGCCTGTCGTGGCGATATTGATGTAGCCGTCGGAAGTCTTGAACACGCCGGTCGGGATTGAGGTCGGGTGATTGTTGCCGGCCTGCTTGGCGACTTCCTTCTCCATCAGCCAGCGCGCCGCCTGGAAATCCAGCATGAAGATCTGCGCCTGCAGCAGCGAGGTCTGTACCCACTGGCCTTCGCCGGACACGTCGCGCTCCAGCAGTGCGGTAAGGATGCCGAGTGCGCAGAACAGGCCGGCGGTCAGGTCGGCGACGGGGATGCCGACCCGCATCGGTCCTTCGCCGGGCGCGCCGGTCACCGACATCAGGCCGCCCATGCCCTGCGCGATCTGATCGAATCCCGGCCGCTTGTGATAGGGGCCGTCTTGGCCGAAGCCGGAGATGCTGCCATAGACGATCTTTGGATTAATCTTGCGAACGCTCTCATAGTCGATGCCGAGCTTGGCCTTGACGTCTGGCCGGAAGTTCTCGACCACGACGTCAGCCTGTTCGGCGAGCCGCTTGAACACCTCAAGGCCCTTAGGGTCCTTCAGGTTCAGCGTCATGGCGCGCTTGTTGCGATGCAGGTTCTGGAAATCGGATCCGCCGCGCGGACCGCCCGGCTGCTCGCCGCCGCCATCTTCCAGGAGCGCATCGATCTTGATGACGTTGGCACCCCAGTCGGCGAGCTGGCGCACGCAGGTCGGACCAGACCGAACCCGGGTCAAATCCAGCACGGTGAAACGGGACAGGGCTTGGGATGCGCGGGGAAAGGGCATTGAGACACCTCTTGTTGGGCGGGCCACTCGGGGGGCTTCAGTCCATCTGCCTTAGACAATTTGGCAGGCCTTTCCAACTGTTACCCGGACAACAACCTGGACTGGAAACAAATCGCCATGGTTCCGCGGAGACCTGCTCGTGTTTCGGCTGTCGTTCAGGCCTTCCCGATGTCGGCTCACCGATCCCGTCCTCCCGTAGTGGGTCAGACCCACTACCGTCCTCCGCCAACCCTCGACAATCGCTTCGCCGGCTGCTAGCGCGTCGCCATGCCGAATGAGTTTTGCCCTTATGGAAGAGGCACTTGAGGCGTAACGAGGAGATGGACCGGAAGCGGGCATGGCGGTGAAGAAAGGTCCATCCACGGCCCTACCTAACGGCAAATCGATGCGAATAGAGCGTCTCTGCTCCCTTTTTTGGGGTATGTTTTGGACTTCTGGAGAGGTGGAAAGTCCGGAACGAGCCCTCGTTTGCCCAAATTGTCTTAACCGTGCCTTAGATGAACCGGTTACTCGAGGGGCGGCCGTTCGTAGCCGAAGAGAAGTTACTGTTCGGGAACTGCTGTACATCGAGTGGGATAGCCGGCTGGCGACTTGCGGCGGCCTACCATGACAGGTTCGAAGAACTACCCTGTCTCGAGCCGCTCGCCTCCCTGAGGACTTGAGCCGGAAGTAGTTTTTGCCTTCTTCAAGTTTGCAATTCGATTGGCGGGAAGCCGATTGACCGGTATAGGAACGACATCGCGCCATTCGATGATGGCTACGCGCGCCGCGGTAGTGAGTTGAGCGTAATGCAAAGTCTCGTTGTGAGAGCCAATGGCATCGTCCTAGGCTATCTTGTTGAGCGCCTCGTTAGGTTCGGCGAAACGTCGCTGGCGTCGCTCCGCCCGCGGTGCCGCAATTGCGGAGCAGAGGGCCTCCCGCCGGATCTCGCCGCGCCCGAAACCTTGAAGCTGCCTGCGTTCGAGATCTTGTACTTCGCGGCGGAGGTGGTCTGTTGGTGGATGTACTGCCGCGCATCTAATCAACGGCCTTGAAGCGCGTCGTCAGCTTCACCCTTACCAGTATCGTCACACAATAGACTCCGAGAGGTCACCCGATAAAACATGTTTAAAGATAGGACACTTCTTATCACCGGTGGCACTGGCTCCTTTGGCAACGCCGTTCTCAGTCACTTTCTGCATTCGGATTTTGCAGAGATACGCATCTTTAGTCGCGATGAGAAGAAACAGGAGGACATGCGGATTGCCCTGAAGAACGATAAGTTAAAGTTCTACATCGGCGATGTTCGTGAATATGATGCTGTTCACGACGCGTTGCGGGGCGTTGACTATGTATTTCACGCCGCCGCGCTGAAGCAGGTGCCATCTTGCGAGTTCTATCCGATGGAAGCCGTAAGGACCAACGTGATGGGCGCCGAAAACGTGATGCGCGCGGCGATTGCAAACGAAGTTAGTCGCTGCGTCGTACTAAGTACCGACAAGGCGGTGTATCCGATCAATGCCATGGGGATTTCGAAAGCCATGATGGAGAGAGTCATGGTTGCCAAGTCGAGGCTTTGTGATCCAGGCAAGACGGTGCTTAGCGCAACACGTTATGGCAATGTCATGGCTTCGCGCGGTTCGGTCATTCCTCTCTTTCTGAACCAGATCCAGAGGGGCATGCCGCTCACGTTGACGGATCCGAACATGACCCGATTCCTCATGTCGTTGGAAGAGTCGGTTGATTTGGTGCTCTACGCATTTGAACATGCGCGCCCCGGCGACATTTTTGTACAGAAGGCGCCGGCCTCCACGGTGGGCGACTTGGCGCGGGCATTGAAGGAATTGCTGGGAGGCCAGAGCGAACTCAAGATTATCGGAACCCGCCATGGCGAGAAGCTTTATGAGTCGCTGGTTTCACGTGAGGAAATGGTCCGCGCCGAAGATCTTGGTGGCTACTACCGTATTCCGGCGGATTCTCGGGATCTCAACTACAACAAATACTTTGTAGAGGGCGAAACTGAAATTTCGGAGGTGGATGACTACACGTCGCACAATACCTATCGCCTCGATGTGGAGCGGGTGAAGGAAGTCCTGATGAAACTCGATATTATCCAGGAAGCCATCAATGCTTAAGGTGCTGACCGTCGTTGGCACGCGCCCTGAGATCATCCGTCTCTCCCGCGTGATCGACAAGTTGGACCGCTATTGTGAACATACCCTCGTCCACACCGGCCAGAACTACGACTATGAGCTCAATGATATTTTCTTCAGCGATCTCGGAATTCGCAAGCCTGACTACTTCCTTGAGGCGGCCGGCGCTACTGCCGCCGAGACGATCGGGAAAGTAATCATTGCCGCGGACAACGTTATCGAGACGATCAGGCCTGATGCGCTTCTATTGCTCGGCGATACGAATAGCGCGCTGGCAGCGATTGCTGCCAAGCGTCGCAAGGTGCCGATCTTTCACATGGAAGCAGGGAACCGGTGTTTCGATTTTCGCGTTCCCGAGGAAATCAACAGGCGCATCGTTGATCATATTGCAGATATCAATCTGACTTATAGCGAGATCGCTCGGGAGTATTTGCTGCGTGAAGGATTGCCGCCCGATCAAGTGATCAAGACAGGTAGCCCGATGCGCGAGGTGATTGAACACTACCAAGACGCTATCAATGCGTCCGACGTATTGACGCGCCTTGATCTGTCGGCAGGGCACTACTTCGTCGTAAGCTCTCATCGCGAGGAGAATGTGGACTCGCCAGAGCAATTGCGCAAACTAATTGAAATGCTCAGCGCGATTACGCGGCGCTACGATGAGCCAGTGATCGTTTCCACGCATCCGCGTACGCGTAAGCGCATGGATGCTTTGGGCTTGCTGGCCGATTCCCGGGTACGGTTCCTGAAGCCGTTTGGCTTTCTCGACTACATCAAGTTGCAGACAAATGCGCGAGCGGTTTTGTCTGACAGTGGTACGATTACAGAAGAATCATCAATCCTGAACTTCCCGGCCCTGAACCTGCGAGAAGTGCACGAACGTCCGGAGGGATTCGAGGAGGCCACCGTGATGTTCGTTGGTATGAATGTCGATCGGGCCATGCAGGCGCTCGACATCCTGGCATCTCAACCGCGTGGCGAAAACCGAGCCCTAAGGTTGGTTGCAGACTACGAGCCCGACAATGTTTCAGATAAAGTGGTGCGCATCATTGTAAGCTACACGGATTTTGTGAAGCGCAGGGTATGGCGTAGCCTTTGACGCCAACGAAAGAGAAGTCCAGGTTCAATGAGTAGTGATCTTAAGACTGCCCCTGCCGGTATTCTCAGCGATGGCCTTACCTTGGAAGGCGGTATTGAATTCCTGCGGCGTTACAAGTACAGGCTCGCCATTCCTGTGCTCGCTGGCGCCGTGATCGCGGTTTCGGCAGGCTTTGTCTTGCCGAAACAGTGGGAAGCGCATGCGGTCCTGCAGATGGGTCAAGTTTTCTTTAAGCTAAGCAGTGGCCAGTCACAGGTCGCCTTGGTCGAGACAGGCGCTATCGCGGTGGAGAGAATTAGGCAAGAGCAGTTTCAGGATGCCGTTCTCCGAAGGCTGAATCTGCCAGTCGAACCGAACGTCAACCGCGAGACTGATCTGATTCGCTCCTCTGCCAATCCGCGCGTTGTTCGCAACACTGAATTCGTAGACGTCGCTGTGCGCGGTACGTCACCGGAACAGGCCAAGAAAGCTGCAGAAGCGTATCAGCTCGAGCTTATCAAGGAGCATGCGGAGATGGCGCAGCCCTCGTTTGCGAGGATTGCGGAAAACAAAGCGCAGCTCTCGCAAGAAATTCAGAACGCCGAATTACGCCGTCAATCGTTGCAAAAGCTCGTCCTTGAGCGTGACAAATCGCCCCTGCAAGATCAGTTTTCAGAAATGGTGGTTCTGAACCAATTGATCCAGCAGAATGAAGTCGATTTGCGGAATTACCGGCAGATGTTATCGTCGCTGGAGGAGGAGGGGAACTCAGAGCGCACTTTCAACACGCGGCCTCTCTTTGACGTTGTTGTCAGTCGCCGTCCTGTCTCGCCTGGCAAGACGAACTTTCTGATTGTTGGTGCAACAATCGGATTTGTGCTGGGTCTGTTCGGGGCATACCTTGCTGAGCGCAAACGAGGCGCGGGCTAATTGCATCCCAGACTATTGTTGAGATCTATTGGCGCGAATTTCCTGGGCGGCATCTGGGCCGGGGCCCTTATCGTCCTGACTACGCCCCTCTTCGTCGCCAGACTGGGGCTCGAGGGCTTTGCTTTCATTGGTTTTTGGCAACTGCT
Source organism: Bradyrhizobium tropiciagri (assembly GCF_001189845.1). Taxonomy (GTDB): domain Bacteria; phylum Pseudomonadota; class Alphaproteobacteria; order Rhizobiales; family Xanthobacteraceae; genus Bradyrhizobium; species Bradyrhizobium tropiciagri. The sequence goes on from NZ_LFLZ01000106.1 coordinate 16,229, forward strand.
TGCATTGGTCTCCGCAGTCTTTGATTTTGGGTTAGGCGCATCCCTGATCAGGGAATTTGCGCGTTACCAGGGAAGCAACGAGACCAAGAGTAAATACCGCAACCTTCTGTACTCCCTCGAGTGGATTTATCTTGGGATAGCAGCGGCCATCGGTCTTGTGATCGCGTTGGCGGCAAACTGGCTGGCGGGGAGTTGGCTAAAACTCTTGGAGGTGCGGCCCGACGAAGCTGCCCTGCTGATCCGTCTGATGGCGGGGTCGATCGCCCTCCAGTTTCTTTCCTTGCTGTATTCCAATGCCCTTTCTGGCATGCAGCACCACGCGGCGATGAACTCATTCCAGATGTTGGGTAACTCGCTCAAGTATTTAGGTGGAGTTGCTGTACTACTTGTGGAAAATAGTCTGGCCTTGTTCTTCTCGTATCAGATTTTGACGATGTCGATCGTGTGCTGGCTTACCCGGCGCCGACTACTCAAGCAATTGGATGACCTGGGTGGTGAACACGAGCCGATACCTGATTTCGCTAAGGTCCGGCAGATGTCGAGATATTCTGCCGGCATGTTCCTGACGGCCCTGTGTGGGCTGCTTCTCGCCAATATCGACCGGATTGCGCTGAGCAAAATAGTTCCGGCGTCTGACTTCGGAAAATATACCTTGGCTTTTACGGCCACTGGGCTGCTACAGATGGTCATTCTGGCTTTCTATCGGACTTACTATCCTAAGTTCTCTGAGTTGAAGGTCGCCGGAGACGAGGCGGGGCTCAAGAAGGCATATTACCAAGGTTGCCGTTTGGTCGGTGCGGTGATTATTCCGACGGCTGTCGCGGCTCTGGTCTTTGCTCCGAAACTATTTCAGGTTTGGTTGGGTTATTGCGATAACAGCGTTGTCTTGGTATTCCGGTTGCTGATCGTGGGTACGACGCTTTCCGGCCTTATGTGGTTGCCGGCAGCGCTACAGCAAGCGGTGGGGTGGACGCGTCTCCACGTTGCGTTGATGATCCTTGCACTTGCACTGGGGATACCCTTTCTGTTCGCGGGAATTTACGGATTCGGACTTCCCGGTGCTACGGCAATGGTACTCGTACATGGGGCGATCGAGATCACACTCGGCCTGTGGCTGATGAATCGCGTCCTATTTCCCCGTGAGAATCTGCGCTGGTACGGTTTAGTCATCGTGGCTCCAACTTTGGCATGCCTGCCGGTTGCGCTACTTTCTGTTATGGCGATGCCGGCGGACATCGCACGCCACATCGGTTTCGTGTGGTTACTTGGGACTGGCATAGCCATGCTCATATCATCGGTCATGGTCAATCGTCGCTTCTCCAACGGATGAAACTGGCTTGGTCACATGAGCGACAACATCTCCGATACGAATCCGAGATTCACCATCGTTATTCCGACGAAAGATCGGGCCGATTACCTCTACCACACGCTTCGTACCTGTAGCGCCCAGGATTACGACAATCTGGTCGTGATTGTTTCCGATGACGGTAGTACCGATCATACGAAGGATATCGTCATGGACGCCGCCAGTCGCGATGCCCGCATTCGGTATATGAAGAACGGTATGGCTCCAGGCATGCGTGACAACTTCGAGTTCGCGCTGAATCAGGCGGAGCGCGGATTTGTGATGGCGCTGGGAAGCGATGACGGAATCATGCCCGGAGGAATTGCCGGCATGAGGAATGTATTGCGTGATACCGGGCTCGAGCTACTCTCTTGGGCCTCGCCACTTTTCGTCTATGCTGGTGTACGGGACCCCCGTGGGCAGTTGATGCTCTACCATCCCAAGAAGGACCGACTGATCGAATCGCGGCAGTTTCTTGCCAGGCAGGCCCAGCACCTCAATTATCTTGGGGACGTGGAATCCCCCATGACATACGTCAAGGGCGTTGCGTCAACCCGCCTAGTTAGGCAGGTGCAGGCGCGGAGTGCGGATGGCCGTTTCTACCGTTGTCCGACTCCGGATGGCTACTCCGGGATCGTTCTCGCGGGTGAAGTGGAGCGGTTTGCTTTTTCAAGTATCCCATTTGCCATCTATGGCTTATCGCCGACATCTCAGGGCTTGAACTACCTAACAAGCGACGAGGCAGCAAAGAAGAACTCGGATTCTTTCTTTAAGAGTGTGGATGCCGTTCCGATGCACCGCGAGCTGGCAGGGCAGCCTTACTCTCCACTAATTACGCTGATGACTGTCGACTATCTGCTGACCGCCAGAGACTTACCGGGGTGGGGGGGAGCGTTTCCGCCCATCGATTTTAAGCGGGTTATCGTTTCATGTATCGCGGAGCTCGCTCATGGCCTCTACAGCGAAGAGCGCTTGTTGCGAGAGATGCAGATATTAAAGATGGTCGCTGACCATCACGGACTCGGCTCATATTTTGAAGGAACATTAAGGCGGTCAAGGAGGAGAAAGGCCAAACAGCCTTTTGCAGGCAGCGGCATCAATCTCCGGTTGATCCTCCTCGATGCCGTCGATTACGGGATTTGCGATATCTTTGATGCCTCGGTGGCGGCATCGTATCTGCAGCCCTTCTATGCGAACTTGATGCCCAGGAATCTCGTGAAAATTTTCCGACGCTCTCTCGAATACTTCCTTACTTCCTCTGGTCGTGGATCCCCCTTTCCTAAGCTGGGGCGAGAGGAGCAACGATGACCGTCGGACAGCAATCTCTGCGGCGAACCACCAGTCGCACGGCTGTGCGCCTTCCGTTAAAAATAGTCGATGTAGTGTTGTTCTTCTTGCTCTCGGTCGTGGCATCGTTAGCGATGGCTCGAGATTATCAATTCATCGTTATCCTTCCTGCTCTGAGCATTTGCTTGGTCTTTGTTATCTTTTGCCTGATGTTAGCAAGCCGTGTTCACTCGGGGGTGTTCGGGGAGGTTGGCTTTATTTTTCTTGGCTTTGTGGTTGCCTATTCGGTGATCCCTGCTTTGAATTTTTTGCTTATAGATTTCGACTTTCCGCAGGACTTCGATAGCCTGAATTTTTCCGTACTGAACCCAAGGCCAGATGAAATTGCGGTGCATCTCTGGCGCCATTTTTTATTCGCTGTCACAGTGATCTTCGGGTACCTCGCTGCGCGTGGATCCGGGCAAGATGATGTTGCAGATCTGAGACTGAAGCCAGTCGATAACCGGATCGTTGGCCTGATGCTGATGATTGTAGTTCTTTGTATCGGCACGGTCACAATGCTCTCTTCTCCCGTATCGAACTACTATGAACACTACACTCGGTTTGATGCGCTTCCGTGGTTTGAAAAGCGGGTAGCTTACCTGGCATTGATGATTAAGTCAGGAGCGTACTACGTCGCATTAGCCCTCATGTTTGCGGACTACAAACGATTTCGTTGGACTATCCTGTTTTTCGTGGTGTCGATCTCTGCCTATGAGTTGGTGTACTCGCTGGGCTCAAGAATTGAAACGCTCTCCATTCTGTTGGCAACTTTGTGTCTTTATCACTTAATGGTGCGGAAAATCAGATTGCGTGAAGGTTTGTTCGCTCTAGGTGGATTGCTCGTTCTGTTTACCGCGGTGGAGTTTTTTCGGGGAGCTAACTTCGATTTGAATGCGGTTCTGGATAGTTTCAGGGAAAAGGGGCCTAAAATTGCCGCCGAGTTCGGGGCTGTATTTTACACGAGTTTTCATCTTTATTCAGAGCGCCTAAGCGGGACGATGCCGTGGCATGAGTGGCCGATGCTCCTCAATGATTTTCTTACAGCAGTTCCGTTCTTCGATCATGTTCAGTACAACTCTCAGTACTGGTATGCGCAAGCATTTTTCCCGACCGCGATCGTCCCACCACAAACCATGGGACCGATTGCCGATAGTGCAATTTGGGGCGGAGAGGTCGACCTCGCCGTGCGCGGAGTGTTCACGGGCCTTGGTTTCGGATGGTTAGCCCGGTGGGCGCTCGGCTCGCGCAACAGGCTTTTCCCGGTGCTTTGCTATACGTTTTTGTTTGCAACTTGCGTGATTTCGCTCAAATACTCGTTGATCTACCAGATGTCGAGAATGCTGCAAACTTTGGCGCCCACAGTGCTGATTTACTTGATTATCAACCGGATAGTCGGCGGCCTACCCAGAGCTAGGATAGTTTATCAGAAGGGGGTGTCGTGAGAGCTCTGATTTGTGGTGCGGCGGGACAGGATGGCAGTTATCTTGCTCGCTTGTTGTTGAGTAAGGGATACGAGGTTGTCGGCACGTCACGGGATGCCATGATGACTTCGTTCCGCAATCTTGAACGATTGGGCATACGTAAAGAAGTACATACGGCTTCAATGGCGATCAATGATTTCCGCAGTGTACTGAATGTCGTGGAACGATATCGCCCAGATGAAATATATAACTTGGCAGGACAGACTTCCGTGGGCTTATCGTTCGAGCAGCCTGTAGAGGCAATGGAGAGTATTGCCGGAGGGACTTTGAATCTACTGGAGGTCATCCGCTTTGTTGATCGCCCGATTCGTTTTTACAATGCCGGCTCTAGCGAGTGCTTCGGTGACACGAGAGAAACGGCGGCTTCGGAACAAACTCCCTTTCTGCCCCGGAGTCCGTACGCAGTAGCTAAAGCTTCGGCGCACTGGTTACTCAAGAACTATCGCGACGCCTATAGTCTGTTTGCCTGCACAGGCATCCTGTTCAACCACGAGTCGCCTTTACGGCCTGAGCGCTTTGTGACCCAGAAAATTGTTCGAGCGGCGACCAAAATTGCAGGGGGTAGTCGTGAAAAATTGGTTCTGGGGAATATCGATATTCATCGCGACTGGGGATGGGCACCGGAATATGTAGAAGCTATGTGGTTGATGCTGCAACAATCAGAACCGGACGATTTTGTGATTGCGACAGGACAAACACATTCACTTCAATATTTTGTTTCGAAGGTGTTTGCTCGCTTTGGCTTGGATTGGCAGGAGCACGTGACCTTCGACAATAGCTTGTTCCGTCCTTCAGACATCAAGGAAAGTCGGGGGAATCCGGCAAGAGCCAAAGCTCGGCTCGGATGGAGTGCGCAGGTAATGTTAGAGGGTGTAATTGACGGGATGTGTGAAGCTTCCTCTGTAGATAACACATAACCTAATATTATGAGCATCACTATCGACGGCATCATCTTTTCACTGCAGCGACAGGGCGGAATTTCTGTTTATTTCCGCGAGCTGATTGCTCATTTAGAAAAGGTTTGTGTCCCAGCAACATTGACCATCGACGCGCAAACGATTCAGGATACCCCGCCATCCTCGGGCACACTTCAGGTCGTTCAGCAAACCAGCCGTTGGCTTGAGCGCTACCGTTCTGCCCGGGATCCCGCCGAGAGCACAGTCTTGCACTCCAGCTACTACCGGCTACCGGCGCGAGGTCGCCAAGCGTCTGTTGTCACCGTGTATGACTTCACTTACGAGCGGTTTATAAAAGGCCCAGCCCTATGGGTACATCGCCACCAAAAACATGCTGCCATCCGTGCGGCGCAGGCTATCATCTGCATTTCCGAGGCGACGCGGGACGATCTACTGGAGTTTGTTGGCGTTAGGTCCGATCAGACTATCCACGTCATACCACTTGGCGGCGGCGAAACATACCGGCCGCTCGATGATGTTACGTCAAGTTCACGCGATCTCCTGTTTGTTGGAGAACGGCGTGGCTACAAGAATTTTCGATTGCTTTTGGAAGCGCTAACGTTTCTCACTGAGCACCGTGTGCAGTGTGTCGGTGGCGGCCCATTGCGGACTGAGGAATTTGAAGGAATTTCAACGGATGTCCGAAATCGTGTGAGCCATCTCGGTTTCGTCACGGACGAGCAACTCAATGGTCACTATAACCGAGTTGCTGGCCTCGTTTATCCATCTGCTTATGAGGGCTTCGGCATTCCAGTGCTTGAGGCGATGCGTGCTGGCTGCCCGGTGGTGGCGGTTGAATGCAAGGCGGTTAGGGAGGTCGGTGGCTCTGCGCTAGTTGTGGCTTCAGATGCCAGCCCCGCCGCGTTGGCTCAGGCGATCAAGCGGCTGGACGATGCAATTTGCCGTAGCAAGATGATCTCGACAGGTCTCAAGCGGGCCACTGGGTTCTCTTGGCAGGCCACACATGAGAGAACGCTACAGGTCTATCGAGAACTAGGAGGACTTCCCGTAGAGTAGGGGATCGATTCCAAAAAGCCGGCGCGAGAACTGGTTAGGAGTTAGCGGATTCCTCGGTCACCGTTAGCGCAAGGAGGAGCGATCTGGATGGCAGGCGGTGACGAGCGGTCGAACTGGCGATGACTGACTACATGCGGCGGCTGTCACCGGAGGGATACCCTACCAGCGGCGCATCGATGGAACGCAATCCACGAACGAGCGCGAACTCAGTCCCCGATGGTGGTGGTATCGAAGAACGGCACGAAACGACTGGCACATCGCTTGCCTGTTCCTGGACTCAAATCTTGAGCGAAGCACTGAACGTGGCGGCTCGCGTCCCTCTCGGCTGATCTTGCACAGGGCGCCGGCGCGACG
>NZ_LFLZ01000107.1 GCF_001189845.1 Bradyrhizobium tropiciagri
GCGTGGCGCAGCCACGCAAGAGCCTGAAGGGCGAAGCGTGGTGTCCGGCGAAGCCCAAAGGGCGAAGACGGACTTTATCCGGTATCCCCCTCACGTCCCGGTAAACCGCGGCGGCCGCTTCTCGACGAAGCTCGCCACGCCTTCCCGGAAATCATTGCCCTTGAGCGCGATCTGCATCTCGCGGTTCGCATCGATGGTGGCCTCGGCGAGGGTCTGGAACGGCACGTCGTAGACCTGGCGCTTGATCACCGCGATCGCGCTCGGGGAGACGAAATCGGCGAGGTCGCGGGCATAGGCGTAGGTTTCCTCGCGCAGCTTCTCCGGCGAAGAGAGCCGGTTGACGAGGCCGATGCGCAGCGCCTCCGCGGCCGACACCCGCCGCGCCGACATCAAGAGATCGAGCGCGTTGGCGTGGCCAACGATGCGCGGCAGCATCCAGCTGATGCCGTGCTCGGCGATCAGGCCGCGCCGCGCGAAGGCTGTCGTGAACACCGCGCTGTCTGCCGCGAAGCGCAAATCGCAATACAGCGCGTGGACCAGGCCGATGCCGGCGGTGGCGCCGTTGAGCATCGCGATCACGGGCTTCTTGATGGCGGGGTAATAGGCGTAGCGCGTCTGCCAGTCGGCGCGGCGGTTCATGTCGAACGGAATGCTCTCGCCGCGCCTGACCTCGTTGGGATCGATCCCCTGCAGCGCTTCCATGTCCGCGCCGGCGCAGAAACCGCGGCCCGCGCCGGTCAAGATGATGACGCGAACATCGTCGTCGTTCGATGCAGCCTCCATCGCGTGGCGCACATCGCGCTCCATGATCGCGGTCCACGCATTCATGCGGTCGGGGCGGTTGAGCGTGATGGTCGCGATCCGGTCGCTGACCTCATAGAGGATGTGTTGGTAGCTCACGGCGATCTCCCTGTGCCTTGTTGTTATTGATCCGCGCGGCGATGCGAGCCGCGCGCGGCAGCCGACAGTAGCACATCCATCAGAATGAAAAGGCGGAGCGAAATTCCGCGCGGCGGCTATTCCGCTGCCTGCAGCAGCACCGGCCGCGGCACGCGCGCGATCCAGCCGTCGATGAAATGCTTCAGCCAAGCGCGCTCGGCGGCATCGTGCACAGCGCGGCCGGCGAAGTGCTGATGCACCGGTTGCGCGCCAGGCTGCTCCATCCGCGCGCAACCGCGCGTGGTCCAGCGATGCATCATCGCGTAGGTCACGTCGGGATGGAATTGCAGGCCGAATGCATTGCCGAACTGGAACGCCTGCACCGGGAAATCATCGCCCGCAGCAAGCAGGTCCGCGCCGTCGGGCAGTTGGAATCCCTCGCCGTGCCAGTGATAGACGCGCGCCGGCCAGTCCGGGCACAGCGCGCGGCCCGCCGCCGTCGGCCTGACCGGGTAATAGCCGACCTCGACACGGCCTTGCGGATGCGGCGCGACGCGCGCGCCGAGTTGCCGCGCTAGCATCTGCGCACCGAGGCAGATACCCAGGAATGGACGCTGCTCGCGCAACGGAATTGCAATCCAGTCGATCTCGCGCCGGACGTAATCGTCGGGATCGTTGGCGCTCATCGGGCCGCCGCAGATCACCGCGCCGGCATGCGTCTCGAGCGTGTCGGGCAGCGCGTCGCCGAAGCGCGGACGGCGGATGTCGAGGGGGTAACCCAGCGCACGCAGGGCGTTGCCGATCCGGCCGGGAGTCGAGGTCTCCTGATGCAGCACGATCAGCACCGGCCGCCGCGAGGCCTGATCCGAAATCTGATCGACCGGCGTGACCGCGGCCGGCCTTCGGTTTGCGAAGGGCACCACGACACGGGTTTGGTCAGACCGGAACGACATTGCCTCTGCTTGAAGGTTTGGCCTCTGCTTAAGGATTCGGCACGTAAGGTGCGATCATAGCTAAACGGTCGTTAACATCGTGTGAGTTTGCGCACAGACGTGGTGTAGCAAATCGCGGGCCAGAAACAGCCTTAACGACGATCGAGGGAACGTTTCAGGAAGGCTAGCGCTTGCGGAGCTGGAAGCCGCCGACCGCCGTCAGGATGAAGGAGCGCGGGAACAGCCGAAGCAGGAACGGCACGACCTTGATGAAGGCACCAGGCAGCACGGCGCGCTTGTTGGCCATCAGGCCGCGATAGGCCTGACGAGCGACTTCGGCGGGCGCGACGTTGAGGATCGCGGAATCGAACCCGGGCGCGAAGCCGGCGCGGTCCTGGAACTCGGAGGGCACGGGACCCGGGCAAACCACGGTGACGCGCACGCCCTTCGGCGCCAGCTCACAGCGCAATGCCTCGGAGAACGAGAGCACATAGGCTTTGCTGGCATAGTAGACCGCCATGCCGGGGCCCGGCAGGAAGCCGGCGATCGAGCCGAGATTGAGGATACCACCGCGGTTGCGGATCACCTGATCGGCAAAACGCAGCGTCAGGTCGGTCAGCGCGCGGATGTTGACGTTGATGATGTTGAGCTGCTCGGCACGGTCGCGCTCGACGGCGAGGCCGAACAGGCCGAAGCCGGCGTTGTTGACGAGATATTCGACCTCGACCCCGGCCTCGGTCAGGGCCTGCGCGATCCGCTCGCCCGCATCGGTCTGCTGGAGGTCACAGGGGATCACGATCGGCGCCGCGCCGCCCTTGGCCCCGAGCTCGTCGGCGAGCGCCTTCAGGCGGTCGGCGCGCCGCGCCACCAGCGCCAGGCGGTGGCCATTCAATGCAAACACGCGCGCCAGTTCGGTGCCTATGCCCGCCGATGCCCCGGTTATCAGCGTCACACGCTCAGTCACGTTTCAAACTCTTACTGCAAATTCTAGTGAGGTCCCCAACAAGGCGACGAGAGCATAGGCATGCGGTGGGACGCAAGCCGTGTATGGGCTTGTGGATAGCGGCCGGGGCGCCGGTTTCGGGACGAAACGACCAATTTTCAGTCGGATCGCCCCCAATCGCGGCAGACATTAAAGTTTCGTCATCCGTGATGCTGGTGACGATGCTCCCGCTCGCGCGGCCGACCGTGTCAGATTGCCGCGTCTGCCGTGCCCCAGGGCCCCTTCGGCAGCTCTGCCTGCTTCTCGGCGACCCGGTGCTTGAGGTCGATGCGGTCGCGCGAGGAAATGCCGAGCAGATCGGCAGCGCGCCAGACCACATTGTCCTCGAACTCGCTGACCTGGCCGTCGGCATAGACCAGCTCCCACATCATCTCGACGATGCGCAGCCGTCCCTCCTCATTCACCGAGCGCATGATCACACTGGTAAAGTGATAGAGATCCACGGCTTCGCCTTCGACGCGCATCGCGGATGCGATCAACTTGTCGGCGGTGCCGGGATCGAGCTGGAAACGGCTCTCGATCAGACTGTGCAGCTTGCGCGTTTCGGCGGGCGTCGGCTCGCCGTCCAGCGAGACGACATGCACCAGCAGCGCGGTGGCCGCCAGGCGATAGTCGCCGTCATCGAAAGCGCGGTCGGCCTTTGCATCGGGGGAGACGATATCGGCAATGAATTGGCGGAGTCCGTCGAGCATCGCTCTCTCTGTCGAATGAAGAAGTCTTTGATCAGGAGCATGATCTGTCCGGAAAACCGCTACACACTTTTCCGGATCATGCTCCAAAAATCTATATGGCGTGGAAACAGAACCGGCGCAATCCGCGCGGGTTCCCGCTGCGGCATTACGTTTCGGCAAGCATTACATATCTGCAATATGATTACGGTATCTCGTACACCACAAGCTTGTCGGCAATGCCGCGCAGTGCCGCTTCCTTCTGGATCGGCTTGATCTCCGCGCGATCGAGGATGCCCGCAACCTCCGCCGATTCCATCACCGGCTGGGTCAGATGGATTTCCTGCGACGTCGACAGGCTCTGCACCCTGGCTGCGATATTCACGGTCTGGCCGAAATAATCCTGCCGCTCGTTCAGCGTCACCGCGAGGCACGGCCCTTCATGGATGCCGATCTTGACGACCAGATCCTCCTTGCCGCGCTCGGCGTTGAGCTCTTTCATCGCGGCCCGCATGCGCAGGCCCGCCGACAATGCATGCTCGGGCCGGATGAAGGTCGCCATCACGGCGTCACCGATCGTCTTCACGACTGCGCCGCGCTCGGAGGCGATGATCTCGAGCAGCGCGTGGAAATGCGCGCGCACCAGATCGAACGCGGCGAGATCGCCGACCCGCTCATAGAGCGCAGTCGAGCCCTTGAGATCGGTGAACAGGAAGGTCAGCGCGGTGATCTTCAGCCGCTGGTCGACGGTGAGGTTGTCGGCCTTGAACACGTCGCGGAAGGTCTGGTTCGACAGCATCCGCTTCGCGGTGAGGATCGGCTTGCGCTTGCCGAGCAATTTGTGCAGCGGATCGCCGGCGATCCACACCGATGGCAGCACTCGAACGTCGGCGTGATTCTCCAGCGACAGCCGCAGCGGCCCGGGCCGCATCGTCGAGGTGCCGGTCGGCGCGTGCGTCTTGTTGAACGCGATCGAGAACTGCTGGCGCTCGGTGGTCGGCTCGCCCTCGATGGCAAAGAAGTGCGCCGAATGCGTCACGGGCTCGAACACGATGATGAACTCATTGGGCAGATTGAGCGACAGGATCGCCTTTTCGCCGGGCGGCAGCTCGAGCCCCTCCAGCGTCACCTCGTTGATCAGGGTCGACACCGAACTCTCGTCGAACTCGATCCCGGAGCTCCAGAACATCTGGCGGAAATATTCCCAGATCGGCAGCGTGTTGGGATCGTGCGCGGCAATGTGCCGGACGCGCGGGCTGACGGTGAAGGCAACCTCGACCAGTTCATCGACAGAGGCCTCGTAGCCGCACGCGCACAGCGCACAATTATAGTCGTCATGGCGCAGCGACTTCAGCGTCGTATGCGCATCGAGCACGCCGCCACAGCCCGGACACAGCACGTTCCAGCTCATGTCGAACAGACCGAGCCGCGAGGCATGCAGGAAGCCGGAGATCACTTTCTCCTCTTCGAGCCCGGTGCGGCGCGAGAAATCCAGCACGTTGATGCGGTTGAGCTCCCGATCATGCCCGTCCGCGATCAACTGCTGCATGGCATCGACGACGGCCGGATCGGTCGTCTGCCTGAGGACTGCGAAATGGGCCTGCGTATCGCTCATGGTGAGCCCCTAAATGAGCATCGGAACACCGCCGCGCAAGGTCAGAGCGGCTTGATCGTGAACACCGGAGAGCGGTTCGGCTGTGTCGTCACCACGCCGATCGGAATCACCGGATCCTTGTCCGCCAGCGCGACGCGGAACGCGCCAATCATCTTCGCGAGCGCGAGCGTCGCCTCGACCAGCGCAAAATGTGCACCGATGCAGACCCGCGCGCCAACACCGAACGGCAGATAGGCAAAGCGATCGGGCGGCGTTCCCGTCATGAAGCGCTGTGGCACGAACGCATTCGGGTCGCGCCACAGCTTCTCATGCCGGTGCAACAGCCACGGCGCGATCAGGATTACGTCACCCTTCCTGACCGGACGGCCCATGATGGTGTCGGGACCGCCCGCCGCACGCGCGATCAGGAACGCCGGCGGATAAAGCCGCATGGTTTCGTCGATCACCGCGCGGGTGAACTTCAACTGCTCAATGTCGAGCGTGCCATTTGCTGCCACGCTCCTGACTTCTGCTGCCAATTGTTCCTGAGTCTCGGGATCGAGCGCCAGCAGATACAGCGCCCAGAACAGCGCGGTCGCAGTCGTCTCATGGCCGGCCAGGATCATGGTCGCGACCTGGTCGCCGAGCTGGGCATCGGTGAAGGCCTGGCCGGTTTCAGGATCGCGCGCGGCGCCCATCAGGTCGAACAGGTCGCGGGCCGGCGCGTTGTCATCCTTGCCGGCGGCGCGGCGCTCGGCCATCAGCATGCCGACGAACGCGGTCCAGCGCTTGCGGAAGCGGGCGCGGCGGAAATCCTGCGGGGTCGGCCAGTTCAGGGGCAATAGCAGGTCCAGCATGTGCGGCCGCGCCAGCGTGGCGCCATACTCCATCACGAAGTCGCGCAGCGCGGCGCCGTGGCGATCCATGCCGAACGAGAACATGGTGCGGCCGGCGATCTCCAGCGTCATGCGCTGCATCACCTCGCGCAGATCGACCGGGCCGCCGCTCGCGGTCTTCAGCCTTGCGATGGTCTCGTCGACCGCCGCGATCATGTAGGGCACGAGCGTCGTCACTGCGCGCGGCGTGAACGCCGGCGCCAGCGTGCGGCGCTGATGCTTCCACGCGCGGCCCTCGGCGATCAGCAATCCCTCGCCCAGCATCGGACGCAGCACGCGCAGGCCGGCGGGCGTGCGGTGGTAGTTCTCGTAATTGTCGACCAGCACATGGCGGATCGCATCCGGTGTGTTGAGGATGAAGCTCGAATGGTTGAAGAAGCGGCCCTGGACGATGTCGTCCTCATAGGCGCGCTGGCCCCAGGTCTCGATCGGCGAGTTGCGCATCACCCGCATCCGTTGGAACGCACCCATGTCGGCGGGCGCGCGCGGCGGAGCGGGCGGGACCAACGGACGCCGCGTCACCGTGATATCGTACACTTCGGCTATGCTCATGGTCCTCGCTTCCTGCCTCACGCAACGGCCGATCCGGCCATGCGATCCCGGCGCCATGAAGGCGCGCGGACCCTCTACCAGACCTAATAAGTCAGCTCGGCGACCGCAATCCGGTTTTCGGACGCCGGCCAGGCCCGCGTCACGATGCGCTCCCCGTTGAAGATCGCGGCGACCGGACGGCCGACCTCGGTGGCGGCGAACCGCAACGTCGTCACCGCGTCGGTCGGCACGCCGGATTTGACGTCGGACGGCTCCTTGCCGTCGAACAGCACGATATCGCGCGGCAGCCCGAAATAACCGCGCGGCCGCGACATCAGCACGATGGCGCCCGCACCGGCATCGGCCGGCAGCATCGGCCGCGCCGCGCGCAAATGCACGATCTCGGAAGAGCGCGGAAACGGCGAGCGATAGATGTGCGTCGTCACCGCACCGGGCGAGGTCAGCACGAATTCGAGCGGCCAGGTCGGATCGACCTGCGCCGGCCCCCAGCGGCCGTCGGCGCCGGTCTGCGAGCTGTGCAGCGGGCCACTGACGCGCTCGCCGGTCTCCGCCGACACACGATAGATGTCGACCGTGGCGCCCGGCACCGGCCGGTTGGTCGGCACGCCGCCCGGCATGCCCGTGACGAGGCCGCTGAGCCGCACCGCCGTCTCCGGTACGATCTCGATCCGCGACGGCTCATGCCCGGCGATGAATTTGTAGATCTCGCGAAAGGCGCGCGGATGATACGCGGTCTCGCGATGATCGACCGCGCCGAGCACCAGATTGGTCGCGCCCTTCAGCGCCGGGCCCTCGGTCGTGACGTTGGTCGGCGTGCCCGGCTTGCCGATGAAGCGGCCGTCGGGTTGCGCATATTTATCGAGGCCGTCGCTGCGCAGGGTCAGGAATGCGGTGCCCGCGGTCACTTCGCTGTCGCCATCGTTCAGGCTGCGCAGGAACGGTCCGCGCCCGTTGAACTCGTTGCCGAGGCCGTCGTCGGACGCATACACACCGTGATTCGGCGTGCCGCACAGCACCGCGTGGCTGATGTCGCCGCCGCCCCCATTCTTGATGGTATTGCGGATCGCATTGCCGCCGCGCGAATTCCCGACCAGCGCGATGCGCGCGGCGCCGCTGCTCTGCTTCAGCTCACTGATCGCCTCGGCGAGCGCGCGGCGCTGGTCCTCGGTCGAGGAGCGGCCCGCCTGCTCGACCTTGTCGTCGGCGCGCGCCAGGGGATCGGTGAAATTGATCGCGGCCATGCGCTCGCGCGGCACGCCGTTGGACTCCATCCGCCAGAGCGTCGTCATCCAGAGCGCGGCGTGATCGCCATTGCCGTGCACGAACAGGATCGGCGGGATGTCGCCGGCCGGCGCGGACTGGGCCAAGGCCGGGGCGGCGAGGCGGCCGGCCAGCAGGGTCAGGGCGCCGGCCCCTTGAAAAAAGCTCCGCCGCGACAGCGCCATTGGTCCCCTTCCCCAAACCTTTCAGGGCTTTAGCTGTGTCCGACCCAGTTAAAGGATACCGTAATCGCTGGACAGGACACGCGTTTGCCGGGCATCAGTTGATGCAGCCGGAATCATTCACGAACCATAGCAGGCCAACCGGAACCGGATATGACCGAACCGCCGAAGCGCCCAGACAGTATCACTGCACCGTTGCGGCATTCAATCTTCAGGCGGATCTGGCTCGCCAGCCTGCTCTCCAATCTCGGCATCCTGATCCAGGGCGTCGGCGCCGCCTGGGCGATGACCCAGATGACCTCGGAAGCCGACAAGGTCGCGCTGGTGCAGACCGCGCTGATGCTGCCGGTGATGCTGATCGCGATGCCGGCCGGCGCCATCGCCGACATGCACGACCGCCGCGTCGTCGCGCTGGTGTCGCTTATGATCGCGCTCTCCGGCGCCACCACGCTGACGGCGCTGGCCTGGCTCAATCTGGTGACGCCGAGCATCCTGCTGGCGCTGTGCTTCGTCGTCGGCAGCGGCATGGCGCTGTTCGGCCCGGCCTGGCAATCCTCGGTCAGCGAGCAGGTGCCCACGGAGACGCTGCCCGCCGCGGTCGCGCTGAACGGCATCAGCTACAACATCGCACGCAGCTTTGGCCCGGCGATCGGCGGCATCGTGGTCGCCTCCGCCGGCGCCGTGGCGGCCTTCGCCGCCAATGCCGTGCTGTATCTGCCGCTGCTCGTCGTGCTGTTCTTGTGGAATCGCGTCAGCGAGCCGTCGCGGCTGCCGCGCGAGCGGCTGAACCGCGCCATCGTCTCCGGTGTGCGCTACATCACCAATTCGCCGTCGATCAAGATCGTGCTGACCCGCACCATGGTGACCGGCATCATCGGCGGCTCGGTCTCGGCGCTGATGCCGCTGGTGGCGCGCGACCTCCTGCATGGCGGCGCGCAGACCTACGGCATCATGCTCGGCGCCTTCGGCATGGGCGCGGTGATCGGCGCACTCAACATCAGCGAGATCCGCAGCCGGCTGAGCGGCGAAGCTGCGGTACGGACCTGCGCGCTCCTGATGGGCGTCGCGATCGCGATCGTCGCCGTGAGCAAGCAGCCCGTCATCACCGCAGCCGCACTGGTGGTGGCCGGCGCGGTATGGATGCTGGCGATCGCGCTGTTCAATATCGGCGTGCAGCTCTCGGCGCCCCGCTGGGTCGCGGGCCGTTCGCTGGCCGCCTTCCAGGCCTCGATCGCCGGCGGCATTGCGATCGGGAGCTGGTGCTGGGGCCGCATCACGGACCTCGGCGGCGTCGAGATGGCGCTGCTGATCTCCGCCGGCCTGATGCTGCTGTCGCCGCTGCTCGGGATCTGGCTCCGGATGCCGCCGGTCGGCGCGCGCAACGAGGACGCGACCGAGACGCTGGCCGATCCCGAGGTGCGGCTGCAACTGACCGGGCGCAGCGGACCGCTGGTGGTGGAGATCGAGTACCGGGTGGCGCAGGACAATGCGCGGGCCTTCCACAATGTGATGCAGGATGTGCAACTGAGCCGCCAGCGCAACGGTGCCTATGGCTGGTCGATCGCGCGCGACATCGCCGATCCCGAATTGTGGACCGAGCGATATCATTGCCCGACCTGGCTCGATTTCCTGCGCCAGCGCAACCGCGCCACCCAGATCGAGCGCGAGCTGCACCAGAAGGCGGCCGACTTCCATATCGGCGCCGAGCCGATCCGCGTGCGCCGGATGCTGGAGCGGCCGTTCGGCTCGGTACGCTGGAAGGACGAGACCCCGGACCGCGCCGCCAAGGAAGTGATCCCGGTGGTCGCGACCGCGGCGGGAAGTAGTACGTAAATCTAACCGGTCGTTACTGCCCGTTATCGGTGAGCGTCTGCTGGCAGGCCTTGCTGAGACGGCTGCGATGCTCCTTCAGGCAGGCCAGCACGACCTGATCCCCCTCGCTGAGATGGGCGCGGCAGAATCGCGAGGCATCGCGCGAGCAGGCATCACGCCCCTGTTGCTGTGCCGGGGCGGCCGACGTCAACAGAACCAATGGAACGACGGCGAACAGAAATCGGGTCATCTCTCAAAGCCTCTAAGGAATAGAACGCTGGTTCTATAGCGTTTCAGGGGTGCGAAGAAGCTTGAAACGGCAGACCGGGCCAGTTCCTACGGCGCAGATCACTCCGCGGCGGCCCGGCGCTGCGCGGCGAGATCGCGATCCAGCACGACGCGGCAGCCGCTGCTGAGCTGGGAGCGGTTCTTGACCATGCAGGCGGTGATCCTGGGGATGTTCGGGATCTCGGCGCTGCACAGCCGGAACGCATCGCCCGAGCACATTTGCTGTGCTTCGGCGCTGAACGCAAAGCTCGCGGCCGGCGACAGCACGGCAACACTGGCCGCAACGGCCAACGCGACGCCGGCTCTGCGCACGGCACGCTCAAGATCCTGCCTCCTGAAGATGGCGATCATGATCGGCTCCCATCGGCGCCGCAAATGGCGGGGCCCTTGTTTGATGGACCGATCCTGCACGGGAGCGAGGTGGCCGACCGTGACGGTCATCACGCATGGATAAGGCCCGCTTTTTCTTGCCGTTCCGCCGCCTTGTTGGGACCGCGTTAAGACCTTGTTGGCATTAATGGCTCGTTACGGCTGTGGCGTATCCCTTAAGTTCCGAGAGAGTGTGTAGCGATGCGTAGTGCGTTGGGCCTGATGCTGGCCAGTGTTGTAGCGGCGATCGTGATCGCCGGCGTGTGGTTCTGGACCTCCTCTCCGCGTGCCGACGCGGCTCCTCCGCAGACAACGGCAGCAAGCCAGGCCGATCCGCTCTCCGCGGCGGCAAGGCAGACCGCCAGGGACGATGTCGACACGACCGCTGCGCTGTCGAAGCGCGCCGACGCCACCCAGGCTGCAGCCCCGGCCGCGGCCCCCGCACCGGCCCCGGTGCAGGCGCCCGTCGCGGCCGCGCCCAAATGCGCCAATCCCGATGGGCTCGGCATCAGCCGCACCGTCGTGGTCGACACCACAGGCGGCCCGGGTTTCGGCTTCCTGCAGTACAAGCAATATGACTTCCTGACTGACCATGAGGTCGTGCTGACCTTCGACGACGGTCCGTGGCCGACCACGCCTGCCGTGCTCAAGGCGCTGGCCGACGAGTGCACCAAGGCGGTGTTCTTCCCGATCGGCCTGCACACCACCTATCACCCGGATATCCTCCGCCAGGTCGCCGCCGCCGGCCACACCATCGGCGCCCACACCTGGTCGCACGCACATCTGGCCAGCAAGAAGATCACCGAGCAGCAGGCCAAGGACGAGATCGAGAAGGGTTTTAGCGCGGTGAAGCTGGCGCTGGGGGCCAACCCAGCTCCGTTCTTCCGCTTCCCGGCTCTGGCGCACACGCCGGCGACCACTGCCTATCTCGGCACCCGCAACATCGCGATGTTCTCGGTTGACGTCGACTCCAACGACTTCAAGTCCAAGAGCTCGGATGAGGTGATCAACAACGTGATGACCAAGCTCGACAAGGAGCACAAGGGCATCATCCTGATGCACGATTTGCAGAAGCACACCGCGCAGGCGCTGCCGACGCTGCTACGCAAGCTGAAGGCCGGCGGCTACAAGGTGGTCTGGATGAAGGCCAAGACCCAGATCGAGACGCTGCCCGAATACGACGCGATGATGGCAAAGACCGAGAAACCGGTCGCATCGGGCCGGCCGATCGGCAACGTCGTGCAGACGGTCGCCGAGTAACCGCGAATACGCCGAACACGCTCAACGCAAAGCGCCCCTGGATCGGATCCAGGGGCGCTTTTCGTTTGCGGTGTCGGCGTCGACGACCAGCAAATCACTGCGGGCGCGGGTGGCGAAGTTCCCTACCGTAGAGGCGCGCTGCAAAAATATCGAAAACAACCCCATGCAAAGCAGCTGACGGTGCCGGCGCTCGACAAGCCTCGCCGTCGCGCGCTTGCCCGGGCATGACGAAACCGAACACGCGGCTACCAATAGATTCCGTGACGATGCAGCTCGCCGATGATGCGGCCCTCGGTCCAGCGCCGTGCGTGGCTGCGATGGCGCGGCCGGTGCGCGGTCGCCGGCCGATCCGGTGTCGGCCTCGCGTCCGATGCCGCTGACGGCTGGACGTTGGCCTGCTGCGCCGGCGCCCGCTGCACGGTCGGCTGAGCTTGCGGCTGCGGTGCCGGTGCAGCGGCCGGCGCTGCCCGCTCGACATATTTTGGCGCCTCCGGCGGCTGCGGTGGCGCCTCGATGGCTGATGTCACCGGCGCATCGGCATCCTTGCCCGCCGTTTTGACCGAACTCGATGCGGCTGCCGGCAGCGACGCTGCCCCGCCCAACGACAGGCTTCGTTCGCCGGCCTGTGCGCAAGCGGACACCAAGACCATCGCCGTGATCAGGATGAGTTTGCGCATTGTTGTTCTCCCGTTGGTGGCCGGGAGACTAGCGATGTCGAGCGACGGACTTTGTGAGATGCATCACGCCATCGAGACATCAGCTGCCAACGGGTTTAGTCCAGTCGGATTGTTGGAACTTGGTCCTATCGGTGGGGCCGTATCACCGTAGGTTATGGCCTTGAGACATAATCTCAGCACAACGCCCTTCGCCCGTGCGCGCCAGCGTCGACAGCACAGGCTCGCGTGCCGTGCCTCCGACGATGACCTGGGAATAGAATCGTCGGTCTGGCCTTCTCCTTCACGATGCTTGAACTCCGGAGAAACTCAGTGAGTGCATTTGAACAAGGTGGCGTCCGGCCAAGCGCCGATGGCTTGGCAAATACGGCCGCCGAAAAGCTCCGTTCGATGGTCCCGGCGGCCGGAGCGATGGCCTATCCGTTCCTGCTCGATGCATTTCACATCGCGGTCTCTCCCGCGAGCGGTCAGCTCTCGCCCGGGCGGCTGGTGCTGGCGGCGCTCTGCCTGCTGGCCGCGACGGCCACGCCCTTGCTGGGTCTTGCCTGCGCCTATTGGATGACCAAGGCCGCGCCTTCATCGTTCGAATTGCGCGCCCGGCGACTTGCTTACATCAGTGTCGGTGCCCCGCCGTTGTTTGTGCAGACTGGCGTCGGCCTCGGACTGCTGCACATCCATGTCAGCGACGAGCTCGTGTGGGTCGCGGGCTGGCTCGCCGCGTCTCTCTACGTGCTGCTCGGCGGCGAGCAGGAGCGGCCGGCGAGATCGGCCGCGATTGCTCCGCCCATTGCCAGATGGCGCGTCACGCATGGCATCGCGGCGGCGGTGATTCTGCTCTACGTCGCGTTTCACCTCACCAATCATCTGTTGGGCCTGCTCGGACCCGACGTTCATGGTGCCGTGATGAAGATCGGACGCACGGTCTATCGCTCTTCCGTGATCGAACCGATCCTCGTCAGCCTGATGCTGTTCCAGGTCGCTGTCGGCGTGCGGCTCGCCTGGCGCTGGAGCACGCTGCCGGCGGATGCGTTCCGCGTGTTTCAGATAGGGTCCGGCGTCTACCTCGCGGCATTCATCGTCACCCATCTGAATTCAGCATTCGTCTCGGCGCGCGCCGTGCACCACATCGACACCAATTGGGACTGGGCGTCAGGCGCACCGACCGGCCTGATCCATGACGCCTGGAGCATTCGCCTGGTGCCGCATTATGCGCTCGGCGTCTTCTTCGTGCTGGCTCATCTGGCGTCTGGATTGCGCGGCGTCCTGATCGCACACGGCGTCGCCCTCACTATTGCCAACCGGATCTGGGCAACCGGGCTTGCGACAGGCGGGCTGATCGCGATTGCGATCATGAGCGGACTATGCGGCGCGCGGATCTAGAGCGTTTTGAGCGGAGTGGGTAGGGGGTCTAGGCGGCGCAAATCGTTCTATAGGCAGCCAGCTGCAGTGCGACCACGCGCCGCGCGGAATGACATTTCTCGAACCACAGCCGCGCGGCGTCGCCGCGGCCATTGTCGTCCAGCGGATCGGCAAGGACTTCGAAAATCCGGGCCGCGCATGACTCGATGCTGTCGGCGGCCAGGCAGGGCGGCACCGCTCCGAAGAACTCCGCTGATTGGGCTTCATCCAGATTTGTTATGACCCGGCGTCCGAGTGCCATTGCCTCAAAGGTCACTCCGCCCATCGCTGGTATCATGAACTGATCGACCACGACGTCACTCGAGCAGTAGAGCTGTCGAAGCTCCGCCTTGTTGAGCGACGGGATCCACGAAACCATATCTTCGATGCCAAGCTCCCGGATGAGCTCCTTGCTTCGGTGGATGTCAACACCCCACTCGACAAGGATGATGCGAAAATCGCGATCTGTTTGTGCAACCTGTGCTGCGGCCCGCAGAAAAAGATCATTGCCCTTCTGCATTGAAGCCGGCGCCGCGTGCCAGTGATGCCGCGTCGGGCTGAAGAATGTGGTGACCTTGGCGTCTCGCTTCGGGATCTTGAGCTTTGCCCGAAAGGTCTTTTCATCATCGAAGGCATGCGGAAGGTAGACGGTCCGCTCTCTCTTCAGCTTCAGCCGCTTCACCGACGGCAGCACGTCCGAGTTGGTCACGAACGAAAAAGCCGCATTCTTGTACGACGCCGAACAAAGAATGCCATTGTAGCTTTTCTCAAAGGGCACTTCCCGCAGCGTGCCATGTTCGTAACACGTGTAATTCTTGAATCCGTTGATGAACGGAATGAACCCGTCGATCGAATAACCCTGAATGATGTCGTAGTGCTCCAATACGTCCGCGAACTCATTGGCGACGGTCAAAGCGAAGGCTTCGACGGAGACCAGTGCTTCTGCCGGGTAATCCGTGAACTGCCGCAGCACGTCACCAAGCAGTGCCGCACGTTGCGAGGCGTTTCGATCCTCTCCCTTGCCGTACTTTTCGAAATAGCGAAACTCCGGGCGATCGATGATCTCGGGGCGGGCCACCACGGGAATGACCAACGAACCGACGTCGGCGGCCGCGGTTGTGCTCGCGGCCGTCATCGCGGTGTCTGGGTCTGGGATCGCAAGGACATTGCTTTCGCCTGCAACCGGCGTCGCGGCGTCGGGATCCGGCGTCGTAAAGGCATCGGCGGGAAACTCGAAGCCAAAACGCGGCAAGCCGCGGGTCCGTCTCTGACTTCGCCAAAAGGCGACCGCCAAGCTCGACCAGGCCGCAACTCCGGTTTCCGCCTCACGGCGCAAATGAACAAACACATATTTCGTCAGCAAGGAACGATAGATCGATGTGAGGCGACTTGGCCCTTTGGGATTTGGTGCAGGCGTATCGCGAAGCGTTCCATCCTCGTGGCTTTCGCCTGCAGCCGGCGCGGCGGCGTCGGGATTCGGGACCGTGAAGACATCAGCAGGGAATTCGAAGCCGAAACACGGCAAGCCGCGGCTGCGCCGCTGACTTCGCCAAATGGCGACAGCCAAGCTCGACCCGGCGACGACGCCGGTTTCCGACTCACGACGCAAATGGGCAAATACATATTTCGTGAGCAGGGAGCGATAGATCGAAGTGAGGCGACTCGGCCCGTTGGGAGTTGGTGACGACGTATCGCGAATCGTCCCGTGCCCGTTGCTTTCCGTCGCGGCCGGCGGCGCGGCGTCGGGATTTGAAATCGTGAAGACGTCGGCAGGAAACTCGAAGCCGAAACGCGGCAAGCCGCGGCTGCGCCTCTGACTTCGCCAGATTGCGACCGCCAAACTCGATCCTGCGACGACGCCGGTTTCCGCCTCACGCCGCAAATGCACAAATACGTACTTCGTCAGCAGGGAGCGATAGGTCGTGACGAGACGGCCTGGTCCCTCGGGATTTGGATATTCGTTGGCGAGAGCCCGGCTTTGCTCAATCTGCGGGTTTGGCGGGGCCGGCGTTGATAAGGCCGGCGGCGTGGGGGAGAGTGCAGACTCAGGCTCTATGCTCGCCTCTGGCAGGACGATGGTCGGTCGATCGAGCGGCTCCGGGATTCTGGATGCCTGACTTATCTGGAAGTCCTGAAAATCGCGCGCGATCGAAATCGTGTCTGCGAGATGCTCCGGCATCGGTGGACGGACCCGGCTCTCTGCAGCGGCGATGCCATCAAGCATCTCCCAATACCTTGCCTGCAGCAGCGTCCAGAAAAATATCGCGGCTTCGTTGTCGCCCGCGTTCTTCGCTCGAAGGTACGAGAGGCAATCGAGAACGGGGCCTTGCACAAACCAATCCGGTCGCCGCCAACCGCCCAACTCGGTGGCCCACCAATCCGGGAACATGTTGTCGACATGGCCGTCGAAGCTTGCGGCCTCCCATTCCGGGCAACCCATGACGTGGTAGTAGTTGTAGCAAACGACGTCCGCTTCGATGCCAAAGCGACGCTGAATCAGCGCATTGTTGTAGGCATTGTTCGCGATATTACCGATATGCAGGACGCGCAGCGGGCGGTCGTGAGCGCGCTGGAATTCTTTCACGAACGCAAGCTGTCCTTGAAGCTCGCTGTCATGACCTTCGCGTCCCAACGCCACCCCCCAAGCAATCGTATCTCAGGTATTACGCCTTCCGCGTGCGAACACACAACCCAAGATCGCACGGCCAGCGAATACTGATTCCGCGCGCGACTATTTTGCGCCATGTCGCGCCCCATCTCGTCCATCATTTAGTCGGCTTGACCGAATTGCCGCGATGGCGGCTTGGCCACGGTGGCGATCGTGAGCGGATTGTGCGGTGCGCGAGTACAGGCGGCCAAGGCGCGACCGTGGATCGAAGCGGGAAATGTTCCTGAGGAGTGGTGCCGCAAGAGGGACTCGAACCCCCGACCCCGTCATTACGAATGACGTGCTCTACCAACTGAGCTATTGCGGCGAACCGTTCGGCAACGGCCTGATAATTCGCGCCACCTGATATCGGGCATGACCCCGATTGGCAAGGAAAACGCGGTTATTGAACCACACACCTGACATCTAACCGCGAATCAGCTTCCCAAACGTGACAGAAATCCGCGCCAACCGCCGATCTGGGCCTTGGGCGGGCCGATTTGTTCCGCAAACTCGTCCACGACACCGTCCTCGTCGACCCCGGGGTCGTCGGGGGCCCGGATGATCGGGATCACGGCCGGAATTGGCGCCGGCGGTGCCTTGGGCAGATCGGTCCGGGAACGGAACAACGGGGCCGGCGCCGGAGGCGTTGATTCGGCCGCCGGCGGCGGAGCGGGTTCCGGTGCTGGGATGCCGTCCGAAGCGAGGGCCGGCTCGGCCTCGATGGCCGCCGGCAGCGGGGCGTTATCCTGCACTGTCGGCGTGGCAGGCTCGACGGGCTTGGGTTCAGTTGGCTTGATCTCAGTTGGCTTGGCCTCGACCGCCTCAACCGGCTTGGCTGCCTCCGGCGGTTTGGCCGCCTCGGGCTCGATGGCCACCTCCTTAGGCGGTTCTTTGGGCGGCTCGACCCGGCGCGGCGCCAGCATCGCCTCCTCGAACGGCGAGGGCTCGATCGCGTTGCCCTTGTCCGACGGCAGCGCCGCGACCGGCGTCTGCCATTGGAAGGCGTCGAGACGGCCGGTGACCGGCGACACCGGACGCCAGCGATCCGAGACATAGCCGTCCGCGGTCCAGGCCGGATCGTGCAGCGCGCGCACCGCGCGCAAGGTCCAGGCCCGCGCCCGGCCGCTGTCGCCATGCTCGGTGCGCTCGATCTCGGCCATCAACAGCGCGACGCGCTGCGTCGGCGCCGCTGTGAACGCTCCAGCGCGGCGCGCGCTTTCGCAAACTCGGACGCATCGATCGCGGCGCGCGCGATCGCCAGCGCGCCCTCGATATTGCCGGGCGTCTTCGCCGCCAGCGTCTCGACCCGCACCAGGCGCTGGCGCGCGGAATCGCCGAGCCGCACGTGCGAATAGGCGTCGGCGAGATCGGGATGCGGCTGCACCAGCCACGCGGTCTCGACGATGCGCATCGCGCGGCGCACCTGGTGTGCCTCGCTCTCGAATTTGGCGGCGAGCACCGCGGCCGGGATCAGCGTCGGCGCCAGCTTGAGCGCCTCCATCGCGCTCGAGCGCGACAGGTCGCGGTCGACGGTCTCGAATTCCAACGCGCGCGCCGTGAGCAGCACGCCGCGCTGCCGCCGATAGGTCGCCTTGTCGATCAGTCCGGCAGTCTGGTTGTTGTCGATGATCGACAGCGCGCCGGCCCAATCGCCCTTGGCACAGCAGAAGCCGAGCACCGCATGCGAGGCCCATGACGAGGACGGCGACATCTTCAGCGCTTCCTCGGCGATCATCACGGCGGCGACCGGATCGTCGGCGCGCTGCGCCTCGATGAACAGGCCGCGCAGGCCGAGCAGCCGGGTGTCGGCGCGCTCGGCCATGGCACGGAAGGCGCGCTGCGCGCCGTCGCGGTCGCCGTCGAGCTGCGCCGATTGCGCGTGCAGCAACAGCGCCAGCGGATCGCCGCCTGCGTGACGCCGCGCCACCTCGGCATGCGCACGCGCCGCCGAGGAATCGCCATGCCCGATCGCGAGCAGGCCTTGCGTGATGGCGTGACGGCCGCGGGCGTGGCGCCGCTCGCGCTGGCCGCGGCGGATGTGCCCGGGGACCTTCCACAGCGCGCGCAGGATCACGCCGGCGACCATCGCGACGACGATGACGAGGCCGAGCAGGTACATCGGCTGCTTGGACGTCAGGCGCAAGCCGCCCCAATTCAGCACGAGATCGCCGGGCTGATCGGCCAACCAGGCGGCACCCGCTGCAGCGAGCGCGATCAGCAGCAGGAACAGAATGATCCGGATCATCAAGAACCTATTGCAAGGAGCTATTGATTGACCGTGGCGAGCGCCGCCATGGCGTTGTCGGCAAATTTCCGCGACGCGTCGAGCGCGGCGCGGCGCGCGTCCACCTTGGCGAGCCAGGGTTGCGCCGCGGCGCGATCGGCCGGCGGCAACGACTTCAATTCGCGTTCGGTCAATGCGAGATCATTATGCACGGCGGCCGATGTCACGCGCGCGACTATGCTGCCGCGGTCGGTGCCCGTGCCGTCGGTTCGCTCGATGCGGATCAGCTTGGACGCGCCGGCCTGCAGACGATCGACCAGCCCGGCACTTGCTGCCGCAGCTTCCGGCGGCGGCGGTGCGAGTTGCGGCACGATCTCGATCAGCTCTCGGCATAGTTTATTCGGATTCGGCACGCCCGATGCAGCGAAGACGTCGAGCGGTTTCAGCAGGTCGGGATTGTCGCTGATCGCTTTGGCGGCCTCGAGCGCCGAGGCGTAGGGATCGCCGTGACGCACCGCGACGTCGAGCAGCGATGCCGCGACCACGCGGCGCAGCGGCACGTCATCTGCCTTCGCCTCAGCCTTGGTGTCGGCGATCTTGCTGTCCTGCCGCGCGATCGCGGCGCCCTGCGCCTTCACCGCGCCCTCGACCTTGTCGATGCGCGCCGTGATGCCGGAGATGTCAGGCGCAGCCGCGCCATCGCGCGGCGCGGCCTTCGCGTCATTGACCGCAGCGGCAAGCTTGTCGGATTGCGCCCGCGTCGCGGCGAGCTCGGTGCGGAGCGCAGCGATCGACTTGTCGAGCGCCTCGAGCCGCGCCGCTGCCGCGGGATCGGCGGTCGCGGCGACCGGCCTGCCCGCTTTTGCTTCGAGCGCGGTCAGGCGCGTGCCGAGCTCGTCGACCGTTGCGGCATTGGGCTGCGGCGCGGACGCCGGCGGCACCGCGGGCCAGCCGAGCAGCCAGCCGACCCCGATCACCAGCGCTGCGGCGACCGCGCCCGACACCGGCGCCACCACCCAGGGCGACACCGGCCGCGACGGCTCGGCCGCGGACGACGCGGCGGAAGCGGCCTCGGGCTGCGGTTCTGCTTGAGGAGCAGGATCAGGATGGGGCTCCGCCTCAGGCGCAGCCGCCTCCGCTGCCTTGGCAGCGTCGCTGGCGGCGTCCGTGCTGCCCTCGGCCTTCGACGGCTCGCTGGAGATCTCGGTCGCCTGAAGATCGATGGTCGGCGGCGCGCGCTTGGGCCGGGAATCCGGCGAAGGTCCTGTGTCGTCGGGCCTTTCTTCAGCCATCGCGAGGGTCCTCAAAACTACTGGCCGCACACTCTATCAGAATCGGCCCGGGTTCTTAGAGCACGATCCGAAAATCGGAGCATTGCCTAACATCATGGTCCGACGAAAGAATTAATTCCGGTCACGGCCGCAGGGCGCGGTCGAGCGCCTCCAGCAGGGCGTTTTCGTCCGGGCGCGCCGCCACCACCACCTTGGTCGCGCCGGCGTCATGGAGCACCGCGGCGACCGCGGCCGAGATGCAGCATTGCGGCAAAGCGAGCGCCGAAATCTCCAGGCCGTCGGCCCGGATGGTGTCCAGGAACGCCTGCGCGCTGCGGCGGGAATAATGCAGCACCGCCGTGATCCGGTTCGCCATGAAGGCGTCGCTGACCTCCCTTGGAAGAGCGGCCACCGGCGCCATCCGGTAGGTGGTGTGGGTGACAACCGTCAGCCCCCTTTCGCTGAGTTCACCGGCGAGATCGCGCGACAGGTCGGCGCCGGCGAGATAGAGCAGCGTGGCGGACGCCGGCAGTTCGCCGGCCTTGACCCGCGCGAGCACGAGATCGCGCAGCGAGATCGCATCGCCCTTGGCCACGATCACCCTGTCGAAGCCCGCGGCGCGTGCAGCATCGGCGGTGTGGGTCCCGACCGCGAACAGCGGCAACCGCAACAGCCGGCTGCCGGCAAGATCGATGGCGCGCGGCGCATTGGCGCTGGTCAGGATGACCGCGTCATAATCCGCATCGTCGTCATGGAACGGCAGCGGCTCGAAGCGCAGCACCGGTGCCGCGATCGCCTCGAAGCCGCGTTCGCGCAGCGACGCGAGCGTGGCTTCATTGTCCGGATGCGGTCGGGTGACAAGGATGGTCACGGGGTCAGGCCTCCCGCATTACGAATTGGCCCCTGCAGATTGGACCTTGGCGACCGATTGCACTTTGAGACCTCGCAATGCTACCCCGGAGGGGACATTTGATGAGCATGATCTTGCCGGAAACCGGTTCCGGCCTGTCCGGATCATGCTGGTAGCACAAGGGCCGAAATTGGGACACGAACCACCGATGCTGGTGTTGGGGATCGAGACCACCTGCGATGAAACCGCAGCCGCCGTGGTCGAGCGCCAGGCTGACGGGCAGGCGAAAATCCTCTCCAACGTCGTACGCACGCAGACCGACGAGCACGCCCGCTTCGGCGGCGTGGTGCCGGAGATCGCGGCGCGCGCCCATGTCGACCTGCTCGACGGCATCGTCGCCTCCGCGATGAAGGAGGCCGGTGTCGGCTACGGACAATTGTCGGCGGTGGCGGCCGCCGCCGGCCCCGGCCTGATCGGGGGCGTCATCGTCGGCCTCACCACGGCGAAAGCGATCGCGATGGTGCACGACACACCGCTGATCGCGGTGAACCATCTCGAGGCGCACGCGCTGACGCCACGGCTGACCTGCGCGCTGGCGTTTCCCTATTGCCTGTTCCTGGCCTCGGGCGGCCACACCCAGATCGTCGCCGTGGTCGGTGTCGGCGAATATGTCCGGCTCGGCACCACGGTCGACGACGCGATGGGCGAGGCGTTCGACAAGGTGGCGAAGATGCTGTCGCTGCCCTATCCCGGCGGACCGCAGGTCGAGCGCGCGGCGGCCGGCGGCGACCCGACGCGGTTCGCGTTTCCGCGCCCGATGCTCGGCCGTCCCGATGCGAACTTCTCGCTGTCGGGATTGAAGACGGCGGTGCGCAACGAAGCGAGCCGGCTGGAGCCATTGGAGCCGCAGGACATCAGCGATCTCTGCGCGAGCTTCCAGGCCGCGGTGCTGGAAGCGACCGCGGACCGGCTGACCGTCGGCTTGAAGCTGTTCGAGGAGCGGTTCGGCACGCCGCGCGCGCTGGTCGCGGCCGGCGGCGTTGCCGCCAACCATGCCATCCGCAGCGCGCTGCAGGATGTCGCCGCGAAAGCGCAGACCACGCTGATCATTCCGCCGCCGGCGCTCTGCACCGACAACGGCGCGATGATCGCCTGGGCCGGCGCGAGCGGATGGCGCTCGGCCTCACCGACACGCTGGAAGCACCGCCGCGCGCACGCTGGCTGCTCGATGCCAACGCCAAGGCGCCGGCCGGCCACGCCAACAGCCGCGCCGGATATTGAGTCATGTTTGACAACGCGCGCCACGGGCACCGCTTCACCTCGCCCCGCTTGCGGGGAGAGGTCGGATTGCATCGAAGATGCAATCCGGGTGGGGGGTACTCTCCACACGCCAGGTGCCTGCGGATGCAGCCCCTCAC